>JAVLBP010000041.1:0-6163 GCA_031581145.1 Balneolaceae bacterium
GAACCACTACCCCCTCCCACCCGTCTTCCATCGTGATTAAATGGCAGTCTGCAAGATGTAATAGCGAAGCTGAATCTTTTGGAGAGACATAATCACGAATCCGAATATTGTTCAGGTTTGATGATTGCTTCTCTAATTCTTTCTTTTTTTTCCCCCGACATACAAACAAGAATACCCACTCATATTTATAATTTAGACATATCTCTGCTGCCTTAATTATATCTTTATAACTGTGTGCATTTCCTAAATTACCAGCATACAAAATCACACGCTTATTTGACAAATTTAGTCTATGTCGTAGTAGATTAATCCCAGACTTATTTTTGGCAAATGTTCGATTATCCCATGGAGGGACTACTAAAGACTGTTTATCAACTAAAGACCAATTACTATACTTCATTAAGCGTTTTTTTTGACTATCACCAAGTACAATAACACCGTCCAAAAACTTAATTCCTAAATCGTTAAATGAATGCAACAAACGATAGATAATATTCTTTACATTCATTAATTGACCAGACACAAGTGCCTCAGGGTATAAATCCATTGTCCACCAATAAATTTTACTATTACGTTTAATCAGTTTTATTAGGGGTGCCAGAGCTATTAAAAATGGTGGATCAGTTAGTATTATACATCGACTCCATTTCAAAAATGGTATTAAATATGAAGCCTGTACCCAGTATAGCAGCCAATTTATTATTCGCCATCGCTTCTGGAAACTATATAGACGGTGAACTGTGATTCCATTTGGTAAACTGTCGCTATGATTCTGATCTGTATAAGAATCAGAACTCACCAATGCAGTGACACTATGTCCTTTTTCGACAAGACGTACAGCTACATCTAAGAGCATTCTGCCTGTAGGCACATGATCCCCACCAAAAAATCGATTCACAAGTAAAAAACGAGACAATCTGTATCGTTTATTTAGATCGCTTTTGCCAAGAGAATACGAGCTGGTCAAATATTTCAGGCAAAGACACCGTAATATCCCATTCTGGATAATGATTTCGGATTTTGGTTAGATCAGTGTAATAACATATGTGGTCGCCTAAACGATTTTCATCGACATAAACATAATCCATCGGTTTATTTGTACGCTCTTCAACTAAGTTAAAAGCCTCAAGAATTGAACATGTATTTTGTTTTCCTCCACCAATATTATAAACTTCTCCACATCGTGGTGAATCTATAAAAGCATCAATGAATTTGGCGACGTCGTGACTGTGTATGTTATCACGTACTTGCTTGCCTTTATACCCAAATAT
Organism: Balneolaceae bacterium; assembly: GCA_031581145.1. Classification (GTDB taxonomy): domain Bacteria; phylum Bacteroidota; class Rhodothermia; order Balneolales; family Balneolaceae; genus UBA8296. The sequence continues at coordinate 1,272 of JAVLBP010000041.1, forward strand.
TTTATACTGACGGTCCTCAATATTACACCTAATTAGATAGCTCAAAAAACCATGCAATTCTAGACCAGAATGTGATGGTCCTGTTAAGCACCCACCACGAAGGCAACATGTTGGCATGTCAAAGTACCGCCCATATTCCTGCACCATTACATCTGCAGCCACCTTACTTGCACCAAAGATTGAATGCATTGATTGATCGATAGTGAGTGTTTCATTGATTCCATTGATAAAATCACTATTTGCAAAATCCCATCGTGTCTCATATTCATGCATAGATATTTTATTTGGAGCATCTCCATATACTTTGTTTGTTGATAGAAAAATAAATGGAGAATTAGGCACTGAACGTCTTGTCCCCTCTAACAAGTTTAATGTCCCTACAGCATTTGTGTCAAAATCATCAAATGGAATTGATGATGCACGTTCATGACTTGGTTGTGCAGCAGCATGCACAATTGCATCTGGTTTAATCTCTTTCATCAGATTTAATACATTTTCTCTATGGCGTATATCAACTTCATGATGAGTAAAATTCATAAGTGAGCTCTCAAGTCTTTTTTGATTCCACCTCGTACTTCCTTGTTTGCCAAAGAAAACTGACCTTTGATCATTATCAACACCGTGAATCTCAAATTCTAGAGAATCAAAGTATTCACAAACCTCTGACCCTATTAATCCACTCGAACCTGTCACTAGTATTTTCATCTTAATTATAGTCTAAAATAATATGTATTAGCTGTATCTATTACTATTGGCAATGTAGTCCATGGCATCGTCAATCGTTGATGCTGAGTTAAAACTCGTCGTAAGAACAGAGACTTTCAGGGGTATGAGAAGAGTTTCAGATTTTTAGTCACTTGTTAGTGATTGCCCCTTGATCCAAGAGTATCTGCACGAGTTCATGGTGTAACAGTTGTTGACGATAGGCGTTAATGTGAATATAGACACTGTAAGAGAGTATTCCTCGGTCAGTAGCCTTTTTCAGCTTCCATTCCTGACGATGCGCTTTCCTTTCGCCATAGCCGGAGTCCCTCTGTAAATATGCCAAGGACGTAAATTGCCTGACGCTAGTGAACATAGGCCAATGACCGCTCCCTCACCAACTTTGGTACCAGGCGCGAGTGTGACCTGTGCACAGACCCATGCGTAATCTTCAACGTGCACAGAGTGAACTAACAACTCAAAATCCATTGCAGCCCAATCGTGGCTCCCAGTGCACAGATATGCGCCTTGAGAAATACAAACATGGCTCCCAATTCTCACTTCTGCAAGATTGTCAATCCAAACGCTCTCTCCAATCCAAGAATGATCACCAATCGACAACCGCCATGGAAATTTTACACGCAGATAAGGCTTGAGAATCACTCCATCACCCACCTCGGCTCCGAAAAGTCGCAACAACCAAACACGGTGGCAAGAGCCTGGAATCCAAGAACTAATCAATACCATTTGTATGATCAGCCAAAGCGCTTCAATCCATCTGCTTCGCCCACGATCGAACGTTTTTGAGGAAAATTTTGAAAGATCAACTGCCATTTTATGTTGGAGAATCATATCTCAAATGTTCGGGCAAGGGCTTTTGATGCGCGATAGCATCATAGACCTCCAGCATGCTTTCAGCAACGTGATCCCAACTAAAGTCGCGCTGCATCCATGCTCGGCCTCGGGCACCCATGGCGTTGAGCTCGGTGCGTGGTTGCGCCATTGCCTCAGAAAGCGCTGTAAATAGTTGGTCCTCATCAAGATCGATCCACCAACCACAGCGGTGGCCTCGTAATCCTTGCCAAGGCGCATGACGTGTGGTAATGACTGGGACTTCATGAGCGAGTGCCTCAGCAATCACAAGACCAAAATTCTCCGCGTGTGTTGGCAGGACAAACACATCGGCACTGCGGTACATCGCAGACTTATGGGCACCATACACGGCAGCCTGGAACTGAACGTTGCGTAGCTTCAAGTTTTGAGATAGCCTCTTCATATCAGCGGTGTGACCCACCTCGTCAGGACCAGCAATAATAAGATCCCAATCTGGGTAACTTGGTTCCAATCGTGCCCATGCACGTAATAAATATGGCAAGCCTTTCTTGGGATGAATGCGACTCAAAAACAGCACTCGACGACGCTCAGCTGTTGAGCGCGATGGCAACTCATCTGGCACGTCCACACCATTTGGAACTATTGCAATCGGATTGCGAAGCCCCATGGCACGAAAATGTTCCGCTTCCATCTCGGCTGTTGCACGCAAACAGGCTGCCCGAGCAAGGTGCTCATCCTCAAACCACAGTTGCACTGCTCGCTTTTTCCACCTCGAGCGCATGCGTGCCCAAGGATCTAGCATACCGCGGGGAGTCACAATATAAGGTGTGCTATATCGGTGGTGGTGGCGCAAATTGACAAGCGATGGGTAGGTCCACAAACCCTGAACATCGATCACGTCGGGTGCGAGTCGTTCGAGTGTTTGTGCCATCTGTGGCGCATAAGCGAGGGCACTCGGACCACGACTCTGGTGCGCGTGAACCATTGGCCCCCACGCCCGGGCCGCTGCAGGATCGTCCGGATCCTCAAGCCCTACCACATGAACCTCAGCCGCTCCGGACCGCGCCAATCTATGTGCAAGGGGCGGGATTGAGGCCGCGAGACCACCTGCTGCAGGGGAGAGTGTGGTGGTGAAGAGGGATATCGTAGCAATCATATTATCACCCGAACCACGTTTTTCGGTAGGTACGGAATCCTTTTCCTGGATTCTTCCAAGCCCAAATAATAAATCTGAGCTTCTCGACTCGCGCATCCCGAAAAATGGAAAAGCCTATTCGTATACTTCGTGAAATAAGACCACAAACACCACCATGTTTACTCGCACAATACAGGGAATTTACAAGAAATGCGGTGCGCACAAAACGCCGTTCCGAGTCCGTTGATGGATTGCGAACTTGGAATGAGGTCGTCTGTATTGTTTTCAGGCCCACACCTCCAGCACGAAGGAAGATTTCTGATTCGCAGCCATAGATAAAAAATTCTTCGTCAAAGAGCAGGAACTTTACTTTTTCAGTCTTAAAAAGAATAGCTGTAGAATGCCCTACAGGCACTTCGTATGAGGATTTTCTTGGTTTATTCTTCGAGAACCAAAAAAATCGCGAGTGAGAGTAATAGCAGGTGCTCTGCTCCGCGTTCTCCGGACTAACGGCGAATACACTCTTGTTGGATATTTCGCTAATGACCACCTGTTCTTCGAAACGCTTAAGCTTGGCATCGTGGGCCAAAACGAGCATCAGTGGCCTCTGATCCACTACTTCAGACAGCCAATAATTGATTGATGCACCCCAACCAAGATTCGTCGGTGTTGCAAGATAGTGGGCACCGAGTCTTGTGGCAATCGCATAAGCAGCGCTTGCTAACTCGACGTCGTCGCTGTTATCCACGACAGTCACGCGAGATCCTACCCTAGCTCGGATGACATTAATCGTTTCTGTTAATTGCTTGGGATTATTGAAATGGACAATAATTGCGTCGATATATGATTTAGCTTCACCCACCTGTGAAATTCTCTCGTGCGTTGGCCAATGCTTCCCTCCAGATTGAGTAGTCATCGAAATAGAAATCTTTTACAAAGGTATCCCTCTCTCGCATTTCTTCAGGAGACACCTTGTCTGAATCCGCTAATGGCAAAAGCAGTATTGCTCGCGCCGAATGGCGTATTGATGTATACATCCCCTCTCCAAGAACGCATCGGGCGTGTCGGCCTATTCTGGCTGCGATGCGAGAAAAATTACCGCTGAAAGCAACTGATTGATTTTTCCGCCGATGAGTGTCTAAAGAGATGCCGGTTTTCTCCCTAATCAGTGCAAATGCCCCGGACAGGTCATTGATGGGAAAGATATGTGACACGAATCGCTGGCCTCTGTGTTCGATGAAGGCTGCCTGTGGGGTGAACCAGACGAGCCAATATGGCAATTCACTTGCGCCAAAATCGTTGAGTTTTTTGATAACATCATTTATTAGCTCTAACCTTTCAGATAGCGAAAATGTTGAGATGTCTCTTCGTAATTCCTGCTTGGCATATTCTGCAACAGCGGCGTTAAATCGGGTTACTGGATCGCGGAGCACACAAAAAGTAGTATAGGCCTGTAGCCGCTCAAGCTCTTCAGGGTAGAGCTGGTCTAATTGGGCCAAAGTCAAGTGACAGTAATCACGAATATGATTTTGCTCGCCCTCCCTACGTGCAGCGTAATAACCATTTCGTTCATCTATCCGAGCTAGCTGCGCACGGATACTCGTGCCAGCGTTCTTTGGTATGTGGACGAATGCAAATCGATGATAGTCTGAGATGATCATTATCGCTCTTGAAGGGTGAGGATGACAGTACAAGACAGCCTGACACTGAAAGCCTTTTGGGGTGAATTCGTGAGTTGGTTCATTTGGAAGGGAAAGCCTTAGCCCACGAGTGGCAAGTTAACGCTTGCTGTTCGCAAGGCCACCGTTCAAGGGCTCAGATAAATCTTGTCAACTTCACAGAGAGCCCAGGACAGACCACACACTGAGCGCTTCCTGCTGAGCGAGAGAAATAAAACCGACGAAAACTGTCACCACAAAGCGCCTGCGCGCCCTGCACTCAACACAGGCTGCATTTGTCAACGGTCACCCAGCGCATTTCCCAACGTGCACAAATACAAGCGGCGGGTTTGGATGGACACGCCAAAATATGGTCCGTAACTCAGTTTTCATAGAAGACGGTAGAAATTTCATCATCTCTGTCAAACCAACAATTTCATCTGAGTTGATTCAAACATGCTAATCCAGATAACCACCATTCTAGTTAACCTCCACCCTTTTTTGACCCATATACAGGTTTTCGATCGCCAATAATTAAGGCGCCTTTGATGGTTGCCAATTCC
>JAVLBP010000042.1:0-4962 GCA_031581145.1 Balneolaceae bacterium
ATGAAACATTTCCTTTGACTTACGCATTGCGAAAGGAAGCCAGTAGATTCGGTTGTCTGGAATGATATTTACTTTCAAGATTTGAATAATTTTCTTGTAGAGACTTTTATTCTTCTTGTCAGTGAAACCATATGGTGCCATTGTAGGCTTGCCAGCAGATGAGTACTCACCGTTTGTTTTGTATACTATTGTCTGTTTCCGAACGGTCTTTGAAAGTTCATGGTCAATACTCGGGAATAGGCCATTCCCAACAGTTAGTATAATTGGATTCCATCCAAAAGATGGCAGATGCTTGTAAAATCTAAGTATTCTATTCATTGGCGCACCTGACGAGGGTGGCCAATTATATGTTACAAATAATACATTTTTCAAAATTACGCTCTAACTAAGTAGGTCAGTGTATATTCTCTCAGCTGTTTTTCCGTCCCATAAAGGAATGTGGGTATCGGCAGGCCAAGATGTCTCTGAGAATGAGACATAGGTATTTTCAATATCACGAACTGTAATTAGTTGGTTTGTTCCTTCGTCTATTGTTATTGGCCTTTCGGTGTTATCGCGAAGAGTATAGCAAGGTTTATTCATAAATGAAGTTTCTTCTTGAATACCGCCCGAATCAGTTATGACATAAGACGCATCTCGAAGTAATGCCATAAAATTCAAATATCTCTGTGCCTCAAGTAAGTATATGTTTGGTGATAATTTGATTTTCTCCCCAAGATCAGAGATTACGTTATTTGTTCTTGGGTGCACAGGAAACAAAATGTCAATGTCATCGCTCAGTTTGTTAAGCTCCTTAAGTATTGATAAAAGCTTGTCATGAGAATCTACATTCGAAGGTCTATGAAGTGTAACCAATACAAACTCTTCTTGTTGTTTTCTAGGGATACCTGTAATCTTAGGTTGATTGAATACTAAGCTGTCAATCATAATATTTCCAACATGTAATATCCTATCGGATGATACATGTTCTCGGTCTAAATTAACTAATCCACTTGGCTCAGATACATAATGTCGATCAGATATTTGATCGGTTATGATTCTATTGATTTCTTCAGGCATTGTTCGGTCGAATGAGCGTAAGCCAGCTTCAATATGATATATCGGTAACTCAAGCATGTTTGCTGTCATTGCAGTAGCAACTGTTGAGGTGACATCACCGAAAACGATAACTGCACTAGGCCGCATTGTCTCTGATATAAGGCGTTGATACTTACTCACAATATCTGCAAAGACGTCTGCCCTATTCGTGCCTGAAGATTGAAGATAGACTGATGGCTTTGGGAGCTCTAAGTCACGAAATATCTCCTCAGACATATTAGAGCTGTAATGCTGTCCCGTATGTATGAGTCTGTAGTTGCTGTCTTTATTTTTATTGAACTCTCGAATCAAAGGAGCAGCTTTGATGAAGTTTGGTCTAGTGCCAACAATAATATCAAACAAAATGTCTCTATTTATTTTTAGATGTTTCCGAGTACACCAATTCAGACAGCGCTCGAGCCATCCATCCGTTAGACCAACGCATCAAGGTGAAAGGTGTTTTGAAGTAACGGTTCTTTTGGTAGTAAAAGTACCCTTTTTTCGGATGTTGCATGTGTTGAATCGCCCAATCTGCGATGACTTTGGCAAAATCATAGTATGACTCATCGAATTTGGACGCCTTGATAAACGAAAGAATCCCCTGAGCGGATCCATGAACGTCAAGGGGATACACTGCATTATTCATCCTTTTAGGCGTGCCATCTTTCAAAAAAAGATAATCGCGATAATATTCAATCCCAGTGTGATAGGCAGCCATAAACTCCTCGTTGCCTGTATGCTCAGTGTAATCTAGGATTCCGTCACAGATGTAGCCCGTATGGTAATTATCATGCATCTTGGAATGCGCTTTGGGTGGGTGTGAATACCACCAGGCTCCGTAATCAGTTTGTTTATCCACGACATAACGAACAAGCTTGGTTGCATCATCCACATACTTATCTTTTGGGCGGTAGGTGTGTAAGCGCGTGGCCATCGTGGCGGTGAGAATACTTACGTCCATCACAACCCAATTAACAGAGGTGTCTGGAACATAACTCAGACACTTCATCGACTTATCTTCGTAAATAACATTCGGAGCATCGAGTAAAAACTCCATCGCCTCTTCTACAGCATTTAGATACCGCTCATCCTGCATAACATCAAATAGATCCAACAGACCACGACACACAAAATAGGTTACCACCCGGTTTGGGAGATTAGCTGGGGCAAAAAAGCCTACATCTTGCCATGGGTGTTGATATCCCCAAGCTCGAGTTGGATAAATAGGCGATGGGTTTTCAAGTAACCACTCGGCAAAGTATTTGGCCTGAGTGAGATCCGCTTCATCTCTCGTGACTAGATACTTCTTGGCGTATGTTGCGGTAAAAAGCCCGAATCCTTTTGGGTTAATCGTCTTAGGCACTCCAAGAATAGGTCGAATATTGATCGGCGATCGCATCACGACCTGACTGTAGACAAGACGAATCCACTTATTGTTGAAGGAGAGCGCACGAAGCAATGGGCTATCTAGCGCATCGTACTTGTTGTAGCCGATGAAGTTATTTTGCTTAGCGTAGGAAAGGACCTTGTCGAGAGACTTTTGATAAACCCACTCAGGGTGTATTTTTTCACTCATTATGTAACGACCCCTCGCGTATCAACCAATATTTTAGCATGCTCTTGAATTTTTTTGTAGTCGAGGTTTGTATGGTCAGTTAAAATGATCGTCGCATCTGATGCATTCAAGACCTCAGCTGTCAACTCAACCGAAGAAAGATTCTTACCCATCACTTCATTCAGCTCATGGTCACAAATCTCAGCTACATATGGGTCGTGATACTGAATATCAGCCCCTTGTTGATGCAGTAAATACATTACATCCAAGGCAGGAGATTCGCGCAAATCATCTATATCTTTTTTATACGCCACACCTAGGATTAAAATCTTCGAACCACGTATGGATTTACCTTGACCGTTTAGCTTGTTCGCAACTTTTTCAACTACCTTGTGAGGCATCTCTGCGTTAATCTCACTCGCAAGCTCAATCATCCGCGTTTTAAACGATAAGGTTCTCATTTTCCAAGACAAGTAATGGGGATCCAGAGGAATACAATGCCCGCCAAGTCCTGGGCCAGGCGTAAATTTCATGAACCCAAACGGCTTGGTATCGGCAGCCTCAATCACGTCCCATACGTTAATACCCAGCTTATCACAGATTAGACTAAGCTCATTAGCAAGGGCGATATTGACCATCCGAAACGTATTCTCATATACTTTAACCAACTCTGCTGCTTCCGTATTCTCAACGGGAACGAGCTGATTAAAGATCTCTTCATAGGCTTTGATCCCCTTCTTCAAGCAGGCCTCCGTCACACCACCAATCACTTTTGGTGTGTTTTTCGTCGTCCAGGTTTTATTTCCTGGATCCACACGCTCTGGCGAATAGCATAAAAAGAAATCCTCGCCCACTTTTAGTCCACTACTTTCCAGAATAGGTAACATGAGCTCGCTAGTCGTTCCAGGATAGGTTGTACTCTCTAGGAGTATTAACTGACTTGCACGAAGGGTCTTCGCGATAGTCTCCGTTGCCTGAACGACAAAGCTAAGATCTGGATCTTTAATTTTGTTGAGAGGCGTTGGGACACAAATCGAAATTACATCACATTCTTGCAACCGAGACATATCACTCGTTGCGTGGAAGCGTCCATTATCGACCTGATTCTTAACACTCTCAGAAGGGACATCTTGAATATGGCTAAGACCCTTATTAAGCGACTCACAAGTGTCCTCTGAGATATCAAAGCCCAACACTTGATGACCCGATTCAGAAATTAAAATAGACAAAGGTAGTCCCACATACCCTAAGCCAATGATTCCGTATGTCATAGTAAAACACTAAAAATTAATCTTCTCTCGAATGATGTAATTGGGTCGACCTTTTACCTCTTCATTGATGCGCCCAAGGTACTCCCCTATTACACCCAGGGAAAGCAATTGTACCCCACCCAGAAATAACACTATTACCATGAGTGACGCCCAACCTTGTACGGTTTCATCGGTAAAGATAGCCAATCCAATCACATAAAAGAGATACAAAAAACCAATGAGGCTAACCACAAATCCAAGTCCTGAAACAATTTTAAGTGGATACGTCGAAAACGAGGTAATTCCATGCAAAGAAAACGTCAACATCTTGCGAAACGTATACTTCGTAGCGCCCGCAAATCTTTTTTCACGATGATAATAGACTGGCGCTGACCGAAAACCAGACCAAGCAACCATTCCCCGAATGAATCGATGCTTTTCAGGCATTTCCTTTAGGACATCCAGCACCTTCCGATCGATGAGTCGAAAATCACCTGTATCCACAGGAATCTCCACATTGGTAATACGCTGTAAGAGACGATAAAAAAGCTTGGCAGTAGCAAGTTTGAACCAACTCTCCCCATCTCGCTTTTCACGCACAGCGTAGACAATGTCGTACCCCTCTTTCCATTTAGCCACAAGCTCTGGCACCGTCTCTGGTGGGTCTTGTAAATCGCCATCCATCACGACACATGCATCCCCTGTTGCCTCATTCATCCCAGCTGTTATTGCGAGTTGATGACCAAAATTGCGGCTAAGATCGATGATTTTGAATCGGGGATCTTTGTTGGCAAGATCCTGTAGCATCGATAGAGATTGATCCCGGCTTCCATCGTTGACAAGGATAAATTCGACCGATTTCATCTCAGGAAAGCTCAATTGAGCTAAGCGGCGAGACAATTCCGCAATATTTGCCTCTTCATTATAGATTGGAACAACAATGGAAAGTGTTGACTCAGCCATATCCTGATCATCTTTAGGTTCAAGCTAAAATACGGTATTATCTAACGACTTGATAATGGTTTTCATATCCTGAATGACGATGAAACAACCGCTTAAAATCGCCATGGTAACCCCGTA
>JAVLBP010000043.1:0-4697 GCA_031581145.1 Balneolaceae bacterium
GCTGATACGATAAATACATCGTCTAATACGGGTTCTAGTTCAATGACAGGGTTGAGTATTGGTACAACGTATGATGTCCACCTTGTCACAAACGATGATGGCCCCAAACCATTAAGTGGTATCACAACTATTACATTTACTACTAGTTCAACTCCTCCCACCCCCGACCAAGCCACCCTATCGTCACCGGCCGATGGAGCGACAGGGCAATCCATCGCTCCGACGCTTGAGTGGGGGACCCCAGCTCGTGCGACGGCCTACACTGTGCAGATGTCGACGGATAATTTCACAAGCACGGTGGTGAATCAATCCACGGCGTCGACTAGCTTGGATGTGTCGGGGTTAGAGTATTCTACGACCTATCAATGGCGAGTCCAAGCGACGAATGATGCAGGGGATGCAGCTTGGAGCTCAACCCGAACATTCACCACGGGTGCGCCGGAGATTCCTGGGGCTCCTTCGTTGTCATCCCCGGCCGATGGGGCCGACTCGGTGGATGCGTCGGCTACGTTGCAATGGGCGAGTTCATCGAATGCCACGGGATACGATGTGCAGGTGTCCACGGACGGTTTTGCCACAACGGTTGTGAATTCGTCCACCTCGGGTACGTCGCTGAGTGCATCCTTAGACTGGGCGACGAGTTATTCGTGGCGGGTGCGTGCCACGAATCAGAGCGGGTCCTCGGACTGGAGTGAGGCTCGGGATTTTAGGACGCGGGAGGTGCCAGTGCCGGATCCGCCAACATTGAATTTTCCTGACGAGGGGGCAACGGGCTTGGCTGCAGATTCTGTGCTGGAGTGGGGCTCTTCTACCTATGCGACGGGGTACGATCTCGAGGTCTCTACAAGTGCCGCTTTCACCACCACAGTTGTGAGCACATCAACTACGGGCAGATCGCTTAGCCCATCCCTTGGGTGGTCCTCAACCTATTATTGGCGGGTGCGCGCCACAAATGGCAGTGGCGAATCGGACTGGAGTGAGGCTAAGAGCTTTTCGACGCGAGCGATTCCACTGCCAGGATCGCCAACGGTTACTGGCGGGAGTGGCGGAAATGGCACGGGCGGAAGTGACGGTTCTGGCGACGACAGTGGCTCAGGCGACGGCTCAGGCGACGGCGACCCCGACGACCCCGACCCTAGCTCACGCTCCGCTATCCCAACCCAAGTGCCTGTCGACACCACCTTGACATGGACACCCGGCGAGTACGCCACCCAATACCGGATCCAAGTCAGCGCTGACACCTTTGCCACCTTTGCCCATAACACCACAGTGGCTAGCGCTTCATTCACGGTGAATCTCGACTATCTCACGATGTACCAATGGCGGGTGCGTTCGGTCAATAACTCGGGTCAGTCCTCATGGAGTGATACCCTCGCATTCATAACGCAGGTCCCACCCGTGGAGCAAATTCCTGCCACGGCCATGACCCCTGACAATAACACGATGCATGCGCCGCTCAACCCAACCTTGCAGTGGCAGGCCATGCCGCATGCGGATGCGTATCATCTTGAGGTGACTGCCGATTCGTTTGCCACCACCATGATGAATGCCACCACAGCCGACACAGCGCATCCAATTGAGGGGCTCACCTACGAACACCGATACCATTGGCGAGTTCGAGCCACCAATGCCACAGGGGATGGCCCTTGGAGTGAGCCCGTAGGGTTTCGGACGCAGCTACCCCCTGTGCAGGCCACCACCATGCGCGCTCCCCAGCAGAACGGGACCGATGTTGAGATCCCAACCACCTTTGAATGGGCTCCCGTGGAAAAGGCGACCACCTACGAATTCATGCTTTTCACCGATGATATGCTCACCGAAGTGCTGGCGACCCATACCACCGACACGTCCATTACGATCGATACGCTAGGGTATGACCGGGAATATCTTGCGCGTGTGCGACCGAAGAATGTGACCAGCGCTGGGCCCTGGCGTTCTGTGGAATTCAAGACAGTGGTGAATGGCTTGGCCACATCCAACGAAGGGGCTGGTGAGGGTGTGGGCAACGGCTCCGGTGCAGGTACAGGCACGGACGCTATCCCCACCACCTACGGGCTGGAACAAAATTACCCGAATCCGTTTAATCCATCGACGGTGATTCGCTACGCTATGCCACAAGCAGGGGAAGTACAGCTTGAGGTGTACGACATGATGGGCCGTAAGGTGAGCACGCTGGTCCGAGGCACCAAGTCAGCAGGCTATCATGAGGTCGTCTTTGACGCAAGTCACCTCGGAAGTGGGGCTTATATGTATCGGCTGATGGCAGGGGATGTTGTGCTAGCCCGGACGCTGTACTTGATCAAGTAAGGAGTAGCAGCTTCTTGGCAACTGCACTGCCGGTCGTTTGTGACAAATACAGGGTCGTTTGTACCCTACACACTTCTTCAAAAACACCTACCAAATACTAAACCAGTATTATTTTGCACCCCTCTACAAATATTACTGGTTTGGACCTAGGGGCTCAAAAAATCAATATGGTGTGAGCGCCCGGCCAACACCCGCGCCACCTCACGCCGCGCCCGACCCGCTCCAACACCCGCGCCACCGGCCCCACACACCTACCGTCGCCTCGCCACCATCACAAAGTACAGCAGTTGCATAATCGCCTGAGCCGCCGATGCCACATAAGTCAGCGCCGCCGCATCCAGCACAGCATCCACGCCCTGCAGCTCACGTTCATTGACGATTCCCTCAGCCACAAGCACCTGCTTTGCCCGGCGACTCGCATCAAATTCCACAGGTAACGTCACCAAGGCAAACAACGCAACGGCTCCGAATAGCCCAATGCCGACCCACGACAACATCGTCCCAAACGAGCCGGCAATAAACAACCCAATCATAAACATAATCGGCCCCAAGCTACTGCCAAACTGCACCACCGGCACCATCGCGGATCGAACCTGTAACGGAAAATACCCCTGAGCATGCTGCAACGCGTGCCCAGCCTCATGCGCAGCCACCCCAACCGAGGCAATACTCGGCAATTCATACACCTGCTCACTCAAGCGTAGCTTCCGCTTCAACGGATCATAATGATCCGACAACCTCCCGCGAGACCGCTCGACCCCCACATCTTCCAGCCCATTACGCTCAAGAATCAAGCGTGCCACCCGCTCCCCGCTAATGCGATTCGACAGCGTAACCTGTGAGTATTTTTTGAACGCCGACTTTACCCGAGACTGCGCCCACAGGCCAAGCAACATCGGAGGCAACGCAAACAAAAAGTATAATGGGTCAAAAAAGAACATGGGTGTATTTGATAAGGTGTAACTGTAAAGGGCTCTAGCAAACGTGAATTCGTGTAAGATAAGCTATAAATATAACGCACACTCACTATAAACCAGTATTTGGACAAACAAATTCCCATAACAGCATCACAAACTCTCTCTTATATCACCTTTAAAAACAAATTTAGCATGTAAGGTTTTCCTTTCGAATGGCTCTATATAACACGAATAAGAACGAAGCAAATCACAATAAAATATACTGCTAGTATATACAATAATTATATATATTATGAGTACACACTATTCAGATCAATCCTACAGGTTATTACATCCAATGAAAACGATTTCTCTAAAGCTGGACGAGGATATCTTCAAAGAGACTGAGGAGATCCTTTCTTCACTCAAAAAACCTCGTAATCGATACATTAATGAGGCTTTGAACCACTTTAACAGGGTTAAAAAACGTCAATTACTAGCGGAGACACTCAAAGAAGAATCTCACCTCGTAAAAGAGCATTCAATGGCCGTACTTTCTGAATTTGAACAAATAGGCGCGCTCGATGAGTTTGAAGATTAATCAGTATGATATTTGGCTAGCCGATCTAAGTCCAAAGATGGGTACTGAATCAGGGAAAACTCGCCCCGTGGTTGTGGTCCAGACAAATCTCCTAAACCATATTGACCATCCATCCACTCTGATTGTTCCGTGTACAACACACCTACTCAAACATTCAGCAGTACTCCGAATACGAATTCAAGCTTCCAGTGATCAATCGGACCGTGACATACGACAAAGTGTGCCTGGGCTCCATCCATCCAAATCAGGGCTTGAAAAAGACTCTGAATTGATGATGGATCAACTACGATCCATTGATAATCGACGCCTTATTCAAAAACTTGGTACGTTGCCAAGTGCACAAATTGAACAGGTCAAAGAGAGCTTAGAGGTAGTATTGGATCTTACTTAGGCGTGCAAGAGTTTACCAATAGACCACCATTTTTCACACGCCGCATTCCCGCCGCAAGCCATCGCGCCCCACACACGCCGCATTCCCGCCGCAAACAACCCCCACACACCCTAATTCCGCCCCATCCGCTCCCGCAACAACCGCTGCGCCGTCTCCCAATCCAACGCCGACGTTAACCCGCCCCGCATCGCCTTGTCCAACTCCTCCAACGCGGCCTGAATCCCTTTGGCGAATCCTTCCTGAGCCCCCCGACGAAATCCATCGGCGGCACCCTCTTGGGATCCCTTTAGAAATCCTTGATGCCTTCCTGCGGCATACCCGATGAAAAAACAACCATTAGCGATGAGGAGAATGAGCGGTAGGGACATGGGGGTGGGGGTTAAAGTAAATCATTGCACTAGGATAGTTTCCGAATCTTAATACCATCAGCCACCTCGTTAGCAGACCATAAGATAGCTTGCCGTTTAATATCACCTTTGTCGGCATTAACAGATAACTCAAC
>JAVLBP010000044.1:0-4675 GCA_031581145.1 Balneolaceae bacterium
CGTCTGGATTAGTGGAGATTAATGCGTACAACGTACTTGGAAAGCAGGTATCTCAAATTACACAAGGTTACTATGCCGCTGGCAGTCATAGCGTAACATTTGATGCAACTGGCTTGCCGAGTGGATCGTACTTCATTCGCATGGCCGTCCCTGCAGAGAACTTATCCTTTACGCGCCAAATGACGTTAATGAAGTAGTCTGGTTACTGCGGGAAGGAGGTTTCTGTGAGAAGGATGTCGCTGTGAGAAGGATGTCGCTGCGATTTAGGCACTATTGAGTCGGCGTGTGTAACGAGTTTCGAGCTGTGACGCACGTAGAATCATTCGCGCTGCAATACTTGCGCCCTACACCATCTGGTGCGAGTCGGGCTGAATCACCATTTCGTTTAGAACACCAGGCTGAGGCTGACTTGCTGCATAGTAAATCGCCTTGGCCGCTTCTTCTGCGGTGAGCATTTTTTCTTTCTGGACTCGCATTTGGACGATATCGGAGTCCCAAAATGGCGTACCCACGCCGCCTAGATACAACAAGCTAAATCCAATTCCATCTCGCTTGTGATCCTCCACAAGAGCTTTGGTGAACCCCGCAACAGCAAACTTAGACGCTGAATAGACCGACGACCCTCGCATGACATGCTTGCCGATAATGCCAGGAATTTGGATAACCTTGCCCGATTTTCGCTCAGCCATGTGCGGAACCACCGCCTTGGTCATTAAAATAGTGCCCAACGTATTGACGTCGAGCGTACGTTTAATATCATCCACTGATGCGTCTGCAATAGGTTGAATAAGACCAATACCAAAGGCATTCACCAAGATGTCGATTGCACCTAGATTCGTGACGACTTCTTGAACCAATCGGTCGATGGACGCAGGATCCGTGACGTCGACGTCCATCACATAAGCCTCTCCACCGGCACCATTTAGAGTACTTGCTAACGTCTCAGCTGCCGCGCGATTACGCCCAGCAAGAACAACTTTGGCACCTGCTTTAGCAAATAGTGTGGCTGTGGCTTGGCCGATGCCACCAGTGGCACCAACGATGAGGACAACTTGGTCTTTCATAACACGATTTTTATCTGATTAATGGAAGTTGTGATGTAACCACTGTGTCTGAAACATCGTTCGAGTGTATTTCAAAAGTCAGACATAAAAAAAGCCACCATGCATAGCATGATGGCTTGATAGTGGCGGGGGCAGGATTCGAACCTGCGACCTTCGGGTTATGAGCCCGACGAGCTACCAGCTGCTCCACCCCGCGATCGAAGTGAACAGTTAATATACACTTTCTTTCCCCGACCTGTCAACCTTCATTTCTACTTCATTAACGTCACCTGTTGCATAAATACACGCTCCTGAGTCTTCATTTGAATTAAATAGACGCCTGTTGAGAGTCCTGAGTCCCCTGCATCAAAGGTCATGTGATGAATTCCTGCCCCAAAGGCTTGTCCATCGGCCAACATAGCCACCTCTTGACCGAGAATATTGTATACCCGAATCGAAACGTCACCTGCTTGACGCAGTGCAAACCGAATATTGGTGCTAGGATTGAATGGGTTCGGATAGGTGGGCAATAATTCCGTGCGAGATGGTAGTGAGGAGGGATCTTCGGTCGATGTTGTTTGCAATGTAATCCACTCCGAGGGGTCCTCAACTTGGGTAATCACCCCCTCAGTCGAAATGGTTTTTAACGATTTTAATGTCACATCGAACTCATTTTGCAACGCCTCGAGGGCCTTGATTCGGATTTGAGCCATGTATTCAGGCGCCTGAGGGTATTCTGGATTTTTGGTGACAAAGGCAGCATAAAACACATTGTCTGTCGTGAATGTCATGTCCAAGATATCGGTGTGTGGGCTGCCTGCGACTTCAGCTGAAAGAGGATTAATGGCCTCAATATCCATCATGTTTTGCCATCCCTCAGGGAGCTGCAATTCAAACGCAATCCCTGCCACCGCTTCGTCCGTATTCTCGATGGCGAGGGTTTGCATATCGCCACGACTCATGGACATCATGGTCATGGAGGGTTGGTAGGCCTGCCCGTCATCAGTCTGGCTTTCATCAGCTTGTGCCCCACCGACAGGCTTAGCCTGCCCGCTTCCGGCATCCTGCCCAAAATAGAGCCCTACATATTTCAGGTCGAGGTGATTCACCACGCCATTACCGTCGGTATCAGCATAGGTAGCCAACTCACTCACCCACGACTCCACCTCACGCGCCTCGAAAGTCGTAAACTCATGAATCGGTGCCGGCCCCGAGGTTAACCAATGCACACCCAACGGTAACACATCCGAAATCCCCACCGAGCCATCATTATCGGTGTCGCCAGGGTGTACGGTCACAAGATTAGCATTCGGATTCACCCCCGTAATGAGAATGTCATCAATACGATTAGTCCCTGTCGTTGTGATTGGCCCTTCCTCATCCTGCCGAAAATCCATTACACTCGTCCACCGAAGGGTCAACGTGTCGTTTCCTATGACATTATCGGGCATTACCGTGTTGAATGCGCCCACATCGAAGTTGTTGTCGTCCATCATAAGCATGTCGCCACCCACGTCAAGCCATTCGTTATTTTGATCCCGCGCGATCATGGCAATCGTGTTGGGTCCTGAGCCGGAAGATGTTTGCTTGGATGTCACGTTAATATTGACCAAACCATCCAGTGCCACCGTGGCGTCCCAGCCTTTGAACTCGTAGTCCGCTTCGGTATGCCATCCACGTGACGACGCGGCTCGACCCGTACCACCCGCACCATTGACATACCCAGCCAGCGTAATGCCATGAAGTCCAAGCTCAAGTCCCTGATTGGATGCCGTTGCCGTGGTGGCTACAAGGCTTTCTGAATCAAAGTCCCAGCCTGCAAGAGTGTAGGTATAGTATTCATACGGGTTAATGGTCAACGAGCCGACATTTTCAGTAGAGGTATAATCATAGGAGATGCCATTAGGACCCGTATAGGTCACTGTCCCATTGGGCGCCGTCACACGCGCCGCGGCATAGTAGGCCCCTTCATCGAGTCGCCAACTTACATCGACCGGATAGGCCCACGTGGCTGAATCTGATACCGAGACATCGGTGAGCGTGGTCCAGGCACTTTCATCCCATGACGTAAGGTTCTGTGGAAGGGGATTTTCGCCTGCGGATACCACGCCTAACTCGACGGTCACATCGGAGGCATTAGCCAAGTCCGTTGTGACATCTTGAATGTCCAAAAACAGGGTGTCAAGGATCGATTTTCCTTCTGTGACGGTCTGGGATGCAGACTCGGCAAGTGTGAAGAACTCAAAACGGTCAGCGCCCGGTTTTAGGGTGAGAGAGTCTAGTGTGGCTACGGATATTGCAATGGGGTCGTTGTTTGAGTCCACGGCTTCGATGTTGGTGAGCTCGAATGTAAAATCGCCGGGCAATGCACCAGGCACAGCGGTAAATGAAAACGTTGCCAAATCGCCTGCTTCTGCGGCGGAAAGAGGTGTGGTTCGGCTAAACGAGGCGCCCACTCGACCTGGCTCATAGGCTTCAACCACCGATAATCCCGATTCAAAAAGACCTTTGAGTGTGACTTGGCTCGTGTCCAATGCCACACGGGAAGGATCATACATCACTTCAAGCCCGAGGAAATAGAGATCGAGTGGAGTGTCGATGCTGAGGGTGAGGGTGGCAGAGTCAGCGCTAGTTAGGGCCGTAGCTGACACGGAAGGTGTGAGAGTGGTTTGGGCAACGCTTGAAAGTGGGAGGAGGGTGAGCACGACAGCCAAGTGTTGGACAAGTCGTCTACGGGTTTGTTTCCGGCGAATAAGCATGGGCGAGTGGAATTAGGGTTAATGTGTGGATCTGTTTTGTATCGATTGATGAGTAGAGACCATCGATATGTGTTCAGACACACCCGAATCCAATTCCTTACAAAAAACCTGTATATTTGTGGTCTTTCAGTACACGGAGAGGTGCCGGAGTGGTCGAACGGGCTCGCCTGGAAAGCGTGTGTACCCCACAAGGGTACCGAGGGTTCGAATCCCTCTCTCTCCGCATTGTGTCAGTGTGCTAGAGCGCCAGATGTGTCGGTTCGCTATATGATTCAGCGCGCCAAATGCGCCGCTTATGCCCACATGCTTACGTCTTGGGCATAAATTAGACTCTTCCGTAAATGTCTCTGTCTTGGACATATACTTGAGCCTTCCGCACACAGAACAGTTTTCAGCACACAGTGTTTCAATTTCAAAGGCCTTGTATATACCGCATAAAATGCGGTGAAAAAACTTGTCTTTGCGGTGAATAATCTCTACATTCACTGCATAATAAGCGGTGAATAAACCGTTCTTGAAATTGAATACGTGTGTGTAAAAAATGTGCGTTCATAATGTGCATAAGAAAAAGTGCGCTCCGAATAAAACACCCACACCCACACCCACACCCATGAATACCTGGATCCACGAACACCCAGACTGGCCTCATTTTAAGTGGGATGACCAAAAAATCACACCCAAGCTCATAGATTTACGCCATAAGCAGGGCTATTTATTGGGTCGCATGGACTCATTTGGATTCAACCTAAAACAAGACGCTAATTTGCAAGTTTTAATCAAAGATGTCATTACCTCATCTGCTATTGAGGGAGAGAGATTAGATAAATTTGAAGTCCGTTCGTCCATTAGTCGTCGCCTAGGCTTGGATGTAGG
>JAVLBP010000045.1:0-4646 GCA_031581145.1 Balneolaceae bacterium
AGGTAGATGTCCAAGCAGATTCAGGTATCATTCGAGTAAAGGCAACTGAAAATGGCCAGCCCATGGGTGAGGATGCCTATGTATGGGTGTCAATGGAAGAAGTTGTGCATACGGGGCCAGAGCTTGATCTCAGCACATTGGAAACAGACGCTACCTATGTACGAGCAGAAATCTATGGGCGTGGCGGGACGACGTACACACAACCCCTTGGATTGCGTCAAGTAGATATCGAGTAATCTGTACACAGGTGTTAAGGTTTCTTAACCTCTAAGTAACCTTTTCTTAATACAGCGTCCGCAACTTGAGGGCTATGAAATTTTCTACTGCCCTCTTTGTAATCTTACTAGTTTCGGGGACGGTTGTTGCTCAGACAGGCAAACTGTCGGGGGTTATCGTAGACGAGGAGAATACGCCAGTTTTTGGCGCAAGTGTATTTATCCCAGAACTTGACAGAGGAGCTGCTGCAAATGTAGATGGTGAATTTACTCTACTCAGCATACCTGCGGGAATTTATGACGTTCGCGTCTCTTCTATCGGCTTTGCGACCAAAGTTTTCTCAAATGTGGAAATCAATAGTGGTCAAACTACGAGATTGGATGTTGAGCTAGCTGCAGAAGCTTTTGAAGGGGAGGAAGTCACAGTTGTCGCACAGAAGCCAATAGTACAAAAAGATCTTACCTCATCGGTGTCGTTTGTCGGGGCTGAGACTATAGAGAAATTACCTGCACTTGAGGTATCCGACTTGGTAAAATTTCAGCCAGGTGTCGTGGCTACCGATGGCGGCTTCTCCTTTCGAGGCGGTCGAACTCGTGAAGTAGCATACCTCATAGACGGCATTCCTGTCCAAAATGTCTACAGCCAGGGCGGTGGCAATACGGTTGATATTGAAGTCCAGTCTGTGCAAGAACTCCAGGTATTGACAGGGACGTTTGATGCCGAGCTTGGTGGGGCTCAATCTGGTGTTGTCAACGTTACCACAAAAGATCCCTCTGAGGCATTCTCAGCCTCCATTTCCACCAGAACCGGCGGTTATTATTCCGGAGATAATGAGTTATTTGTGGAAGGGGATATTTACAATCCAATTGAGTCAAAAGATGTCTCCGTAACCCTATCAGGACCTTTAAATAAACGCAAGACCGTTGGATTTTTTTTAACGGGTCGCTACGAAGATCGAGTATCTCATCTGAAAGGAGTACGAAGATTCACGGTTGAAGATGGCGCCCGCATTGATGCCTATAAATTTTGGTACCGCAACCGATTTTCGCCAGATGATGCACGATTGATTTCTTTAGATGAGGCAAGAACGCCCACGGGTGAGCCTATTCTAGATAGTCAGGGAAATCCTATCACATTTGCCAATGGTGACGGTGAGGTCGTAGACATGTCATGGAGTGAGTCTTTTACAATCAACCCAAAGCTAGTCGTTCGACCTCTTGATGGACTCAAACTCACCTTAAGTGCACTTTACAATCATCGCGAAGGGCAAGGTTATAGCGACAGTAAACGGTATGCTCCTGATGGAAGAGGTCTCTCAGAGTCGAATAGTTTAACGACAATCGTGACTGCTAAGCAGACATTTGGCAGTGACAAAGTGTTGAACCTGAGGGGGTCCTACAAGAGCTCGTCTTCTCGCTATGGGACATATGACTCATTTGACGATCCGAGGTATACGTATTTCTCTAGCTCTGATGACGAAACAGGCTTCTATTTTGGAGGTACAGAAAATGGACGAAGTACGTTTGACGAAACTCAGCTTATCATTTCAGGGGACTTCACATGGCAGATTAATTTCAGTAACGAGATAAAAACGGGCTTCCAGTATCGAACGAATACATTTACTAGTAAGAACAACTCCATCGGTTGGTATCTAGCAGATGATCCTGAACGTAAGCCAGTGGACGTCGTTCGACCAGGCAACGCTTCATCCTACCGCTATTTTGATGAATACTATGAAGCGGTTAAGGCTATTGAGCTTGCGAGGGCACCCTTTAGAGACCTAACAGGCGAAACACGTCAATTTGAAAGTCAACCTTTTGAGTTCGCAGCATTCATACAAGACAAGCTTGAATTTGAAAATAGCCTCGTCGTAAAAGCTGGACTTAGGTTTGAATACTACGACACCCAAGGACAGACGATTGTAAACACACGTGAGCAAGCCATGCTCATTGGTGAATCGTCGAATCTTAAAAATGCAGAGCCAAAAACCTATTTCAGTCCACGGATAGGGATAAGTTATCCCATCTCAGATCGTGGAGCATTCCGTGTCGCTTACGGTCATTTTACACAAATGCCTGCATACGGTCGCCTTTTTCAAAACCCAGTCGATGAAAACACCAATCAAGGTCGATTATCTGGTACAACTGTCGGAAACCCTAATCTAGAACCTGAGCGCACGATCAAATATGAGTTAGGTCTTCAGCAGCAACTCAATGACTTTATAGGACTTGATATTAATCTCTTTTACAAAAATGTTCGCAACCTACTCGGTCTAGAAGTTTTATCCACTTCAGATGGAATCTTCTATGACCGCACCGTTAACCGTGATTATGGATTGATAAAAGGGGGGACGCTCTCCATATACACGAATCCGACAGGATATCTATTTGGTGCAGGATTTGATATTACATACCAGGATGTGCGTGGAAGCTCATCGGATCCAAATGCAGTTGCAGATGTGATTGTGGCGGGTCGTCGAGGTGAGATTGGGGATGTATTTGTGGATCGACGATTAATCTATCTCAACTGGAATCAACCCTTGACAGCCAATACGTACCTCACACTTGGTGAGCCAGATAACTGGAACATTGGCTTTGTCCAGCAAATTGCATCTGGCCAACCCTACACCCCATCTTTTATCGATCCTACAAAAGACTTCCCGGACTTTTTCTTCGATAACACAGAGAATAAACCCTTCATTTTTACTCTGGATCTAACAGCAGAGAAACAATTCAATATTGGCGATCAGGCTGTCAAAGCGAGACTACAAGTCAACAATGTACTCAACCATCTCAACGAACGTTCGGTTAATTCCGTATCAGGCCGTGCCGATCAAATTGTTCGTCTTGCAGAAGATGAGGTGGACCGCACGATTGTCAATGATTATGTAGGGCTTTTTACAAATGAGGACCAAAACCTTCGCCCTACATGGTACTCGACTCCTCGGCAAATTCTCCTATCCATCCAACTTCAGCTATGATGAGTCAACGCCCTATCTATACTGCTGGCCTTGTGATGTTGATATGGATTGCCTCGAGTCTGAATCCACACAACAGCCTATGGGCGCAATCCAAAGAAGCCTCATCAACAGAACGTGAAGCTCAGAAACAACTTGAAGCTGTTGATCGAGAGATAGATCGTCAGCAACGTCGCGCTCAATCAGGGATAAGACAACTGTTTCGTGGGAAGTCGTCTCAAAATCAACTTGCCAACCTATCGTTTCGAAATTTCATTCGAGGTGGACTGGGAACAGGAAATCTGATTCAAGTCCCTTTCGTCACAAATGTAAATATCTCAGCTGGATATTGGGGTAGTTACGTCTCACCCAATAAGATTACGTGGCCAAAGGGTTCAGGCGTAGAGTATGGTCATACGATGAGCTTTATGGTGGGTGGCAAAGTAAATGCAGATGATGGTAATGAGTATATCATCATCAGTGATAGTTATAATCGAAGTGGTGGGGATAAATCACCAGATGGAAGCCATAAATATCACTTTACACCGGTGCCTGGATACTACAACATGACAGGGGATCCAGAAAGTAGTAATCAACTCAATAACAATTCCACCGATAGAGCCTTACTAGAAGCAGCAGGTTATGACTACGTGGGTGGATTGAATGAAGATACGAATCAAAATGGAGTCCTTGATCCTGGGGAAGATCTCAATAATAATGGTGTCTTAGATACGGAGCTTACGAACAATATTGAGTTTGCTGCACAGTCTAACTTGCCAGAGACATGGCCTTCATATTGGCCAGTTGGAAGCTATCCAGGGGATATGCGTGAAGAAGGCGAAGCAGTGCCAGGGACCCGAGCTGGGTTGTGGAATGGAGCTTATGGAGCCTATGTGCGTGGCGATCAAGAATCGTACTATGTAGCTGATGATCGGGATAATGATGAGTTTCCATATTACCCCTTCCTTGATCCCTCCACTGGTGAACCTGATACCCGAGATTGGGCTCAGGGCGGTCGCCGAGGGATGGGTATTGAAATCTCTACCCGTCAGTATCAATGGTCAAGTGTCTTAGCAGAAGACATTTTCATCTCCACATTTGATGTAGAGAATGTGAGTCGCAAAGATATTCCTGAGATCATTATTGCCATGATTGTGGATTATGACATTGGTGGATCTACAGGCAGTAATGAGGCACTTTTTGACACTAGAGATGACATTACCTATCAGTGGCACAAGAATAACATTGTCAGAAACGGCTACAAAGTCGGATATGGTGGTGTGGGGTTCCTTGAATCACCAGGAATCTCCGATGATGGGGTTGACAATGATCAAGATGGGATGGTGGACGAAAGCCGTGAAGATGGTATTGATAACGATGGTGATTGGACCTCTTGGATTGATTCAAATGGAGATGGCGTCTTTAACAATGAGGATGCAAACCATAATTGTGCGCTCGACCTAGGAGAAGACCT
>JAVLBP010000046.1:0-4435 GCA_031581145.1 Balneolaceae bacterium
ATAGTAATTGGGGTCTGCGACATTGTCTATCAACGCGCTGTACGGATAATCAGGCTCTTTTCTATCAACAAAATCAGCCAATGGCACAGAGTAAGCCGTCATGTTGTAAGTCCCAGTATCACCGTCGTCATTAAACACCCATAGGTAAAATTTACCTGTCAGTTTCTCCCCAGTAGCTTGATCTACAGGTGACGTCCATCCAGTAAGTCGAAATAGTCCTGCTCCACCACGTCCATCTGTATCACGTCCTAGAATGTCTCCCTTGATTTGGTCATTGCCATCAACATCGAGGAAATTTTCTACTAAAGCCGTGTCAAGGTCTGATTCATGAAAGAGTCTCATATCCACATCAATCTCTTCACCCGCTGCGTCGAATCCATGAAGACCCGCAAAGTAATACATCATCGTGGTATCAACGGTAAATTCATAGACATCGATATCTGTAGATGAAGAAAATTCACCGCTCACTAGACGACCTGTATACTCATCGTTGAGTACACCGCTTAGAGCAATGACATCATCAATGTTGTCTGATGTATCGAAATAATCGTTTGGCTCAGCCTCTGCACGCCCAACATAGGGTGTTGCAAGAAGAGAGTTGGCAGATTTTGCCATGTTTTGAGAGAGAATAGCTTGAGCGTTGACAGCGCCACGAGCTCTTTCTTCATCGAGAGCCACCTTAAGCTGCTCCGGTAAGCCTGAGAACTTCTCTTGAAGTTCCATGTAGACGTTTCCATGACGTTCTTCCATTGGAGATGCTTTTTTGTTGAACTGCGCATGGGCGGTTCCTGCAAGAAGCATCAAAACAACGAGGGCCGTTAGTTTTTTGTAAAGTTGTTTCATTATTGCCTGGTTTGTTAGTGGTTTAGTTGTGTGCTTTGTTGTTGAGACAAAAGGTTGAGAATGAATGAGTTATAATTGGGTGAGTTATAATTGAATAGACATGGAAACTCGATGCGCTCTACCTAGGCGACCCCAGTCTGACCATGCATAATCAAATTGTATGTGCTGTTTGGATTGAATACGTGCAAGGACGCCTGCACCCAATGTCAAACCGTTGACTTGACCTCTCTCAAAGAGATTTTGATACCCTGCACGAAGGAATAACAGGTTTTTGAATCCCAGTTCTGTTCCCAGATTAATGCTTTCAGTAGATGCCGTTGGATGCATAACATCCACCGCTGTTATGGTCTGTATCTCTCCAAATTCTTTTTGATAAGCTAGACCAAATCGAAAAAGCTGAGGCAATGGATAATCCATGGTCTCATAAGAGACAGGAATATCATTCACTCCCTGATTGATGGGATCTGGATCGATGATTTCTTTGAGGTTTTTACCTTCCATCGACATGTTGCCCCCAAAATTAGAAAGGGATGTACCCATCGATAAACCCTCTACAGGGGTTTGATAATGGATTCCAAAGTCAAGGGCTAAGCCGATGGCCTTTTCACTCCAAATCCGTTGATGGATGTATTTCGCGGAGCCACCTACAGATATTTTTTCGGTAAGAGCCGTAGCAAACGTCAAACCTAGTGCGAAATCTCTCGCGTCATATCGCTCACCTGTAAGACTTCCATCATAATCCCTTACTTCTTGTTGAGGCACACCTAAGGTGGTAAAACTGACACCCAACATAGAATTGATGGAGTACAGTGGCACCGTTGCTGCTGCGTACTGAAAGGATGTTTCGGCCAACCATTCTATGTTTGAAAATGACAATCCAATCCCATCTACCCCCATGAGCCCCGCTGGGTTCCAATACATCATATCGACATTTCCATACTGGGCGACATAGGCTCCACCCATCGCTTCTGCCCGTGCATTCACACCCAATTCAAGAAACGGTGCAGCGACAGTCCCTTTGTTTGAAACATTACGGACAAAGCTAATTTGTCCCTCTGCATTCAAGGGTAATATCAATGCGCCTAAACCATAGAGCAGTGTTGCAAAAACCGACAAAAAGAGATGTTGTTTTGTCATTTAATCACCGCGAATCGTCCAATTTTTTCTCCAATATTTGGCGCCTCTACATGATAGATGTAAACACCATAAGAGATCTCTAAGTCGTCCTCTGTACGTAAGTTCCAGCTTGCTATACTTCGTGAATTTGACCCTTGATGCTGTATCGTTTTTACGTGCCGTCCGCTGATGGTGTATATACGTATGGTGCACTGCTGCGGAAGGTTCCTAAAATCAATTCGTTTTTCTCCTCGGCCAGGTAGAGATGTGTTTCTAGACTCTAACGGGTTTACAACGATGTATGGATCAGGCGCTACGAATATGGAGTCTAGGACGGATGCATCAACCTGGTCCTGCAACTCATTGCCTATCACCTTAAATCGGTAAACATCGTCAGCAGTCAGAGGCTTATTTGCTTCAATAAATAGATCATCTCCTTGTTTGGGCATCAATTCATCCGATACTTGCTGGGCGCTACGCAATAATTCCGATGGCGATTGCAGCCCTTGAATCAAGGATGCAGCTTCTGGAGTTTGATTGATCGATCCAATCTCCTGGTCTATAAAAGCCTCAATTTCCTCAAGAAATGGCAGGAGCTGCTCCATGGATATGTCACTGCCATAGGGTATTGCACTGTAGCCCCTTATTTGAGCAAGTCGTAAAGCGCTATACCAATCATTAGCTGCATTTAATATGCTTTCAAGCTGTGATTGAGCATTTTGGGGCGCTGAAAATGTGAAACGATACGAGGATCCCGAATAGAGTGTATCATTAAGGAATGGTACAGGAACAGCCCCAAAAACAGGGGTGATTTGATCTCCTGGTGATAGCATCCCAGGTTCTGTATCTGTTGGAATCAATCCCTGACGATCTGTATACGAATAGGGCACTTGAAACGGGTTGTTAAGATCCGTTACGTCCCATACTTGGAAATTCGTCTCCTTGCGTTGTGATTTGTTAATGGAGTATGATTTTGAGGCCCCGAGCTCGGAAACTCTGATTTCATAGTCGCGAGGTACCGCGATGTTGCTTTGACCCGATGCATCACCTGTTGCTTGTAGTGTTGGGGATACGCCTGATAGATTGTTACGTAACCAACGTGCTTCTTTGAACGATGGACTCGCTGGATTATCTATGTTTAGGCGCATACCGTCATAAAGACGAGCGATCACTTCCTGACTCGTAAACATTGTCGAGGCTCCACCCTGAGCATTTAACAGTGTGGCACCTGTCGTGCTGTTTTTGAGCGTAAAGCCTGTGGTCACACCCCCTTCAAAAAACATGGAATCAAGCTCAGCATAACGGTTGTCATCCGTAAACGTTAGCTCATATGTATACCCTTGCCTGTTCGACTCGTCAGGTACAAGAAATTCGACACCAACGTTGGCTGTAGAAACCCCCTCGACATGCGTGAGCGACTCCCCTTCAATTTGGGGAGATACATAGCCTGCAGCTGGTGCTTGTGGTACGA
Source organism: Balneolaceae bacterium (assembly GCA_031581145.1). GTDB lineage: Bacteria > Bacteroidota > Rhodothermia > Balneolales > Balneolaceae > UBA8296. The sequence continues at coordinate 3,431 of JAVLBP010000046.1, forward strand.
CTACCGCAGCATTGCGATCAACATTCACGGGTCGGTCAAAGGCATCAACCTCAATAATTTTGCTACTCTCTGTGGGAGTTATATCAACGAGATTTTCAAACTCAGATATCCCTTCCTCAAAGAATGAGCTATGATACCCTTGATCTACAGACGCAACGGCATAATAATAGGTCCGCCCATTTTGAACATCTTCGTCCACAAGCTCATATTGCAGTCCCGAATCTGTTCCCATGTCGTAGGAGACTCCAAAATTCCCAATGGGCACTGGGTGAGCTCCAGTCAATCCATTAGCTTTATCGAATTGGGCAATCGGTGTCCATAATAGAGGGTTTCCAAAGGCATCGGAAATTGTCTTAATGTCGTTGAATTCAGGGTCTGTGCTGCGATATACCTTGTACATCTCAAAATCAAAACCATAAACCGGATCTCGTGAGAATTCAGCCGATTCGTCCCATACCAGTGTAACTTTGCCATCTCCTGGCACAGCCGTTAACAATGGTGTTCTTGGTGGTTTGGCAAAGCTGTAGTCAGCATCGTAGATATTTTGCATCGTACGCTTATTACGAAGCATATCATCAAAATTATTTCCGGCAAAGAATGCTATAGAAAATCGTTGAGTTGACGACTGATTCAGTGAGACAATACCCGAGGCATAGTTATAAATAATGTCGGCTGTTTCTGATGGGATAATAAATTCTGATTCAGGAACCGGTTGGATGTAATCATTCCAGAAGAGTTCGTCATCATCTAAATCTCGGTCAAAATCACTTGGTGTGCGGATCACCATATTGGTTAATCCAATTTGATCGATCTCGTCATTATCAGTGAATTCATAATTTGGCTCCCCTAAATCAGGCACACCGTTCGCTTCTGTACCGTTTGCATCGGGACCTGTATACCCCTCATCACATGGACCTAGTCCATCGGAACCTGTATCATTGTTAAGCGTCTCGATGGTTAACTTTCCATCACCATTAAGGTCTTCTCCTAAGTCGAGCGCACAAT
>JAVLBP010000047.1:0-4408 GCA_031581145.1 Balneolaceae bacterium
CTACCTGCTCAATGGGCTGTTGCATAAAATCTTTCCAGGCCTTGTCCCACCCTTTTCGTGAGGTTGCACCCCGCTGAACCCCTTCAGTTGGGGATTCCAGCCACTCCACCCCAGCGGTTTTGCACCGTTTGGCGACCTCTTTATCACGATCATACGTTTGTTGGACACCATACTCTTGATGGCTCCAAAGCATCTCTAAAGAGACATCGGTTGCAGAACAAACTTCCGAGACAGCGCTCAAAAACGAAGGTACATCACAATGCACAAGCTGAATAGATCGATCAAATGGTTGGAGTTCTTCGTTTAGCTCCTCAAGCGTCTGTATAATAAATCGTAGATGTCGTCTAGAAACATCCTGCCTACGCAACAAAGAGGGCTCCAATGCATAAAAAAAGTACACCTCTCGATTCTGGGAGCCCCGCTCCCACTCCAAGGCCTGCCGTAGCGGCTCATGATCTGTAAGACGGAGGTCTTTTTTAAACCAAACAAATCCAATTTCTTTGCCCATGGTATGACAAATGAGTTTTTGGCTGCCAAACGTTTCCGGTGGAAGTTGTGCAAGAGTTAAGACTCCACTAGATTGAATACATAGAGATGATATTTCTCAAAAAATCCTCCTTTAACCTTTTTGATTAAACCATGCGTATCATCCAATTGCGTCTACACTCTTTTTTTTCGATGAAAAACCTCTTCAGCTTCGTGTTGTTAAGTGTGGTATACACGACACAAACCGCTGCCCAACATACTCCCGACATCCTACCTATGCGAGATCGGGCCGAAGTCATCGATCAATGGCTAGAATACCGTCTCGACCACGTTGTGCCCGAGCTCATGGAACGAGAGGGCCTTGATATGTGGGTCCTTGTAGCACGAGAGTATAATGAAGACCCGGTGTTGCTCACCATGCTTCCTGCAACATGGCAATCCTCAAGGCGTACGACAATCCTAGTGTTTTTTCACCCTGGACCAGGAGAACCGGTCGAACGATTTGCAGTTGCTCGCTACAACATTGGATTTTTTGATTCTCAATGGGACCCAGAAATCCAACCTGATCAATGGGCACGTTTTGCAGAGCTCGTGGCCGAGAGGGACCCTGCAAAGATTGGGGTGAATATATCAGAGCATTGGGCCCAAGGAGATGGGATAAGCCATACGGATTACACCCATTTGATGGAGTCCTTGCCTGAATCCTACCAACAACGTGTAGTCTCTGCAGAGCATCTCTCGGTGGGGTGGTTAGAGACCCGAACGACCGAAGAAATGACCACCTATCGTCAGATTAATCGGATTGCTCACTCCATTATCGAGGAAGGATTTTCGGAGGCTGCCATTACCCCAGGAGTCACTACAACGGAGGACATGCGGTGGTGGTTTCGGCAGCGGATTCGCGATCGAGGCCTGACGGCTTGGTTTCATCCAAGTGTTCAGGTGTTTCGGGCGGATCAAGCCCCTCATGATGGGGATTATTCCTCAGGCGTGGCAGCAAATGTGATCCAACCTGGAGACGTGATTCATGTCGATTTTGGGATTACCTATCTACGACTAAACACCGATACCCAGCGTAATGCGTATGTTCTTCGAACTGGAGAAACTGCACCACCCCAAGGGCTCATCGACGCGTTAGCCACGGGGAATCGTTTACAAGACATTTTGACCCAGCAGTTTCGTGTCGGCGCGACAGGAAATGAAATTTTACTGGCGGCGTTGGAACAAGCAGAATCAGAAGGGATTAACGCAACCATTTATACACACCCGATCGGATATTACGGTCACGGAGCAGGTCCTATGATTGGATTATGGGATCGCCAAGAGGGAGTTCCAGTTCGTGGAGATTATCCGATGTATGCCAATACAGCGTATTCCATTGAATTGAACGCTGAGGTGATGGTGCCAGAATGGGGAAAACCCATCCGAATGATGCTTGAGGAGGACGCCTTTTTTGATGGGAAGTCAGTCGAGTATATCGATGGCCGTGCAACGGAGTTTTATCTGGTGCCGCGGCCTTGAAAAGGGTGTGGGTCTAGACCTTAGCATCAAGAACAGCAGCGATTGGAATGCAACTTCACTTCATTATATTCGTAAATGATAACGTGTCAACGGCTTGAGCAGGGCTTCACGCCTCAAACAGGCTACACGCCGATGCAATCAGCCATTTCAATGAGCAATCTATACCCTATGAAAACTTTCAGAATCAAGGATTGGGCCTTTGTGTCTGTAACTGCCCTGATATTATCCCTATGTACGCTCCCCGCAACAGCTCAAAATCTCGAGGAGTTTGAGCAAAATGTAACAGAATTCACTCTCGATAACGGTCTACACGTGATTGTGATTGAGCGAGATGTCGCTCCTGTTGCCTCTTTTTTGACCTATGTGAATGTGGGCGGCGTTGATGAGCCCGTGGGCAATACAGGCATTGCCCATATTTTCGAGCACATGGCCTTTAAAGGGACCCATGACATTGGTACGGCCGATTGGGAGGCAGAGCAAGAAGCCATTAATGCTACCGAAGAAGCCTATCAGGCATGGCTTGCTGCAAAAAACGATGGCGCCACCGAGAGTGAGCTAGAGCCCCTCTGGGCAGCCTTTACCGAGGCGCAAGAAGAGGCCAAAACCTATGTGGTGAACAATGAATTTTCTCAAATTATAGAGCAAAGTGGCGGTACAGGCCTTAATGCATTCACAAGCTCCGACGAGACGGCCTATTTTTATAGTCTACCACAAAACAAAGCAGAATTGTGGTTCAATCTAGAGTCGGCACGCTTCCGTAACCCTGTGTTCCGTGAGTTTTATGTTGAGAAAGATGTGGTTAGAGAAGAGCGCCGGATGCGTACAGATTCGAGTCCGTTGGGACGGTTGATCGAAAAATTTCTGTACAAAGCCTATGAGGTGCATCCCTATCGTAATCCTGTCGTGGGGTGGTCTGAGGATATCACCGCGACGACCATTACCGATGCTATGGAATTTTATGAGACGTACTATGTCCCATCCAATATGACAATTGCGATTGCTGGAGACGTCGATCCCGATGAAATGAAGCGGTTGGCAGAAACCTATTTTGGAGGCTTTGATGCCGGTGAGCCGGTACCTGAGCCTGGCAAAGTGGAACCAAAACAGACAGAGGAAAATCGTTTCACGATGGAAGACCCTTCTCAACCTGTCTGGCTTGCGGGGTATCATACGGTGAGCAATGATCATCCTGATTTTGCCGCATTGTCGTTGTTGGGTGACATTATCTCGGTGGGTCGAACTTCACGCTTGTACAAAAAGCTTGTGGAAGAGACTCAAATGGCCTTGGCGGTTCAAGCCTTGAATGGATTTCCTGGGACGAGGTATCCATCGTTGTTTGTCACCTTTGCGGTGCCAAATCAGGGAGTTAATGTGATGGATATTGAGGAGATGATTGATGAAGAGATTGCCTTGGTTCAAGAGGGTGATATTACCCAAGAGGAGCTTGATCGCGTGCTAACCAATCGCCGGGCGAATATTGTCCGAGGGTTGAATTCCAATAGTGGGCTTGCCCTGCAAGCGGCGACGGCTCATGCTCAACAAGGATCTTGGAAAGAGATTTTTACACAGCTTGATGATTTAGAAGCTGTCACGCTAGATGACCTACAACGCGTTGCCAACACCTATCTCGTGAAAGAGAATCGTACGGTTGGTATGATCCAAAACACTACAACTGCCGACGCACAATAAAATTTATGATGAAATTCATGATGGAATTAACGACAAAAAACCCAACCGGCTCGAGACAGCAATTTCGCCAATCTGTGAACCCTTTTCGAGCTATCGCTATTGCCCTTACGCTTGGCCTATTTGGGCTATCAAGCCCAGCCCAGGCACAACAAGCCTCCCTCCCTGCATGGGATGAAATCGATTACCCGGAACTCAAGAGCTTTACCAAGCCCGAGGTGGAGAGTTTTACCCTCGATAATGGGATGGAGTTCTACCTTATTGAGGACACAGAGCTCCCTTTGATTACCCTTCGTGCGAGGGTTCGCACAGGTGGCATCCTTGACCCAGCTGACAAAACGGGTCTTACCAACATCTTGGGTGACGTCATTCGATCTGGAGGGTCCCAAAATTACCCCGCAGATGAGCTGAATCAACTCTTGGAAACCAAGGCTGCCTCCATTGAAACGTCTGGTGGGTTTACCTCGATGGGCGCGTCGATGAGTCTGCTCAAAGAGGACTTTGATGAACTCTTGCCGGTGTTTGTTGATGTGGTGCAAAACCCCCGTTTGCCAGAGGACAAGATCGACCTCGCCAAAACTCAGTATAAAAGCTCCGTTTCACGGCGTAATGATGACCAAGCAAGCATCGCCAATCGCGAGTTTGAGCGACTCATTTATGGAAAAGACAGCCCGTATGGTCGCATGATGGAATACGAAACAATCGACGCGGTAAC
>JAVLBP010000048.1:0-4291 GCA_031581145.1 Balneolaceae bacterium
TAAGCTCCCCCCACTTCATACTAAGTAATATATCTTGAGAGCCGTTACCTGTGATATCAGCAATGATTGCATCAGTAACCATCCCAAGATTCTCTACTATTTTGGAGTTCAAAAGGTCAGGCACAAAGTCTCCATCTTGATTTAAAAAAATCCTTGACGTTGCCTCGACTGGATAGTTACCCGGGTCATGCCTTCCGCCAATAAATAGATCTACATATCCATCCCCATTGAGATCTCCAGATGCAATTACACCCGTCGTAGATCGTATTCCAGAGATGGTTTGAGTATCGATCACCTTCTTATTCCTGAGTCTGTATATGGTAGCAGATGGAGCTTTAGGGTTCCCTTCCTCGTAGTTTGCGTGTCCTACAATTAAGAACGTCTCATCCATTTGTCGCCATCCAGTGATGGCCGTTTGATCTCCTAATGCTGTACTATTAGTGATCGATTCAATAGACAAAGGACGTATTTCGCCGTCATCCATCACCGTATATGCGTCCAATGTTTCACCTTTCGATGCACTAACAAAGAGCTCCTCAAGGCCGTCATTATCTAGATCAATCCATGCCGCTCCAGGACCTAACTCACTTAGCTTAAAGGGAAGTAGTGGGCTAAACCGAAAATCATCGTAGCGATTGTTTACATGATGATGATTTAGCTCAGCTGAAATGTCGTGAAAAAGGGATCCGTGTCTCGACTCTTGAATGGGAATCGGGGTGATCTTTTGAGCTGATGAAATATCCACCTCATAGAGTCTATCCTGAAAGACCGAATCAATCTTGCTCACCCGACCATCTGGCCACTGTATGGTGAGGGAGTATGGCTCTTCCTTCGCGGCTGCGAAGACAACTTGTTTTTGTGAACTCGACAAATAAGTGCCTCCCGAGTATATCTCCTTACTTTGTATAAAATCTTTCTCTTGTAACGTAATTTTCGCTCCCACACCCGTTGTATTGTACTTGTCCCCGCGTAATCTCACAGCAATACGAGGTTTACGCGTGCGGTTTTCATAGATAAGCGCCTCATCACCCATACGGTTGATTACAAGATCATGGTATCCATCATTATTTAAATCAGCATATGCCATGCCGTGGGAGATATCTGGAGTCGAGAATCCCCATTCTTGACTGTAATCTGTAAATGTGAGATCCCCATTATTTTTGAAAATCTTATTACTCGACCGGAATGCAGGATAAGTAGGCCTCTGATTTGTTGTAGAACCTTGTCTCATGTCCTGATTATAAAGGGCAATTTGTGTATCCATGTCTTGATAATCATTCAAAAAGCCATTCGTCACTAAAAGGTCTTCATAACCATCCAGATCAATATCTAGGAACACTGTAGACCAAGACCAGTCAGAAGATTCTAATCCACTGTAATATGCAATTTGAGAAAAGGTGGTATCCCCCCTGTTCAGGTACACCGAATTTCTATTATAGAGATACTTTCCTTGATAATTTCTCAGATACTCTGAGTGTTGCCGTAGTCTATCGCTATGTTTCGTGCTGAGCATTTCCGTCACTACTATATCTGTGAGGCCGTTTCTATTCATGTCAGTAAATGCCACACCCATCGATGAGTAACTGTAATTTTGCACACTGGAAGGGCTCACTAATCGAAAAACTGCCTCACCTTCATTAATCCATATTCGATCAGGTGTCCAAAAATCATTAGCTACGTAGAGATCAGGCAACCCATTTCCAGTGATATCCCTAAAGGATGCACTTAGTCCCCAATCCTTTGGTAATTCATTAAGTGGGTCTCCATGTTCATCTAAAAAATGTGATGAGGTTTCAGCTTTTTGGAAGGTCCCGTTTCCTTTGTTTAGGTAAAGATGATCTGATGTGCCAATCTCATTTAGGGAGATTCCATCATCTGTATTGATGATAACATAGTACTCATCAAAAGGGGATTTAATTGTTGGTTCTTCATTATCCTGATCTAAGATCATTGAAGGATCCAATTCCTTAGCCGTGTAGAGGTCGCGTACAGAAACCTCATTATAATTGACGAGATACAAATCTAACAATCCATCTTGATCAACGTCTGCCAAAGACATGGACATGGATCCATCACCATTATCCAGTCCACTATTTTCAACTTTGGTGAAATAGCCCGTTCCATCATTAAGAAATACATGATTTCCTTGTGTCAGTGACGTAATGATTACGTCTGGAAAGCTATTTCCTGTGAGATCCTCAAATATTAGCCCTGTGGATTGATACCCTTCCAACATGAGGCCAGAATTCTGGGTGATATCTACAAACTGAAAGTCACCTATGTTTTTGTAAAGCCTATTGCTGCCTTGTAAAGAAGCAAAATAAATGTCCTGTAGTCCATCTTGGTCTATGTCTGCAATTGCTACACCAGAACCATTCAATAAGTTTCTATTGTCTAACGCTTCTTCTTGGCCAACCATGTTATTAAACTCCACACCAGAATGAGTAGAGGGTATGTGGCGAAATCCATCTGTACCCCATGTTGATGCTTTTGGTAGTGAAGCCCATCGGTACCCTTCCTCCTCCACCCATACGAGCTCCGACGTTCTATTACAGCCCACTAGAAGGGTCAGTATGAACAAAGCAACAAATCTCATGGTTGAGGAGGTAAGACTAGATAAATGAAAGATGCTTGCATCTTTACTCTATATAATAAGAAAAGCCGCAACATTGGATGTCGCGGCTTTCTTGAATACTCAATGATCTGAATGAAAGATTAGTAGCCTGGATTTTGCACTAATAGACTATTTCGATTCAATTCATCTTTTGGAATAGGAGAGAAATAATGGCTGTCATCCCATCCACGTTGCTGGACTAGCCTATCTGTTGAATACGTATAGTTTGTGTATGTAGAACGGTCCGTAGCATCCGTCGCCTCAGCCGTAACGGTAATACCGTATGCATCGGTCATTACCTCTGGAGCAATCATCCATCGACGAATATCGAAATAACGATGCTCTTCTCCAAACAACTCTATACGTCTCTCATTTTGATATTTTTGCATGAGCTCACTTCCCGACTCTGTAATATCTGGCATGCCAGCCCTGTTTCGAATCATATTGAGATACGTTCGCGCTTCATCTTCTAGGCCTAAACCGATATTTGCCTCCACATAATTAAGCACAACCTCAGCGTAGCGGAAATAAATGTAAGGTGTTTCTTGTCTTTCCTGTGGTGGCATGCTTGGGTCTATAAACTTGCGTAGATAATACCTAGAGTAGCTACCGTTCCAATCCTCAATAGGTCCATTTCTCGTATCAATTCCAGAAAATTCTCCATTGGGTGTAGTAACTTTTTCAAAAGTCTGGATATTACCCGTTTTGTCATACGGTGCTCTAAACGATGGTGGATCTACCCAAGGGGCTCCATCGTAAAGAATAGACGCATAAAATCTTGGATCTCGATTTTCATATGGACTAGCACTATGCTCTGGTTTACTCCAATCAAACTCAGTGCCATCGGCCATTTCATAGGCGTCTACAACTGCTTGAATTGGGGTATTTCCAGCCCAACCTCTATATCCATTTGGACCATTAAACTGCGCCGGTAACCAACGATCATCCCAGTCACGGGCCCCATCGAAAAATCGAGCCGCAATAATCTCTTCATGGTCCTCATTTACGACAAATAATTGCTCATAGTTTGTCGAAGGATCATCAATTCTATTGAAGAGGCTATAATAATCTAGATCCATAACCTCTTTTGAAGCAGCTTTGGCACGTTCGTATCTAGCTTCCTGAGAACCAGATGTATACCCCGTAATTTCTGGGTTTGGCCCAGTTGGGTTATCAAATAAGTCACTCGCAGCAAATGTTAAAATCCTAGATTTTAAAGCCAATGCTGCGCCTTTACCCATTCTTCCTTTTGCTCTAGGCTCAAGGGGAAGAAGATTTGCCGCTTTATCTGCCTCGCTAACGATGAAGTCAATACTCTCTGCGAATGTATTTCGTGCGATTTCGTAGTCATCACCGAGATTATAGACATTTGTTATGAGCGGAACCCCACCATAGGCACGGACCAAATTATGGTAAAAGTATGCTCTAAGGAATAAAGCTTCACCCTGAACACTGTTTTTAAAGCTTTCAGGAACATCCGCAGTCTCAAGCTTCTGAAGCATGATGTTGACATTTCGAATGTAGGAGTACAGGTGATCCCACCTGTAGTGACGCAGATCACCCCGACTTAATGCTCCAGAGTTACTTTCACTGATCAGACCTTGAACATTCAGCTGGGTTCCATACCCATGAATGAAGTGGGAGTTATCAGTTAAAGATTCCAACATCACTTCATCT
>JAVLBP010000049.1:0-4044 GCA_031581145.1 Balneolaceae bacterium
GTGATTGGGGAAACCATTCGGTCCTCTCCTTTTTTACCACATCCGGAGTACTGGAACATCGTGAGAGAAGCCTGTGATCGGCATGGAGCATTGTTGATTTTGGATGAAATACCCCACGCTTTTGGGCGCACGGGAGCGATGTTTACCCATCAACATTATGGAATTGTTCCAGACTTGCTTGTCCTAGGCAAAGGACTTGGTGGAGGGGTGGTCCCCTTTGCAGCTGTTTTGGCTAAAGATGAGCTCAATGAAGCCATAAAAGAGCGCGCTATGGGGCATTTCACGCATGAAAAAAGCCCTTTGGGAAGCCGTGCTGCCTTGGCAATGATACAAATTATAGAACGGGAAGGGTTGGTTGAACAGGCAACAAAAAAAGGTGCTTTTGCTCTCCAACACTTACAAAAACTCAAAGCCGAGCACTCTTGGATCTCTGATGTACGAGGTTTAGGATTGATGATCGGTGTGGAGTTGAGGCATCCAGACACAAGCAAACCTGCAAAGGAATTGGCCAACGATGTGATGGTTCGATGTCTTGAGCTTGGGCTAAACTTTAAAATTTCCATGGGGTGTATTGTCAATTGGACACCGCCTCTCACGGTGACTCAGGATCAATTATCCCGAGCTACATCCATCCTTAACCAAGCTCTGCAAGATTGTACCCCTTCATAAACAGGACAATTCCCACATCATGACATCACGATCACTCTTACTAACACTTTTTTGGATAGGTTTACCCTTGCTGGTTTATGGGCAACTCTATAATTCGGGTCCAGCCTATGGGTCTTCCAAACACGTAATATTTATTGGGGTAGATGGCCTAAGCCCCGATGGAATTCGTGAGGCCTCGACACCTGCACTGGATCGCCTCATGAGTGAAGGTAGTTACTCCTTGTCCGCAAGAGGTGTAAGACCTACCAACTCAAGTCCAAATTGGGGTTCCATGCTTATGGGTGCAGCCCCTGAACAACATGGTGTTACCTCCAATGGTTGGCGGGAAGATCGTCAACCTTACCCCCCCACGACGAAAGTTGGAAATCGAGGCTGGTTCCCTACCATCTTTGATCTGATTCAAGACCAACGCCCAGAGATGGAGGTTGGCACCGTTTATCATTGGAAAGGGTTTCAGAATCTATTCAATCGAGAAACTCCGGATTATGAAAAACATGGCCGTACAGAGGAGATTACTACAGAAATCGCGATTGATTATATAGAGAGTCAAAAGCCAAATTATCTATTTGTTCACTTAGATCATGTTGATGCAGCGGGTCACCGAGATGGCCATGGATCCCAACCCTACTACGCCTCCGTAACCAAAGCTGACTCGTTAATTGGACTGCTACTTGATGCATTGGACGAGACCTTTGGAGACTCCTATGTGGTGATGGTAAGTTCGGATCATGGTGGCGTGGGTTTCGGTCATGGAGGGGATTCTCTTGCAGAAATTGAGATTCCATGGATTATTGCTGGACAAGGGATAAAAAGTGGGCTTGATTTGCAATCACGTATTAATACGTTCGATAGTCCATCTATGGCCGCCTATCTCTTAGGTGTCCAACAGCCTCAAGCGTGGATTGGACGGCCTGTTGTTGAATCACTCCAAAATGAAGAACCACCGGTGTTTTTGTATCCACAAAATGTAGTGGACCCAGAGCCTAGGATTATCCCATCATCAGATCCTGCACTCTCTTTTGGAGGATTATTTGTGGGAATGCCAGACCCTATTGAGATTCGGCATTCAAACCCTGATCGCCCATCAACTATTCATTTCACAACAGATGGCACAGAGCCTACACCCTCATCTGCAGTGTATGAGAATGCCATTATGGTCGAAGATGGGCTCATCCTTCGCGCTAAACAGTATTCTGGGGAAAAAGCCACAAGCTTGGAGGCGCAAGGTTCTTTCAGAGTCCTGTCGCCGGAGACCCCCAAACATGTGAAGGTTGATTTCTATGAAATTGAAGAAATTGAAGCTCTTCCAGATTTCTTTTCCATGGAACCCATTAGCTCTACAACCACATGGGAAATATCATTAAACCACCTAGAGCTTCCTAGAGAGGAAAACATTGCAGCTGTATTTACAGCCTATGTAGAAGTGAAAGAGGGTGGGACATGGAGATCTGTTTTGGCCTCTGATGATGGAAGCAAAATGTTTGTAAATGGAATTCCACTCATTGATAATGATGGCAATCATGGCATTATCGAGGTCGAGGGTGAGGCCCCCATCCCTGCAGGGATTCATGAAATACGGGTAGAGTGGTTCAATGGTGCTGGCGGTAAATGGCTTGGTGTCTTTGTTGAGGGACCAGGTATGCCCTATCAAGAGATACCCTATTCCATGTATGTTGATCAACCTGCCGATTAAAACCTAACGATTAGAACCAGTAGAAAACTGATATCAGTTTAGATTGTCAAAATCATGATCACTAGAGCACTCTTCTTCGTCATAGCCATGAGTACTGTGTCCTTCATGGGGACCGCGTCAGTCATGGCACAATTTCAGAGCAATCCAGACCCTCTTCGAATTGCTATGTTGGGATGTGTCAAACAAACTGAACCCATCCCAGCTTTTGAGTCCTATGCGAAGCTCGATGCAGATATCTCACTGTGGATGGGAGATAATGTGTATGCCGATACTGAGGATGATCCATCGTTCATTCGCCAGAGTTACCAAACGCTCGCAAGTAAGCCTTTTTTTGATGACATCATTGGACGTACGACCGTGATGGCAACGTGGGATGATCATGATTTTGGGTTAAATGATGCAGGTAAGAATTATCCATTAAAAGAGGAGTCGAAACAAATATTCCGTTCGTTTTGGGGGCTTGAGGACGATATACCCGCCGATCAAGATGGTGTGTATCACAGCAAATTTGTGGCGCATCAAGGCCACAATATCCAATTCATTTTTCTTGATCCTCGCTATAATAGGGACGAACCCTCCTTAGATAGATCTGGGGATACCTTGGGCGAATTACAGTGGGCTTGGTTTGAAGAGGAACTCAACAAGGAAGCAGACCTTCGATTTATCGTGTCTGGATATCAAGTATTACTAAATCACGGAACAGGTTCTGAGACATGGGCTACGTTCCCAGAGGCAAGAGAGCGCATGTTTGATCTCATCAAAACGACGGGTGCAGAACACGTCATCTTCCTAACTGGCGATCAACATTATGCTGAAGTCTCAAGAATCCGTGGTGCATTGGATTATGACGCGATTGAACTGCAATTTGCTAGCGTGAATCAAATAGAAACCCCAGAAAAAAATATTCATCGTGTATCTACTGTTGCGTCATCGAAACACTCTTTTGCTTGGATAGACCTCCATTTGGATGAAACGGAGTATGATCAACCCTATGTGAGCTTTACCGTAAAATCACATGAATCAGGTGAAACAGAGGTGTTCTACAGAGTAAATTTGAGTGAGATTGACAGAGATTTCGCACTCACAGGAAACGAACGCTTTGTGGACCAAACGACGATTTCATTATCCACTGAATTTGATCACTTAATACCAAGAGTTGCCTTTACCCCAGGCGCTGATGCCTCCAAAATTGACGACTTAGCAGGTCCTACGAGTCAAAGTATGAGTTTAAAGGAGAGGAGTACATTTAACGAATCGGGGATCGTAAAAGTGGCCTTATTTGATGCTGAGGGTAATCGACGCAGTCAGGTTCAGTCAATGCAACTCACAAAGTTACGCCCGATAAATTCACTCAACATGTCGAGGGAAGAGCTAAAGCAGGGGGTGAACTTTCGATACGTAGAAGGAGAGTTCGATGATATTCCTGATTTTGATCAAGCTCAAATCTTGGACACAGGCATCGCTCTTGACTGGGATGTGGAAGCCATGGCTGGGCAAGAAGATCATTATGCCTTTGAGTTTACAGGATACCTCCATGTACAAGAAGAGGGTGTCTACACGTTTTCGACTCGATCCGATGACGGTTCTCGATTGTATATCCATGACGATCTCGTTGTTGAGAATGGAGGCTCCCATAGCATTCGTGTGCGTACTGGACAAATTGCTTTGAAGCCGGGGTTACA
>JAVLBP010000004.1:0-91056 GCA_031581145.1 Balneolaceae bacterium
AGGAGGGGCTACGCTTTGCGATTCGCGAAGGGGGCCGTACCGTGGGTGCCGGTGTCGTCACTAAAATTTCAGAGTAAGCAATTTGCAACGTCTGGTCTAGAGGCTGACTCTTGCCAGTTGTTGCACTTACGGGTGTAGCTCAATTGGCAGAGCAGCGGTCTCCAAAACCGCAGGTTGGGAGTTCGAGTCTCTCCACCCGTGCAAATAACTAAACGCGTGTCAGTAGCGCAGGACAAAGCAGATGAATAAAGTGCAAGCCTTTGTTGAGGATGTTCGCCGTGAGATGGGGAAGGTGACGTGGCCAACTCAAAATGAGCTCGTTGACCAAACCATTGTGGTTATCGTGTTTTCCATTATCCTCTCTCTCTTCATTTTTGGCATTGATCAGCTCTACACATTCATCTTAGAGGCAATTTACCAATGAGCGTAGACGTACAAAATCATCAATGGTACGTGGTCCGCGTGTTCTCGGGGCATGAGAAAAAAATCCAAGCGTACTTGCAGGATGAGATCCAAGAGCTTGGATTAGAAGACAAGATCAAGGAAGTCCTTGTCCCTACAGAGACTGTACTCGTGATCAAAGCCGGAAAGAAAAAGAAGCAAGAAAAAAACTTCTTTCCAGGATATATCTTGCTTAATACGACGTATGATAGTGAAGTAAATGACTTGATCCAGAGCACTCCGTCTTGTATGGGATTTCTCATTGTGGATGGTCAAAAAACACCTCAGCCACTCAAGAAACACGAGGTGAATGATATTTTGAGCCGCGTACGCGCGGAAGAAGAGGTCGACGAATCGCAGGTGGTCGTCGATATCAAGTACAAAGAAGGCGATCTCGTCAAAGTAATTGACGGACCGTTCAAAGAATTTGATGGAACCGTTCAAGAAGTGAACGCCGATAAACTGAAGCTTCGGGTACTTGTCTCCATATTTGGACGCAAGACTCCAGTTGAGGTGGATATCAACCAAGTTGAAGATGCAGCTTGAGCGACTGTCAAAACCATGATGCAACACGTGAGCTATTACGCAGCAAACAACTAAACCGAATCAATCCCGCAACCCATGGCAAAAAAGGTTGAAAACGTCCTGAAACTTCAGATTGCTGGTGGCCAAGCCAGTCCGGCTCCTCCAGTAGGTCCGGCCCTCGGTCAGGCTGGTATCAATATCATGGAGTTCTGCAAAGCATTTAATGCGGCGACTCAGGATAAACAAGGTGTGATTACCCCAGTGGAAATCACGGTCTTCGCTGATAAATCCTTCTCCTTTAAAACGAAGACTCCTCCTGCTCCTGTATTGCTGAAGCAAGCGGCTAAAATCAAATCGGGTTCTGGTGAACCAAACCGAGCAAAAGTCGGTCAAGTTACCTGGGATCAGTGCAAAGAGATCGCCGAAGTTAAGTTGGAAGATCTCAATGCATTCGATGTTGACAAAGCCGCAGAGATGATCGCTGGTACAGCGCGATCTATGGGCTTAAGGGTCGTTCGATAACGTTTAATCTTAACCATTGATATGGCTAAACGCGGTAAAAAATACGCGAAAGCAACTGAACTCATCGATAAAGAAACAGAGTACACACTTGACCAAGCGTGTAAACTGGTGAAGCAGGCAAAAATTGCCTCTTTTGATGAATCTGTTGACTTAGACATCCGCTTGGGTGTCGATCCTCGTCATGCGGACCAAATGGTTCGTGGTACAGTCTCACTTCCACATGGAACGGGCCGTTCTGTTCGAGTTCTTGCCTTGGTGAATGAAGCCAAGCAAGGCGAAGCAACAGAAGCTGGAGCGGATCATGTTGGTTTGGATGATTACATCGCCAAAATAGAAGAAGGGTGGGCTGAAATTGACGTGATCGTCGCTACACCGGACGTAATGGGAAAGTTAGGAAAGCTTGGCCGAGTACTCGGGCCTCGTGGACTGATGCCAAACCCAAAAAGCGGAACGGTAACCATGGACGTGAAAGAGGCTGTTGAGTCGTTTAAAAGTGGAAAGATTGATTTCCGCGTCGACAAGGCAGGAATTCTTCACACCTCCATTGGAAAGACAAGCTTCAACGAAGATGCTCTACGCGAGAACGCGGCAATGTTGATTTCGACGATCATTAAGATGAAACCGTCGGCTTCAAAAGGGACCTACATCAAAAGTGCATTTATGTCAAGCACGATGGGCCCCAGCATTCCGTTAAGCCGCTCAACCATTTCATCACTCTAAACTCAGGATCCTTCCATGCCTACGCTGGAACAAAAAAAGGACGTTGTTAATGAGATTACCGAGCTCCTAAAGGACGCTGGTGCTGTGTATGTAACCAACTACACAAATATGTCTGTGGATGAACTCACAACATTACGCTCCAAGTTCAGAGAGAGCGGTGTCCATTACAAAGTCTTTAAAAACACCCTGCTGAAGCGTGCAATGGATGATGTAGGTGGCTTTGAGGCCATCTATGACCATCTAGAAGAGCAAAATGCTTTCGCATTTGTCCAAGAAGATTTGGCTGCACCAGCCAAAGTCATCAAAGAGTCCTTCAAACAATCAGAAAAGCCAGCATTCAAGGCTGCGATTATTGATGGAGTACTTTATGACCAATCTCAACTCGAGACACTAGCCTCCTTAAAATCGCGCACGGAAATAATCGGCGATATTGCGGGCTTGTTGGCTGCACCGATGTCCAATGTAGTGGGTGCAATCCAATCACCTGGACGAACAATTGCAAGCGCTCTAAGCACTATTGCTGAAAAAGCAGAATCCTAAACCAATTTCAAACAAAACGACTCACGGAGATAAACCATGGCGGACGTAAAAGATCTAGCAGAACAGCTAGTAAACCTTACCATCAAAGAAGCAAACGAGCTTGCACAAGTTCTAGAAGACGAATACGGCATCAAGCCTGCTGCCGCAGCTGCAGTTGCTGTTGCTGGCCCTGCTGAAGGCGGAGACGCAGGTGCTGCAGAAGAGAAAACTGAATTTGATGTGGTTCTCAAAGCAGCAGGCGGTAACAAAATTGCTGTGATTAAGGAAGTTCGTGGCATCACAGGTCTTGGGCTGAAAGAAGCCAAAGATCTAGTGGACGGCGCTCCTGGCACCCTCAAAGAGGCAGTTGCTAAGGATGAAGCCGAAGCTATGAAAGCAAAACTTGAAGAAGCTGGCGCTGAAGTCGAGCTTAACTAAGTTTTAAGACTATGGAAAGGGTGTAGCCAACCGCAGAAACGTGGTTGGCTATCCTTGTCTATAGACCCTGTATTCATTTGATCGTGGATACTTGCACAAGATTATAAATCACCCAAACCAAAGGGTTGCCACCCACAAGAGTTTATGGAGAAAATCCCATTCACAGAGCGTCTAAGTTTTGGCCGTACCCAAACCGTTGTTGATTACCCTGACTTTTTGGATATCCAGCTTGCAAGCTTCGAATCATTTGCTCAGCTCGATATTGCCCCCTCAGATCGCTTAAACCAAGGTTTACAACGAATATTTAATGAGAACTTCCCAATTGTGGACTCCAAAGAGACCCACCGATTGGACTTCCTGTACTACACAGTGGAAACGCCAAAGTACTCACTTAAAGAGTGCCAAGAGCGTGGATTAACCTATGCGGTACCTTTGAAAGCGAAACTTCGATTGTCAACCCTGGGTGATTCTGATGAGCCGGAAGAGGTGATTGAGCAGGAAGTATTTTTAGGTGACTTACCTTGGATGACTCGCCAAGGGACCTTCATTATCAATGGCGCGGAGCGTGTGATTGTGAGTCAGCTTCACCGCTCTCCAGGGGTCTTCTTTGGTCAAAGCCTCCACCCAAACGGCACGCAGCTCTATTCTGCGCGCGTCATTCCATTTAAAGGATCGTGGATCGAGTTTACCACCGACATTCGCGATGTTTTATGGGCCTACATCGACAGAAAGAAGAAGATTACCGCGACGACACTGCTTCGTGCTTTGGGCTTTTCTGAAGATGAGGAGTTACTTGGAATGTTTGATCTCTCCGAGAAAGTGGAGTTCAAAAACAAGAAGCTCTTTACAGAACGGGCCGTTGGCCGTCAGTTAGCGACAAAAATCTTTGATCAGGTTGAGAATGAGGTAACTGACGAAGAAACAGGTGAGATTTCTACAGTCACCGAAGAGGTGGTTGTTCTTGATCGTGATCATGTGCTTACGGAGGATGATTTTGAATTGTTCAAAGAGCGCGGACTTCAATCTGCTCTCGTTCAATCGATCAATCCTGAGCAGTCTGACCGCTCTGTGATCTACAACACGCTGCGTAAAGATCCAACGTTAAATGAAGAGACGGCTCTCGCAGAGGTTTACAAGCAAATCCGTGCCGGGGAAATGCCCGATAAAGAGACAGCCCGTCAAGTACTTGACCGTTTGTTCTTTAGCGATAAAAAATATGATCTTGGAGAAGTTGGCCGTTACAGACTCAACAAGCGCCTAAAACTCGACGTTGACCAAGAGATCCAGTACCTCACCAAAGAGGATATTATTACGATTATCAAGGAACTCATCCGACTCAAGGACCTGAAGTCTCAAGTGGATGATATTGATCACTTGAGTAATCGTCGCGTTCGTACTGTGGGTGAACAACTGGGCCAACAATTTGCCATTGGTCTTGCGCGAATGGCACGCACCATTCGTGAACGTATGAGCTCTCGAGACGCAGAGCAGCTAACGCCACAAGATCTTGTGAATGCGCGCACGGTATCCAGTGTGATTAACACTTTCTTTGGAACCAACCAACTCTCTCAGTTTATGGATCAAACCAATCCATTGGCAGAGCTGACGCACAAACGTCGTATGTCTGCCCTTGGACCAGGTGGTCTGACACGCGAGCGTGCAGGATTTGAGGTTCGTGACGTTCACTACACCCATTACGGTCGACTTTGCCCGATTGAGACACCAGAGGGACCAAATATTGGATTGATTTCCTCACTTTGTATTCACGCCAAGGTGAATGACTTCGGCTTTATCGAGACACCCTACCGCAAGGTGACGAGTGGCAAAGTCTCCAAGTCGGTTGACTACCTAGCAGCGGAGCAGGAAGATGAAACGGTCATCGCACAGGCTAATGCGCCTATTGCCGCTGATGATTCGTTTGAGAACGAGTCGATTTTCTCTCGTTTCCGGGACTCCAACGTAGGCCTTGCGAAGCCTGAGGAAGTAGAGTACATGGACGTTGCGACCAACCAGATTACGTCACTTGCCGCAGCTTTGATCCCTTTCATTGAGCATGATGATGCCAACCGTGCCTTGATGGGGTCAAACATGCAGCGCCAAGGTGTCCCCTTGTTACGCCCTGATTCGCCCATTGTTGGCACAGGTCTTGAGCGACGTGCTGCAAAAGATTCTCGCGCCATTATTACGGCTGAAGGAAATGGGGAGGTCGTATATGTTAGTGGTACAGAAGTCCGTGTCCGTTATACTCGTGACAAGCAAGAAGAAGTATGCTACTTTGATGGCGGCATTAAGAGTTACACGCTCACAAAATTTGAGCGAAGCAACCAGGACACAACCGTCAATCAAAGACCTGTAGTTAAGGTTGGAGACAAAGTCGTTGAGGGTCAAACCCTAGTTGATGGATACTCCACTGATAATGGAGAACTTGCACTTGGACGCAACCTTCTCGTTGCATTTATGCCATGGCGTGGATATAACTTTGAGGATGCTATTATCGTGAGTGAACGCATTGTTCAGGATGATGTGTACACGTCGATACACATTGCTGAATTTGAGCAACAAGTGCGTGACACCAAGCGTGGTGAAGAGGAGTTAACCCGAGAAATCCCCAATGTAAGTGAAGAGGCAACAGCTGATATCAACCAGGAAGGACTGATTCGCGTCGGGGCGAATGTCAACTCTGGCGATATCCTTGTAGGGAAGATTACACCGAAGGGTGAATCGGATCCAACGCCTGAAGAAAAGCTACTTCGCGCAATCTTTGGTGACAAAGCTGGCGATGTGAAGGATGCATCCTTGCGAACGCCACCGGGTGTGTCGGGTGTGGTTGTTAAAACCCAAATGTTTAGTCGTAAGCGTGACGAGCTCGTTTCTCGCAAGGAAGAGAAGAGGCTTCTTGAGGAAGAGTCGAAGCGATATGAGGATGAAATCAACGACCTAAACCAGCAGTGGGCAGACAAGATTTACAGCTTGCTTCGTGATAAGACATCACCTGGGGTATTCAATTATTCACTTGTGGAGCTCATTGGCAAAGGGGAGAAATACAAAAAGTCTGCCTTTGAGAAACTCGACCCCATGACAATTAATGAGAATATTGATTGGGCGACAGATGAAGAGGTGGTCAAAAACGTACAGCTTCTGTTCAAGAACTATCGTGAAAAACGTCGTGGCATTGACTCCCAACACAAGAAGAATGTGTACCAAATCTCTGTTGGAGATGAGCTGCCACCAGGCATTATCAAAAAGGCTAAAGTTTACGTGGCTAAGAAACGTAAGCTACAGGTAGGCGATAAGATGGCAGGGCGTCACGGTAATAAAGGGGTTGTGGCCAAGATTGTCCCTATGGAAGATATGCCATTCCTCGAGGATGGTAGACCGGTCGACATTTTGTTGAACCCACTCGGTGTACCATCACGAATGAACCTGGGTCAGATTTATGAAACCATCCTTGGATGGGCGGGTAAAGAACTTGGGGTCAAGTTTGCGTCTCCTGTCTTTGATGGTGCAACATTCGATCAGGTTCAAGAGAAAATGGTGGAAGCAGGTCTACCTGAAGATGGGCGCGTGACGTTGATTGATGGTCGCACAGGTGAACACTTTGCTCAGCCTACAACCGTTGGAGTGATCTACATGCTCAAGCTGAACCACTTGGTCCAGGACAAGATGCATGCTCGATCCATCGGTCCATATTCACTTATTACGCAACAACCATTGGGCGGTAAAGCTCAATTTGGGGGTCAGCGTCTTGGAGAGATGGAAGTGTGGGCACTGTATGCCTATGGTGCTTCAAATGTCCTCAAAGAGATGTTAACGGTGAAATCCGATGACGTCAAAGGACGTGCGAAGATCTACGAGGCGATTGTGAAAGGAGAAAATCTCCCACAAGGTGATGTGCCAGAGTCGTTCAAAGTTCTGTTGCGTGAGCTCCTAGGACTTGGACTAGAAATCCATGTTGAGTAATCGATAGAACATCCGAAAACATAGAGGAATACAGTTGGAAAATTTAATCCCAAATCAAAGTCTCAACATCACGAAGGATTTTCAAAGCATTGGTGTCTCGTTAGCATCTGACGAGAGCATCATGGAAAAATCCAATGGTGAGATTAAGACCCCAGAAACGATTAACTATAGAACATTCAAGCCAGAAATGGATGGCTTGTTCTGTGAAAAAATCTTTGGCCCTGTAAAGGACTACGAATGCCATTGTGGAAAGTACAAGCGTATTCGTTACAAAGGGATTGTTTGTGATCGTTGTGGCGTCGAAGTCACCCGAAAAGCCGTACGTCGTGAGCGTATGGGCCACATTGAGCTGGTTGTGCCTATTGTGCATATTTGGTACTTCAAATCTCTACCGAACAAGATTGCTTATCTACTAGGTCTCAGTTCCAAGAACTTGGAGCGAATTGTCTACTATGAGACCTTTGTGGTGACGCAGACGGGTGCAGCCAAAGATATCGCTGGCGTCAAGGTAGGTGATATGATTTCTGAGGAGACGAAGTACGAAATCATTGATTCGCTACCTGAGGATAATCAAATGTTGGAAGATACTGACCCGGACAAGTTCATCGTCAAAGAGGGGGCAGACGCCATTGAGGCACTTCTAGCTAGCATTGATCTCAACAGCCGGGCCTATGAGCTCAAAGAGTTGGTCAGAAGCGAGAAGTCTCAGATGAAGAAGAAAAAACTTCTCAAAGAGCTTCAAGTTGTTGAGTCGTTCCGTTCGGGCAATGAACACACAGAGAACCGCCCCGAGTGGATGGTCCAACGTGTACTTCCGGTGATTCCACCCGAGTTACGACCTCTTGTTCCTCTGGAAGGGGGCCGCTTTGCCACCTCCGATTTGAATGACTTGTATCGTCGAGTCATTATCCGAAATAACCGACTCAAGCGACTCATCGAGATTAAGGCACCAGCGGTCATTCTCCGTAATGAAAAGAGGATGCTCCAAGAGTCTGTTGACTCGCTGTACGATAATTCGAAGAAGGTCAACGCGATTCGAAACAACAATCGTGCACTTAAATCTTTGAGTGATATGCTCAAAGGCAAAAGCGGTCGTTTCCGTCAAAACTTACTTGGTAAGCGTGTAGATTATTCTGGCCGATCCGTGATTGTGGTAGGTCCAGAATTGAAACTTCATGAGTGTGGCCTTCCTAAAGAAATGGCTGTCGAACTCTACAAGCCGTTTGTGATTCGTCGCCTGATCGAACGTGGATATGTCAAAACGGTCAAGAGCGCCAAAAAAGTAGTGGATCGTCGTGATGCGGTGGTCTATGAAGTTCTTGAAAACGTCATTAAAGGGCATCCCGTTCTTCTAAACCGTGCTCCCACACTCCACAGACTTGGCATTCAGGCCTTCCAGCCAGTGTTGATTGAGGATCGAGCCATTCGACTGCACCCTCTTGCCTGTACAGCCTTCAACGCAGACTTTGATGGTGACCAAATGGCGGTTCACCTTCCATTAAGTCAAGATGCGGTCCTTGAGGCAAGCATCTTAATGTTAGGCGCCCATAATATCCTGAGTCCTGCCAATGGGGGGCCGATTGCGGTACCTTCGCAGGATATGATTTTGGGAATCTACTATCTCACCAAAATGGGGAATGGACTCAAAGGTGAGGGTAAGACATTCTCAGGAATGGACGAGGTTCGTATTGCGTATGACCAAGGCCATATTGATCTGCATGCCAAGATTAATGCGCGGGTTCCGATGGTCCCTGCCGAAGATGGTAGTGTCCAAACCGAAGTAGTTAAAACCACTACGGGACGTGTCTTGTTCAATGAGATTATCCCTTCAGAAATGGGCTTCATCAATAAGACGCTTGGTAAGAAGCAGCTTCGAGTCCTGATTGGTGAAATCGTTGCTGTAGCCGGGACGCACAAGACGGCTGAGTTTTTGGACAGCATGAAAAATCTTGGATTTGAGCAGGCGACATTAGGTGGGCTGTCGTTCAACTTGACGGACATCATTATCCCAGATGCTAAGCGTCAACTGATTGAAGGCGCCCAAAAAGAGGTTAGTGAGATCCAAGAGCGCTACGAAATGGGCTTCATTACCGATAATGAGCGCTACAATCAGGTGATTGATAAGTGGACCTCGACCACAAACCGTGTCTCTGAGACCTTATTCCAATCCCTTGCAGATGATCGTGACGGCTTTAATCCAGTCTTTATGATGGCCGACTCAGGAGCCCGTGGGTCCAAGGAGCAGATTCGTCAGCTGGGTGGAATGCGAGGATTGATGGCTAAGCCTCAGAAATCGTCTCTACAGCAGGGAAATGAGGTGATTGAAAATCCTATCCTCTCTTCGTTCCGTGAAGGTCTGACAGTTCTTGAATACTTCATCTCTACCCACGGAGCTCGAAAGGGTCTAGCCGATACAGCCCTCAAAACGGCTGATGCTGGGTACTTGACACGTCGACTTGTCGATGTTGCGCAAGACGTCATTATCAACGAGCTAGATTGTGGTACACTTCGTGGTATTACGATGAAAGCCCTGAAAGACAATGAAGATGTTATCGAACGACTCGAAGATCGTATCCTGGGACGTGTCTCTCTCGAGGAGATACGTGACCCACTCACCAATGATCTGATATGTGAGGCAAATGAGCTCATTGATGAAAAAATCGCCCGCAAGATTGCCGAGACATCCATCGAAGAAGTCGACATCCGCTCCGTATTGACATGTGAAGCTGAACGTGGTGTTTGTGCGAAGTGCTACGGTCGTGATCTGACAAGAAATCGCATGGTTCAGCTTGGTGAAGCCGTTGGTGTTATCGCTGCTCAATCCATTGGTGAGCCTGGTACACAGCTTACACTCCGGACGTTCCACGTTGGAGGTACAGCGTCGCGTATGGAAGCGGAATCCACCCACACGGCGAAATTCGATGGGAAGGTAGAATTTGAAAACGTCCGTGTTGTAGACTACGATGATGGCGAAGACGTGACGAGTGTGGTGCTCAGTCGAGCAGGTGAGCTCCGCCTTCTGGCAGATGATGGGAAGGTGCTTGCGTCGTACAATGTCCCTTATGGGTCTGAAATCATGGTCGAAGAAGGCGACATGGTTCAAAAGGGAATGCCATTATGTAAGTGGGATCCTTACAATGCGCTGATTTACAGTGAAGTCGACGGTAAGATTGAATACAAAGATATACTTGCCGACGTCACCTACCGCGAAGATACCGATCAGCAAACAGGTCACCGTGAAAAAGTGATTATTGAGCATCGTGAGAAAAATCTCGTTCCAACCCTTGTGGTTAATGGAGGCAAAGGTAATACACGAGAGGCGACCCTCCCCGTTGACACCCATATTGTGATTGATGATGGTGAAAAGGTGTCAGCAGGACAAGTCTTAGCGAAGATTCCTCGAGCCACATCCAAGTCGAAGGATATTACCGCGGGTCTGCCACGTGTGACAGAGCTATTTGAAGCACGGAGTCCTTCTGAACCAGCTGTGGTAGCTGAGATTGACGGGATCGTCCAGATGGGTGCGCGTAAGCGTGGATCACAGGAGGTTATTGTTCGTCCAAAAGAGAGCGATAACCCTGAAGATGTCAAAAAATATCTCATATCCTTGTCCAAGCATATTCTTGTCCAAGAAAACGACTTTGTACGTGCTGGAGACCCACTTTCTGATGGAACCATTCCTGCTCAGGAAATCCTCAATATTTCTGGACCCTTTGCTGTTCAATCGTACTTAGTAAATGAGATTCAAGAAGTTTATCGCCTCCAAGGGGTAAACATCAACGATAAGCATATCGAGGTGATTGTTCGCACGATGATGCAGAAAGTTGAGGTGACTGATTCTGGAGACACGAATTATCTGGAAGAGGACAAAGTCGACCGTTTCGAGCTTAATCGGAAGAATGACGAGTTGATTGGTAAGGTCGTCGTGGATGATCCAGGAGATAGTGAACTCTCCAAAGGTACACTCATGGATCGACGCGAAGCCCGTGAACTCAACAACGAGTTGATCAAAGACAACAAGAAAGAATTGGAATTCCACGAAGCGCAACCTGCGATTTCGAGACCGATACTTCTTGGCATCACACGCGCGTCATTATCCACCGATAGCTGGTTATCTGCAGCGTCATTCCAAGAAACCACGAAAGTCTTGACGCAGGCTGCTATTGAAGCGAAAAAAGACCATTTACTGGGACTGAAGGAAAATGTGATTGTAGGTCACAAAGTACCTGCCGGAACTGGATTGCGTCGATACAACAACCTCATTGTTCGCTCGAAAACCGAGATGGAGTCTATTTCACCCATCTCAACACTCGATGCGACACTTGATGAGATTGCTTCGGGTGACGAGTCTGTGGCACCTACGGATGCTAAAGGAAACGAGGGAGCGGCCGAGGAATAGGCCGCTTCTAGAAGCCTGCTGTACCCCCGTCTCCACGGGGATCAGCTGCAGCTTCGATTAACCCATCCTCTCCAACATGTAGAAGGTGAACCCTTGCAAGTCCTGAGGATTCTACAACCTCATGCCCCATGGTTTTCAACATATGGTACGAGGTTGAATCGAGTACATTTTGCTCGACTAGCAGTCGATCTGGGTACCATTGGTGATGAAATCTTGGAAACGTCAATGCCTCATTGGCATTCATGTCATGCTCTAAGATGTTGAGAATGGCCAACCATGTGGCCGTAATAATCCTTGGACCCCCCGCAGCCCCCGCCATAATCACGGGTTTAGAATCCTTTGTGACAATAGTGGGTGACATAGAGCTTAACATTCGCTTTCCTGGTGCGATTGCATTAGCCACTGACCCGACCAAACCAAACATGTTTGGAGTGCCTGGTTTTACAGAAAAATCATCCATTTCGTTGTTTAGTAGAAACCCTGCACCGCGAACAGCGACCTTGCTACCAAAACTTCCATTTAAAGTGGTGGTGACTGCTACAGCATTACCTTGGCTGTCGATCACAGAAAAGTGAGTGGTTTCGGTGGATTCTTTGTATTTCCAGCCATCCACTGCTCCATGTGAAATCTCATCCGAAGGCGTATGTGAACCGGATGATACGTTGGAAAGCCGCTTTTTGAGATAATCTTTGTCAAGCAACTCTTCCACAGGTATCTCCCCGAAGTCAGTGTCACCCATGTATGTTGCCCTATCTGCAAACGTCAGACTCATGAGCTGCGCTAAGTAATGAACTCGCTCTATTGATTGAGGTGACTTAAAAGAGGTCCCGCTTAACTCCAACATGCCCAAGAGTTGTCCCATCACGACCCCGCCACTACTTGGCATGGGCATCATCACAAACTCAAAGCTCTTGTACTCTACCTTAACAGGTGTACGCCAAACAGATTCATACTCATCTAGATCTTGCTGGCGAATATAGCCACCCCCTAAGTCCATTTCTTGGGTAAGTAGGGCAGCTGTTTCTCCCTTATAAAAACCCGATCTACCGTCTGATTGTATACGGGTGAGTGTTTGAGCTAAATCCTCTTGACGAAAAAGATCACCTGCTTCCCACATCGAGCCATCGGACTTGATAAAATAGTTGCTTGATCCCTCGAACAATAAAAAATCGTCCGCTGCAGCGTTTAATGATTGTGCCTGAGATGCTCGTAGTGGATACCCTTCCCGAGCCAATTCGACCGCAGGTTGAAGTAAGACTTCCCACGGAAGCTTGCCATAAGCTTCATGAACTTTTACCATTCCGTCCACAGTTCCAGGAACACCGGATGCGAGGTGACCTAAAAGGCTTTTTTCACGTATTGCTTCTCCTTCGTTATCCAAATACATCTCACCGAAAGCATCTAAGGGGGCTTTTTCACGAAAGTCTAAAGCGGATGAAGATCCATCACTGTGATGAATGACCATAAACCCCCCACCGCCTAGGTTTCCAGCGCGTGGTGTGGATACAGCAAGAGCAAATTGAATGGCAATGGCAGCGTCTATCGCGTTACCCCCCTGAGCCATAATATCTGCGCCAATGTTAGATACTACAGGCTCAGCAGTGCTTACAGCAGCTTCTGTGTAGGTGTCAACCCACAACGATTGCGCTTGAGATGTGTAGGAACCCCCCCCTACAAACAATAATATTGCGCAGAGAATACTCGAACTCGATACACGAAGACTATTCGTCAAAACTATTCGTCAAAAGTCGGTGCGTTACGCTTTGTCGTCGTCTAGAGCTTCTGATGCATTATGCAGTAACTCTTCTGCCTCATGCATAAGATTTTCCGCCTTTTCACGAGCTTCATCGACGACTTGATTGCCGCGCTCTTTCGCTTCAGAAACCAAGCGATCTCTCTCTTTTCGGAGTTGTTCAATTTTGGCCGTGAGCTCGTCTGTGTAATGTGACACTTTGTAGGTGAGCTTATCCCTAGTCGTTTTGCCCTTTTCTGGGGCATATAATAGCGCTGCAGCACTCCCTACTGCTGCGCCTACGATAACTCCTGTAATGAAATCTGATGTTTTACTCATTTGTCCAAATGGTCTTAATGCGAGATGTTGTATTTTCTTACGTGAAAATGGTTCAAAAAGTTACCAATCTCAATAGGCGAACACGTCTTCAATCTACACCATTATGAAATTTTTTATTGATACAGCCGATCTCAACGAAATCAAAGAAGCTCATGACCTTGGCGTTTTGGATGGGGTGACGACCAATCCAAGCCTTTGTGCTAAAATTGGGGTGGACGATTTTGAAGGCCATATTCAAGAGATCTGTAAAATTGTCGATGGCGATGTATCTGCTGAAGTGATTGCCACCGATTATGATGGGATGATTGAAGAGGGACGTCGATTGGCTGGACTTGCAAACAATGTTGTGGTGAAAGTGCCACTCATCAAGGATGGGATTAAGGCGATAAAAACCTTCACGGACGAAGGGATCCGCACCAACTGCACATTATGCTTCTCCCCCACACAGGCGCTCATCGCTGCAAAAGCGGGAGCCACATACATCTCACCGTTCATTGGGCGGCTCGACGATGTTTCTCAAGATGGGATGAACCTCATCTCCGAGATCATCACGATTTATGACAATTACGCGCTCGATACTGAAGTCCTTGCCGCAAGTATTCGCCATCCGTTGCATGTTCTTCAAGCCGCAGAAATGGGGGCCGACGTTGCGACGATGCCACTCAAGGTGATTTTTGCACTGCTTAAACATCCGCTTACCGATGCAGGGCTAGAAAAATTTCTAGAGGACTGGAAATCCTTGCAAGCGTCCAAAAAAGGCTAACAGGAAGGGCCAGCCCTGCATTACCATCTGCTGAGCCATCTGCATAACCATCTACTGAACCAGCGGCTTAGCCAGACCGTCAACTGGTACCAATGAGATTCTCCGCAATCTTTGAGCTTGACAATACGCCCGGCAAACCAGCCCCAGGGTGCGTCCCTGCCCCCACGAAGTATAAACCGTCTACGTCCTCGCTCTTGTTATGAGGTCGGAACCAAGCTGATTGTGTGAGGATCGGCTCCACCGAGAATGCCGACCCTTTGTAGGAGTGCAGCGTGTCTTGGAAGTGAAGCGGGTCGATGTAATGTTCAGAGACCAGGGAATCGCTTAGTCCAGGTAGATAATTCTCTTCGAGGAAATTCATAATGCGATCTCTGTAGATCGGCGCAAACTCGGTCCAATCTGTTCCACTATCGAGATGAGGCACTGGAGATAGCACATAAAACGCCTCATGTCCATCAGGTGCCATCGATGGATCGGTTAGCGTCGGCATGTGCAGATAAAGGGAGAAATCATCGGCCACCTTTTTCGTTTTAAAGATATCGTTGAGCAACCCTTTGTACCGATCACTCAGGATGATGTTGTGATGTGCTAGGCCTTGATCTCTGTAGCGTCGATTCGTCCCAAAATAGATCACAAACAACGACATGCTGTAACGCATCCGCTCGAGTCGTCGGTCTGTGTACTTTCGACGATGGTGCGAGGCAACTAACTCACGGTAGGTTGTTGCAACATCGGCGTTAGAGACCACGACGTCAGCATCCAGCTTGTCTCCATTGGCAAGTTGAACCCCTCTGACCCGGCCGTTAGAGACCAAAATCTCATCCACTTTTTGATTCACGTGGAGTTGGCCCCCTTGCTCTTCAATGAGCTTCACCATGGCATTGACGATACTTCCTGTGCCACCGAGGGCATAATGTACGCCCCATTCACGCTCCAAATAGTGAATCATGGCATAAATTGACGTGGTATCGAAGGGATTCCCCCCAACAAGTAGAGGATGAAAGGAGAAACAACGTCGCAAGAATTCATCCTCAATGAATCCTGACACGTATTGATATACCGTCTCGTGTGATTTAAGACGCACGAGATCAGGAGCCACTTTGAGCATGTCGCTAATGTTCAAAAAGGGCTTATCAGCAAGCTCTACGAACCCTTTTTCGAAGATGGCCTTGGTCGTAGACAAAAATTTCGTGTAGCCTTCCTTGTCTCGAGGATTTCGTTTCTCAATCTCACTAAGGATAAACTCGTGGTTGTCGTTGTAATCAAACGGCTGATTGTTCCAATCAAAAATCCGGTAGAATGGATCACAGGGGACCAAGTCGAAGTAATCTTCCCTTTTCTTTCCTGCAGCTTCCCAAATTTCATCAAATAAAAAGGGTGCTGTGATGACTGTGGGCCCGCCATCAAACTTGAATCCATCCATTTCGTAGGTGTAGCCTCGGCCTCCGGGCTTATCTCTAGACTCAAGGACCGTTACGTTGTGGCCAGCAGAAAGGAGTCTTGATGCAGCACCTAAGCCACCAAACCCTGACCCGATAACAATGATATTCTTTTTCATACGAGCTTTAACAATGATTACATGTCTATCAATCCAATGCGGCTAATTTCGATGCAACTAATTTTGGTATTGACGAACATACCCAGAGTAGCCACGTCGTTCAAGTCGTGCAAGAATCGATTCCGCCCGCTTGCGAGATTTATAGGCACCATAAAACACCCGATAAATCACCTTTCCATTTGACACACGTCGTTCTACGGTCGCTCCACGAACCGTTTTTGCTTTTTCCATAGCCTCTTCACGCGTCTCAAATGCCGCCAATTGTACGGTGAAGAGTTCATCTTTGATGGCTGCAGGACGAACAGGAGCGTCTCCATTCTCTAACAATATAAGTCGTACTCGTGCCGTGCCTGGCCCTACCATTTGAATCGCTTCAGCAGCCCCTTTTGATAAATCGATAATCCGATCTCCTACATAGGGACCACGATCATTGATTCGGACATCAATGGATCGGCCATTATCTAAGTTTTTAACCCGCACCATGGTATTGAAGGGCAACGTCTTGTGTGCTGCCGAAATCCCATCCATGTCAAAGGTCTCCCCATTAGCAGTAGGTCTCCCGTTAAAGTTGGGTCCGTACCAACTCGCCAGTCCCTCTTGAATCACATCACCCTTACGCAAGGGTGCCGAGCCAATGGTGCTACCACGCTCTACCGCACCGTTTGGAAGGTTGAACGGACGACTCGAAGCACAACCCTGTGCAAGGGTAAGAATCAGGAGTCCAATTAGAAGTTGGACCCGCGGTTTGGACGAATATCGTAAAGGATCCACAACGGTCTATAGGTTACGTGATATCAAAAATTGACATGTTGAATTCTAATGATGCTTTGTTAATTTAACGATGAGTTTATTAACCTGCTCTCTTTTAGGCTAAGCGCTGGATCGACCGTCCAGCGTTTTTTTTTGCACCCATCTGCTCCCATCTGTGTTGACCTCAATTCCATGAGTCTTACTGCATGAGTCTTACGCTTCTCCTCATCACGAGTACCTCCGTGATCTCGTTGGTTGCCTTTCGATTTCGTGAATCTATTTGGGATCGCTTGATGTTGCGCCCGTACAGAGTCTTACGCCAACAAACCTATTATGAATTACTCACAAGTGGGTTTGTCCATGGCTCAAATTGGCACTTACTCACCAATATGGTTGTCCTATTGTTTTTTGGTGTCACTGTCGAGCAGGCTGTTGGGGCGGGCCATTTTTTAGGGTTGTATGGCTCTGGACTTGTTGTGTCGGCTCTTCCGTCGATGATCCGGTATGGGCAACAGCCAGCCTACGCCACATTAGGCGCTTCGGGTGCGGTCGAGGCAGTGCTGTTTACCTTTATATTTTTCTTTCCTACCGATAAATTGATCCTGTTCATCTTTCCCATCGGTATACCCGCGTGGATTTTTGGCGTAGGCTTTTTGGTTTACTCGTGGGTGTCTGCTTCCAGAAAAGGGGGACTCATCAACCACGAAGCTCACATAGCTGGAGCATTATGGGGTTGGGTCTATCCTTTGGTCTTTATCCCACGAAGTTGGGACCATCTTTGGACGCTTTTTGAGCAAGTCTTGTGATCGGTTTTATCCGTGAACTCGTCGGTATTCCGCCATAAAATCAACAAGCGCCTTGACACTCTCTACCGGGCATGCATTGTAAATGGATGCACGCATACCTCCCACAAAGCGGTGACCTTTTAGCCCGTGAAGGCCCGCTGCCTCGGCTTGTTCAATAAAATGGGTCTCAGCATCCTCGTTTGCCAACCGAAAAGGAATATTCATCAGCGAACGGGAGCGACGCTGTGCCGTGCCCCGATAAAAGTCATCTTTGTCTATCTCATCATATACGAGGGACGCTTTTTCAACACTATGTTTTTGCATTGCCGTGACGCCGCCTTGTTCGAGTAACCACTCCAAGACTAAATTGACCATGTAGATTGGAAATACAGGGGGCGTATTAGGCATTTTATCAAGATGTGGCTCGTAATTCATCAACGCTGGAATGGCACGATCAGCAACCTTGGTCGACGTCAAAAACGAGTCACGAATACAAACGATGGTCACCCCTGCCGGCCCTACATTTTTTTGAGCTCCAGCGTAGATCATGCCGTAGCGATCTACATCGATCGGCCGACTTAAAAAATCAGACGAAGCATCACACACAAGTGGAATATCCCCCGTATCTGGCTCAGATGTGTACTGCGTCCCCACAATGGTGTTGTTTGACGTGAAGTGAGCATATCTTGTGGAGGGGTCCAGTCCAAAGGTTTCATCTGGCTCGGGCACATGATCAAAATCGGATGCACTGCTATCGAAGGGGAGATCTACATGTCCGAAAAGCTTAGCATCTGCAATCGCCTTTTTGGACCATGTCCCAGTATGAAAATAGGCTGCACGACCTGTGTCAGACAAAAAATTCAAAGGAATATGTCCAAATTGCATCGTTGCTCCTCCGGTTACAAATCCAACATGCCAGGAATCATCAAGGCCTAAAGCTTTTCGAAGGCGCTCTCGAACTTGGTCATATATCGGGCCAAAAACGCTACCCCTGTGGCTAATCTCCATAATGGAGGCCCCTATTCCTTGTATGTCTAGAAGTTCTTCTTGGACTTGTTCCAGAACCGGGAGAGGCAGTTGGGAGGGACCTGCACTGAAATTGTGAACTCTGGTATTATGAACACTGGTATTATGAACACTGGTATTATGAACTCGGTGCATGGGGCAGAAAGCTTTCTTAACTTTGATTGAGTATCAAAAAAGATACGTTACAAAAATACAGCAAAAGCAATCACAAACGAACCCTTATGTCTGAATCTGCCCAAAATCCACTTGAACACGCGACGCCTGAACAAAAGCGCCAGTTTTTATTTATGATGCTTGTCCAGCAACACCAACAAATTGCGATGGTAGGATTGGGTGAAGAGGATAATCCAGCGACAAACCAAAAGGAGAAGGACAAATCATCGGCTCAGTATGCCATCGATACACTTGAGATGTTGGAGGCTATGACCGAAGGTAATCGAACCAAAGAGATGAGTGACTATTTGACCTCTGTGTTGAGTCAACTCCGGTTAAAGTTTGCATCAACCACCTTTTGATGTCGCCCAACAAATCCGTTCACTCTGGAGAACCTACACAGCACATCGAGGCTGCAGGAGGTGTCGTGACGTATGGCCCAGAGCCAGAGCAGAACATTCCAGAGCAGCACATCTTAGTGATGTTTCGGCGAGGTGTATGGGATCTCCCCAAAGGAAAGGTGGACCCTGGTGAAACCAGAGCTCAGGCTGCGATTCGGGAAGTGGTAGAAGAAACGGGTATTGCAGCCCCTGTCATTTGCGAGTCGATTGGCTTGACACAGCACCAGTATCATCTCGATGGCCAAATTATAGACAAAACGACCCATTGGTACTGGATGGAAGCGTCTTCAAAGGCATTGGGCCAGCCACAACTCGAGGAAGGGATTACGGAACTTCAATGGGTGCCGTTGCAAAAAGCTCGGAGTCTTGTTGGATTTGACAATCTTCGGCTGGTTCTAGACGCTTTTGGACAAAAAAAATGGGGTGACGAACTCATCACCCCATAAAAGCTTATGGCTTAACCTTAACGATAATGTGGTGTCAAATCAGTTCTGAAGCTTAAACACTACAGGCAGGTTGTACTGCACTCGGACTGGACGTCCACGCTGTAGCCCTGGTTTGAACTTCGCCTTCCGTATCGCTTTGAGGGCTTCCTCATCGCATCCACCACCAATGCCACGAACAACTCTTGGGTTTTCAACTTCACCACGCTCATTCACGATAAACTGAAGAAACACGCGACCTTCAATCCCAGCTTTGCGTGCCATTTCGGGATAGGTAATACTTGCTTGAAGTCCGGCCAATCCACCAATGAGTTCTGGCATATTTTCCACAACGGTGAAGAATTCTTCTTCTTCCTCAGCAGGAGGTGGTGGAGGTGGAACGTTGAGAGGACCATCTAGGGCGAGGTCAGCATCAATATTAATGTCTACATCTTCAATGACTTCATCATTTGGCACCTCAACGGGGACCGGTGGACGTGGAGGAGGGGGAGGGGTCTCCATTTGTCTGGTTTGGACAATCTCCTCCATTTCGACAACCTCTTGTTCATTAAGCTCAATTTCCTCAGGAGGCGCTGAGCGAAACTCGAATCGCACTGCAGCGATGAAGATCACCAACGCAGCAATGAGTCCTACTTGATATAGTACGCCATAGAAGCGGCGTAAATCAGCATTTGGTTTTTTACGTTCAATCATAATCTCGTTCGATTTAAGATTTTCAATTCACCTTTTAACGCCCTTTACGACACTCTACTATTAGGACGGTGATATTGAACTTTTATTATACACGATTTCAGTCGGTTCTCCAACGCCTTAACCCAAGATTTAAAGAGGTGGCAATCCCAGCACAAGCCGCTCCGGCTGTATTGGCGACCATATCCATAACTTCAAATGATCGCCCCATGTCCAGCGTTAATTGCAATCCTTCCACTATCGCGCCAAACAGGGTGCCAGCAATTGCGGTGAAGGCAAATAGTTGTACGCCCGTCCATTTCCCATCCATAAAAGACCCGAGGAGATAACTCCATAACCCGAAAAGGCTAAAATGTGCAATCTTATCAATAAATCCACCAGGATTCACGGATGGTCCGTCCATGGGGGTGAGTGTCAGCCACAAAAGCGCTGCTGTAAAGAGCGTAAATCCCACCCAAGACCATCTATTTGAAGTTGACATCGTGGAGGAGGCTTAATACGATCGTGCAAAAAGGACAGGACGCACTTCAGGAGCACCTGTCACCATGCAAGGAGCTAACGTGGGTGTACCCTCTTGGGTGGATCCTTGAAGTCCTAAATAGTCATTGAACTGAGAGCCTAAGTCCCCACCATGTGGTATGCAACGAATGGTTGCTTTGGTCTCTTCTTTGATTTTTTTCTCAGTCTCTTCGGTTCCGTCCCAGTGGGCTATGACAAAGCCTCCATGCTCTATAGCCTCTTTAAACTCCTCATAAGTATCCACTTTGCGGGTTGACTCAATCATTCTTTTGCGGGCCGATGCTAAAAGGTCTGCTTGAATGGTGTCAAGCAACGCGGCCAAGCGATCTAAAAACTCATCAGTACTATCTGTAGGTAGGCTCTCTTTAGATAGGGTGTCCCTTCTTGCTACTTCAGCGACTTGCCCTTCCATGTCTCGGCGACCGATCGCAATCCGAATAGGAACACCCTGCGCCTCATGTTCTGCAAATTTAAAGCCTGGTTTGTACTGCGAGCGGTGATCAAATCTACACCGAATGCCTCTAGATTTGAGCCCGTCTATCCAAGGTTTGCAATGAGCTTCAATGGCATCAAGGTCTTCCTCGGATTTGAAAATGGGCACAATCACAATCTGTGTTGGAGCCAGAGCTGGAGGAAGGACGAGTCCCTGATCATCGCTGTGTGTCATGATCAGCCCCCCTATTAATCGTGTTGAGACGCCCCAACTGGTGGCCCAAACGTGCTCCACTCCACCCTCTTTGGTTTGGTAGGTCACATCAAAGGCCTTTGCAAAATTTTGCCCTAAGAAGTGAGAAGTTCCAGCTTGAAGCGCCTTGCCATCTTGCATCATTGCCTCAATACAATAGGTGTCTTCCGCGCCCGCAAACCGTTCTGAGGCGGTTTTGACCCCTGTTATGACGGGCATAGCCATCGTTTGTTCAGCAAACGTTTTATAGACCTCAAGCATTTGTACAGTTTCGGCAGTGGCTTCGTCACGGGTGGCATGAGCTGTGTGTCCTTCTTGCCACAAAAACTCCATGGTGCGCAGGAAAAGGCGCGTTCTCATCTCCCAACGGACAACATTAGCCCATTGATTAATTAGGATAGGTAAATCACGATAGGACTGTATCCACCCTCGATAGGCATCCCAAATAATGGTTTCCGATGTGGGGCGGACAATAAGCTCTTCCTCAAGCTTAGAGGCTGGATCTACATCAACGCCGGCATCGCTTGCATGTAGCCGGCTATGGGTGACGACTGCACACTCCTTCGCAAACCCTTCCACATGCTCTGCCTCTTTGGAGAGAAACGATTTTGGAATAAAAAGAGGGAAGTAAGCATTTTCATGGCCGGTCTCCTTAAACATGCGATCCAACGTCGATTGCATAGACTCCCAAATGGCATACCCATTGGGACGTATAATCATTGAGCCACGAACCGGAGAGTGTTCAGCTAGCTTGGCCTCTCGGATTACATCGAGGTACCATTGTGCGTAGTCGGCTTCTTGTGAAGTAATTCTCTTAGCCATGCAGCTCGTTCTTGTTGGCGGTTTGGGGTTTTACTATTTGTGGCTTAACTGTCACTATAGTTTCTCTTCAGCGTATATAATCCTACTCAAATAGCATGGTTCTTGCCCAATAAGATAGGACTTTCTTTAGAGCCATTATTTATGCAAAAAAGTCCTTAATTTATTTAGCTGATTTAGTTTCAACATGGCGTGGTAGCTCAGTTGGTAAGAGCGTCGGATTCATAACCCGGAGGTCGGCGGTTCAATTCCGCCCCACGCTACTCATTCCCTTCCCCTAATAATACGGAGACGCTTATGAAGAAAAGAGCTTTACTCACGTTACCCATTATTCTCTTTTTCACATCTCAACTTTTTGCCCAGAAGGTGATTATTCATGCCGGGCAATTGATTGATGGAATTTCTGATGATCCTGTCCAAAATGTAACAGTCACTGTTCAGGATGGTCAAATCACCGCGGTTGAAAATGGGTTTATCGATCCAAGTGATGGAACAGGTGTCGTGGATTTGTCTAACCAAACACTCATGCCTGGATGGATTGACCTGCACGTTCACTTAGAGAATGAAACAAGCCCGACGCGCTACCTCGATTCATACAGGCTCAATGATGCTGATATTGCGTTTCAGTCGGCCGTTTATGCCAAAAAGACATTGATGGCTGGGTTTACGACGGTACGTGATCTGGGAGGAACGGGAGTAAATATCGCATTGCGCGATGCCATTAATAAAGGATATACGCTTGGCCCACGAGTGATTACGGTGGGTAAATCCATTGCGACGACTGGAGGACATGCAGATCCTACAAATGGACGTAAAAATGAGCTCATGGGACGCCCTGGACCAACGGAAGGAGTTGTGAACGGACCCTTTGAGGCTAGAGAGGCAGTTCGTCAACGTTACAAAAATGGTGCAGACCATATTAAAATTACCTCTACTGGAGGCGTGTTGAGTGTCGCAAAATCTGGACAAAACCCTCAATTCCTCAATGACGAACTTGCCGCGATTGTAGAAACAGCTCAGGATTATGAAATGCATGTGGCCGCGCATGCTCATGGTGAGGAGGGTATGTTGCGAGCGGTGGATGCGGGAGTGTTGACCATAGAACACGGTACCTACATGAGTGAGCGAGTGATGGATCGCATGATCGAGAAAGGCGCTTACTACGTTCCAACGATATCGGCGGGTAATTTTGTGGCTGAAAAAGCTGAAATCGATGGATATTACCCTGAAATCGTTGTTCCAAAGGCTAAAGCCATTGGGCCTCAAATCACAAACACCTTCGCTAAAGCGTATGCCTACGGCGTACCCATAGCATTTGGAACAGATGCGGGAGTGTTTCCTCACGGTGAGAATGCAAAGGAATTTGGATACATGGTTGAGGCTGGAATGCCGGTGATGGACGTTATTCAAAGTGCTACAACTATTGCTGCCAAAGTTTTAGGCCTTGAGAATGAAATTGGACAGGTTGCTCCAGGATTTACGGCTGATCTTGTGGCAGTTCCAGGGAATCCGTTTGAATCTATCGAGGTGATGGAGCGACCCTCTTTTATTATGAAAAGTGGTGACATTGTTCACCAACCGTAATGTACCCTGGATTTCGTATCGACTAATTTGAATTCATGCTGCTCAAACGAACCCACACATGTGGTGAACTACGCCTTGAGGATCAAACTCATGAGGTAGTGCTCAATGGATGGATTGAGGGTCATCGCGATTTGGGAGGGCTTGTCTTTGCGGATGTGAGGGACCGGTATGGCGTGACGCAGATTGTGATTGATGAGTCTGACGATGCTGTTTCTGATGACATGATGCAGCAAGCAGCCAAGTTACGTGCAGAAGACGTCATTGGATGTCGTGGCTTTGTACGAGAGCGTGAATCTAAGAACCCTGAGATGCCAACAGGGGGTATTGAGATTGTCGTCACTGAACTCGTCGTGTACTCTAAATCCGATGTCCCCCCTTTTGAGGTGAAAACGGATGTCCAAGCATCTGATGATTTGCGACTGCGTTACCGTTACCTCGATTTGCGCCGTCACCCCCTGCAGCAAAAGCTACAATTGCGCTCGAAGGTAGCTCACGCCATCCGTGATTTTTACCACAAGCACGAGTTTGCCGAGATAGAGACACCTGTATTGATGAAATCGACACCTGAAGGGGCCCGTGATTACTTGGTACCTAGTCGAGTGAATGCTGGATCGTTCTACGCGTTACCTCAAAGCCCACAGACTTACAAGCAAATGTTGATGGTGTCTGGCTTTGATCGATATGTCCAGATTGTGAAATGTTTTCGGGATGAAGATTTACGCGCAGATCGTCAACCTGAGTTTACCCAGGTGGATGTGGAAATGTCCTTTGTCGACGAGGAAGATGTTTATGTGCTTCATGAAGGGCTCATGGGCCATTTATGGTCCACATTTATGGATGTTGAGTTACCAAAGACCTTTCATCGGATGACCTATGATGAGGCGATTCGTTCTTATGGATCAGACAAGCCTGATCTGCGTTTTGGTTCGCCGATTATCGATTTGTCTGATGCGTTGTCGTCAACAGGCTTTAAACTTTTTGATGATGCCGTTGCCGCTGGGGGGCATGTTCTTGGTATTCGGATTCCCGGTCAGGGTTCTATTGGGCGTGGAGCTTTGGATCGGTTTATTGATAAAGTAAAGCATGCGACAGGTGTCCCCGGCGTCATTTATGCGAAATGGACAGAGGAGGGGCTTACCAGTAGTGTGGCCAAATTTCTCACCGAGGACCATCACCAGGCTATTATGGAGGGCGCCAAGGCTGAAAAAGGGGACTTGGTTCTAATCCTTGCTGGCGAAGGGACGCAGCTTTTTTCTAACATGGGCACGATGAGGTTGCTTTCTGCTGATGAATGGAGCTTGCGCGAAACCCATCCATCCTCATTTGGGCCGTGGGCCTTTTGCTGGGTGACTGACTTTCCATTGGTAGAGTGGGACGAAGATGAACAGCGCTATTTTGCGTTGCACCATCCATTTACGTCGCCTCATCTGGAGGACACGCCTCAATTGCAATCCAATCCTGCATCTGTAAGATCCCGAGCGTACGATTTGGTTCTCAATGGAAGTGAAATCGGTGGTGGATCGATCCGGATTCACCAGCAGGAGATGCAACGCCAGGTGTTTGATCTGCTCGGCATTGGCGACAAAGAGGCGGACGAAAAGTTTGGGTTTTTATTAAAAGCCTTTTCCTATGGCGCACCCCCTCATGGTGGGATTGCCTTGGGGCTAGATCGCATCCTCATGATCATGACGGGCGCTGAGTCTATACGCGATGTAATCGCCTTTCCCAAAAATCAGCGTGCACAAAGTCTAATGGACGCCTCACCTAGCCCCGTGGCTACCGAACAACTTGACGAGCTTCATATTCGATTGGCCGAGGGCGTTAAGCCCCATGGGGCGGACGAAGAATTGTGAGTGTTACGCCCAGTACTACGACCAGTTCCAAGGCTACCCAGTCCGACTCGAAACATGTGGTGGGATTGGATGGATGTCGTGCGGGTTGGATAGCACAGACTCTTTGGTTACGCCCCCATCTTAGTGGGTCTACAACGTTTGAGGTGAGCCATACGGAGTGGCATCTAATCCAAGAGCAAGAGGACCTTTTGGGTGTATTGCAGCGTTGTGATCAAGCATGGATCGATGTCCCCATTGGGTTAGCCTCGTCTACAGATGATGATGCCCCCAAACGAGCTTGCGACCTAGCTGTGCGAGAAGCCTTAGGATCCAAACGATCCTCCATTTTTACCCCTCCAATTCGTGACGTACTCGAGATAGCATCCTACCATGAAGCCATGCAGCGTCAACATGAACTCATTGGTGCAAAATGCTCCATTCAAGCGTGGAATCTTACACCAAAGATTCGACAAATGGATACACTATGGGAATGGATCGATGATGCAGAACATCGGATCCATGAGGCACACCCAGAATGGCAATTTCAGTGTTGGGTGAATGGGCTACCTTCGCCGTCTGAAGGTGACTCGCAAGACCATGTTAACAACTTATTGCTTGAACACTCACATGGCAACCCATCGCTTTCCTCGAAAAAAACAGATGAAGGGCGTCGCCAACGACTTGCGATACTTGCCTCTCTTGGATTTGATGATGCATCATCGTTCTATGAAGATTGTCTATCGCAAACGAAGCGTAAGGATGTCCAGCCAGATGACATTATGGACGCCATGGCTTTAGCGTGGGGGTGTTATCAGGCTATGAACGGGTATGGCAAGATCTTGCCAGAAGCGGGCACACCCAAGGACGCTAAAGGGAGACCCATGGCCATCCATTATGCATCACCTTAAATCTGCCTGTAAATTCTATCTGTAAATCTCTGCTTGTCTACTCTTGCCGATTAATCTTGGCTCGTATCAATGAGCTTTAAATGCTTCTCGAGACGGTTCAACCCATGGAATGCTGCCAAGCGGTAAGCTTCACTAAAGGTTGGATAATTCATCACAGACTGTGTGAAGTAGTCGATCGTCCCGCCATTTCCCATGACCGACTGCCCAGTGTGAATCAAATCTGTGGCGTGTTCGCCAAGAATATGCACGCCCAGCAGTTTGTGACTTGTTTTCTCAAATACAAGTTTTAAGACCCCCAGTTCGGTCCTTGATACATCAGCCTGAGTCACTTTTTTATACTTTGCCCGTCCTACGGCAACATCAAAGCCTCGCGCATGAGCTTCTTCTTCTGTAAGCCCAACGCCAGCGATTTCGGGGATAGAGTAAATCCCGTATGGAACCAACTGATTTTGCTCAGCATTAAACGCCTCATCCCCTTGCATATGACAAGCAGCCAGGTAGCCTTGGACAAAAGAAGCAGAGGCAAAAGAGGTTGTTCCCACGACATCGCCAGCGGCATAAATGGTGGGCTCGGCTGTTTGATACCCCTCATTGACCACAATCGCCCCTTTCTCATCAAGCTCAACACCCACATGCTCAAGTCCCAGACCCTCTGTATTTGGAATCGTAGAGCCAGCATGCAACACGAGATCTGTTTCTAGGATTTGAAGGCGATCAAGGTCTGGTTCACTATGAAAGCCAACCTCAGTGCAGTTACGAAGTGGGTTTTTGGTAATGTGATCGATTGTAGCAGAGGTGAACAAACGTATGTCCAGGTGATCGAGTACCCTGCGCATCTCTTTTTTAATCCGACGATCCAGAAACGACAAGAGCTCAGGTTTGCCACACAGAATCGCCACATGTGTCCCTAAAGAGGCAAAAATTGTCGCAAACTCGTACGCATTCACTGTATTACCAACGATGGTAAGTCGGCGTGGGATATGAGTAAGGGTAAGGATAGACCGGATATCCAGGACGGTGGTGCCGTTCAGCTCAAATGTCTTGGGTAAGGGCTGTCGACTACCCGTGGCAAGGAAAATATGGGTTGCTTGAAGTGTAGACTTGCTGCCGTCAGCATGGGTGACCTCAAGAGTCTGTGGATCCTTCAATGTGCCGTGTCCTCGGATGATTTGGACGTCGTATCCCTCCAAATCGTCCATGATTTTCTGCCCTTTGGACTCAAGAATGGATGATTTATACTGAATGAGGTCTTCCATCTGAAAACGCTCAAACGGTTTTCGCCCTTTTTCGTCTCCAAACTGATTATGAAACTTGAAAATGGTTTTGGCTGCTTCCTTTAAAGCCTTGCTGGGAACTGTACCTGTATGGATCCACGTCCCTCCTAACTCATCACGTTGAGCTTCCACCACAACCACACGTTGATTCATTTTAGCTGCTTGAACAGCGCATGAGTACCCTGCAGGCCCACTTCCCAGGACAATGAGATCATAATGATTGGAAGAAGTGGACATATTTTGAGTGTTTGTGAATGCTTTTGGATACGTCTTGTCAGCAAGCTGTGACGAATGCTGAGACAAATGCTGAGACTGAAGCTATGAACGAAGCTGTGACTGCCGTCATGCAGCATTTAATAAGATAAGGGAACGTGGACAACTTGACATCCGTTTTTTACATTATCAACAAGCATAAAATACAATTCAAAAATCTAAAGTTATGGCGTTTACTCTCCCCGACCTTCCGTATTCATATGATGCATTAGAGCCGCATTTTGATGCGAAAACCATGGAAATTCACCATACAAAGCACCACGCTGGCTATGCCACTAAGGTGAGTGCAGCTCTTGAAGGACACAAACTGGCAGAAAAGCCCATCGAGGACGTATTACAAAACCTTGATAGTGTTGACGCATCCATTCGACAAGGTGTGATTAACAATGGGGGTGGATATGCCAATCACAATTTGTTTTGGACCATTCTTTCACCCAATGGATCGGGCTCACCCGCTGGATCTTTGGCTGAGGCGATTGATGCTGAATTTGGATCATTTGATGCTTTTAAAGAGGCCTTTTCCAATGCTGCAGCGACACGTTTTGGGTCGGGATGGGCATGGCTCGTTGTCGATGGACAAGGCAAACTTCATGTCACCTCAACCGCGAACCAAGATAGCCCACTCATGGATGGACTTACACCTATCCTTGGTCTTGATGTTTGGGAGCATGCCTACTACCTCCATTACCAAAATCGCCGACCTGACTATGTTGCCGCGTTTTGGAATGTTGTGAATTGGGAGCAAGTCCAGGCATACTACGACGCTGCGCTCTAAACACGCTTACGGCTGTAGCACGAGTGCAAACCTAGAAGAGTACCCACCTGACAGGACTTCTATTTTCTGATAGAGCATCTATTTTAGGGTGAACCAAACTTCTGTCTCGCCAAGTGAACGTCGTATGGCAGGTCCTTGGTCTGATGGGGTGCGACGTCTGGGTTGACGCCCATTGCGCCCCTGACCATACCCTCCATATCCATAGCCTCCACGCCCAACGCCTTGCCCAACTCTTGATGAGGGTTGAGTGATATCCTCATCATTCCGAAACACAAACATAGGTGGCTCGATGGCAATCCCCATGATGAGCTCCCCCGTCTCCACTTGGAACGGTGCTGTGCGGTTCAGCGGAATTTTCCACTCCAAAGACAGCCCAGTTTTCACTGTGTCCAATCCCATGACTGTGCCTTCAGATTGTACCATCGATAATGGGACATTGGCAGCGTCTTGGCTCGATTTTTTATCGTATTTCTCCTTGAGTGTGGCGGTTTCATAAATCCTGGGTTCACTTGCTCGGAGTTGATCTATATTTTCTTTCTTGCCAAGCCATTCTTTATCTCGTAAAAAATCGTCGTAAAAACCAGGGTTATCCCTCAGCAAATTAAACGTACCCGAAGGATAGGTTACGCCGCGAGCTTTTGGATTCTCTTTGTTTGAGCTCAAATAGAGGGTGAGTCCCGAGCGTTTTATGGCTTCCTGAAGGAAGGGGCTGGCAACGTTGACATACACATAGAGAATATCTTCCGTGGTGTTTTTGGAGGCATAGATGTGGAACCGGTCATCCATGAGCAATCGAGTGGACTCCAGATCCCATTCTGTTGGCTCACCATCCATGGTCATGGACGAATTCATGGTGGATAGCGACGCTGTGTATTTACTTCCCGAGCACCCCGAAGATCCTAGCACAAGAATGGCTAGAGCTAGGGATTGCCAAAGAAACGAGATTGTGAGGTTTTTTGGTTTCATAGGTACAAAATCTTCATTTTTGAGTAGTTTTCATATGGATATGATCGATTGCTCGAAGATGAATTCTCTCCGAAGCACCAACATCTAATTACCAACCTTTAAACACTTAGGATTACCGTTATGCAATTTGGTTTTGGCATGGGCCCTGACACCGCGTGGATGCGCGAAGAACTCACCACACAAGGTGTAAAAGAATGTACGACACCAGAAGAGGTTGACGCGGCGTTTAAAGAAGCGGAAAAAGGGACAACACTTCTTGTGATTAATAGCGTTTGTGGTTGCGCGGCTGGCAATGCTCGCCCTGGATTGAAGATTGCGCTCGATCACTGCGATACTCATCCCGATAGAATGTTTACGGTTTTTGCAGGTCAAGACAAAGAAGCCACAGCCCATGCACGGGCAAAATTTGCTGATTATCCCCCGTCATCACCTGCGTTCGCCTATTTTGTGGATGGTGAAATTAAAGCGATGATTCCTCGTCACAGAATTGAAGGTCGCACGGCAGAGCAAGTTGCCGAAGATCTCAAAATGGTCTTTGAGGGCTTGAAAAGTGAGCAACCCGTCGGGTAAAACGTACCCTGTA
Source organism: Balneolaceae bacterium (assembly GCA_031581145.1). Classification (GTDB taxonomy): domain Bacteria; phylum Bacteroidota; class Rhodothermia; order Balneolales; family Balneolaceae; genus UBA8296. The sequence goes on from JAVLBP010000004.1 coordinate 30,383, forward strand.
GCGCTGATTGTCATCACCTCCCTCTTTTTTATGTGGGGGTTCATAACGGTATTGGTCGATGCGCTTATCCCACGACTCAAAGAAATTTTTGAGCTAACCTATTTCCAGGCAGGTCTCATACAGTTCTCCTTCTTTACGGCCTATTTTGTCTTTTCGATACCTGGTGGGGGTCTCATATCACGGATTGGATACAAGCGAGGCGTCGTTGTTGGGTTGTTGACGATGGCTGTGGGTTGTTTGTTGTTTATCCCAGCAGCTGGGCTGCGAGTGTTTCCTATCTTTTTGCTTGCCATGTTTGTGCTCGCTGCAGGGATTACGTTGTTGCAAGTAGCGGCCAATCCTTATGTCAATACCTTAGGCCCGGAAGAGTCGGCGGCCTCTCGTCTTAATTTGAGCCAAGCCTTCAACTCGCTGGGTACAACGATTGCGCCGCTGATTGGAGCTGCGTATTTGCTTGGCGATGTGGTGGCGTCTCCCGAGGAGGTGGCCTCCATGACAGACGCTGCAAAACAGGCATATGTGGAGGCTGAAGCCATGGCCGTGCGGCAACCTTTTACGGTGATTGCAGGTGTTTTGGCATTGTTGGCGGGTGTGTTTGCTGTGTTCAAACTCCCACGCATTCTAGATGATGGCCAAGAGGGCATGTCTGGGTATATCGATACCCTTCGTACGCCCCACGTATTGTTTGGTGCCCTTGCGATCTTTGTCTATGTCGGTGCAGAGGTCTCGATCGGGAGTTATTTGGTTAATTATTTCTTAGAGATTGATGTTCAATCGATTGTGGACGGGAATCCTTGGATGGGTACGCTTGCAGGGACGCTATCAGGAAATGACCCTTCAACGATTCCAGCAGCCCGATTAGCGGGCACCTTTGTGGTGTTTTATTGGGGTGGCGCCATGGTGGGTCGCTTCTTTGGCTCCGCGCTGCAGTTATTTATTCGCCCGGGCACGTTACTGGCAACCTATGCCTTGGTGAATGTGAGCCTTCTTGGTGTGACTATTGTGACGTCAGGTGCTGTGTCAATGTGGACAGTCCTGAGTATTGGACTCTTTAACTCGATTATGTTTCCAACCATTTTTTCCCTTGGCATTGCGAAGCTAGGCAATCGAACAGCCCAAGGCTCAGGGATTTTATGTACCGCTATTGTGGGGGGAGCTCTTATTCCTCCACTTTATGGCTGGGTTGCCGACATGTCGGGTGGCCTTGCATTGGCATTTATCGTGCCCGCGTGCTGCTACCTCTACATTGCGTGGTATGGAGCAAAAGGCTCGACGATTAAGTCCATTAATTCACAAGCACCTTAAGGCGTTTTGGGCATACTTTCTACGTGTAGCGTCTGCGTGGGAAACGCAAATTCAACACCCAACTCCTCTCCCAATTTCATCACATTCATCAAAAACCTATGCCGTGAAGAGAGTTCTTCAGTCCACGTTTTCACGTCGAAGAAAATATTAACAAGTATATCAAGACTGTAGGCCCCCATATTATTGAAGTGAACCTCATGGGAATCATCCCAGATATCAGGAGATTCATCTACAATCTTTCGAACGCCCTCCACAAAAGACTGAATTTTATCGGTTGGGGTATCATAGGTCAGGCCAATATTGGTACGGAAGCGACGAACCTGCCGACGACCTAAATTATCGATATCAAGATCCGCAAGTTTTGCGTTTGACATCGTGACCTGTGAGTTGTAAAACGTCCGAATACGTGACGACCGAAACCCAACTTCCTCGACAGTGCCTTCGACTCCTCCAGCAGAAATGACATCACCCACTTGAAATGGACGATCAAGAAACAGTGTGATAGATCCAAAAAAGTTGGCCAGTGTATTTTGAGCCGCAAGAGCAAAGGCTAGACCCCCAAGGCCCAGTCCAGCAATGAGGCTTGTAACGTTTACCCCATTATTCTGAAGGATGAACAACACCCCAACGACAATGACAATGACTTGCACGGAGTTTCGAATCAAAGGAACAAGCTGATCATCAAACGAGCTCTCTGTTTTGGCAGTGTACTCTAAAGCGCGCTCTGCAATAAACTCGGTGAGACGATAGACCAAGACGATCGTTGCAATGGAGGCAAACACCGTGAGTACCTGAGTGAGTCGGTCGTTGAGCTCGGGATTAAGCTGAAGTAACGTGCTGGTAATGCTCAAGATGACAAACAATAGCCACCAACGGATCGGCTTTGCCATGGAGTCGACGAAGGCATCGGCCGTTCCATGGGTGAATCGTTTGAGAAATGGACGTATGTAACGGCTCACAAGGGCCTCAAAAAGCCATGAAAAGGTAGCTGCAATGACGACCCAAATAATCAACGCTGCGAATTGCCATAATTCAAATCCAAAGACCTCTGTTCGAAAAAAAGACGGCAACGAATCTACCACCTGGACAACGGCGATTGAAAGAGTGGACTCTAATGGGTCTTGGAGGGCAGCGGCTTCTGCAGCAATCTCATCAACGGATGTCAATTCTACGGTTGAAACGTTGGAACTATCTGATGTTGTTGAAACTTGTGTTGAGTCTTGATCGTAGAACATTGTATACTATGGGTCGAGGGCGTGTATGGTGTATACTATGGGTCGAGGGCGTGTATGGTGTATACTATGGGTCGAGGGCGTGTATGGAATCAATCGATGATTCATCGAATCAACGTCTGAAATGTAACATTCTTATGGCAAATCAAAATAAAGGGGCTGCCCAAGGCACGCCAAGTTTTCAGGAAGCAATTCGTAATCTTACGGGGAACCTACGCAATGTAATCCTTGGAGGCACACTGATCTTGTTTGGATTCCAATCATTTTATACAGTCGGTGCTGAAGAAGTAGGCATCATCATGAGATTTGGAGAGTATATCCGAGCGGCTGAGTCGGGACTTCGCTTCAAAATTCCATTTGCAGAAACAGTCCGTATTGTACCGGTTGAGCGTCAGTTAAAGCAAGAGTTCGGGTATCGTACGATACGAGCCGATGTGGAATCCACCTATCGTAAAGCAGGGTATGAAGGAGAGTCACTCATGTTGACTGGAGATCTTAATCTTGCCGACGTGGAATGGGTCGTACAGTATCGTATTGCAGATCCTTTTATGTTTCTTTTTAAAGTGCGTAATGCAGAAGCTACCCTACGAGATATGAGTGAATCAGCGATGCGACAGGTTGTGGGGGATCGCACAGTAAACGAGGTGTTGACAGTGGGTCGTGCGGAAGTGGCATTACGCGTACAAACTCTGCTGCAGGAGCTTTGCGACGAATATGAAATGGGGCTCCGTATTGAGCAGGTGGTCTTACAGGACATCAACCCACCGGATCCCGTGAAACCTTCTTTCAACGAGGTGAATGAGGCGCAACAGCAACGTGAAACGCTTGTCAACGAAGCCCTTGCGGACTACAACCGAGTGATTCCACGAGCCCGAGGGGAAGCCCAGCAGACTATTCAGCAAGCGGAAGGGTACTCGATTGATCGTGTGAACCGTGCCCAAGGAGAGGTCGCAAGTTTCAATGCTTTGTATAATGAATACATCAAGGCACCTAGCATTACAAAAAAACGAATTTATTACGAGACTATGCAGGAGATCTTGCCAAGAGTCGGCAACAAAGTCATCGTTGATGAAAATGGAAACAGCGTTTTGCCGTTGCTGCAACTGCAAAGTCAAGGATTGGGTATTAGTGGACCGACTAGCTCGACAAACAGTGACTCAAGATCGAGTGGATCTAATAGTACTCCTTCCCAAGCAACAGGAGGTACACAATGAATATAAGCCGCACAACAACCATTTTACTTTCCGTAATTCTCGGTGTCATTATTTTGGTATCCAACTCCTTATACGTCGTTGATGAAACACAACAGGTGGTCTTAACTCAATTTGGAGCCCCTGTTGGAGAGGCTGTGACCACGCCGGGTCTCAATTTTAAAGTGCCGTTTATCCAAGATGCCAACTACTTTGACAAACGGTATCTAGAATGGGATGGAGACCGCAATCAGGTCCCAACAAAAGACAAAAAATTTATCTTTGTCGATTCCTACGCACGCTGGCAAATTACCGATCCATTACAGTTTTTCCGTCGATTGGGCAACGAGCGTGGCGCACAATCTCGTCTTGATGACATTCTCGATGGGGAAACGCGCAATGCAGTGGCCAATCACGACTTGGACGAGCTCGTGCGTACTTCTAATCGTATACCCATAGCGGATGATGAAGTCTCAGAGTTACTCTCTGACTCACTCGATACCATTCAAACGGGTCGAAATGCCATTCAGGATATCGTCCTGGAACTAGCCAATGAGCGAGCGTCTGATCTTGGTATTGAAGTCCTTGATTTTAGGTTTAAGCGCATTAATTATGTGGAGGAAGTACGCGTGACAGTGTATGATCGGATGGTTTCGGAGCGTAATCGAATTGCTGATCTGTTCCGATCGGAAGGACAAGGAGAGGCGTCACGAATCAATGGGGAAAAAGAGCGTGATCTACTTCAAATCCAATCAGAGGCATTCCGTGAGGCCAAAGAAATTCGAGGGGATGGTGATGCTGAGGCAGCAGCCATTTTTAATGAGTCATACAATAAGTCACAGGCGGCCCGAGAGCTATACGATTTTACAAGAGCCATGGAAGCCTACAAGGTGGCATTTGACGAAAAGACAACGATCGTCATCTCAAGTGATAGTGAGTTCTACAAGTATCTTCAGAGTGTAGATTAAATAGTGTAGATTATTCCTAAGGATTGTGGCCAGCATAGGGCTGGTCATGATGTTTTTACGACCTACTCATGGCTCCTTCACACATCCAACACCCTGTTTCTGCCGAGGAAAGACCCTCTTCAGACCAGCGTGATTTCTTCTTTTTTTTCCTTGCAGGGGTCTTTCTAACCTCTCTTGTCCTCGGGAATGTGATCGGGACCACAAAATTTGTCACGCTGTTTTCCCTCACGCTGCCAGATTGGTTGCTCTCCATCACGCCAGAGCTTATTCGTAATGAACGCGTCTACTCCATGATTGTCCCCGTTGGAGTCATCGCCTATCCATTCACGTTTTTAGCAACAGATTTGATTAGCGAGCTTTTTGGTCGAAAAAAAGCTCAAATGGTGGTCTGGATTGGCTTTTTTATGAATATGTTCATGCTCTTGTTGATGAGTCTCAACCACTGGCTTCCGGATGCGTCTGGGGTTAGTGGCGGCACCTCGTTGTTTGAAGGGGTGTATGAATTTATGATCAAAAACACGATTGCAAGTATGATTGCCTACCTCACAGCGCAGACAGTAGATGTTCGCTTATTCCATTTTTGGAAGCGCCTGACCAACGGCAAGCATTTGTGGCTTCGAAACAATGCCTCAACCATGGTGTCACAATTGGTCGATAGCTCAGCTATTTTGGGGATTCTTTATTTTACTGGGGGCTTGGGCGCGGAGGTTACAACCCTGGGAGCTTTAGGCATTTTGATTATGAATTCGTACCTCTTCAAATTTTTCTTTGCAGCGTTTGATACTCCGTTGATGTATGTGGGGGTGCGAGTCTTTGCGAAGTATTACGAAGACCCAGATTGGCATACCAAAAGCTAAGTTGATGAATTCTTATGTGACGATCTTGGGGGTGAGTGTCTGGATGAGCTTTTTATTCCATGGATCGATCACACATGCTCAAAACCATTCTCCTGCCGCGGGTGCTCCGGCTAATGAGTCCACCCAAGCGTTTGATTTGGAGTCGCTCATTCCAGGAGATTGGCTAGCCATCTCATCCTTGGAACAAGTCGTAGAGCACCAGGTCACAACGTCTGGTGTCGCGTGGGTTGCCACGACGGGAGGCGTCTTTGGCGTTGACCTCTCTACGGGATTGATCGTCGACGTATTCACAACCAACGACGGACTCCATGCCACAAACCCCACATCTATGGCACTTACATCTGATGGCGAGAGCTTGGTGATTGGTTATAGAGATGGAGCGTTAGACATTGTTGAGTTAGAAGCACGCCAAGTGAAAACACGGTTTGATATCGTACGGTCAACCCGGTTTCCGGATAAATCCGTGCGGTCTGTCGAGGTGTTGGGTGATGCGGCATACATCGCGACGGGGTTTGGGATCGTCGTGTATGATGCCGGTACATGGCTTGTGCGTGAATCGGCTCTCCAATTTGGTGCGTGGCCCCTTGGTTTAGGGGTACAATCGATGGATATCCGGCCCGATGGCTCGGTTTGGGTGGCCACGTCTGAGGGTGTAGCCACGTCGCCATCCACGTCGTCTTTGAGTCTCCCCTCATCCTGGCAAACGTGGACGATGCAGGAGATTGGAAGCACCCCATTTACGTGGATTCGAGCATTGGAGCAAGGCATTGTCGCAGCCACATCAAGTCGTGTGATGCAATACAAAGATAACGTTGGATGGAGTACGTGGGATCAAGCCGGATCCATGGAATCATTTGACGTGGTGGAGGTTCCGAACACGAATCAGCGGGTACTCCTGCAACGTGTACGAATGTTGGTATTCCAAGGCGATAATGTGATTAAAAACATCCCTTTTGAGGATCGATCGGCGAGCATTGAGCTTGTCTCATCGACATCGGACGCCACGACCACAGATGAGATTACCTTGCTCCGAGGCTCACTCACTCGAGGCGTCGTTGAGCATCACTTTGATTCAGAGTGGGCTGAGACGGCGACGTCCACGATGCGGCTCAATACGCCGGCAACGAACACCTTGAAGTCCATTACGATGACAGATCATGGCTTTTTGGGAGCTGTCTCAGAGACGTTCGACAACAACTTCATCTCGGATCGAAAGAAAGGGATGACCGTGTATTCAACCACTACGGGGTGGACCAATGTGCATCAGTTTACCAATTCTACCATGGCCGAGGCCAATTTTCAGCTCTCGTTTCAGAGCGTAGCGACGGAATCGTATGCGTATGTTGGCAGCTGGGGTTCTGGTATTGCCCGGATGGCATTGGATGCGGAAGGAACACCAACCGGGGAGGTGAGGCTATTTAATGCAGAGACAAGCTCTCTTCGGGGGTGGGAATTAGATAACGATCAATACGTTGTGATTTCTGGACTTGAGGTCGATTCTCAAGGTCGGCTGTGGACGGTGAGTCGATTTGCCTCTCGTGCACTGGCCTTTCATGATGAGGGGTCAGACGATTGGACGTTGGTACCCAAGGTCACGGGGTTGAGCTCCTTGGATCTATATGAAGGGCTATTTATCGACTCTCGCGATTGGAAATGGGTGTTTTTGAAATCAGCAAGCCGTGTAGGACGTGGGGTGATGGTGTTGGATACTGGAGCCGACCCAACCTCGAGCCAAGATGATCAAGCGGTGGTACTCAATGCAGGCTCTTCATCAGGAAATCTCCCTGATGCTACGGTAACGGCCGTACTCGAAGATCAACGCGGCGAGATATGGATTGGTACGGAGCGTGGGATTGCCAAACTATTATTCCCAGATCTATTACTCGTGGGCGGTGTAGCCGAACGGACAGCGCAATGGCTCATTGCAGAGAATCCAACGGGCCCTTCACCGTATCTTCTGCGCGATATAAATGTGACAGCGATGGCTATCAATGGAGCAAATCAGAAATGGATTGCCACGGCAAATGATGGATTATGGCTTGTGAATGCGGCAGGAACGGCCATTCTTGAACATTTTACGCAGGAGAACTCCCCATTGCTGAGCGATGCCATTGAAGACCTGGCCTTTGACCCATCGACTGGAAATTTGTTTGTAAGCACAAGTGTTGGCGTCCAGATTTATCAAGATCGAGCGAATCAAGGGGCTTCCACACTGGAGAACCTTTCGGTGTACCCAAGCCCTTTTTCGTATGAACGCGATGAAGAGATGATTTTGGAAGGGCTGCCCACTCGGTCGCGAGTTCGTGTAGTCACCATTGATGGGCAACGCGTCAAGGGAATGGACGCTGAAGGAGGGCGCGTGCGGTGGAATGGCCTCTCAGATGATGGCAAGCGATTGAGCACGGGTGTCTATATCGTGATTGCACTGGATCGAGACGGCAAAGAACGTGCAGTGGGAAAAGTAGCAATCGTTCGGTGAGTTGCGTATCGTGCATCGACGTTTGATTGCCCAAGCCCATGACTCAATCCTCTAGCTCGCACCCCCACCCTATGATTAGTGTTGTGACGGTGAATTATAACACCGCTCATCATGTCTTGCGTAGCTTAGAAACACTTTCTGTAGATACCCATCCACGCATAGCCCAAGCCATGATTATCGATAATGCCTCTAGTGATGATTCCAGAGAGCAATTATCCCATCTTAGAGGGAAGGTTCAGATTGAGTGGAACCAACACAACATTGGTTTTGGCCGCGCCAATAATCAAGCCATAGAGCAGGTTGAGTCCGCGTATGTCTGTTTGGTGAATCCTGACGTTCGCTTAACCGATAAATCGCTGACAACTATGGCAGAATATTTAGATGCCCATCCCGATGTTGCGGGGGTAGGCTGCGCGATGGTGAGTCGAGACGGAGAGGTGGCGGCGGAGTCCTTTCGGTATGAACCTACCAAAACCGCGAGTATTGCCAAATATTTGCATGTCCCAAAAGGGATACGGCGCGTGCTGGGGATGCCCGATTATTATATGGATTTGGACGCTCTGAAAGATCAATCAGAGCCTGTGGCTGTCGACATCCTCTCCGGGGCCTGCATGGTGATGCGTGTTGAGGCGTTTCGTGAGGTGGGTGGATTTGATCCAGACTTCTTTTTGTATTGGGAGGATACCGATTTATCCGTTCGGTTGCGTCAAAAAGGGTGGGCGCTCCATGTGTTACCCTCCGTGGAGGCCATTCATTTTAAAACCTCCAGCCAGTCTCGGCAATCGCTACAATTTTGGCTCCAGTTTGGCCGGTCGATGGGGTTGTATTTCAAGAAGCGTTCACACTCCTCGACATAGATTCCAGGCAGAGTTCAGGCAGAGTAGATTCCAGTCAGACTAGGCTCCAGGCAGAATAGAAAACTGGTAGACTTCATATAGAGCACCCTCCATCCATTTTATAATCGTGCCGTCACTGCCTCAATCATAGGCCCCACCCATGCGTCGTAACGGTCTTCTGCAATCGCTTTGCGCGCTTCTGCCATCAGCCAGAGATAAAACGTCAGGTTGTGTTCGGAGGCCAACTCCATGCCCAAGAGCTCGTTGCATCGAATGAGATGGTGGAGATAACTCATGTTGTAGGCTTGGCATACGTCTGAGGGAAACTCAGGATCGAGAGGCTTATGATGATGGCGCCAATGGGCATTGCGAAGGTTGACCAGCCCATGACGTGTAAATAACATACCGTTTCTAGCATTACGCGTAGGCATGACACAGTCAAACATATCGACACCACGACGAATGGCTTCAAGTAAATTGGTGGGTGTGCCGACGCCCATGAGGTAACGAGGCCGATCTTCTGGCAAGATGTCGGTATTTTCGTCGGCAATCTGCATCATCACCTCTGTAGGTTCACCGACGCTCAACCCCCCAATGGCTAACCCTTCAAAAGGAAGGGATGCCATAAACTCAGCCGAGGCTTTACGAAGATCCGAATACGTGCCACCCTGTACAATCCCAAATTGAAGTTGCTTGTGACCGTAGCGTGGCTCGGTTTGCTCAAAGGCGCTTCGTCCACGCTGGGCCCATCGGTGGGTTAGCTCCATCGACTCTCGCACATACTTGTAGGATGCAGGCCAGGGGGGGCATTCATCTAGAATCATCATGATATCGGAGCCTAAATCTCGCTGAATATCCACCACATTCTCAGGTGTAAACCAATGTGGCGAGCCGTCCAAATGGCTTTTGAACTTTGCACCCTTCTCTTCCAATGAGCGCATCTCCGACAAGCTAAAGATTTGATACCCCCCCGAATCGGTCAAAATTGCACGATCCCACCCCATGAATCCGTGCAAACCTCCAGCCTCTGCCATGACCTCCATCCCTGGTCGTAAATAGAGGTGGTAGGTGTTGCCAAGAATAATAGGGGCATCAATTCGTGTCTTTAAATCCTCACGGCTCACCCCTTTGACGGTTGCCTGGGTGCCCACAGGCATAAAGATGGGTGTCTCTATCGCCCCATGGTCTGTATGAAGCGTTCCAAGGCGCGCTTTGGATGAGGAATCGGTATGGTGGTGCTCAAAAATCTTAGGCATAGTAAAGGAAGGTAAAACATAAAAAATGATTATACTTCAATCCTTCAATCAATTAGAGTGTCAATCTGTTGTTCGGACTTAATCAAGAAAGAGAGGTTGCTTACACTGCCCTTGCCGATGGCTTAATGCTATCGTTTGTATGGTTGCTATTTGCTGGTTCAAACCAGTGGATGACATTGTATACCCCGCTTGGGTTTCCCTCATCTGTCTATTTCGTTGGCTTAATTCACCTCTTGGTGTGGATGACGGTAAGTCTATTTGCCGGAATGTATACAAAGCTCTTTTTGATCTCACGCATTGATGAGGTGTTTCGTGTAGGAGCCACCACCTTGGTGGGGTTCGTTGTCTTTTTGGTGCTTCGTTTGAGTACTGTCGATTTGACCTTATCCGATAGTGTATTTTCGACGATTTCGATGGTGTTACCCTATGTCGGATTGGTTGGGGGTGGATTGTTGGTGAATCGACTCGTCATACGAACGATTCAACGTGCTTATGCGAAGCGTGGAAAAGGGCTTCATCGCGCGGTCATTGTGGGTACGGGTGGGACTGCGAAAATGATTGGTCAACAGCTCGATCAGTACAAAACTCTCGGGATGCAGGTGCTGGGCTATTATTCTGTCAATGGAGAGGTGCCTGAAGTGGAGCAGGCGGAAATTTTGGGGGATGTTGAGGAGTTCCGAGCTAAAGCCGCGGCGATGAGAGTCCAGGATGTGATTATTGCACTCGAAAAAGAGCAACAAGAAAAGTGGCTTCCCGTTGTCTCAAGTGTCGATGATCCCAAGGTGACACTCAAAATGTTGCCTGATTTTCACCAGATGGTTGGGGGATATGCCAAAACGCACCAAATTTTTGGCTTGCCCTTGGTGGATATTCAACCCGCAGATATGCCCACTTGGGAGTGGTTTATTAAGCGCTCACTGGATGTCATGGTGTCTGCCGTGGTGCTGGTCGTGCTTCTCCCACTTATTTTAATCCTTGCCTTGGCTGTACGTATGACCTCTGACGGTCCAGCGATTTACAAACAGAAACGGGTGGGCAAGCATGGGCGGGCGTTCACGATGTACAAATTTCGCTCCATGGTCAACAATGCCGAGGCAACCACAGGACCTATTTGGGCATCCGACGATGACCCTCGTGTGACAAATGTGGGGCATTGGCTGCGCAAAACCCGTCTTGATGAGATTCCACAGTTTTTCAATGTCCTTTTTGGGGATATGAGTCTAGTAGGACCCCGGCCAGAACGCCCTCACTTTGTGAAGAAATATGAGCGCTCTATCCCCTTATACAGTCGACGTCTTCGGGTAACACCAGGGATCACAGGATGGGCGCAGGTGAAATGGAAATACGATGAATCATTTGATGATGTAAAAGAGCGCACGAAATACGATCTTTTCTACGTTGAGAATATCTCACTGCGGTTAGATCTAAAAATTCTCATCAACACCCTGTTTGTCGTTCTGCGAGCGGAAGGCAAATAAGGCGTAAAAAGATCAGACACACCTGCCTATCCAACATGGCTTCCGATACCCTTGTAATTATTCCAACCTATAATGAATCGGCCAATGTGCCTAAGGTGCTGAGTGCCTTGATGTCGCTGGACCGAGAGGTTGATGTGCTCATGATTGATGACGGCTCTCCCGACGGGACAGCCGATGTGGTGCGCGAATGGCAGGTAAGCTACCCTGAACACATCCATTTGCTTGAGCGTGAAGGAAAGCAAGGCTTAGGAACAGCGTATGTTGCTGGTTTTCGGTATGCGCTGGAAAGAGAGTTTGAGTTTGTGTGTGAGATGGATGCTGATCTGTCTCATTCCCCAGAAGATATTCCACGATTGGTAGCCGAAGTGGAGGCTGGGCAAAGTGACGTTGCCATTGGCTCGCGGTATTCCGATGGGATTTCTATCATTAACTGGCCATTATCGAGGCTGATTTTGTCTTATGCTGCGAATTTGTACGCTCGCGTGATAACCGGATTACCGGTCAAAGACACGACGGCTGGGTTTAAGTGTATTCGCAGAACTGTGTTGGAAACGATTGACCTTTCTAAAATTCGCTCAAACGGATACGCATTTCAGATCGAACTCCATTTCCGAGCATGGAGAGCTGGATTTACCCTTTCGGAAGTGAGCATCATTTTCCGCGAGCGAGAGGAGGGCGTCTCTAAGATGTCGAAGAAGATTGTTCGCGAGGCGATGTGGCGGGTGTGGACGATGAAGATTCGTTCTGTTTTCGGGCTTCTTTGACGCACGTACAGCGTCGGCCATACGTCATGCAAATGGGATGAAACGAGGGGGTAGCAAATCGCGCCTTGCAAGGGCCCCGTCCATGATGGATCATTAAGTGGGATAGATCCGCCCAGCTCTCTTGAGGAAATAATCCCATTAAGTCGCGTTCAATGCGTGCGGTATTTTCTTTTTCGCGCGTGAGCCCAAATCGGTAGGCTAAGCGCTTGACATGGGTATCGACCACAACCCCTACATTGATATTAAAGGCATTACCCAGCACCACATTGGCGGTTTTTCTGGCTGCGCCTCGAAGGGTTAACAGCTCATCCATGGTTTGAGGAACCTCCCCGTTGAAGTTTTGGACGAGTGAATGGGCGGTCTCTTTAAGGGACTTGGCTTTGTTTTTGTAAAATCCTGTGGTTCGGACGAGCTCTTCCAAATGCTTGAGTGGCGCATCGGCCATAAGCTCGGGTGTTGGGTACGCTTCAAAGAGTGCCGGGGTCACCATATTCACGCGGACGTCCGTGCATTGAGCGCTCAAAATCGTGGCGCAGAGCAATTCAAAGGCGTTGCTGTGAATGAGCTCGCAGTGGGGGTTTGGATATTCGGCATAGAGATCCGCGAGGAGCGCTTCCGCTCGATCTTTTTGTGCCCGTGTTTTGCGTGCTTTTTTCATGTGGGGTTGTGTACTTTGCCCTAATGTATGAACGTAACCATTCAATCTCGACTTGGGTTCCGCTGGGCCTTTTTGCGCTGGCCTATGTCCTGAGTTTTATGAACCGTCAAATTGTGGCGGTCAATGGGGCGGTGATTCGAGAGGCGTTTGAGTTGAGCCAGTTTCAGCTTGGACTCCTTTATGGAACGGCCTTTTCTGTGATTTATGCCGTGAGTGGATTGTTCATGGGGTGGTTGGCCGATCGATGGTCAAGAATAGGGCTTATCATCCTCGGTGTGTTGGGGTGGAGCGCTGCGTCGCTGTCGGGTGCCTTTGCCCAAACCTTTGGGATGCTCGTTGTAGGTCGCTTGGCCTTGGGGGTATTTCAATCGATGCTGAGTCCGGCTGTACATGCCTACATGGCCGATCGATTTGATGTTTCCCGTCGCGCGACGGTGTTTTCGATCTACTCCTCTGCCATTTTTGTGGGGATCGCTCTCTCTTTTTTAATCGGGGGTTCGGTGGCGCAATGGCTGGATTGGCGTTGGGCCATGGCGATAGTGGCTGCACCTGGATTTGTGGTAGCCTTGGGGCTTTGGGGAGCGGGGACGCGTTCTCTTGGCGTGGAACGTGAGTCGTGGCAGGAGAGCGATGCTGGGGGCGGTGATGGATTCTCGGCCGATGCAAAGGCGCCTTATGGACTAACTTGGATCACCAATCCATCACTGTGGCTTCATTTAGTTGGTTTCTCCGCCATGGCCATGATTGGTTATACCATGCTGGCATTTATGGGGAGCATTCTCACAGAAACGCATGACCGCCCCGACCTGATTCCGATGCTGGGATGGTTTTTCTTTGGTGTCGCTGTCATGAATGTCATTTCTGGTCGCTTCGCTGATCGACTGGCCAAGAGGTCTGGAGCTTTGCGTTACATCCCTGCCCTGATTGCCTTACTAGGTGTCCCAAGTTATGTGAGTGGGGTATTTGCATCGTCTCCAATGGCAACATATTGGCTCTTTGGCCTCGGCCTTTGGCTCTGTTCGTCATATAATGGATTGGCCGCCGGACTTATTCAAATGTATGTACCTGACTCCGTGAGGGGACAAGCGAGTGCACTCTATCTATTTGTGATTTCGATGGTGGGTTTGGGTATTGGACCTGCTATGGCGGGGCAACTTGCCGACACATTTACTACACAAGGATTTGGGAATCAGGCACTTCCCATGGCCTTGACAGTTGTGATTGTGAGTGCATCTATTCTAGCCGCCGGGGCGTTTTTGCTCGCGATTCAGCGGTATAGTAAAGATGCTGTAGAAGGGTAGTGGCTTATTTACGACCCGCATTTTATCAAATATTATCTTGCTAAACATATAATAGTGTCATATTGTTAACAACATGCTCAACTATAAAGGTTATCACGGACACGTTGATTTTGACGAAGAAGCTGGACTTTTTCACGGAGAAGTCCTTGATCTAAGAGATGTCATAACATTTCAAGGAAAGAGTGTAGCAGAATTAGAGCAAGCTTTCCGCGATTCTATTGATGACTATCTAGAATTCTGCAAGCAAGAAGAGGTAGAGCCAGATAGACCATTTTCGGGCCGCTTAATGCTACGACTTCCAACAGATGTTCATCGCAATGTATATATCAAAGCGAAGAACGAAGGAAAAAGCCTGAATGAATATATTTCTGAGAAGCTTTCTACTGCAGACTAGATAGTTACAGATTACACTATTTGCAGGCCCTACTCGTTCTCCTTCAAGGCACGGACAAGATCTTGGAGCGATTTCTTCGCGTCCCCAAAAAACATTTGATTTTTCTCTGCACCAAAGAGCTCATTCTCAATCCCAGCAAATCCTGGTTTGAGGCTACGCTTAAAGACAATGGTGCGTCCTGCTTCCTGGACGTTTAGCACCGGCATGCCATAAATCGGTGATCCTGGATTCGATTTCGCTGCTGGGTTCACCACATCGTTAGCTCCAATGATCAGCACAACATCTGTTGTTGAGAATTCACTATTAACCTGATCCATATCATAAAGCTGGTCGTAGGGGACGTCTGCTTCAGCAAGCAATACATTCATATGCCCTGGCATCCGACCTGCGACAGGGTGAATCCCATAAAGTACCTCGACACCTTTTTGCTCAAGCAACGTGGCCACTTCTTTGACCACATGCTGAGCTTGAGCAACAGCCAATCCGTATCCCGGGACGATAACCACTTTATCGGCATACCCACACTGTATGGCGATGTCGTCGGCATTGGTCTCTTTAATAATTAGATCTGTGGCGGCTCCAGCACCTTCTGTTGCGCCAGTGGCACTATCGCCTCCACCAAATCCACCAAACAAGACATTCAACAGCGAGCGGTTCATCGCCACGCACATAATGTTGGTGAGTATCAGTCCCGCAGCACCCACTAGGGCACCTGACACAATCAAGAGTGGATTGTTCAACACAAATCCGGCCATCGATGCAGCCAGCCCCGAGTATGAATTCAATAAAGAGATAACCACGGGCATATCTGCGCCACCAATGGGTAATACCGTCAACACCCCAAGCAACAGCGACCCACCGAGGATGATCCAAAACAACATTTCAATCGATGGATCCCATGCAAATAGACCCGAAGCGACAAGCATGGCTGCCATCAACACAATCGTTAAAATGTTTTGCGCTGGAAACGTGATGGGTTTTCCGGTGATAAATCCGTTAAGCTTGCCAAAAGCCATCAAGGATCCCGTCAGGGTAATGGAGCCAATAAGTAAGCTCAAGCCAATCGTAACAAGGGCGTCAGGCCCCAAGCCAGTGGCACCTACTCGCTCCCATTCTCCCCAAGCAACGAGTGCGGAGGCTGCACCACCCAAACCATTAAACAGAGCCACAAGTTCTGGCATGGAGGTCATGGCAACCGAACGGGCCAATACGGCACCTATCAATCCACCAAGAACCATTCCCGCGACAATCCACTCATAGCGTAGGATTTGTTGGTCAAATAGGGTGACGGCGACACCCAATAGCATCCCAATGGCCGCCAACTGGTTACCAGAACGGGCTGTTGCGGCTGAGCCCAGACGTTTAATCCCAATGATAAAAAAGCTGGTGGCGACCAAGTACAGCAACATGATCGCAGAGTCAAGAAAGGAGGTGGTTTCAGCGCCCATGGCTTATTTTTTCTTTTTAAACATTTCGAGCATCCGGTCCGTCACCATGAACCCACCAACCACATTAATCGAAGCAAAAACAATGGCTAAAAAACCGATAACCCCAACAATCCAGTCTGCTGTAGATTCAGGCAGTAACACCGGCAGACTCCCAATGATGAGTACAGCCCCAATTAAGGTGATTCCCGAGATGGCGTTGGCCCCTGACATAAGGGGAGTATGCAATGTGGGTGGAACTTTAGAAATCAGCTCAAATCCGACAAAGGACGCCAGAACAAAGACAAAAAGGTTAAAAATGAGATCCATAATCGTTGATTAAGTCGTTTTGGATGGTTGCGCTGTCTATGTGGCGGACTCTTCCGGTTTTTCCGCGGTAATAAGTGCCGCCTCAATGATATCATCAGTCATGTCAAGGTGTACGGACCCCTCTTGAATGACCAGTTGAAGAAGCGCATGAATATTTTTGGCATATAACTGCGACGCATGGTACCCTAACGTTGCGGGCAGATTCACGGGGCCGACAATTTTGACCCCATGCTCAACTACGGTTTCATTGGCCTTGGTATACACGCAGTTGCCCCCTTGTTCGGCGGCAAGATCCACAATCACAGCCCCCTCACCCATGGCTTCAACCATATCCTCAAAGATTAATTTGGGGGCAGGACGTCCTGGAATTAAGGCCGTCGTAATGACGATATCCGATTTTGCAGCATGTTTGGCGAGTGTCTCGCGCTGGATTTCCTTGTTGCGATCGCTAAGTTCGTTGGCATACCCACCGGTAGATTCGGTGTCTTCTTCCTCAAGTGGGATATCGACAAATTTTGCGCCAAGACTTTGTACTTGCTCCTTGACCACAGGGCGAATGTCGTAGGCTTCAACCACCGCACCTAACCTCTTGGCTGTAGCTATCGCTTGAAGACCTGCCACGCCAGCACCCACAATCAACGCTTTGGCAGGGGGAACGGTACCCGCAGCCGTCATCATCATGGGGAGGTAACGATCCAAGGTTGATGCCGCAATAAGCACCGATTTATAACCGGCAATATTACTCATCGAAGATAATGCATCCATCGTTTGTGCACGACTGGTACGGGGAATCGCATCCATAGAGAGAGCTTGTAGGCCTCGCTTGGTAAATTCTTCGATTCGCTCAGGATGGGCGAGTCCCCATACAAAGCTGATGACTAAGGCCCCTTTTGGTAACGAATCGAGCACCTCCTCAGAGGGCATGTGCAGAGCTGCTAATATATCGGTGTTGGCCGTTGCCTCTTTCGCGGTTTTAGCAATCGTAGCGCCCGCGTCTTTATAAGCCTCATCAGTGCAACTGGCCTTGGCCCCCGCCCCTGTCTCCACTACGACATGGACCCCCTTTTCGACCCATTGTTTCACCATATCAGGGGTCATTGCTACCCGTGTTTCCCCATCTTTCGCTTCATGAAGAATCGTGAGGGATACAGTGGAAGAGTTCGATGAGAAGTCCGTTTCTGGTGTCAAAGCGACCGGTAAAATTAGTATCTTATGATTGAAACAAAGTAACAAAAGATTCAGTTCAAATGGAAGAATATCAAGGACACACACTCGACGTCGTCATCGTTGGAAGCGGGCCTGCTGGCTTAACTGCGGCACTGTATGCAGCACGAGCAGATTTGAAGCCATTGGTGATTGAAGGACCTGAACCAGGGGGGCAACTCATGCAAACCACAGATGTAGAAAATTATCCAGGGTATCCCGAGGGTGTAATTGGGCCAAAAATGATGGAAGACTTTCGCGAACAAGCGCGTCGTTTTGGCGCTGATTGTCAGTATGGATTTGTCACTGATATCGATTTTGACAGCCATCCATACAAATTAACGGTTGACGAAAAAACCGAGCTTCACGCCAAGGCGATTATCGTTTCGACAGGTGCATCGGCAAAATGGTTGAACCTTCCGAGCGAGACACGTCTAAAGGGGAAAGGTGTCAGTGCATGTGCCACCTGTGATGGTGCGTTCTTCCGTGAGCAACATGTGGCTGTTGTAGGAGGTGGTGATACTGCGATGGAAGAAGCGACGTTTTTGACCAAGTTTGCCAGCAAAGTATCCGTAATTCACCGCCGGGATGAACTTCGCGCCTCGAAAGCGATGCAAAAAAGGGCGTTTGAAAACCCAAAAATCGATTTTGTGTGGGATTCTGAGGTTGTTGATGTTCACGGGGACCCAGTCATGACTGGGTTAACCGTTCGCAATCTTAAAACGGGTGAGGAGACGCTTATGGATAACGTGACGGGATTGTTTGTGGCCATCGGTCACAAGCCCAACACTGATCTATTTAAGGGAGTCCTCACAATGGATGATGTGGGGTATATCCAAACCAAAGAGAACTCCACGCATACCGATCTTCCGGGCGTATTTGCATGTGGCGATGCCATGGATGCGACCTATCGTCAAGCCATTACCGCGGCAGGTTCGGGATGTAAGGCCGCCATGGATGCCGAAAGGTGGTTGGCCGAGGTGGAAGAATTGGTCGAGGTGTAAGGTTTTCTGTAGTTGAGGTTCTGTAAGGGTATCTCTAGGTCATTGAATCCCTTACGATAGAGCCATGATTATTCAAATTTGGAGTGCAACCCCTACAGGGATGCACGGAACCCTCATTCAAGTTGAGGTCCACGCCACAGGCGGTTTGCCACGATTTTACTTGGTAGGCTTGCCCGACCGAACGGTGAATGAATCCCGTGAACGAATTGAGTCTGCACTTAAGTCCTCGGCGACACAATTCCCTAGGGGGCGTGTCATCGTGAATCTTGCCCCTGCCGATGTCCAAAAAGAGGGATCCACGTTTGATCTGCCCATCGCCGTTGGATTGTATGGTGCAAGTCACAAAGAGTTGATAGATCGCTTAGCACCTGTTCTTTCTAAGACAGCGTTTATTGGTGAATTGGGTCTTTCGGGTGAGTGCCGCTCTGTTCGTGGTGTGTTGCCAATTTGTCTAGAGCTTAAAAAACGTGGATTTGAGTGCCTTGTCTTGCCGAGGCAACATGTCGAGGAGGCGCGACTTGTCGAAGGACTGCACGTAAAAGGGATTGACTCACTTCGTGATGCGTTTGATTGGCTCCATGAAGGATGTCCTTTGGAGTCGCGAACGGGGCCCAATTTAAGGGAGACCAGTTCTGGTACTTTGCCAAACGTCGGTGAATCAAAGGTTAACGCATCAAAAGACAATGCCATAAAGAACGGTGCGTCCAGTCGAATACCCTTAGTGGGCAACCACCCCTTTGAATCGATTGTTGGTCAAGACCTTGCGAAGCGAGCTATGATCATCGCAGCAGCGGGTCACCATCATGCGCTTATGGTTGGGCCACCTGGATGTGGTAAAACATTGCTTGCTAAGAGTATGATTCATCTTTTGCCCCCTTTGTCGATGGAAGAGAGGTTAGAAGTGATGTCGATTCATTCGCTCGTGGGGGCATTTAAACGATCCGATGAAGACTCGGAAGGGTTAACGGATGTCCGGCGAAGCACGCGCCCATTCAGAGCCCCCCATACCACAGCAACGATTGTCGGTCTTTTGGGTGGAGGGGCCAAGGCGGCACCTGGAGAATGCTCTCTAGCACACCATGGGGTCTTATTCTTGGATGAATTAGCTGAATTTAAGCGAGGGGTATTGGAGGCATTGAGGCAGCCCATAGAGCAACGCGTTGTGACGTTAACCCGTCAAAAACGGACAGTAGAGTACCCTGCGAATGCTCTGGTACTCGCAGCCATGAACCCATCACCAGAGGGGCAGTGGCCAGATCCCATGTTACAGGACATAGCTCAAGAGCGAAAAGCACGCTCGTATCAAGAAAAAATCAGCGGACCCTTGAGAGATCGCTTTGATCTCTTTGTGGAGATGGATCGAGTGTCTAGCCAAGAGGTGCAGGCGTTGGAGGTACAGGAGCCTCAGGAAGTGCAAACGTTGGAGGTGCAGCTGCAGCAAGATGCACCGGACAAGGATATGGATTTTGAGAAGTTACGCGTTCAAATTCTTGAGGCGCGTAATCGACAAGCGCATAGATTCAAATCGAAGCAGAGTGGTGATCAACAGACTCATGGTCAACGGGGCGAAAGAGCCTCAGGTAGCGGAATCCTCGCAACCAACAGCACCATGAGCGCGTCGCAAGTCAAATCCCTTATCAAAAAACACCGTGATGTAGATAAAGTCCTCCATCAAGCGATGTCTACGTTTGGACTGTCGATGAGAGCAAGGCATCGACTTCTCAAAGTTGCCCAAACGATTGCAGATTTAGAGGAATCAGACCAGGTCACACCCTACCATGTGGCAGAAGCGTTGATGTTTCGAGCCAAGAGAATGGCTAAATCCGATCGATAATCCATGCAGGAGTATAACGCAACACCCAACCTGCCAATATCCATCGAGGAGGAATGTAGGCTCGCGCCTTTTTTTGACGAATGGCTTTGAATAAGTGTTTTGCTGCCTCTTCAGCTGAGACTACCCAAAACATATGACGCTTTCCTTTGGTCATCGGAGTATCAATGTACCCTGGACGCACATCTGTGACATGGATCAAGGCCTGACTTCGCCGTGCAAGCTGGCGGTACCCTTGCATATAATTGGATATAAATGCCTTAGATGCACAGTAGGCTGCCGAATCATAATACCCAATCAACCCAGCAACCGATGAGACCCCTACCAAGTGCCCCCAACCTTGTTGTTCTAATCGCTCATATACCTTTCGGAACATGGCTGCAAACCCGACAGCATTAGTCTGAATCACATGGGCTTCGACATCGACGGCTCGAGACCCTTGGTAATTTGACACCCCAGCATTTACGACGCAAATATCAACATGCCCCATGACTGCCTCCAACGCTAGATAGGCATCCCAAGCGTCATCCGTCTTCGTGATGTCCATGGTTTGGATAAACGCTAGCCCAACTTCGTGACCACGAACATCGGCACGAGGGTTAGCTGACTCCTCCTCGATTTCACGTTTTATCGTCTCTAGACGCTCTGTCCGGCGTCCTGTGAGTCCAACAGAATGTCCTTCCCTAACGAGAAGTTTTGCAAGAGCCTCACCGATTCCTGAGGTGGCTCCAAGAATGGCGTAATTCATGTCTAGATTGCGCTACAGCTACGCCGCCAAAGATTGCAAGGGTGTAAAAAAGGTCGCCAGCAACCGTGTTTTGGAAAAAAGGAATGGCGGCAACATAACACGCAACCAACCCTTCGATGGTTTTTGGGTACATTGTCCCACTCATCCAAACTCCAAAGTTGGATAGTGCAAAAAACAGAAATGAGCTTGTGAGGGACGCTCCCACAAGCCGAGTCATAGACACTTTTCGTAAGGCGATAAACCCAATAAGAGCGATTAGAATCATTGCTCCATAGGTCCATATCATCCCTGAATGGACCAGCGTTACTCCATCATAAAAGCCCCGATAGAGGGTATTGTTTAGCACAAGGTCACTCAACCAAAACGCCAAAAGTGGTAACGCAATCGCGAGTCCTCGATTCTTAAACGAGGCTGCCCCAAATAAAGCCATGGCGGCCAGGGGACTCATATTTACTGGATGTGGCAGAAGTCTTGAAAGAGCCGCTACAGCAATCACCAATAAAATTCCCCAAAGAGGAAGTGAGGTTTTTTGATTCATAATGCGTTAGATGTTGTGTCGTAAAATGCTTTTAACATCATCATTAAACTACAAAAAAAGCAACTCAACAAATAAAAAAAGCCACCCGGCACCCGAGTGGCTTCTAGATTCTGTACGTCCATTAGCTACGAAAAAATCTGAGTGATTTACAGCAGTGATTTACAGCTCTGCGTTCACTTCAACCAAAAGCTCGACGTCAACTTCATGTGCGACAACAATATCTGCAATAAAATCGCCCCGACCCACTTCATAATCCATGCGATCAATCTGAAATTCAGACTGGAAAGCAGCAACGGTTACATTTTCATCCATCGGGCTTTGAACAAGTCCAAGCAAGGAAAACGGTAATTCAAAATCGCGAGTCACATCACGCATGGTGAGCTGACCTTTAGCTACAAACTGATTTTCGCCAACAGCCTCAATAGACTGACTTTCAAACGTAATGTTGTCAAATTCCGCTACGTTGAAGAAGTCTTCGCTCTTAAGATGGCCATCTCTTCGCTCGTTGTCTGTGTCAATACTATTGACGTCTATAACGACACTTAGTGAGCTGTTTTCTAAGTCATCAGGACTAAACTTAAGGTCGACGTCATAATCCTTAAACTCACCTTGGACGGGAGTCACTTGGAAGTGCTTTACTGTGAATCCAACATTCGTATGGGACTTATCGATATTCCACGTTGGGGGGTCTAGTTGTAGTGGGCTAAAACCCAGTGCTACTGTTAAAATGCTTGCTAAAAAGATATTCATGAAATTCTCCTTTGATTATATATTTGCTAACAAAACTTAAACTACGTTAGGATTCGTTCCTCAGGCTACTCTAGCCTGACCTGTTCTCACCTACCCTGCGCTCACCTGACCTGTTCTCGTCTCATCTGCGCACACCTGTCTCATCCAATATGTTTTGGATTCAGATACCCGCGAGGCGTAAATCGCCATGGAAAATAGATGTCGTCTCCAGCTTCTTTATAATTGAGCCCAACTCGTGGTGAAGCCTCTACTTGTGAAGGATCCACCATAAACTCGTCACGCATAAGCTGGACATCAGAGGCCCCAACCCCAACCAACGATCTGCGATTATGTTGCATGGTAATGCCTAAGGCTTTGGTGACTCTTCCAGGCCCAGAGGTCATTTGACGTCGCTTTTTTGGGGCTTCTAGATCTTTTTGAGTCCGCTTCATACGTTGGGCGACGATGTCCAAACCCTCGAGTATGGCGACCCCTCGAATTAACGCGGCGTCGGCAACCCCCTCCCGATTGGTCACAATGTTCATTAAATGGTGAATGCCGTAGCACACATAGACGTAGGCTGTGCCACCCTCAGCGTACATGACTTCATTACGGGGTGTCCTTCGACCATTGGCTGCATGACATGACCGGTCCCCTGTCCCGGCATAGGCTTCTGTCTCGAGAATGCGCGCTACAACACGCTCAGAACCTTTCCACGAGATGAGGATTGCTCCCAACAAGCTACGAGCCACATCTACGACAGGTCCTCTTTGAAGCATCTCCACGGGGAAAGGCTCAAGCGCCCCATCATAACTTTCCCATACGTCCAATCTCATCTGTTTTGTACCTTTGAAGTAATGGCAGCGTCAAACTCCTCTTTGTCGAAATCTACATCACCTAAAGCGGCTTCTGTCAAGCAGGCAGGCGCGTCTTCCAGTGGACCTTCAAGCTCACCCGAGACCGCGCCTTCCAAGAAGGTTACGCCTTTAATGAGACAATATCATGAGGTAAAAGAGTCCTACCCAGAAACGATTTTATTGTTTAGAGTAGGTGATTTTTATGAAACGTTTGGCGCAGATGCACAACTCGTCTCCAAGGAGCTTGGTATTACCCTGACCAACCGCAATAATGGGGGCGATCAAACACCCCTGGCGGGCTTCCCTCATCACGCGGTCGATAGTTATCTCCCCAAGCTTGTCAAAAATGGGCACAAGGTGGCCATTTGCGATCAAACGGAGGATCCAGAGGCCGCCAAAAAAGCGGGCAAAAAAATTGTCTCTCGTGAAGTTACGGAGGTCGCAACACCTGGGGTTACCCTGTCTGATCATGTGTTGGACCGCAGCCGTAACAATTATGTGCTCTCGCTGTACCCGGAGAAAGCTTCTGTGGGGAGAAGCGTAGGAGAATTGCGAGTAGGGGTTGCCTACGCGGATGCTTCCACAGGGGAATGTGGGGTGTGTGAATACTCGATGGCGGAATTATCCCATTTTAAGCAATTTTTAGAGCCGTCTGAGGTGATCCTTCCTGAGGCTTGGCGACGGCAAGGTATTTCCGGGTATGATCAAGTCCCTACGTCATCGGTTGGGGAGTGGGTGTATGAAGGGGATGCGAGCTACGGCGTCATGACGGATCATTTTGGCACCCATTCGCTCAAGGGATTTGGGTTAGAGACGTTGCATCTGGCCCAAAAAGCGATGGCGGGGCTTTTGGTCTATCTTCAGGAGACTCAAAAATCGGCCCTAAGCCATATTCGCACGGTTCGTGTTTTTGAGCCAGAGGAGTACATGACCCTCGATGATGTGACTCGACTAAACCTTGAGCTCACGCAACGTTCGGCAACAACAGTTGAGGAGGGTGCCTTGGTCAAGCTTTTGGATCGCACCGAAACACCCTTTGGGGGGAGACTCCTCCGCCAATGGCTTCACCGCCCTTTGCGTGCACTTGAGCCAATACAGCAGCGCCAAGCACGCGTGGATGCTCTGGTGCAACATCACGAAATGAGGCAAGCACTGCGCCAAGCCCTGCATGGGTTTCCTGATGTGGAGCGACTCATGACACGCGTCGTGTTGGAGCGATGTTCACCTAGAGATCTAGGCTCCATTCGTAGCGCCTTGGGCCGGATTCCACCCATGTTAGATCACTTTTCTGCAAGTGTAAGCCAACATCAAGGTCTTGCGCCTTTGCAAGATATCATCGACCGTGTGTCGCCTCATCACGAGTTGAATGCGTTGCTCGACAGCCATCTTGAGGAGGAGCTCCCTGCCCAACTTGGTGATGGGTCGACGTTTAAAGAAGGGGTTAGCGCGGAGTTGGATGAGGCTCGTGCGTTGTCGCGAGATTCCAAGGGGGTGCTGGCCAAGATGAAGCAAGAGCTCATTGAGCAAACCGGGATTTCCTCCCTCAAGCTAGGCTATAACCGTGTTTTTGGGTATTACATCGAAGTGACCAAAGCTCGCAAAGAGCCTATTCCGGACTCCTTTATTCGGAAGCAGACGCTGACCAATGCGGAGCGGTACATCACGCCCGAGCTCAAAGAGCTTGAGGAACGTATTTTGGATGCTGAAGAAACGACGCAACGGCTAGAGCGTGCACTCTTTGAAGAGCTTACTCGTTCTGTGGCAGCCCATGCTGAAGCGCTTGGCCACACCACTGCGGCCCTTGCAGAATTGGATGTCGTCTGCAGCTTTGCAGAGGTATCGTTTCGACAGGGGTACTGCCGTCCAGAGGTGCACGAAGGAACGTCTCTTCACATCGTGAAAGGGCGTCACCCTGTCGTGGAAACGTTGCTTGGGTCTGATGAGCCCTTTATACCCAATCACCTGACACTTGACCCTGCGTCGCGACAGATTATGATGATCACAGGTCCAAATATGGCAGGAAAGTCGGTGATTCTGCGACAAACGGGTCTCATTGTATTGATGGCGCAACTGGGGTGTTTTGTCCCAGCTGCGGAAGCGTCCATTGGACTGGTAGACAAGATTTTCACGCGTGTTGGCGCGTCTGATAATTTGGCCGGCGGCGAGAGCACCTTCTTGGTCGAGATGAATGAGGCGGCGAATATTCTGAATAATGCGACCCCACGATCGCTGATTTTGCTGGACGAAATTGGTCGCGGGACGTCAACCTTTGATGGATTAAGTATCGCTTGGGCTATGGCGGAATACCTCCACGAAGAGCCCTCGGTGGCAGCCAAAACGCTCTTTGCCACCCATTATCATGAGCTAAATGAGCTCGCCGAACGCTATCCGCGCATTGTCAACGCCAATGTGAGCGTCAAAGAGCATAACGGAGCGATTATATTTTTGCGCAAACTTGTGGAGGGTGGCGCCGATCATAGTTATGGAATTCAGGTGGCTGCCCTTGCGGGACTTCCAGCACCTGTATTGCATCGCGCACGGGAAATCTTGCAATCATTAGAGACCCAAGACTTATCGGTGGATAAAGCTCAATCGTCCAAGCCCCAGACCGAGGCCATTCCACCCTCTACATCCATCGCCCAAATGGCGCTTTTTGATTCCGATGATGTTGCTGGACGGCCAATGGGTGGTGAACATCCCATTAGCCCTGCTGAAGAGGCGTTGCTGGACAAAATGAAAGCCCTTGAGATGGAGCGTCTCTCCCCTATGGATGCATTTCAGTTGCTGTTGGAGCTCAAGCAATCGCTCGGGGAGAATGATCGTGGTGAAAACGATCATAGGGAGAATAATCATGCAGAAAATGATCATGGGGAGAGTAGTGATGGAGAGCGCGATCGCGAGGACCGAGCATGAAACACAGCGCCAAACATATTGCCGACCGAATCCGATTAATGATTGCGACCAAACAGTTTCAAATGGGGGAGGCGATGCCGTCAACCCGTGAGTTAGGAAAGCAATTAGAAGCAAGCTTTCACACCGTCCGCAAAGCGTATCAATCACTGGAAAAGGAGGGGTTGCTTGAAGGGCAAGTGGGTGTGGGATTTATCGTGAAACGTCAATCCACACTGCTTGACAAGTCCGCTCGCCTAGAAATGGGTGCGGAGAAAATGCGAGCCGTCATTGAGGAACTGATTGGCTATGGGCTTGATGAAGGGGAGCTTGAAACCCTGTTCGAGGAGCAGCTATTGTACCAAGAATGGCCCAATCGAATCCAAAGAAGCGTCGTGATTGCTGAGACAGTGGAGCTTTCCAGTATGCATGCCGAGGCCATAAAGCGTGAAGTTGGAGTGCGGGCAGAGGCTATGACGACCACGAGCCTTGATCCTTCGTCACCCAAAGTGCACAATTATGATGCCCTTTTTATCCCCATCCATCTGTATAATCCTTACCGTGTCCATGAGGATGAATTACGCCTTATCCCTATGATGACTCAGTTTGAGCAGGATGCACTTTTGATGATTTCTGAGCGGCTCAACAACGAAACGTTGGGCTTGGTGACCACAGAAGAGGCGACGCTTCCATACCTACTGCAAACGCTCAAAAGTGCAGTTCAGATTGAGGGATCGTTTGTGGCAGGGGCGACCTATGGAAAATCGTTACCCCTGTTTGTAAGGAATTGCGATGTCATTGTTCATACATCCACAGCCGCAAAGCTCGTCGAGTCCAAATACCCTGCATCACAACGCATAGCCTTGCGCTACACCCTTTCGGAAAAAACAAAAGAGATGATACGCTCTGAGTATTGGGATTAATGGCAGACACTCCCCACACATCGTTTGATCCCCAAGGACTCGTAACCCGGTCTATTAAGGCATTAGAGTCGGAAATAGACACACTGAGAGCATACCCTGCGATGGTGGAGTGGCGTGATGGTGCACGGG
Source organism: Balneolaceae bacterium (assembly GCA_031581145.1). Lineage (GTDB taxonomy): Bacteria > Bacteroidota > Rhodothermia > Balneolales > Balneolaceae > UBA8296. The sequence continues at coordinate 57,706 of JAVLBP010000004.1, forward strand.
TGGGGGCGGGGGAGTTTAAATTTCGGTCGATGCACCCATCGCTACGATTTGCGGAGTCGATACGAGGATTGATTCCTGGGCAAGAGGAGGAGGACGAGGTAGAGGTCGTCTCTATGGAGCAGGGTGAGACGGTGCTTCGGTTTACCCATTTTGACCGGCCGCTTTTATCGAATGTGCGTCTTGAATGGGAGAATGAATTTGTGCCACGAAAAACACGCGAGGAGATGGCTGTTTTAGCCAAAAAAGAGGAGTGGCTCGAGCGAACCGCGGTGCTGGGCTTACCACAGGATTCAGATGTCGATCATGAGCCCTCTGAAGCGGCCTCAACACCCCCTGTGACGGACCCCATGCTGAATGATGCCCAAAATGCAGCCATTCAAGCGGCTCTAACCAAACCGTGCATTTATCTGTGGGGGCCGCCGGGTACAGGGAAAACAGCCACTTTGGGTCATATTGTCTCGTCGAGCTTAGCCCAAGGGGACCGTGTTTTGCTTGTTTCAAATACGAATCGTGCTGTCGATGTGGTCCTGAAAAGTGCATGCCTTGCCCTTGAGCGTAATCAAGTCACCATTCAGCCAAGTCGGATGACCCGTTTTGGTGATCCTGTCCTCGAAGACGATCAAATTCAGGAGCTAGCATTTTCACAACAATTGGAGCAGGTTCAAGCGCAACGCAGAGATCAAGTCAGTGCTGAAATCCAGCTACTTGAGCGCGCAACCAAAGCCAAGGAGGCGCTGGACAGAGTGGCCAAAGGGAAGAAGCCTTCTTCAACTGTCCAATTAGAATGGGAACTCGTTCAAGAAGCGCTTAAGCCCTATGGAGGTTTGGACGAGTTAGAAGAGCTTATTGATGAATCTGTTTACACTCGGGAGCGCACAGAATTCCGTCGAAAATCTCTCGTGGCTACCACCCTTGCCAAGGTGAGTACCTCAGATCTATTTCGTCAACATGAGTTTGATGTGTTGGTGGTCGATGAGGCGTCCATGGCTCAGTTGCCTCAACTCATCGTCGCGGCCTCACATGCCCAAAAGCGGGTTGTTGTTGCGGGCGATCCGATGCAACTACCTCCCATTTCTGTTGCAGAGGACCCTGAGGCTCGTGCGTTTATGGAACTTGATATTTTTAGCTTGGTCTCAGGGGCAAAGGAGTCAAGTGAGTTATTTGATTGGCACGACCAGCGCCGTGATGCCACCTTCTTTTTTGACCAGCAGTACCGGATGAAGGACCGACTGGCAAAGGTCATTAGTTCGGTGTTTTATGATGGACGACTGCGCACGGAATCCTCAGCGGGACGTGCTGACGGGGAGCGTGCAGGGGCAGGACGTGCAGGGGCAGGACGTGCCGAGAATGATCGTGCTGAAAGCCCACCAGCTACAGTCCTGAACACCGAATCTAAAGATCCCTACGTCATTCAAGAGAAGGGAGAGCGTGGCTTTCGCCCTATGAATCCTATCCATTCGGATGCGGTCTCTAAAACCATTCTCAAAATCCTTGAAAAGGGGTGGACCCAGCATGACATAGGGGTCATTGTACCGTTTCGTCATGTGGCCAATCAACTCATGCGTCGCTGGACACAGGAGGGGTTGAGTGACCTCGAAGTGGGGACCATTCACACCTTTCAAGGGCGAGAAAAGCCCATCATTATCTTTGACACCGTCATGAGTGGAGATCGAAGCAGCGCGAAAGGGGAGCGCCATTATACGGTTCGACCGCTCGATGAGACCAAAAATGAGAACCCTTTGCATGTCCAACGTCTTCTCAATGTTGCCTGCTCACGCGCCAAAGAAGAGCTCCTCATTTTTGCCGATATGCGACATATTCGCAAGCTTTATCACGACAAAACCTTAGGTAAGCTTATTACTCGATTGTCTCAAGTTGAGGAGATGTAGCCATCCTGGCGTTTTTTCACAAGCCTCACGCCAGGGAGATGATCCGCCGAATGGGCGGCTAGCGTCATCTCCCGTTTACCCAGAGCTCCTTTGGCGGAGCCGACTACCCAACCTGCTTGTATCATGGTCTGTCTGCATGCCGTGGATGCGGCATAGGTTCGCAGCGTCGCATCTGTGGTGGTCCATTTACGCAGCTGTTCAAATAAGTCCAAGGTCCAACCCTCTGGGTTGGATTCAGGGGAAAACGGGTCATGAAACACTACATTTGCTATTGCTTGCGGTGTGGTTAATGCATCAAATGTCCCCACAAAAAGGTCTACTGTGAGATTAGGAATCAACGTACCTAAAGATAGCCACCCATTGCGCCCTTGCCGCTCCTTTTCGAGCCGCGTCACCAACGATTGCCAAGGTGCTTGCAAACCTAACCAGTTGGCATGATTTAAGGAGATGAGTGTCTCAGTAGGGGCTACATACCCTTCCACACTCATAAAATGAATCTCACTTTTCGACCGGAGTCGCTTCACCCAATCTGCCAGAATCAAAAGATTTAGCCCCGTCCCAAACCCTATTTCGAGAATGGTAATGGGGCGGTTGCAAACTAAGTCTGGGATAAGACCCAGGGGCTTAAAAAAGACATGCTGACTCTCTGCTAAGGCACCATTGGGGTTGTGATAGTGTTGCCCAAATGCAGGCGCAAAGAGGGTATCAGACCCATCTACTGTGGGCCGAATCTCAAACTCATGCGTTGGGTCGTTTTTGGTCATTAGCACGGTTGAAAAGTTCGATCACCTCTTCTTTGGTCCAGGGGCCCGAGACTGGAATTGTTTTGCCATTACCGTAGACATTCACGGCGTAGCTTGCAATAGAATCAAAGCCCTCTTCAGGAATTCCAATATCTTCCATCGATTGATACAAATCGACTCCTCGCATCCACTCTTCAAAGGCTTCTATTGCTGCCAAGGCTGCAGCATGATCATCCTGCGGAGTTACCCAAAAAACACGGCGACCAAATTGTGCTAGGCGATCCACGTGCTCCCCACGATCGAGTAACATCCTGAAATAGGCTGGGAATAATGTGGCCAATCCCCGTCCATGAGCCAAAGGAGGATGGTATCCACTCATGGAGTGCTCAATGGCATGGAGTGGAAATGGTGAGGGCTGTCGTCCCGCGACCTGAATCGAATTTAAGGCCATGGCGGAGACCCATTGAAGCTGCCCGCGGTAAGCAACATTGCTGAGGTCGTCCAACAATCGAGGCAACACATCAATCACGGTATCCATCACCCCTTCCGAATAGCGATCGGCAAATGGGGAGGCATCATCACCCAGGATATAATTCTCGAAGACATGCGATAAAATATCGGCACCCCCATCGGCCGTCACATGAGCAGGGAGACTGGTATGAAATTCAGGATTTAGCCATGACACCAGTGGGCGTAAAAAAGGGTAAGAGATGGCGCATTTGCCCTGCTCCTCAGGTTTTGAAATCACGGCATGAGGCGTCAATTCTGAGGCTGTGGCAGCTGTTGTTGGGATAGTAAAAACAGGCAAGGCGCCTTTCATCGTCCCTCGTCTTGGTTGTCCCGTGACAAATGGCCACACATGGGTCTCATCTTCATGAATGAGGGCGGCAATGGCCTTGGACGCGTCCATCACAGACCCGCCACCAAGCGCTAATACACTGTCAACACCCGCTGCTTTGCCCTCGGAAGCTGCTCGATCGATCGTGCTGTCGACAGGATTGGGTTCGATGCCTTTAAAAATAGTGTGTTGCACTCCAACTCCGTCAAGTCCTTTGACAACCTGGTCGACTAAACCAGTACGTTCTACGGATCCACCACCTATGACCACCAAGACATGGTTCCCATGGTTTGCAATCGATGAGAAGAAGTCGCCATCCTTTTCGGGGCCAAATAGCAGGCGAGTTGACATGTGTAGAGCAAAGGAGTGCATAATGAATGAGTTAGGTTTGTAGATTCAACGTATTTTGAACAGTCTAGTACGCAACACCGTTCACACATGGGGCCGATCAAAGCCTCGCGACAGTTTCAATGAATCTTGCGACAGTTCCCATGAATAACGATTGACCGATCGTGGAGTTCCCACGGACTATTATGGCCTCAAACAAAGAACTTACGGAACAACTCGCGCAGCATCTAGACAAACACGCACCGCAATGGATTGATTTGCGCCGAGCGTTTCATCGCCGACCAGAGGTGAGTTATCAAGAGTTTGAAACGACCCAAGGGATCGTTGAATTACTTACCCAGTGGGGATGGCATGTGGAACGACCTCTTGAGACAGGATGTGTGGCTACGTGGGGGGATCCTGACGATTGGAAGCCCGATATAAGTACGCCCGATACAAATTCAGCAGAGGCAAAAACAATAGCCATTCGGGCTGATATCGACGCCCTACCCATGCAAGAAGAGGGGGAGGCCAAGCAAGGCTTTTTCTCAGAGTACCCAGGGGTTGCACACTGTTGTGGTCATGATGCGCATACCACCATCTTACTTGGTGTTGCCCAAACACTGGCTGCAATCTATCAATCAAAGCATCTCGACCCTGCTTCGCCTCGTGTCGTCTTGGTTTTTCAACCTGGTGAAGAGACCACGCCGGGAGGAGCACGATTATTGATGGAAGAGGGGACGCTTCAGCGTATTGGCGTGCATGAAATTGTAGCCTTACACACAGCGCCGTTTCTCCCTACGGGAACTGTTGCACTCAACGAGGGAATGTTGATGGCTCGCCCTGATGAATTTGAGCTAACTCTTCAAGGGAAAGGGGGGCATGCAGGATCACCCCATGAGTGTATCGACCCAATCGTGATGGCCTCTAACGTTGTCAGTCAATTTCAAACAATCGCCTCGCGCCAGAATCACCCAGCAGATCCCGTCGTCGTGACCGTTGGCTCACTTCATGCTGGCCACACCTATAATGTGATTCCAGAAACGGCTGAGCTAAAAGGGACGGTCCGGACCTTTAGCGCTGAGCAGGCAACCCTTGTTGAGTCTGCCATGAGGCGTATCGCTGAGGGCGTTGCCTCATCCTACGGTGGTCAAGCATCCTTTACCTACCGCCAAGGGTACCCTGCAGTGATCAATCACCCCGAACCCATAAAACACCTTCGCCAAGCAGCCTTAGAGGCCTCTTTAAAAACGCAATCGTTAGATAAACCACTTATGGCTGGGGAAGATTTCTCATTCTACCAGCAATCGATTCCTGGTGCCTTGATGCTATTGGGCTCGGGCAATGATGACCCGGCTGTAGACTCACAGTACATGTGGCACCACCCCAAGTATAATGTGGATGAAGCCTCTATTGTGCATGGTGTTGCTTTGTTTATCCATTATCTTAAAGCGCATGGCTAAACCTGCAACGCACGACAAAACCTGCAACGCACGGCTAAACCTGCAACGCACGGCAAAAGCACTGAAAACGTCCTACATACACCACCAAACCTACCCTAAACCATGAGTTTACTCGTCGTTGGCTCGGTTGCTTATGATGGCACCGAAACTCCCTTTGGCAAACGTGATCGCGTCCCTGGTGGCTCGGCTACATTTTTATCCTTAAGCGCATCCTTTTTTACAAACCCTGTTCACCTCATCGGCATTGTGGGTAAAGATTATGCTGCCCAAGACATCCAGCGCTTTGAAAATAGAGGCATCGATCTAGAGGGTTTACAACGCGATGATCGTGGTGATACGTTTTACTACGCCAGTAAATACAGTTATGATCTCAATCACCGGGAATCCTTACAGACCGATCTGAATGTGTTTGAACAATTTGATCCTGTATTAACGGATGTGGCCAAAAAAGCCAATGTGGTAGCACTCGGCAATATTGAACCACGTCTGCAGTTGCGAGTGCTGGACCAAGTAGAAAAACCCAAATTTGTGGCGATGGACACCATGAATTTTTGGATTGAGGGGTGGAATGAGCAACTCAAGGAGACCATTGCCCGCGTCGATATGTTGGTGGTCAACGACTCCGAAGCTCGTGAGCTCACCGGTGAACATAGCCTGCTCAAAGCGGCGGAGGCGATATTCGACATGGGCCCAGAGCACCTTGTCATTAAAAAGGGCGAGCATGGGGCACTATTATTTACCGATGGAGAGCTCTTTTCTGCGCCTGCCTATCCAATTCTCGATATTTATGATCCAACGGGGGCAGGAGATGCCTTTTTGGGTGGATTTTTGGGCTGGCTTTCCTACACCGATAATATCAGCAAGGATAACATGCGTCGCGCGGTGATCTTTGGATCGGTCATGGCAAGCTTCACAGTTGAAGAATTTGGTCCTGAGCGACTTGATAGCCTCACCCATGATGAGATTCAAGAGCGCTACTATGAGTTCCAAGCCCTGAGCGACATCCCCGATCCTCAGCATTAATCGGTTATCGCGATGTTTCTTGCCACAGGCAATCCAGACAAACGGGCTGAGCTTCAAGACCTTCTCGCACCACTGGGCATCCCATTACAATGCATCGCCGATCTTCCTGAGCAGGAGCGATTGGATGTGGTGGAAGATGCACCCACCCTGCTGGGTAATGCTATTAAAAAAGCGAGGTTTTGGGCACAGCGCCAGTCAATAGATGCCATTGCTGACGACACCGGCCTCTTTGTAGATCTCTTGGATGGCGCACCGGGGGTCTATTCGGCTCGTTATGCGGGTCCTGAGGCAACATACCAGGATAATGTCGATAAACTACTTCACGACGTGCAGCTTGCGCGGGCAGACAAGAAATTACCATCTTCAACACCCATTAAAGCCCATTTTGCAACTGTGATGGTGTGGGCTCGTCACGTTGATCAAAGGATTCAAATTCACGCCGTTGAAGGGCGCTGTGAGGGAGTCTTACTACTAACGCCTCGTGGATCTAAAGGGTTTGGGTACGATCCCATTTTTGTGCCTACCACGGCTAACGAATCCCAAAAAACCTTCGCTGAGCTCACAGCTACCCAAAAAAATGAGGTGTCTCACAGGGCACAAGCCGTCCGAATGCTTGCCTCGGTTATTAAAAGCAAGATACACGAGCAGTCATGAAACACCAGACATAAAAGACCAGACATCATAAAGCCGACCGTTCAAGAGTCCGTTCAAGACATCATAAAGCCGTCTTAGAAACGGCTCAAAGAGCAAACGTGGGCATTTTCAACGCCATCAATCCCTTGAATAGCGTCTAAATCGTCGTCGTCGAGTGCTCGGTCTACTTGTAGCACCGTCAAGGCACGCTCTCCCTTGGAGGACCGACCCAACGAAAGGGCCCCAATATTGATTCCACGACTGGCAAGGGCTCCCGATACCGATGCCAACATCCCTGGCACATCCTTATTTTGATAGACCAAGAGTTCACCCTCCAAGCGCAGCTCAATCTGGAAATTATCAACTCCAACAACACGTGGATCCTTGCCACCAAACAGCGTTGAGGTAAGTGTATGGTATACATCATTTTCCCCTAACGTCACACGCATGAGATCGTTGTACTGCCCCTTGGCTGTGGTTGTTGTTTCCGTGACCGAGAATCCTCGCTCGTTGGCATAGCTACGAGCATTAATCAAGTTCACACTACCACTAATGTAGGGAGTGAGCATTCCTTTGAGAATTCCATCGGTCAGCACGTCGGCAAATTTGGCACATTGCCCCGTGTATTCCACCTGCAGATTACCCGCATGCTCCTTAATGAGCTGGCCACACATCGCCCCAAGCCGTTCGGCCATCACCAAAAACGGCTTCACGTCTGGATTGGCAAGCAAAGCGACCGATTTTGCATTTACGCTCCCTTTATACGACGTGTTTTCGATCGCGTCGGCAAGTTGATGGGCAATCTGTTCGGCTACTTTCTCCTGAGCCTCCTCGGTCGATGCACCCAAGTGAGGGGTACAAACCACAGCAGGGTGGGCTAATACCTCCCGAAGCTCATCGCTTGGGGGTTCTACGGAGTACACATCCAATGCAACACCTCCTACAATTCCCTCTTCCAGGAGCTCAGGCAAGTCCATCTCGGTAATAATGCCGCCTCGCGCACAGTTTACCAACCGAACACCTGGCTTCAACAACGCCTTATTTTTGGCAGAAATGAGCCCCCGTGTTTTATCGGTCAAGGGGGTATGGACCGTCAGAAAATCGGCAGCTCCAAGAACGTCCTCAAGACTCATGAGTTTTATGCCGAACTCATCGGCATGTTCCTGGGTCGCAAAGGGGTCAAAGCCAACAATTGTCATCCCAAACGAAGACATCCGGCGAGCAACTTCCGAGCCAATTTTGCCTAGACCGATAATCCCCAACGTTTTGCCATACACCTCTGAGCCCATAAACGCCTTTCGATCCCAGCCTCCACCTTTGACTCTCGCGACCGCCTCAGGAATATTTCTGGCAAGCGATAAAATCATGCCACAGGTGTGTTCCGCCGTCGAGATCGTATTACCGTCCGGTGTATTCATCACCAACACGCCACGCGTCGTGGCTGCGGCTAGGTCAATATTATCGACACCCACGCCTGCACGTCCAATGACCTGGAGCTGGGTTGCATGCTCAAGTAGTGCTTCATCGACGGTCGTACCACTACGGACAACAAGCCCGGCATAGTTACTGATTTCACGCTTGAGCTCATCCACCCCCCAGCCCTTGGGTTGATCAGCTTCATAGCCACGCTCAGCCAAGGTTTTGGCACATACGGGATCCACATTATCGAGAAGTAAAAAACGGGCAGAAGATTGGGTCATGGGTCAGTTACAAATTCAAGAATGAGGGATTGAAGGTCATCCAAGCCAACGTTGTGGTCAGATGAGACGGCAAGAATCGGGACCTCAATATTCATCTCTTCAAGCACACTGCCCACTTGGCGAGTGGCCTTGGCCGATTGATTGGCCGATAACTTGTCCATCTTTGTACAACAAACCGCAAAAGGGCAGTCATTAGTTGCCATCCAGTAAAAAAATTCTTCATCCAAGGCCGTGGGGGGATAACGACTATCCACCAAATGGATGATCAGGCGCAGGGTATCACGCTTTTGCAGATACTCTCGGATATCTCGACCCCATTGCTTGCGCACCGCAGCTGGCACCTTGGCAAAGCCAAAACCTGGTAAGTCAATGAGATAAAATGGCTCTGTGGCGCCATGACGAATCTCATAGTAGTTCATTTGCTGCGTTTTGCCAGGCGTATTGGACGTCCGTGCGAGCTTGCGCCGATTGGTGATCGCATTAACAAGGGAGGACTTACCAACATTGGAACGGCCCGCAAAGCACACCTCTGGAGGCCCAGCAGCGGGGCAATCTACGAGCGCAGGTGCTGAGGTAATAAATGTGGCATTCGCAAAGGCCATTTTAGTGGTCTGTTTCAGTGCCCATTGACCTTAATACTCATTGGCATCTTTCGAGGCCTCTACATGCACGGGTACGGGATACTTGCCAGTAAAACATGCAGTGCAATAGGTATGGCCTGAGGCGTTGGTTTCCAAGACAGTTTGCACCAACCCTTCTGCTGAGAGATACTTCAATGAATCCACCCCGATGTCAGCTGCCATGCGATCGACATCCTGATCAAATTTATTGGCCATTAATTCCTCCGGGCTTGGGAAGTCCATGCCATAAAAACAGGGGTGAGTGATAGGAGGGGAGCTCACAAGAAAATGGACCTCGGCTGGATTGGCGGCTCGAACCATATTAACCAAATGCCTTGAAGTTGTTCCACGAACCACTGAATCGTCCACAATAATGATGGATCGTCCTTCGAGCACACCTTTCACCGGATTAAACTTGGTGCGAACTCGCTGCTCTCGCATCCCCTGTCCGGGGGCAATAAAGGTCCGCCCAACATAGTGGTTCCGAATCAGGCCAATATCGTACTTACAATCATACCCCAACTTTTGATTCTCATGAGCGTATCCTAGCGCTGCCGTATTGCTTGAATCAGGCACAGAAATCACAATAGGTCGACGATCCGATAATCCAGGGGTGACCACGTCATGAATCGGAAATTCTTGAGCCAATCGCTTGCCAAGGGCGCGTCGCACTTTATCCACATTCTCCCCGAAGATTTTACTATCAGGCCGGGCAAAATAGACATACTCAAAGATGCACTGACTGGTCGTCGTCCCTTGCTTGGGCATAAGTGAGCGCGATTCTGGCTCCCCCTCGGATGCCTTACGATCGATAATCACCACCTCCCCAGGCTCTACCTCCCGAACATAATCTGCCTCGATAATATCAAAGGCGCAGGTCTCGCTAGCCACAAGATAAGCATCATCTTTTTTGCCTAAGGACAACGGTCTGAATCCATTTGGATCGCGAACGGCAATCAAATGATCATCGGTCAAGATGACAAGGCAGTAAGCCCCTTCTATTTGACCCAGGGCATCCATAATCTGCTCAAGCACGCTATCTTTTGTGCTTCTTGAGATCAAGTGCAGAATAAGTTCTGTATCACTTGTGGACTGAAACAGTACGCCATCTTTGCGAAAATTATCGCGCAACTGTTTGGCATTGCTAAGGTTGCCATTATGACCAATGGCTAAGTTGCCACCTTTATAATGAACCCGAAACGGTTGTATATTTGCAGGGTTTTTCGAAGATCCTGAGGTTGAATATCGATTGTGCCCAATCGCCGAATCACCTTTGAGTACTTTTTTGAACACCTTTTCTTTTTCAAAGACACTCAACACAAGGCCAAACCCATTATAACTGGGCATACTTGCACGTTGTTTTGCCTCGTGCCAATAAGAGCTAACAATCCCCGCGGATTCCTGTCCGCGATGTTGAAGGGCGTGAAGACCGTAATAGGTGAGGAGTGATGCTTCTGGGTGGCCATAAATCCCAAAAATTCCGCAATAATCACTCGGTTTATCCATTCAGAAGATGTGTGGGGGGTTGAATGGAAGGGTGTCGGTGTGGATCACGTCGACAATAGGTATCTTAAGTGTGAGCGAGAGACGGGATTCGAACCCGCGACCCCAACCTTGGCAAGGTTGTGCTCTACCAGCTGAGCTACTCTCGCATATCCTGTCTAGACTCAAATATACGACGCTAGGCTGTACGCTGCAACGTCTCTTCACGGCCAGGCCCTGTGCTCACGATCGTAAATGGAACACCCACGGTTCGTTCCATCCATTCAACATACGTGCGAGCTGGGGCAGGTAACCCCTCAAATGTATCGATATTGCGTGTGGTTTCTCCTTTCCACCCTGGAAGGGTTTCATAGACGGGCACGACGCGATCCAAATCACTCAACTTTGTGGGGAATTCATCCACTCGCTGTCCGTCCAATTCATATCCCACACACACCTTGATCTCCTCAAAATGATCCAGTACATCGAGTTTGGTCAAAGCGATCTCATTCATGCCGTTGAGTCGCACCGCGTATCTGAGAGCCACCAAATCGAGCCATCCACACCGTCTGGGACGGCCCGTCGTGGCGCCAAACTCACGCCCCTCTTTGCGCAGCTGCTCCCCAGCATCGTCTTCGAGCTCCGTCGGAAAAGGCCCATTACCCACACGTGTACAATACGCTTTCGTAATTCCCATGACATGCGTAATCGAGCGGGGCGAAAGCCCGCTTCCCGTGCAAGCTCCACCGCTTGTCGGTGTCGAGGAGGTAACGTAAGGGTATGTCCCATGGTCGATATCCAAAAGGCTCCCCTGCGCCCCTTCCAACAAAATGGACTCTCCTCGATCCACAGCATCATGCAATTCATGGACTGTAGGACAAATGAACGGGCGAATCGTATCAATGGCCGGCCTCAGCTCTGCAATCATGGTCTCCACGGACAAGGGCTCCTCATCATACACGGTCACCAGGGAATGGTTAATCTCACCCACCACGGAACGCATCCTCTCCACAGCCAGATCCAAATCGAGCAGATCGCCCATTCGAAGCCCCACACGTGCCACTTTGCTCACATAGGCAGGCCCGATGCCCCGACCCGTTGTTCCAATGGCGCCAGATCCGCGATGTTTTTCTTTCACCTGGTCTAGCACGCGGTGATAGGGTAAAATCACATGTGCAGAGTCAGAAATCTTAAATCGCCCTTCCAAGGACACCCCTTTGGCGCGTACACCTTCTATTTCTTCAGCAAGTTTGAGTGGATCGGCTACCACACCATTGCCAATCACGCATACCGCATCGCCATTAAAAATCCCAGAGGGAATCAAATGGAGTACAACTTCTGTGTCGTCAAATTTTAGCGTATGCCCAGCATTGGCCCCACCTTGATATCGAATGACATATCGCGCCTCCTTGGCAAGCGTATCGACGATTTTGCCCTTCCCTTCATCTCCCCATTGGGCACCCACAACGACACGAACAGACATCGTTAGGCCTCAAGTTGGTCAAGAGCCGCAGCGGTGTGTCCTGCTAACGTAAAGATGGTGTCCAACTTTGTGATGTAGAATAACTCCGAAATCTTTTCTGTGGCTCCTGCGATGATCAATTGAGCATTTGCTTTTTTGATCGTTGTATGGGCGCCAATCAGCATCCCAAGTCCCGTAGAACTCATGAACTTTACATCCCCAAGCTCAATCACAAACTTTTTTTCGCCCTCACCAATCGCTTTGTGGATCGCCTCATTCAGCACCAGTGAATCCGCCCCACCTAGCACGTCATCTGCTAGAGAGTACACCACAATGTCTTGTTCTTTTCGAGAGGAGAGGATCATGAGTAGCTCACATCAGGTTAATCTTTTTTCGCGCGCAAGGTTTTCAGCTCCACGATCATCGCGCTACCTACAAACAACGAACTATAGGTACCCAAAATTACCCCGATGATGAGCGCCAGGGAGAAACCTTTGAGTACTTCGCCTCCAAAGACAAACAAAATCACAACCACAAAAAGTGTTGTAATGGATGTAATGACCGTCCGGCTCAGCGTATCATTTAAACTTCGGTTCACCATGTCTGAAAACTCAAGCTGTTTGTAGGCCTTGGAGTTTTCTCGAATACGGTCAAAGACGACGACCGTATCATTCAACGAATACCCAACGATCGTCAAAAAGGCCGCAATCATCGCCTGATCAATCTGAATACTAAAGGGTACCCAATCGGCAAGTAGCGTAAAGATCCCCAACACAATCACCACGTCGTGGATCAAGGCCACCACGGCCCCAAGCGAATAGTACCAATAGCGGAATCGAATTAGCAGGTAAAGAAAGATGATGGAGACCGCAAACAAGATGGAATTGATCGCGCCAACCTTTAGATCTTCAGCAAAACGGGGAGAAACGATATAGGTCTTTTCCACCGAGGTCTCAACGCCTTCAAAGGCCTCGGCCAAGCCTCCAAGCAACAGCGATTGGACTTGGTTAATCTCGCCTTCGGCGTCAGTGCGAATCATTAAATCGGTGTCTGCGCCAAACTTCTTGATTTCTGGCACGCTCCCTAGGGGCTCCGCCAAAGCATCACGCACTTCTGTGACCTCGATGGGTTCGCTAAAAGAGACTACAAATTCTTTTCCGCCTCGGAAATCAATGCCATATTGCAGCCCTTTGACAAGGATAATCGCAAGGGAAGCCACAAACAGTATTGCCGAAAAGATGTAGGCTTTGCGGTGGGTGGACACAAAATCAAAGGAAGGGGTTTCAAACCATCTCATAGTTCAGGAGTCAAGTGAAAAAAGGCGTTTGTCTTTTTGTCGGTCGTTATTGTTTACGCTTTCAGGAGTCGTTTACCCAAAGCTGATGGCTGATTTTTCGCGGTTCGCAAGATTCTCAACCAACACACGAGACAGCACCAACGCGCTAAATAGTGAAGAGGCAATCCCTGCCATCAAGGTAACGGCAAAGCCTTTGATGGGCCCGACACCAAAGCTGTACAGAATGACCCCAACAAAAAATGTGGTGACATTGGCATCCAAAATCGCACTCAGTGCATTGTTGTAACCACTTTCAATTCCAGCTTTCAATGTCTTGCCAAGACGCATCTCTTCTCGAATGCGATCAAAAATGAGGACGTTGGCATCCACCGCCATACCAATGGTGAGGACAATGCCCGCGATACCTGGCAAGGTCAACGTGGCCTTGAACGCGGCAAGAATCCCAAGAATAAAAATGATATTCACCAGCAGAGCCAAGTCGGCAACCGCACCCCCACCACGATAATAGACCATCATAAACAAGGCCACTATCGTTAAGCCCATAATAATTGAGAATAATCCTGCACGAATGGAGGCTTCACCAAGCGTGGCGCCTACCGTTTGCTCCTCAATAATTTCTAGTGAAGCTGGCAATGCACCCGAAAGCAAAATATTCACCAAATCCTCCGCCTCAGCCAAGTCAGCGAGCCTATTAATAGAGGATTGGCCATTATTAATTTTGTTTTGTACCACAGGATAGGAGTACACAACACCATCGAGCACGATCGCAATGGGCTTGTTGATGTTTGCCCCCGTAATGCGGGACCAGGTACGAGCACCTTGCGTGTTCATCGACATGGAGACTTCGGGGATATTCGTCACGGGATCAAATTGGACACTCGCCTCCGTAATGACATCGCCCGTGAGCTCCGCCTCGGATCGCACCCCGATCAATTCGAAAAAGCGGTTGCTCTCATCCTCCGCAAACGCGCTAGACCCCCATAGTAGGGTGGTATTGCGTGGCAAGAGCCGCTGAACCTCTTCATTGTCGAGGAGCTCATTCACCTCGGGAATATCGGTCTCCGCAGCGTAGCCAAACACCACATTTGAATTGCCTTGAAGTGTTAAAAGATCATTTAAAGGGTTCACACCTCCACTGGCGGAGTCTTCTGCGCTGGGTTGAAAATAGTCGTACACACGCTCGCGCGCCGCAACAAGCTCCTCGCCATCGGCAGCCAAACGAAAGTCAAGCCTTGCCGTCCCTTTCAGTAGATTCCGGACACGTTCCTTATCGTCCACGCCCGGTAATTCCACGACAATTCGGTTCGCCCCCTGTTTGTAAATCGCAGGCTCGGTCACACCAAAGCGATCCACACGGTTCCGAACAATCTCCATTGCACGATCGACCGCGGCATCCCGTTGTGTCTTGAGATAGAGCACAATCTCCTCATTGGTCGACGTTCGTCCAATCTCCGCAGCATCGGAGCGGAAATACCGACTCAAGCGACCCTCAGGATTGGCCGTTGTAAAGATGTCCACAAATTCATCAATAATATCTGTACGCTCTTCCAGTGCAATCGCCTCAGCCTCGGCCACCTGCGCTTCAAAGGTGTCATCGCTATACTCACCGGCCAACTCGAGCATGAGATCTGCGGTTCCAACCTCCAGTGACACATGCATCCCCCCCTTCAAATCGAGGCCCAACGAAATCGCTTGCTCGCGAAGGTCTTCCATGACGGTACGATTTTGCTCCATATACGCCACTCGATCCGCCTCAGGAAGGCTCTCTGCATTGCGCTCCATAAGGGCTAGACGGATTGTGGGAAACAAATAGAAGAGTGTTAACAGCAAAAACGCGACAATCGCCGCCGAGCGTAATCCAAATCCTTTCATTCCAATAGGGGGTTATCTAGTGCAATTAAGCAAACATTGAATATAAACAAGTTCATGCCTCTCATGAAAGTGTTTCGACAATCGGTTTTGGCGCCTTCTGTATCCGGCCCCATTCCTCCTTCAAAAATTGCGCGGTGTAGCTGCGCTTCATAGCCTCTCCTTTGAGCGACGCGAGCTTTTTAGGCGTGCCTTCCACGAGAATCTCACCACCTCCACGACCTCCCTCAGGCCCCATATCAATCACCCAATCGGCCGCCTTGATCAGATCCATATTATGCTCGATGACTATCACCGTATTGCCACGATCCACAAGCCGTTGAATCACATCCACAAGCTGTTTTACATCATGAAAGTGGAGTCCTGTGGTAGGCTCATCCATTACATAAAGCGTATTTCCCGTCCCCACTTTGGAGAGTTCTCTGGATAATTTCATCCGTTGCGCTTCGCCACCACTAATCGTCGTGCTCGATTGCCCCAGGGTAATGTAGCCTAAGCCTACCGACACCAAGGTTTCCAATTTTCTGTGAATGGAGGGGATATTTTTGAAAAACTCTACAGCCTCCTCCACCGGCATTTCGAGCACATCATGAATCGTTTTACCATGGTAGAAAATCTCAAGGGTATCCCGGTTGTAACGTTTACCGCCACACCGCTCACATGCCACATACACATCGGGTAGGAAATTCATCTCAATTTTTCGCACCCCGTCACCTGTACATGTCTCGCAACGCCCCCCTTTCACATTAAACGAAAAACGCCCCTGTCCGTACCCACGGATTTTTGATTCAGGGAGCTCTGCAAACAACATCCGAATATGATCAAAGACTTTGGTATAGGTCCCTGGATTCGATCGAGGTGTCCGCCCGATGGGGCTTTGGTCGATGCTGATAATTTTATCGATTTGGTCAATCCCCTCAATCGATTGATAGGGCAGAGGTGTGGCCAAGGATTTGTAAAAGTGTTGACTTAATAATGGCGTTAAGGTGTGGTTAATGAGAGAGCTTTTGCCACTGCCACTCACCCCTGTGACACAAATAAATCGACCCAGTGGCAGCTTTAACGATACATTTTTGAGATTGTGCCCCGTCGCACCCCGTAATGTGAGGGTTTTTCCATTGCCCTTGCGCGGGGACTTTGCGACATCAATCTGGCGAGCATCCTTCATATACTGTGCTGTGAGGGATGATTCGGGTAGCTCCTCTGGACGTCCAGCACTTATCAAATGACCTCCATGCGTCCCTGCTCCGGGGCCCAAATCCACCACAAAGTCAGCCCGCTCAATTGTCTCACGATCATGCTCCACCACCAACACAGAATTCCCAAGATCCCGAAGCTGCTCCAGCGACTGAATCAGTTTCACATTATCACGTTGATGGAGCCCGATACTAGGCTCATCCAACACATAAAGCACACCCACAAGCTGGGTCCCAATCTGAGTGGCTAGGCGAATCCGCTGCGCTTCGCCACCACTCAGGGTTTGCGCCTCGCGGTCCAGCGATAAATAACCCAATCCTACGTTCAGCAGAAAATCGGCGCGGTCAAGCACCTCTTTGAGCACCAAGTGACCAATTTGGCGTTGTCTTTCGGATAACTCCATTCTGCCAAGGGTCTCCCGAAATTGAGCAATATCCATACGTGATAGCTCAGCGATATTGTAGTCGCCAAGTCGGTAGGAGAGGGCTTCTTTGTTGAGGCGCCCCCCTTTACACTCCGAGCATGTCATTTTTGACATGAATGCTTCTGCCTTCGCACGCACATTGCTCGACTTGCTCCCCTCATATTGTTCTCGAACGGTCCGCTTGAGCCCAGGATAGGTATGACGGTAGGTCACCCCCCGTTTTCGTTGACCTGTGCCTGCCCCTGCGCTTCCCCCATCGACAACTACATCAAATTTCTCTCGCCCTGATCCCTCAAACAATACATCCATCAAGTCATCGGAGAACTCTTTGAGAGGCGTGTCAAAATCGACATCATAGGCTGTAAGGACGGCCTCCAGCAGACTAAATTGAAACATATCTCGTGGCTTGCCTAGAAACCGGATACCCCCTTGGCGAATGGATTGATCAGGATTGGGGATTACGAGCGCGCGATCAATGTCATATCGGTAGCCTAGTCCATTACACCCTTTGCAAGCCCCTTTGGGGGAATTAAAAGAGAATAGATTTGGCGCGGGGTCTTCATAGCTCAACCCTGTCACGGGATCAAAAAGATGCTTCGAATAGACTTGATCCTCTAAATCGTCTGGACCTGCACCCTCACCTTGAATTCCAAGGACCAGATATCCATCGGCCATCTCAAGAGCCATCCGAACAGAATCGCTCACCCGTTGGGCACTCTTTGGTGAAATCACAAACCGATCGACGACAATGTCAATCGTGTGGGTCTTGTAGCGATCAAGCTGAATATCCTGATCCAAATCCATCATCTCTCCATCGACGCGAGCCCGCAGGAATCCTTGACGCGCCATTTGCTCAAAAAGCTCTTTGTAGTGCCCCTTCCTGGATCGAACTACCGGTGCAAAGCAATAGGCCTTGGTCCCTTCGGGCAAAGAGAGAATCGACTCAACGAGTTGATCGGTCGTTTGCTTGGCCATTTTCTCCCCACTTTTGTAGCTGTAAGGAATGGCGGTTCGGGCATACAGCAGCCGCAAAAAGTCGGTGATCTCTGTTACGGTGCCTACGGTTGATCGTGGATTCCGATTGGTTGTTTTTTGATCGATCGAAATCACAGGGGACAACCCATCGATAAAGTCCACAGCCGGTCGCTCCATCATCCCAAGAAACTGTCGAGCGTAAGCCGAGAGTGACTCCATAAAACGGCGCTGCCCTTCAGCATAAATCGTATCAAAGGCGAGCGAAGATTTTCCTGACCCAGAGAGACCTGTCACGACCACGAGACGTTCTCTCGGGATATCAATGTCGATATTTTTCAAGTTGTGCTCGCGTGCGCCGCGAACCACGATAGAGTCTCTCACAAAAACCTTGGGATTTGAGATTTGGACAAGCAGTTAAAATAGCAAATCATCGGCTCCTGTATGAAGAATTTCCTACCTTTTAACCCAATTTAATGTTAGACCTTCTCAAAATCTGAGTGCTTCCGTCCATAGGATGGCGCACTGCTTGCTATGTCGTCAACTTCACATTCTGCCACCACATTACCACAATGGTCGCCAATATCTTGGAAAGAACATCCTGTAGGGCAGATGCCCGAATATCCAGATCCTGAGGCCCTCCAACGAGAGGTAGACAAGCTTTCCAATCTTCCACCCTTGATAACGTCTTGGGATGTTGAGGCGTTGAGAGAAAAATTGGTCCATGTCGAGCAAGGGCGTGCATTTTTGTTGCAAGGTGGAGACTGTGCAGAGTCCTTTTCTGACTGCACCGCTCCTAGGATTGTGAACCAGCTCAAGGTGATCTTGCAAATGAGCTTCATTCTTGTGCATGAGATGCACTTACCTGTCATTCGAGTTGCTCGCCTGGCTGGTCAATATGCCAAACCCCGATCCAAGGCCATGGAGACCATTGATGGGGTAGAGATGCCGACCTATCGCGGGGATGTCTTTAATGGCTTTGACGCTACGCTTGAGAGTCGCACCCCAGACCCACAACGCCTGAATGAAGCCTATGGCAAAGCTGCCCTCACGATTAATTTTCTACGGGCGCTCGTCGACGAAGGATTTGCCGACTTGCACCATCCCGAGTACTGGGAGCTTGATTTTATGCGCAAAAGCGACGCCTACAAAGAGTATGAAATCTTGGTGAAGTCGATCTCCAAGACGATCAAGTTTATGGATTCTTTGCATCCAGGAGGTTCAGGTGGGAGTCCAGGTGCTCCAGCGACCGTCCAAAAAGCGGAGCTCTACACCTCCCACGAAGCGCTCAATTTACATTATGAGTCAGCCCAAACAAGGCAGGTGCCTCGCAAAACCGGTTGGTATAATTTGAGTGCACACATGCTTTGGGTCGGTAACCGTACACGTCAATTGGATGGTGGGCATGTCGAGTACCTTCGCGGTATTCAAAACCCCATCGGCATCAAGTGTGGCCCAGGCCAAGACCCGAGCGATACCGTTTCGTTGCTCGATCGCCTAAATCCAACGCATGAATCTGGCAAAATGGTGCTCATCACCCGCATGGGTGCGACCAATGTGGAAGAAGAACTCCCTGGCTTGATTCAAACGGTAGCCGCGTCAGGCCATCCCGTGATCTGGAGCGTGGATCCTATGCATGGGAACACCTTTTCTACAAACGGCAACATCAAAACTCGCCATTTCTCTGACATTTTGGATGAAATTCATAAGTCGTTTGCCGTTCACAAGGCTGAAGGATCGCGTCTCGGGGGTGTTCATTTGGAGCTTACAGGCGAAAAAGTGACCGAATGTGTTGGAGGATCCAAAGGACTCGAAGAGAGTGGACTCTCCGAAAACTACGCCTCGCTTTGTGATCCGCGACTCAATTATGAGCAATCGCTTGAGCTGGCCTTCAATATTGCTAAGGCGTGGGCTAACGGAGACTGACGGTTTTTGACGGAGGACTGAGGCTGGGCTAACGAAGACTGACGGTTTGAGAACTGACGGTGTGAGAACTGACGGTTTGTCGCTTCCTCTGACGTGATGTCGGCCCAAAAGACACCCTGACAGTCGCTTTTGACACTTTTGCAAGCTTTTTGTCACGCCCTCCGCCGCAGTGTCAGCA
Source organism: Balneolaceae bacterium (assembly GCA_031581145.1). Lineage (GTDB taxonomy): Bacteria > Bacteroidota > Rhodothermia > Balneolales > Balneolaceae > UBA8296. The sequence continues at coordinate 77,749 of JAVLBP010000004.1, forward strand.
TACCTGTTAATGTTGACATTATCTGTTCTAATGGCCTCCTGTTTGCATATTTACCATGTGAAAACAAACAACAAACCATTCATATGGAGGTATCATTATGAACATCATTCGATATAACAGACCCCACCAAGATTTGGTAGGTCGACGCTTCTCAGATATCATGGACGAATTCTTCAACGATGCAATAACCACACGGTCCACATCGTTTATTCCATCCATGGATGTTTCGGAAACGGACAATGAAGTCAAGGTGGAGGTAACCCTCCCCGGTCTTCAAAAAAGCGATATCCAGTTGGAGCTTGAAAATAGCCACTTAACTGTGTCTGGAGAGCGAAAGTTGGAACGTGAAAACGATGACCGTCGTTACCATCTCACCGAGACAGTTTACGGTACGTTTCGTCGATCCATTGAGCTTCCTGATCATGTGGATCAAGAGTCCATCAAGGCTGAATTCAGCGATGGAATCCTTCACATCACCATGAAAAAGGAAGAAGCCAAAGTTCGTAAAGAAATCGAGATTTCATAACGGCTGACTTCTTTACGATATCGTTTTTAGACTATTGTAATGTCTTTTTTGTTCCCCTAAAGAGAGCAGGTTAGTTAAAGCCGGAATTGCTGTGAAAGGTAGTTCCGGCATTTTTTTGTGACGATTCATTTTGACGATTTATTCTAATTAATTCCAAACCTATCTACGTGATTATGTTCAAGAAGACTCTACTAACACTGTTTTTCGCCGCTGCGGCTGTAAGCCTACCGCTACATACAACCACAGCTCAACCGTCTGAAACGGAGTTGAGTCAATCAAGTAGCACTGACACGGGTCAGTCAAGCAGTACTGACACGGGGCAGTCTAGCGAGACAGACACAGGTCAATCCCTGCGTAATGCGTCCCTTGCCACGTTCAACAATGCCATCGTTGATATTGCCGACGAAACGAACCCAACCGTGGTGACAGTTCGAACGGCTCAAACGGTTCGTTACCGCCAAATGGACCCCTTTTCCATGTTTTTTGGCGATCCAGGTGAGGGCCAAGTGCGAGAACGGGTTCGTCGTGGCCTTGGATCAGGTGTTATTGTTAATGATGAAGGCGTCATTTTGACCAATCACCACGTCATTGAAGATGCTACAGAGATTATTGTCGATACGTATGATGGCAACGAATACACCGCAGAGGTCGTAGGGACAGACCCAATGATGGACATTGCCGTCTTGCGCGTTGATATGGAGGGCTTACCCTCTATCGACCTTGGTGATAGTGACGACGCCCGGGTAGGCGAGTTGGTACTTGCCGTGGGGAGTCCACTGGATGAATCGCTGGCTCACTCCGTTTCTATGGGGATTATCTCAGCGAAGGGGCGCAGCATTGGGATCTATGAGAACGTCGCGGGGTACGAAAACTTTATTCAAACCGACGCTGCCATTAACCCGGGAAACTCAGGCGGTGCGCTCGTGAATATGGATGGCGAGCTCATCGGGATAAACTCCGCTATTGCTTCCAGAAGTGGCGGCAATCAAGGAATCGGATTTGCTATTCCTATTAATATGGCCCGCCAAGCCATGGAATCAATCCTTCGAGAAGGTCGTGTGGTGCGGGGATATCTCGGCATTTCTTGGGGTGGGGACGTAGATCAAACCATGGCTCGTGCTCTCAAATTGAATGAGCCTTATGGCATTATCATCGGGTCTGTCCAACGTGGTGGGCCAGCAGACAAAGCAGGCCTCGAGAGTGAAGATGTGATTGTGGCAATTGATAATGAGCCCGTTCGTGAGTGGGCACAGCTACGTACAACTATTGCTTCCACGCCACCAGGTGAAACCATTCAGCTCAGGGTCATTCGTAATGGCAGAGAACGCGTGGTGAGCGTCACACTCGAGGCACTCGATTCAGATCAGGTTGCCAGCGCCTCACCAGGTGGACAGGGCTCTTCGGATAATGCCGATGGCGCAGAAGACCGCGATGCCGCATTAGACGCTGAGGCACAGGCGCTTGTAGAAGATCTAGGACTCTCATTGGCAGACTTAACGGACGATTTGCGCAGTCGTGCCCGTGTGGCTGAGGGGGTAGAGGGTGTGATCGTGACCTCTGTCGATGAAACATCAAAAGCCTATCGTCAAGGATTACGCCCGGGTGATGTCATTACACAAATTCAGGGCAAGGCTGTGAATTCACCTAAAACTGCTGGTCGAGTTTTGCTATCTTTGAATCAGCGTGGTGAAGAGGCTGTCCTCTTACGCATTCAGCGCCAAGGACAACGCCTATTTATCGCGATCGATTTTTAGCCAAAATTAGCCTAGCCGGTGGGGCTCATCATCGGCTTTAATTGACTTGAACGTGCCATGAATTTCATCGTGATAATGCTAGCTTTTTTCGGGCTCTTGGTTGTTGAGGCCGAGCCTGTTGTCAACGCCGAACCTGTTGACGGGCCAGTGGAGGCCAAGCCTGTTTTCAAGACCGAACCGGCTTTGCCTGATAATGCGATTGCGGCTTCTGAATCGGCATTGGCGATGGTTGCGCCGTCCGCTTCTGAAGAATGGGGCCAAATCGGGCATTACACCACAGGCAGAGTCGCCAAACAGTATCTAGATCCCGCTGCATGGGCACGGATTCAGGAGGTTTTGGCTGGTGACTCATTTGAAGAGGCCACGGTATACATGGATGATGTCCGCTCGGATGATGCGTACGATTCTTACGCGGACTGGCACTGGGTCACTATTCCCGATGGCATGACCTATGACCAAACGGAAAAAAACCCCAATGGTGATGTTTTGGCAGGGATTCGTCAATTGACGGCTGAGCTAAAAGAAGGTGGGCTCTCCCAAGATCAAGAGCGTGAGAAACTCAAATTCCTGATGCACCTGATTGGCGACATTCACATGCCCCTGCATGTGGGTACAGGGGAAGATATGGGTGGGAATCAAGTTAGTGTGACGTGGTTTCGGGAAACGTCCAATCTACACCGCGTGTGGGATTCCAATATGATTAACTCACGTCAAATGAGTTATAGCGAGCTTGCTGAGGCATTGGGTTCGGTGGACGCCGCAACCATTGCTGAATGGCAAGCAGCGACACCAGAAGAATGGGCCATGGAATCAGTGAGTTACCGCGATCAAGTCTATGATTTGCCCGAGGATAATCGCCTTGGATACGAATATCGATACAAAAACTTTGATTTGGTTCGTCAGCGGTTGCTTCAAGCAGGAATTCGGATGGCTGGCGTGTTAAACGAAATCTATACGCGGTAATTTTTGGCCGCTGTTTGCGATTTGAGTCTTTCGATTCTTGTCGTATGCATTGCCTGCCCCATCCATTTGCCGCAACACATAGTGTCCTCTACAACTGATGTTGTATGCTAAAACACACATATTGTATACTGCGTAGCCCAAACACCAAACCAGTAATATTTGTAGAGGGGCGCAAAATATTACTGGTTTAGACAGAGCATTTTTAGCATAGCATGTGCTTGACCTGCATATGCGTGCCCTTCATGTGCATGGCTTTGATGCGCCACATTATCATGCACATCCCCTTTACTTATCGCCTTAAATTCTGACATTCCGTCAGGTTTTCTCAAAAATCCTGCCCAAACACCCTGTTTGGTACACCTTTCGCATTATCCTGTAGTGAAAGACTAAGCATTGCGCACGCAAAAGGCTTGTGGCTTACAGACCGGCTTATAGTCCGGCTAATGGGCAGTGTTACTAGCTGGCGTATGAGCTCCCTTACAGGCCGATTGACCGCGCGCAACATGATCAAGAGTAGAAAATAGGATATACCATGAATTTCAATCAATTTACAGTCAAAACGCAGGAGGTTCTCCAAGCAGCCGTACAACTCGCGCAATCCGCAGGTCATCAAGCTATTGAACCCGAACATGTGCTCAAAGTCATGACACAAGATCCTGAGGGTCCACTTGCTGCCATCGGGAAGGGTTCGGGTGTCTCCACGAGTACTCTTGGAACGGCTTTAGACGCCAAAATTGCCAAATTCCCAGTGGTTAAATCGGGCAATTCTGGAGCCTCGGGCTCAGCTGCTTCCTCTGGCAATCTTGGCAGCACGAAATCACCCGGCGCACCCGGCACCACAGGCAACCCCGGCACCTCTGACACACCAGGCTCCCCAAACCAACAAGTCTACCTCGGTAACCGCCTCCAAAACATCTTCACCAAAGCGGCCGAGCTTGCCAAAAAACAGGGTGATGATTATGTGAGCTCCGACTCGATTCTCCAAGCGATGTTTAGCGACAATCAAGTCACAACCATCCTCAATGAGCATGGTTTTACGGAGCAAATGACCACAGATGCGCTCCAAAAATATCGGGGTGGCAAACAAGTCAAAGATCCCAATGCAGAGTCGACGTTTCAAGCTCTAGAAAAATACGCTCGTGACCTCAATGGGCTTGCCGAAAAGAACAAACTTGATCCCGTGATCGGACGTGATGGGGAGATTCGTAGAGTCATGCAAATCTTGTCTCGACGCACCAAAAACAACCCCGTTCTCATTGGCGAGCCAGGGGTAGGGAAGACCGCTATCGCCGAGGGACTCGCTCTTCGCATTGTCCGTGGTGATGTCCCGGAAGGACTTCGATCCAAGCGGATTGTAGCTCTCGATCTAGGTGCTCTTGTCGCGGGAACCAAATTCCGTGGGGAGTTCGAGGAACGACTCAAGGCAGTCATTAAGGAAGTGATGGATTCCGACGGGGAAATAATCTTGTTCATCGATGAGATTCACACCCTTGTGGGCGCCGGGGCGACGGAAGGATCGATGGATGCGGCCAACATACTCAAGCCAAGCCTTGCGCGAGGTGAGTTACATGCCATTGGTGCCACCACGCTAAATGAATACCGCAAGTATATCGAAAAAGACAAAGCACTTGAACGTCGACTTCAAACGGTTATGGTCGGTGAGCCAACCGTCGAAGATGCCGTATCGATTTTGCGCGGGTTGCAGGAGCGCTATGAAGTGCACCATGGCGTTCGCATTACCGATGGAGCGATCGTTGCGGCTGCCGAGCTTAGCCATCGCTACATTGCCGACCGCTTTCTGCCAGACAAGGCCATTGACCTGATTGATGAAGCGGCTTCCCGCCTCCGCCTTCAAATCGATTCGAACCCTGAGGCCCTAGATCAGCTTGAGCGTGAGATCCGTCGCCTCGAAATCGAGCGTGAAGCCCTTAAGCGGGAAGAGGATGAGGCCAAAATGGAGGCAGTGGAGAAAGAATTATCCACGCTTAATGAGCAATACACGACCATGAAAGCGCAATGGGACGCTGAACGGGGCCTCATTCAGCGTGTCCAGGAGCTTAAAGCCGCCATCGAAACCACCCGAAACGACGCTGAGCGTGCCGAACGGGAGGGACTCTACGAACGTGCGGCGGAGCTAAAATATGGCACCCTTGTTCAACTCGAAAAGGACCTGACCGAAAGCAAGAAAAAGCGAGAGCAGAACCAACAAGAGACCACGCTTCTCAAAGAGCAAGTGGAGGCTGAGGACATCGCCGATATTGTGTCTCGATGGACAGGCATTCCCGTCAATAAAATGCTCACCGCTGAGCGACAAAAGCTCCTAATGCTCGAGGAGGAGCTCCACAAACGTGTGATTGGCCAGACCAAAGCCATTGAAACCGTATCGGATGCGGTTCGCCGATCAAGGGCTGGGCTTCAAGACGAAAACAAACCGATTGGCTCGTTTCTGTTTCTTGGTTCCACAGGCGTGGGCAAAACCGAGCTTGCACGCTCTCTCGCCACGTTTCTGTTTAATGACGAACAGGCTATGATTCGCATCGACATGAGCGAATACATGGAAAAACATGCCGTGAGCCGTCTTGTCGGGGCGCCTCCTGGATATGTGGGTTATGATGAGGGTGGACAGCTCACAGAAGCGGTTCGTCGTCGTCCATACAGCGTGGTATTACTCGATGAGATCGAAAAAGCTCATCCTGATGCTTTTAACATCCTTTTGCAGGTACTCGATGACGGTCGCCTCACCGATAATAAAGGGATAACGGTCGATTTTAAGAACACCATTATTATTATGACCAGCAACATTGGGTCCCACCTGATTGCTGATAAAATCGAGGCCAAAAAAGGTGAACTCACTAATGGCAGTGTCAGTGATGGCAAATTCAGCGATGATCTATCCAATAGAGGCACGTTCAGTGATGGCAAACTTTCCGACGCGGAGATGTCAGAGCTTGAGGAAAAACTCATGGGACAACTCAAGGCGGCCATTCGCCCGGAGTTTTTGAATCGAATTGACGATGTAGTGGTCTTTCACCCACTTGGGCGTGAGCACCTACGCTCGATTGTGGACATACAGCTCGACCGCGTGTTTGCGATGTTGTCTCAACAAGAGGTCACATTAACCGTCCCTGATGTTGTGCGTGAATGGCTAGCTGCACGGGGATATGACCCAGTTTATGGAGCTCGCCCCTTGAAACGTCTGATTCAGCAAGAGTTGGTGAATCCGCTTGCGAAGCAGTTGTTGCGGCGCGAAGAACAAGGCGAACCTGCCAGTTTTGACGTGAAAGTGGCGAAATCAGGTGCTCATCTCGACTTTTTGGAGGTATTTGACGACGTAAAAGCGTGGGCTGAGGAGTAATACCTGCCTACTAGCTTGTCACTGGCTCAAGCCTCATTTGAGCTTGACTACCAACTAATCAACGCAAACTACCACCCTGGCATCGCAAATGAATAGCTTAGCGACGCCCGTGGCTCCGATTCACCCACGGCATACGTATGCACCGTCGTGAGGCCATCCGCATTGATTTCCATCACCCGAAACATCGGCGTATGGTTGGTTTCATCTGGAATTTTCGTCCGCTCAACCCCAGGAACATGCAAATAATGGGTATTTCCCACCTGTTTGCTATGAACTACCCGCTCCATATCCATATGCAGATCACCTGTAATCATCACCGCTAAATTGGGTTGCCCCACCACCTCGCGAGCAAAAAGCTCATTTGTGATTCCCTTGTCAGGATTTTCTGGGTACGCCCCTACCTGAGCCCCATGCACGACGAGAACAACGGGCTTTGGTGCCAAGGCCTCAACTTGATCACGTACCCAAGCCGCACCTTCATCATAAAAATCACGCCCTTCATCAGGTGATGCATACACAAAGGCAACCTTCTCATGTTCATGGACATATCTGGTCTCGGTCACCTCAGGATTCCACTGCTCAGCATACTCCAAATATCGCTCCACCGTACTTTCGCGCTCTTCATTCCCCATAATGGGATAAAAAGCCGGCTCCAAACGGGTTAATTCCGCTGTAGCAGCTTCATACTGGATTAGGGTCCCTTTGTGGGCGATGTCACCCACCCCGATGGCAAAATCAAAGGGTTCGCTCGCGTGCAGAGTGTTTATCTGAGTAATGGCAGCAGCCATATTCGGAAACTCAGCCAAAGGCTTTGGTTCTGCATCCCCAAGCATCGCAATGCGGAAAACGGTCGGGTTGTCGGATTGCTCAGTTTGATTTGGCTGACCGGCTTGATCCTGTGAGGTTGCCTGGCCGGGTTGATTATTTTGACCGGCTTGATCCGTCTGGCCTGGCTGGCATGCGCTGAGCAGCAAGACAGCGGTGAATAAAAAGCTCGTGAAATGGTTTGTTGGCAAAAATGAAGCTCTCATGGGCGATTTGGACTTAGAATGGGCATGGCTCTGGACTAAAATGGGCGAGACGCTGGCCTGATAGAGGGAATAGCATCTGAACTACAAAAAGCACAACGTCTTTTAATTTCAAACTAGTAAACCCAAACCAGTAAAATTATGAAGGGAGTGTTAAATATTACTGGTTTAGAAAGAGGGGTTTGGCGGGGTAATGTGTGTGCCGCACCTACCTGACTTGCCAGCCACTCCCGACCGCACTAGCCGCAGATGCCGCAGATGCCGCACCCGACTGCACTAGCCGCCCAAGACCGACCACTCGCACCCCTACCCAGTCCTACCCAAGCAACGCGTCAGGATTCAGCCCAACCAACGCAGGATCCACAAATTCACGCCCTTTACGCACCAATTCCCCATCAAAATAGACATCCGCCCCGATGCATACGAGATCCCAATGAATTGTGGAGTCATTCCCGTTGGACGCCTCTTCGTAATCATTACCCAGTGTCAAATGGTTCGACCCATAGATCTTCTCGTCAAAGAGAATGTCATACATCGGTGACTCAATCACAGGATTCAGCCCAAAACTAAACTCCCCAAACCGCCGAGCCCCTTCGTCACTATCCAAAATATCGCGCAAGGCATCATTATTGCTTGAATCGAAATCCACCACAACCCCTTTTTCGACCATGAGCTTCACAAACTCAAACGGTTTGCCATTATACACGCTTGGCGCATAGGTAATATGGCCCTCCACGCTATCAAGAATCGGCGAGCTAAACAACTCTCCGTCGGGAATATTATGTGACCCGTAGCAGGGGACCCACGTTTGCCCCTTCACGGAGAAGCGAATATCGGTTCCATCGCCTACCAAATTAACTTCATCGGTCTCAAGCAGGCGCTCATGCAACGGCTTCATCGCCTCCTGCAGCTTGGTATAATTCAACAAACAAGCCTCGTAATAAAACTCCCTGAACGCCTCCGTTGGCATTTTTGCATTCATCGCAAATGACTCAGAAGGAAATCTCAAAATGCACCACCGCGTATGATTCACCCGTTGCTTCATATGGACAGGCTCCTGAAAATACTTCGCATACACCTGTTGCTGATTGCCCGCCACCTGCGAATTTTCATAAATATTGCGACTCCCCCGAATCCCAATGAAGCAATCCATATTTTTCATGAGCGGTAATTGGTCCCTTTCCGCGGCCGCCGACCAAAACTCTTGATCCCCATGCGTCAACAGAATCCGATTAATCTCAGGGTCTTCAATCTTCACAAATGGATGAGCGCCAATCTCTCGAGCCTGCTCTGTAAGTGCCCGAAGCAGCCCAATTCCATTAAAATCGATGAGCTGAAGCATGATATTCTCTCCCTTTTGCAGCTTCACGCTATGTTGAAGTAGGGCAGTGGCTAGGCGGGATTCATCTGGGGTAACAAACATGGGTGTTTAGGATCAGGTTAATGGGTTAAAGGTGCCTTTTAATGGGTTGCAGACTCGTGTCAAAGGGTAAGCACTCCATCACACAAAGCCAACTCTCGAGGCTGATTGGAGGCAATAATCGTGAGTTTAGATTGGTTTTTGCGCTCGGCAATCCAAGCGTGTAGGTGCTCAATAGATTCCTCATCCAAATGGGAATCGGGTTCGTCGAGGAATAGCACCTCCGGATCAAATGCCCCAGCAAGCATCAGGCGTGCTTTTTGCTGCTGGCCTGAGGATAGAGACCCAACAGGTTTGGTCAAATCGTCGCTGGATAATCCAAAGGTGTTTTGCGGTGTTGAATTAGTTTGCCCGCTGGGTTCCGTATAGCTTGCAGCATCTACAGACTCGCGCTGCCCAGCACGGTCATTCAAAGCTCCCAAATCGGCCAAATCAGCCAAAAACGTCAAGTTTTCCTTCACCGATAGCTCAGGATAGGCGTTCATCCATGGCGCACTTACCCCAAAAGTGCCTCGAGTGAGCGTGATGATTTCGGGATCCATGCCCAGCTCGTCCGCGCGCCGATCCTTGCCAAGCTTGTCTGAGTACTCTAGATCGCCCGCCCACCGTGGCTCACCCGTCCGCCGTATCTCGGCCAAGCCCTCGTCCAACGTCACCAACCCGACCAAGCACTTCACCAATGTGGATTTCCCAGACCCATTCGCCCCGGCAATTCCGAGGATAAAACCCTCCAACTCCGCATTTAACCCCGAAAAAACCGTCTTTTGGCCGAGGATTTTTTTACACGATGCAAGTTTCAATGCGTACATTCGAGAAAGGTACACATGTTTCATTCTCTGAACACACCCCATGACCTCACTCCTCAACGAAATTTCTGCCCTCTGGAACCATTTTGTGGATCCACCCCGCGAATTAACCCTCACGGAACTAGCGGAACTCGATATGCCAGACCCACTTCGAGTCCGAATTGTAGCCACCGTGCAGCACCAGGCTCGCACCGCAACGATTCAAGCCGATTCAGAATGGCTCGACATGAATCATCCAAACGTGTACATAGACTGGATGAATTTTGTGACGGATCATCTCCCGTACGCTAAGATTCCTCAGGCGTATGTCCGGACGGTATTTGATAGCGCTCTTGAGGATCTTGTCGAATGTTGTGTCCACCCCCGCACCGCCATTGTCGATTTATGCTTTGGTGAGCGTACGGAGCGCTCCTTCGTCGAAGTGGAGCTGGCCAGCCGAGCCATTCCCGTCCATGAGGATTTGGTTAAAGGCATGATTGCCGCGGTAGGGGGGCCTGGTTTAGGCTCTGATGCAGACGACCCGGCCCAGCCATCCGGCGACCCGGCCCAGCAATCCGGCGATTCGAGCCAGCCATCCGGCGATTCGAGCCAGCCATCCGGCCAAATGATTCAAAAAAATGACGCTCAGGCTGCGATTGAACAGGCAGACCAAGCACTTTTCAACGGGGTAACAGGAACCGAGCTCGCAAATCTGGTCATCCAACGCCTTGAACCACTTTTTGAACTCTGCAAAGACTCTGTGGATCCAACCTTCTTATCGACCTTTGTGGAGGAGAAGGGGTATGATGAGCTCGCTCAAGTAATAGAGGAGTCTCATGACCCACTTTCAAAGGAGGAGTTTGTTGCACTTGTGAGTCAACACGAGCAGACTTTACCACAATCAAGGTCACAGTCAGTGACACAGCCAGTGCCGCCACTTGTAGCTGAGGACGACCAAGAGTCAGACATCTCAACGCCGCTGGGCTCTACAGAGGAGCCTGAACAGACAGATGACTCGCCCGCTGACGAATTGAACACGCTTGCAGGACAAGCAAGCCAACCTTCAGAAGGCACGCCCCTTTGGATGCAGTATTTGCAAGATGTTCCAGAGGATGTGGAAGGTGATGTTGCTATTGAAGACGATTCATCTGTCGCAACCCCTGCAGACGAGCCTTCATATGTAACGCCCACAGACACAACCCTTGCAACATCCGCGCCTACGCCCGATCAAACACCCACTCAAACACCCGCTGAAAAGCTCCTGGAGCACCTCAAACCCATTCAGCCCAAAATCACCAAATCCTTATTCCAAGACGAATACGGACAATATCTGGATATGATTCAGAGTGTTTGCGAGCTCCCTGATTGGGAAACAGCAGCCCAATGGTTAGATGATCATGTCTTTGTTCCTCAAAACATCGATTTGGAGGATGAAACGGTTATAACATTCCTCGATCGCATGCAGGCCTATTTTGAGTAATGGTCTGAATTTGCTCCCAAAGAGACCCCATGTACACACACGCCGCCACACGCACATAACTTCGAAGCGACTGTTTCCAAACCAGTAATATTGTGAGAGGAGTGCCAAATATTACTGGTTTAGAGATAAGGGCCTTTTTTAAATGAATACCTGCGCCGAGATAATTCAAGCTCTGCCACATAGACTACCACGAAGTTTGCTAGAAGTCACAATCCGATGCTACATGTCAAAAAAAAGCCCGATTAAAAGATTTCCACTTCTAACCGGGCATTGTATTGGAGCTAGTAAAAAATCGGAGAGTTCATTGTTCAAGGAAAGCGTCGCAAATTCATTACATACAGTTACAGTCATTTACAGACAAATCCTGTCAACTGAAGACAAATCATCTTGAAGGCTCAACTCATTAACCCGAAATTAGTAAGCCCAAACCCATGACACAAAAAAATATCACCAAAAAACACAATATGCCTAATTAATGTAAGCCATGAATCCAGAAAAGCGCTTTTATTTAAGAAAAAAATTTCTAAACGCTGCCTCCATTCTCTCGAACCAGGAATGAACCCAAGTCACGACGCGTTTAACACCACATTATGACTAATACCACGCAGAACACCACATCGCCGAATACATTAACGTCGAATACCACACCTCAAAAAATCACCATTGTGTGCGGAACCGACAGGCCAGGCTCCAAGTCACGCCTTGTAACAGACTATATATATGGACGGCTGGCAGACCAAGCTTCAAACGCTGATACCACCAGCCAGGCCATGGAGCTCACCATCCTCGACATGGCCGACTTTCCCACAGCTGACGTTGCAGCCGGGCCCTACGGAAAAACTCCATCCTCAGTTGAAGCGTTTAACCAACCCTTCCTTGATGCAGACGGTGTCATTTTCGTTATCCCCGAATACAATGGATCCTTTCCAGGCATCCTCAAACTTTTCATCGACTACTTGCCTCACCCGGAAGCATTACAAGGTGTGCCTGTTGGTTATGTGGGCAACTCTGCTGGTTATTTTGGTGGGCTGCGAGCGGTGGAGCAGCTTCAGATGGTCTGTGGCTACCGTTATGCCCGTTCTTTTGAGGAGCGGATCTTTATTCCAGCCGTTAATAAAGAGTTTGATCCCGAAAAAGGGATCCTACATGACTTTCGCAACAGCTTAATGGAGAGTTTTTTGGAGCAATTCCCAAGATTTGTCGCCCAAAACACGACCAAATAGCTCGATAATCATGTTATTTTAATGTGAAGTGTATAACAATTGATTAACGCAATCGCATCTTAGGACTAACCTGTCAGGTTTATCATGGAGATACAGCCTAAAATAGTATAGATATGTGTATTTCGTTGACTATCAACCCCTAAGACGGAGTTACAGACGTCACAAACCATTAGAAACCAACCCCTAAAAACTAGCCAAAAAACAACGCCAAACGCCCACATGAGCAATTTCTGACCATATTCTTGTGTGTTAACACAAAAAAAATATTGTGTGAGAATGAACAACTCATTAACTTTGATTTTGATTACTATCCTTATGCCTAGGAAAGCTCGCTTTCCGCATGGGGTTAACTGATGTTATTAATAGAATGAATAACAACGATTTTAACTACCAACAAAAACAGCCCACAACAACTAATAATACGTTGAGCACTATGAATACTTTCTACTCACACTTTATAAATAAAGCTTCTGCTTTGCGCTTAGCATCGATGCTATCGCTAATGGTGATCTTCTTTGCAGTTGGTGTTGGAGCTGCATACGGTCAAACACAGGATACAATTTTTGTTTCTGTAAATGGGTCTAATTCAAATACTGGTCAGACAACAATCTCTGGACCAGATGGACCTGTTGCCACAATAACATATGCACTAAGCATAGCAACAGAAGGAGATTTAATCTCAATTGAAACAGGAGATTACTCAGAAGACGTTACAGTAAATGCAAGTCACAGCTTTAGAATTACAGACAGTGGTACTCAGGATAGTGTTCTAGT
>JAVLBP010000050.1:0-4012 GCA_031581145.1 Balneolaceae bacterium
AGAAAACCGCTCCGGGCGATTAGTGGATCGAACCGAGGAGCTGGGATTGAGTATTCATCAAGGATTCTGGAATGGAGTGGCTGTTGGTGATTTCAATAACGATGGCCTTCTAGATATTGTAGCAACAAATATTGGTGAAAATACCCCATATCAGGATGTTGAATCGCACCCCATCCGTCTATACTATGGTGACCTTGATTGGGATGGAAGGGTGGATCTAGTGGAAGCTTACTATGTTGATGAGCTGGGCTGTTATGCGCCGATGAGAAAACTCCATGAGTATTCATCAATACGAACCATATTACAAAACGTCCAATCTCATAGGGAATTTGCAACCTCATGCATGGAAGATATTTTTGGAGAGCGTATCAAGGAGTCTCCATTTAAAGAGATAAACACATCCTCAACTATGATTTTTTTAAATACAGGAGATGATTTTATCGCTCAAAAATTACCAGATCAGGCTCAAGTAACTACGGCCCATGCAGCACTTGTAAGTGATTTTAATAACGATGGGAACGAGGACATTTTTTTGGCTCAAAACATGCATTATACTCGGCCTCAGATGTCAAGACAGGATGCAGGAAGGGGACTAATACTCCTAGGTAATGGAAAGGGTGATTTTAGACCTTTAGACATCAAGGAGAGTGGGATAAATATCATGGGGGATCAACGTGCAGCTGTATCCTCAGATATTAATAGGGATGGGAAAACCGATATCGTTGTCACTCAAAATAATGGTATGACTAGGCTTTATAAAAATATGAGTTCAAACCAGGGTATTAAGGTGACATTATCTGGACCCTTTCAGAATCAAAACGCTATTGGATCAAGTATGCAGGTGCGTTATAGCGATAATACGGTTGGACCTAAGCGCATCATTAACAGTAGCTCAAGCTACTGGTCACAGAGTAGTTTTACTCAAGTGATTGGACTTGATTCATCGAAGCAACCTAGCCATCTAGAGATTAGGTGGCCAGATGGGACAGTAAATAACGTAGAAATCGAAGGATTGAATGAGATCAACCTGAAGTATAATCGAAGATGAAAAAAACATTTTTTGTTTTACTCTTTGCAACCATCCTACTAGGACTATTATGGTTCAGTTTTCTAAGAGAAGGCTCTACAAACGTATTTTGGGAAGATCAAACCAAGGTGTCTGGCCTACAACAAATGCTTTCACCACCCGTTCATGATGCCAATCCGTCATACATAGAGATTATGGGTGGTGGTGTGGCCGTGGCTGATTACAATGGGGATGGATTTGATGATATCTTCTTTCCCATCATGGACTCATTTCATCCCGAAAGCTCCCAAAAGTACTCCTCCATGTTGTGGTCAAACAACAAAGATGGGACCTTTACAAACGTAACCAAAGAAACGAATCTGGGATCAATGAATGGGTACCCGATGGGGGCAGTATTCTTTGATTTTGACAATAATGGCACACAGGATCTCTACGTAGCGGGCTATGCTGGTGGACAGTTATTCAGCAATCAGCAGGGTACATTTGTCGACATCACAGACCAAGCGGGACTTAATCTTCAAGGCAAGTGCGGAGATCTTCCATGTATGACTATGACGGCAGCCGCCGCTGATTTTGACAAAAATGGTTACAATGATTTGTTGATTATCAATAATGTAAGCTGGGATATTGAAGATTCGTTTGGTTACGGGTTGAGAGCATTGCTTCCATTTGCTTATCAATCACAACCTATTTTTCTCTTTAAAAATAATGGCGACGGGACATTCGAAGATGTCTCAGAAGCAACAGGACTTACCAATAAAGATGTACTCAACAATGGTAATGATGGAAAGGGACTTTCGGCTATTTGGACGGATTTAAACAAAGATAGATGGCCTGATGTCTATGTGGCCAATGATGTTACGCCGAATCGATTGTATATCAATAATCAGAATGGAAGTTTTAGTGAGATTGCTACATCATCTGGGATTAATGAGTGGAAAAGTAGCATGGGAATTGATGCTGCAGATATTGATCATAACAATACACCCGATATGATCACAACAAATTTAGAGGGTGTCATGGTCTCTCTCTACAAAAATCAAAATGGATACCGCTATATCTATATGACCCCACAATTAGGCTTGATTCCCTCTGCTCTTGGTTCTGGATGGGGGGTACTCTTTACGGATCTCAATCTTGATGGACATGACGACTTAGCTGTGGCAAATGGTGCACTAGCAGAAGAGTTGACGAAGAAAGAAGAGAATAAGAATCAGTTCTATCTAAATGATGGAGATGGGTTTTTTAGTCTATATGATCCACTTTCACATGGAGACAACCTAAACCACGGGATGTCTAGGGGAATGGCATACCTAGATGTTATGAATAACGGATTAGCAGATTTGATCATCGCAAACATTGATAGCGCCCATCCTCAATTATTGGTTAATAAAAATCCGGATCAACACCACTTCTTACGGATTAACTTAACCGGTACAGTCTCTAACCGAGACGCTATAGGTGCTAAAGTAACGATAAAACGCGAAGATGGTCTTATTCAAACGAAAGAGGTCAAAGCTGGGCACTCATACATAAGTTCTAGTAGCAAATCTCTCTTCTTTGGATTAGGAACATCCCAAATTGAACAATTATCCATCAAATGGCCTTCTGGTCGTACCGATGTATTTGACGATATACCCGTGAACGAAATCATTACGATAACAGAAGCGCCGAAAGCAGATGTAACCTCAGAGGTCGTAATCGAATGAGGCTACATAGGGTGAATTTTCTCTTATTGCCGGGGTAGAATCAGTCGTCAAACTGACAACTTAAAGGATCGTGTTTTACATAATAATCCTTGAAATTAGTTGCGTCGACATCCATGCACCCCTTTAGATTTAGTAGTCTTATGGATTGGATGTCAATGGGATGGCTTTCACCTTGAATGGCAATAAATCCTCCCGCGACCAACTGCCCACCATCAAGCTGTGGTTCAGTATATTCCAGGACTACCTCACCATTAATCTGATGGATAGCGCGCTCGTTACCATGGACAATCAATTCAGCCGTTTCCCATTGGTCCCCATTATATGCAGGTCCATTTGACTCAATGCAATGTTGTGTTCGGAGAACACCATCCATCTTAACATGCATACCAGGTGTGCATACATTTCCATTGGGTCTTGTGTTGTCACCGTCTCCACCCAACAATTGAAATTCGATGGAGTTGGGGAATTCTTGATCCACAAGCATGCTTTGGGGTGACTGTGAGTGGAACATGATGCCATTATTTCTAAAAGCCCACCCTGGACCATTCGTCACTTGTTCTCCAACGAATCGGTACACAAGTTCAAGTTTGTAGTAAGAGTAGGGTGTCTCGTAAAATATATGAGCGTATTCCACATTAAATGTCTCATATTCATCATACCGGACTTTTAAGAGACCATCCTCGACTCTAAACGTGTTTGCATAATTCTCCCCCAGCTCATACCCATTAATCTTGATGGTCCAGCCATTGAAGTCATTCCCATTAAATAGTTCCAGCCAATCTTCTGAACTAGAGCGTTCTGAAGCGTTATAAGTAATCATAGATATCAGTATGACGAGTAGATAATGTATCATGGTGTAGTCTGTGTTTGTGAATGATTAATAATAGTCTTGGATCTCTTCAATCCAATAGTTGCTCATTTCTTCAATGGTGGCAGGTTGATTTTTTGGCTCTACGATTCGAAAACCTAGAAATAAAGCATTGGTATGCCACCATAGGCTCTTAGGTAGTTGAGGATCATGCATTTTCCAGTTAGGCTCACTCCCACGTCTTGAGGAGCAATTAGCCATGGAAGAGGGATCCATCCATGAACCACCTTTAACGGTTCTGGGATATAATTCGGTGGGTTTAAGCCATGGATTCTGTGTCTGCCGACCATCGATCAACGCGTCGACGTAGTGTTCAACATATTGATCTGCAGTCCATTCACCGACATTACCTAGCATGTTATACAAACCTAGAGAATTAGGTTCCTTAGTCCCAACTTGCTGGTATTT
>JAVLBP010000051.1:0-3824 GCA_031581145.1 Balneolaceae bacterium
ATCAAGATTTGCAGGGGGTGAATCTCACAGAGTAGTGTACTACTGGCATATGGTAGCCAATCAGTTGCTCACACTGATGTCAAACATGTTTACCAATATCAACCTGACAGATATGGAAACATGTTACAAAGTGTTTCGGCGGGAACTCATCCAAAAAATCACCATTGAAGAGAATCGTTTTGGCTTTGAGCCTGAAATCACGGCTAAGATTGTGAAGCACAAAGCACGAGTGTATGAGGTGGGGATTTCCTACTATGGACGCACGTATGAAGAAGGGAAAAAGATTGGATGGCGAGATGGAGTGCGCGCCGTCTATGCCATTGTGAAATACAATGTCTTTGGGTAAGATTTGAGATAGGTTTCATTCATTATGGGAAAGAAAAAACGACTCAAAAAATTAGCGGCGACACCTGCCAAAGAAAAGGCAAAACAAAGTGTCGCGGCGAAAAAGACAAAATATTCGTCTAAAAGTCAGCCCAAAGCCCCAATTGTTCATCCATTGGACCGACTCGATCAATGGTTGTCAAAACATCGACTCAAAGCCTTTATTGGCATATTTATCGCCTTTCTGATTACGGGGATAGGTCTATTTGATGCGTATATCATGCCAATTGCAGATGATGCAACATATATCACGCAACCCCTTCGGTTGATTGAAGAGGGCGTCTATCCAAGCTACACGTCTGTGTTTTATACCGTAGTGATGGCGATTCCAGCTGCACTATTTGGGGTGAGCATTCTGCCATTTAAGGCCATGTCCTTCATTTTTGGTGGTCTTGGATTGTGGCTAACCTACGTTTTCTTTAAAGACCGGATATCTGCCACAGTGCTTTTCGCGACTCTGTTTATCTATGCCACGAATTTCGAAATTCAGTACTACAATAGCGCCTTAATGTCGGAGTCATTTTTCATGGCGTTTCAAATGCTCTTTTTTGGCTTATCTCTTGCAATCATTGATCGGTACAAAGACTCAGACCTTCAGAACTTTAAATCCGACATCCTGCAAAAACTTCCTTATTGGTCATTGGTTGGAATCCTATTTGTACTGTTCTCGGTCACGAAGAATATGGCGCTTGTTTGTGCGGTGATTTTGTCTCTCTTTTTTGCGCTTAAGGGTAAATTCAAGATTGCAGGATACATCACTGGATTATTCGTTTTTTGGCGAATTATTTATTCGGCGTTTGTACGTATTGTTTTTGGTGGAACAACGGTCACATCGCAGTTTGACACCCTTTTCCTCAAAAATATGTACGATCCTAGCCAGGGAAACGAGGATGTCCTTGGGATGATCATTCGCTATTGGCAAAATTTTAACTACTACTTGTCAGATGTCTTGCTCAGGTATTTAGGCTTTCGAGAAGATGGAATGATGCATGATCCACTGCCCATCTTCTCAGTCCTTTTTGCCGTCTTTTGTGTGTTTTTCATTTACAGATCCTTTATCAAAAAAGATAATGTCTATGCGTTCACAGGTCTTTATTTGATGGGGCTTTTGAGTGTGGTTTTCATTTCTCTTCAGTTCCATTGGAAGCAAGAAAGGCAGCTCATCATATTTTTGCCACTTATAGTCTTGTTCGTCTTTGGGGTGCTGCACCAGTTTGCTCAATCAACCAATAAATCTGCCATTAAGTGGGGAGTACTTCTTGTACTCGTCTCACTTCCTGTCATTCAGTTGCGGCATTTACCCGATCGATGGGAGCGTAATGAGTTCAAGCGTGAAGCGTTTCTTGCCAATGACCCGATTGGTGGGTACACTATGGACTGGCAGAATTATTATAGAATGAGTGTCTGGGCCGCGGAAAATTTACCACAAGGGTCCATTGTAGGGGTGAGAAAAGCCGCATCATCCTTTGTCTTTACGGGGGGAGTGGATATGTTTCTCCGAGTAGGTAAAAGTACTCGTGAACCTGGTAATATTGTTCTAGATGAACTGTCACAAAGAGGTATTACCCATTTAATGGCCTGCAACTTGCGCTTAAATCCAGCGG
Source organism: Balneolaceae bacterium (assembly GCA_031581145.1). Lineage (GTDB taxonomy): Bacteria > Bacteroidota > Rhodothermia > Balneolales > Balneolaceae > UBA8296. Next base: position 1,989 of record JAVLBP010000051.1, read on the forward strand.
TTGCTGTGGAAGGTCAAATTATCACGACGCTTTATACGTATCTTCAAGCATTGTACAATTACCGCTCTGATTCCATCACGCCATTACATCGAATTGGAGAGACGGAACCTTGCACACTCTATCAAATCAATTTTGAGTAAGGACTGCTATCAAAACCTTTTTTCAGACATATAAATTTCAGTCTTTAGCGTTATTAGCGCTGTTTCTCATTACAGCAGTGCCCCGTTTTTACTATATCCTTAAGGGGCTGCCGCATTATTCAATTGACGAAAATGACATTGTTGAATTCAGTTTGAGTTATATGGGTGGGGACCTGTATCCTATGTGGTTTAAATACGGCCCCCTATACTCCTACATCCTTGCGGCAATCTATTGGGTGCAACATCTCTTTTTTGATGGGACACTGCAGGCGTTTGTTGAATCCTATTTTTTTGAGTCGACTTCGTTTTATTACACGGCAAGGTTTGTAAATGGGCTGCTTCATCTCTCTCTTGCAGGTCTAACGTTCTACATCGCGAAACGGTGGGTTTCGATTCACATCGCTTTTTTTGCCACCATGCTGGCAATACTGCCCTTTATGGATAATCTTACAGGGTATTCGATTCGAGTAGATTCCTTGCTTGCACTAAGTCACGTCGGTGCATTACTGTGCGGACTCGAATTTCTTCGCTCCAAGAATCCTCGATGGTATATGGCCGCTGGCTTACTCACAGGATTTGCTCTTGGAACCAAGCCACTGCCTGCACTCATGATTTTACCCTCTCTTTATTTAGCGTGGATTCTGGGTTGGTCGGCAAAACCTTGGCAAAAATCGTCTAAACGAGTGACAAAAGCACCAACGGTGTGGTCGTTGATTCTTCAGTCTTTTGTCCAACCACGACTGTATGCCATTGTTGCGTTTGCCATCATTGGGTTATTTATTTCCAACCCTTACGCCCTTCTTGAGCTAGACACTTTTATTCAAGAACAGCTACAGGTCATTCGAGACGATTCAGGATTTAATTTTACCAAAGGGTATGTGCTTTCAAGATTTGCATCAGCGTGGGGATGGCCATTCATTATCGCTTGTGTTGGAAGTGTTGGATACGCTCTTTGGTCCGGAGTGAAGTACAGAGCTTTTTACAGACTCGTGATGGCTTCCTACATCTTGGTGTACTGGGGCGCTTTTGCCACAGCTCCAGCCAGAAATTATTTCTATGTGCCGCTGGTGCCCATTTTATGTGTTCTAATCGCCATCATGACAGCAGAATTACTCCATAAGTCACTAAAGGAGCGACCTGCCGTAAAACCTATCGCCATGGTTGGTCTCTTTGCTGTACTTGCTTTTCAGCCGGGTCGAACACTCACGCAACAATATCTTCAATATAGGTTTGATGCAAACACCTTCCAGCAAACAAGCTCCATTGCAGCTGAATCGTGGGTCAAGCAACAAATTGACCCAGGTACGCAACTTGGCTATTATGGGTATTACGTTAATCTGCCCAGACTCATTGATTCAAATCCGAATGAGCAAGCTGTTTATGGAGAATATTTTATGTACAATCGAGGGCAAAGCGAGTATTTAAAAGAGCGATTCAGTGCGTTCATGCAACAATACATTACTGAGGGTTTTCCAGTGTACGATTTAGTGTATAGCGCTCAGTTTAGCCTAGGGGAGGAGTCAAAATCGTACTACCTTCGATACGAAATGGGAGACTCGGAGCAATATCTTTTTCCGTATATGAACCAGCTTGGGGTTCCCTATGTGATTACGCATTATGATCTTCAAAAATATCCAGAGTTTGCTAAACGACTAGTGTGGTCTTCTTTAGGGAAAAACCTTCGTGGGACGCCTGT
>JAVLBP010000052.1:0-3262 GCA_031581145.1 Balneolaceae bacterium
TCACCATCACTGCCGTCGCCAGTGTCACCATCATCATCGCCAGAACCATCATCTGAGTCGCCGTTATCTGGTTCCGCCTCCGTCGTAAAACTCCATACCTCACTCCACTCACCATCGCCCGCGTCATTGGTCGCCCGAACTCGCCAGCTGTAGGAGGTTTCGTAGGCCAGGCTGTCCAGCGTGTGGCTCACAGCAGACCCTTCAAACGATTGCAGCACAGTGGCAAACTCGTCACTAGAGACTTCAAGTCGGTACCCCGTCGCCTCAGCATCGGCCTCCCACGTCAGCGTCGGCGCCAGATCCTGGTCCGCGGCCCCATCGGCAGGCGCACTCAACACCACTTGGCTCACGGCACAAGGAGCTCCCCAGTCTGGTAATTTATCGGCCGTTAGCTTTGTGTCCCGCCAAAAAAAGCTAGGCTCCGATTCAATATTAGGCACACACCACATGGATAAGTCCTGGGAATAGTTCCAAGCCATATCAAACATCCCTCTCATATTTGTGGCATTCTCAACATTCCATTTGGGCAAGTCATGATTAAAGTCAAGTGCGTACACAAACATATAGCTGAAATTATTCCCACTAGAAACATTCCAGTCATTTATGTCATGACTAAAATTAAAGGCCTTGAAAAACATCCCCTGAAAATTAGTCACCGAAGAAACATCCCATTCCGATAAATCTTGGTCAAACATATGAGCATCTCTGAACATATTCTGCATCGATTGCACAGAGGACACATCCCACCCTGATATATCTTGATTAAACTGGCTTCCAACCGACCCGTTCCCCGTATAATCGTTAATATGAACTTCCTCTCCCTTAAACATCGAATTCATCTCTGTCACCTGACCTACATCCCAACTACCAATATCTTGATTGAAGACTTGGTTTTCGAAAAACATCTCACTCATATTGGTGACGGACGATGTATTCCATGATGATATGTTACCATTGAACTCGGTGTTTCTAAACATGGACATCATAATCCTGACATTACCGACATCCCAATCATTGAGATCCTGATTGAACTTGTATGCACTGTAAAACATCGCACTCATGTCTTCTACCTGCGATACATCCCACGTTCCAATGGGTTGATTAAACGCAGTTGCAGATAGAAACATCGCACTCATTGACTCTACGTTGGACACATCCCATCCACTAATATCCTGATTAAAGGATGTATTACCTTTGAACATGTTATTCATGTTTGTTACACGACTGACATCCCAATCTCCGATGAAATAATTAAAAGATGACATTTCAAACAGTCTACTCATGTCTTCTACCTGCGATACATCCCATCCACCAATGTCCTGATTAAAACTAGATGCACTAGAGAACATTGCTGACATACTTTTTGCACTCGACACATCCCAGTTGCTAATGTCTTGATTGAAACTGGATGCACGGTCAAAGACTCTATCGAAATTGGTCACCTTACTGACATCCCAATGGGAAATGTCCTTATTGAAATCTCGCTTCGCTTTGAACCACTCTTTCAGCGATTTAACCCCACTAACGCATGCACTTTCAGCAGGAATTGACCCGCCGTTGACCTCCAATTCATCTTTGGCAGCAATTTTGGTGTAGGTTTTCCCATCGATAATGCCAAAGCTATTAGGCTCTGCCTTTTCACACTTTACGATGCCATTCTCCATCGTGAAATACGGAGATGGGGTGGCGGGCTCTTCCTCCGTGGTAAAGCTCCAGGTGTCACTCCACTCACCGTCGCCAGCGTCGTTGGTCGCCCGAACTCGCCAGCTGTAGGTGGTTTCATAGGCAAGGCTGTCCAACGTATGGTTGGTGGCTGAGCCTTCGTAGGATTGCTCGGTTGTGGCAAAATTGTCCGTTGAGACTTCAAGGCGGTACTCCGTTGCATGTTTAACGGTCTGCCACGAAAGTGTTGGCTCCAGGTTTTGATCCGTGGACGCGTCAGCCGGCGCACTCTGCACTGCTTTACCCACAGGGCACGAGGCTCCCCAATTGGGAAGTTTATCGGCCGTTAATTTGGTGTCTCGTGAGAAATTATCAGGTTCTGACTCAAATTGAGGCACGCACCACGAAGATAAATCTTGGTCATAGTTCCACGCCATATCAAACATTCCATCCATCTTTATCGCATTGGACACGTCCCAATCGGAGAGGTCATGATTGAAACTGAGTGCATAGACAAACATGTACCATAAGTAATCAGCTCCAGATACATCCCATGAACTAATGTCACTACTAAAGGCAAACGCTTTGAAAAACGTGGCTTGAAATGTTTCCACCGAGCTCACATCCCATCCCGATAAATCTTGATCAAACTTGTGGGCATCCCGAAACATGTCTTCCATGTTCGTCACATTGCTAACATCCCACGCGCTGATGTCTTGATTAAACTGGCTCCCTACCTTGCCCTCTCCAGTATAATCGTCAATATGAACCTCCACACCTTTAAACATTCCCTCCATGTCGGTCACATTGGACACATCCCATGTGCCAATCGGTGAATTGAACACTTGGTTTTCCCAAAACATTTCACGCATGGAAGTGACAGATCCTGTATTCCAATTTCCAAGGGGGCGATTGTAGGATGTACCTTTGAACATCAATCCCATATTTTGGACGTTGGATACATCCCATTCATTAATGTTTTGATCAAAGCCGCGTGCATGCTCAAACATGCCATACATGTTGCGCACATTGGAAACATCCCATCCGGAAATATCCTGATTGAAGGCATGATTTCGAGAAAACATAAATGACATATTCGTGACACCAGAGACATCCCACACAGAGATGTCTTGATTAAATGGGCTGGCCATGAATGTTTGATAAAATGAGGTCACAGAGCTGATGTCCCAGCCGGTGATATCTTGATTGAATCCACTATAAGCAAACGTCTCCCCCATATTGGTCACGTTGGAGACATCCCATGAACTAATATCGATATTGAATGATTCAGCGTCCCAAAACATCGACCCTATGTCGGTCACGTTGGATACGTCCCAACTGCCAATGTCTGAGTTGAAGGATGTCGCTCTGCTGAACATTGAGTTGGCATTTTCCAAGGAGGAGACGTCCCATTTTGATAGGTCTTGGTTGAATGCGAAAGCTGCATAAAATGTACGCCAGGCGCTGGTTACCTTCGAAACATCCCAATGACCAATGTCCTTGTTAAAATCATTTTTGCCCTTAAACCATCGGTCAAGATTTGTTATTCCACTTGTACACGCTTGGTCTGCCGATACTGGTCCTCCATGCACTTGTAGGG
>JAVLBP010000053.1:0-2713 GCA_031581145.1 Balneolaceae bacterium
ACAACCCACCATCAACCGTCTCCCAGTCGCCTAGGAGCTCTAGCAAGGCATCGGGGTGATTTTCGTAATACTTGGCACTGTGGAGGGTGTCGATGCGAGATTTTAAGATGAGGGCCTCTTGAAAATCGTTGAGTTGTTGCTCTGCCCTGGATTGAAAGATGGCTCTAAGAAAAAACGGCCGTTGATGGGGGATCACATACTCGAGTTCGTGTTCGACCATGGCCTTGAGCTCTAGGTATTGATCCGAATCGGTGTGATTGAATTTCCAGCGTTCCTTCTCATAGGTTTCGGAGAGTTCGTGGAGCCGTTGCTGGTTGGACGCGAGGCCTTTGCGAAAGTACCAGGATTGAGAGTCGGGATCGGCGAGCTTTTGCCTTAAGGTGAGAATCTCCCATAGGGTTGCGGTGAGTCCTAGCCTCGGTGGAACGAAGGTGAAGGTGAGCCGTTGAGCTGAGATAGGTGCCATGATGGCCTCCATGATCTCCGGGATGAAGGCGAGCGGTGGGGACTCCGGAGTTACGACATCCAGCGCTTTAGGTCTATTATTTTGAATCGCCGACCAAGTTGCCAATTAAAGAAGCGATCTATGTTAGTGTACGAAAATGTGGGGAGTTTTGTTGCGGGGAGGGGGGTTATGGTTTGTCAAGCAAGATACACCCGCCCTTCACTAAAGACCCTGGTTTCGACACTCTCTTTTGAAGTGTTTAGATAGGACGTATAAAGATCGGGGTGTTCCTGAGCGAGTGTCTTTTTATCGAAGGATTCGCTTGTGGTCATAGTCCGTTTCCACGTACTCATTCCGGTGATCTCTGTGGCGTGGTCATGTTCAATGTGAATCATCTGGAGTTGAATGCCAAGGAGCTCCAGATCCATGCAGGCCTCGTAATAATCGGCATCGGCTTCGAGGTAGGCCAGGTGTAGGTCTTCGTCTTGAGTATCCCTGGGCTTGATGTTGTCAGGGTTGTCAATGTCATACGTCAAGGATGTATTGGCAGCTTTGGCTTGCTTGATGTCCTCTCGAAGGGTCTCATCCACATGTTTCGCTGTGGCCTCACCGGTCACTTTAATCGAGGGGGCGGATACCTTCTCTTCGGTCGAAAGGTAGGACGCATACAATTCGGGGTGTTCCTCAGCGAATGTCGTTTTATCAAAGCGTTCACTCCCTTTTTTGCGTCTGAACACGAGAATATCCTCAATCCCTGCATAGCCATCGGCTCTGTGCTTGAGCTGTTCGATGAAGAGCGTCTTTTGCGCCTTGGTTGTCTCCATGATCAGCTTGGCGTCCTTGTAGCGCTTGTAGAGGTCTTGCGTTTCCTGCGAGAGGGTGGGGGCGGCTTCTCCCGTTGAGACAATGTCCTTGGCGAGTTGAACCTGTTCGAATTCGTTGAGTCTGTCTTGAAACCGTTGGGATACTTCCTTTGCATGGGTGTACACCTCATCCATCTCCTGTGGGGTCAGCATAAACCATTCCGCAGCCACACGCTTCTGATTATAGAGGTGGTGAATGATGGTTTCGATATTGCTGACAAACGGTGTCTCAAGCTCTCTCTCTAGATGAATCTTCCTAGGATTTCCCGTCTGGTGCTCAAAGATCCGCTCCTTGCTGGTGCGTTCATTCTTGACAATCCCAATCTTGATATACGGCGTGCGCTCATTGCGCAGCAAATCCATTTCGCTGAGGAAGTACAAGTGGCCTGGCGTGGAATTGAGGGTGAGGGACATGGGGTGGTGTTGGGTGTTGGGTGTGGGGATAGCGTCTATTATTGTAACAATCCTAAGGCCTAAGGGAAAGTCTATGAATGCAAAAGTTCGGTTAAAATTGAGCGGGCAAAATGTGGATAAGAGGGTTATGCGTATATTTTATAAATATTGCATAAAACTTTTATAATAGCTATTGTGATATACAACATAAATTAAAACATAAGAGAAATGAAGAACATATTTATTGTCTCGTTAGTGTTTCTTTTGAGTTCATGTGCTTCCACATTAACTCGGGAATCTGTTCCAAATGGACCACTACATTTGCCTCACGAAAATGTCGAATTTGAATACATAACAACTCATGTGATTGATCAGGAGATGATATACGAAGTTACTCGAGGCTCCGCAAACCTTCTCTACAGCTCACGCGAATACATTCTCTATGACGAAGTATGGGAACTAGCTAAAGCTGAATTTGGCCAGGATGTATATATTGATCAAATCCGTGAAGAGTACATTACGACTAAAGGATTATTTGGATCGACAAAGAGGATCCAAAGGGTCATAGTTGACATTTATAAGAGAGTAGATTGATTCTAAACGCCGAAGAGGGGAAAACCCCTCTATAGGTGTTATTTCACCAACATCATCTGTCTGGTTTGTCTGTACCCATCCGTTTCTAGTGTGTAGACATACATGCCGCTCGATAAGGACCCTGCATCGAACGTTACGGTATGAATGCCAGCACTAGTGATACCATCCACCAACGTGGTTATGTATTTGCCCGTGATGTCGTAGATCTTCAGTGAAACGACAGCCGATTGCGGCAACGAGTAGGTAATGGAGGTCGTGGGATTAAACGGATTGGGGTAGTTTTGGTTGAGGGAGTAGTCGGTGGGGATGGTGTTCCCATTCTCAATCGATGTTCTCACACCCGTAGTAAAGGACATCACCTCTGACCACTCTGAGTGTTGTTGTTCCACTTCACCCAACGATCTGACTCTCCAAAAAT
>JAVLBP010000054.1:0-2516 GCA_031581145.1 Balneolaceae bacterium
CAGTGCTGTTGAGAATCCAGTGGCTGCAGGAATTGTCACAAAGAGAAGCAAATCCTCTGTGGTTGACCAGTAAGCATCCAACGATCCGTAGATTCGGTCACTCAGTAAGGCAAAATCGAGACCAACATTTGTTTGATAGGTTGTTTCCCATGTTAGCTCACTATTACTAAAGGTTGCAGGAGCCGTGCCACTTTCTTCGTTACCCCCTGTTGGATAGTTGCCTTCACCTAGAAGCCCAATGGCGCCATAATTTGGAATGAAGAAGTTACCTGTCACACCATAGCTGACTCTTGCCTTCAACTCGCTGAATAATTCAGACGAGATAAAGTCTTCCTCACTCAATCTCCAACCGAACGAGACAGACGGGAATACACCTGTTTGATTGTCTGCCCCAAACCTAGAAGATCTATCAGAACGAATCGTCGTTGTGAGAAGATATTTTGAATCATACGCATAATTCACACGAGCCAAAGCAGAAACCAAGCTCCATTCCTCTTTACTTTGTGAACCTCCTGTGAGAAGACCTCCATTCACAGTAGATACTTGATCATCAGGATAGCTCTGAGCGATAAGATACGTACTGTTATCTTCTTGCTTTTGAGCCGTATATCCTGCAATCACGTTCACAGAGTGTTTGCCAAAGTCCTCTGCATAATTGAGAGTATTTTCCCATAGCCAGTTGAATGCATCTGCTGCACTGGCCTGTCCATATGGATTTCCGGATGTCTGAGTCCGGTATAAAAACTCGTTTCCACGGTAATAGTTTTGTTGGTAGTTCTCGACATCAAAACCTAGAAGGGACTTGAATGTAAGATTTGGCAACACATCATATTCCCCATAGACAGAACCAAACATTCGATTGGTTTCGATGTCCTCGCTAATGTATTTCATGACAGCTAGGGGGTTACTCGCAGAAGTCGTACCACCACCTAAGTATGACTGATTGTCTAATTGATTAATCGTCCCATCTGCATTGTATGGTTTGATGACAGGTGAGTGAACCATTGCACTATAGATAATGCCCGGAGGGTTACCAAAATATGGCGCATTCGCTGGCATACGGTCGTGGCGTGTCAGTGCCGTATTTAAGCTTAGCCCAAAATCTACATTATCATTGAGTGAATGACCAAGATTTACTTTAATCGTATATCGATCAAATTTGGATCCATCAATAATGCCCTCTTGAGTTAGATAGCCCGCAGAGAAAAGATAATTTGACTTTTCAGTCCCTCCACTTACCGAGACATCATAACTTTGAATGGTTGCAGAGCTCAATACAAGATCTAACCAGTCCGTATCTGTACCATCCCAATTCATATACTTCTCAGGTATAAGGTAGTTTGAGACGTTTGGACGACCAGCGTTGTTATCTGGATTATATGATGGGTTTTCAGGAGCACGTCCAAGTGCGATGTCATCAAGATAATTATTATTTCTTGCATCCTTTGTGTAAGCAATCACCTCCTCTGCATTCATCATATCAGGTACATTAAATGCATCACTCACACCAGCATAGGTGCTAAATGAAACTCTTGGACTGCCTGATTGTCCCTTCTTGGTTGTGACCAAGATTACACCGTTAGACCCTCTTGACCCGTAGATTGCCGCTGCTGATGCATCTTTTAACACTTCAATGGACGCGATATCTCGTGGATTTATGGTTGCTAAAGGGTTAGCCTTTGGAGGCTGGAAGGAAGATCGTTGAGAGGTCAGAGCTGGTTGCAAGTTCAGGTTTTTCGATACTGGTACACCATCAATCACGATGAGAGGATCATTACCGGCAGATATAGACCCAGTTCCACGAACGGTGATTTGTGGCGTTGCACCAGGTTCACCCGTTGACTCAGCAATATTCACTCCAGCAAGTCGTCCCTGTAACGCATTTTCAAAACTTGATACAGGTACTGCTTCAATTTCCTCTGCATCAATAGAGCTCACAGAACCTGTGATCTCGGCACGTTGCTGGGTACCATAACCCACAACCACGAGATCCTCCAGAGCTACAAAATCTGGCTGTAATGCAATTTCAAATGTCGTTTGGGAGCCTATTTCAACCTCTTGAGTCACATAACCAACATAACTGAAGACTAAAATTTGTGCATCATCTGGGACAACCAATTCAAAACGACCCTCAAAATCTGTAGAAGTACCAATCGTTGTTCCTTGCACAACGACATTCACCGTTGGAAGACTTTCCCCAGTGGATGCGTCCACAACACTTCCAGTGAGTGTTTTATCCAGCACTACTTCGTCTGAGCCATCTGATTCTGGTGAAGCTGTAGCGTTCAGGGCTCCAAACGCCCAGCTAAACATCATGACCAACGCACCCAGTGCGATGTTGCTTAGATGTGAGTATTTGTATTTAAGTTTCATATTACTGATCGTTTAGTTTTTGGTTAGTAAAAGTTCTTGTGAATTCTATTTGTGTGAAGGCTATCAATTTTTGTCAACGATGGATTAATTTGATGTAGACATTGGTTCAAGTTCTCGCCATTGAACAAATCCCTCAATGGCCT
>JAVLBP010000055.1:0-2393 GCA_031581145.1 Balneolaceae bacterium
CCCGTAGAATCTCCATAATCGCTGCCGTGGACGGGGGTTCAATTCCCCCCATCTCCACTAATTACCTACTTCCCAGTTCTTTACTGGGTTGTAGGAGCATCAACAACACAAAACACAAAACACAAAGAGAGCCTTGTTGACAGTTTTGAGGCGGTATTCTCAGCTTGCCTTTGAGTACTAGTCATTTTCAACCTTTACGTAATACTCGTCATCGTAAATAGTTTCTAAAGACACGGTTACCCCAGAGTAGGTCACTGATTGCCCCTCACTCACAAGAGCAAGGTCAAACTGGTTGCAGTTTGGCTCAGGATTAGGGATGTCATTTGGGTATAGGTAGTATGCCCATTTCTTAATATCTGGATCGTTACCGCAGTCTCCCTCTACGTGGTCCTTGTGCTCAGCTGTGGGGTCAACTTTGTAGACAAGTAAACCCTTTTGATCTGATCTCCAATCTGTCCATGGGCCAGCCTGCCGGGCCTCAACAACGACAATCTCATTGAGATCGTTATTGGTTGGTAAGGCAATCAGTTTTCTTTCTCCTCCATAAAGATCGATGGGAGTGAGAACGGTCTTGGTTGATGACACCTTTGCAGGGTCTACACAGTGCACCTGGTCGTCATCTGTCCACCCCAACTGGAAAGATTCCCAAGCATTTATTGATGCTGACCAGCCCATCGGGTTAGGGTAAAGGGCCTGGCCTACACCAGTTGACCAGCCATTACCTGGAGCGTGAAGATTGAGCCCCATCTCATGAAGTATCTCGTGCAAGAAGTGTCCATAAGTGAATTCTCGCTTTAGCGATAAAGGTTGTTTTTGGTCACTTGAATGATAAACACCCGGTGCCCAGAAGAGCCTTGGCTGCTCCTCCAAATGCTCATAACTTTCTTCATTGCTACCCATACGAAGCGTAAATCTTATGTCATTCATTTGTGTTGCCTCCAGCACCCCTGAGGCTTCGGCAAGGTTGGCCCACTGCACAAACGTCGCATCATAATAATCCGGGTGCACCCCTTGAGGCATCCCATCCACAATCATGTTTGCTAACTCGCCATCTCTTTTTGGTCGATCCATAGCGTTGATTGGAAGGTCAATCCAATAATCCACAAACGAAATATTGAACTCGAGCTTTCCTTGTGACCAGAATTCCGCCCAAGCCTCTAGCTTTTTGACCTGTGGCTCCAAAAAATCTTCAGGCTTTTCTACATATTTTGGTGTGTCTTGGAATGCCACCATAACGATAAGCCAGTCCAAAGTCCCGATAGTTGGAACCGTTTGCTCCACTAACGGGAACCCTGATGGACCTCCCCATGAAACTCCATCGACGGTGTGGCCCCTCGCAAAATCTCTATACTGCTCAGGTCTTTGGTCGGGCACCTTGCAAAAGTCTGCTGGCATCGGAGAGTCTGTTTGTCCCCATGTAATTGGAGGATCCGGAGTTTCCTCAACTTGATTCTGAGTTTCCCCAATCTGATTCGGAGTTTCCCCAATCTGATTCGGAGTTTCCCCAATCTGATCCTGAGTTTCCTGAAACGGAGCGGTGGCTCGAATGTCGTGGCCGCCAGCACATCCCGACAAAGCCAAAACTACTGTCATTGCCACAGCTAGCATTCCCCCACGCATCCGTCAAAGTTACCAATAGCAAAATCGTTAAGTCAATCTATGGAAAAACGCAGACACCTTGCTTTATTTATAGTCATATTTCTGTTCCGCAGGGACCTTTGGCCCAATAAACAAGGGCTAGTTGGAGATAACCCATCTCCACCAAATTCAGTCCCGTTCCAACTCTGGAGCGGGATTGCTTTCATAACTGCCACTGACTTTCATGACATCAACTCGAAAGCTTTTATACCAACGCGCGTAATTTTTCTTTGCGACTTTGTGTTGCGGATAACTTGCGAGTTCGCGAACGGATTCTTCGTTTTCGAAAAAATACATGGAGTTCACAAACAAACCGTTTTTGGATTGCCAGCGCTCGGTTTTTATAAACCCTGCAAGAGATCTTGCGTATTTATCGATTTCTGAATCAAGCTCATAAAACTCTTGGTCATATTCACCAGGTTCAAACACAAAAGATCAGCAGATCATGGATAAAGCGTAGGTATAAAAAAACTGGAGAGCGTTAGCCATCCAGTTTTTTGTTTTTGAATTACCTAACTTCGTTTAGCTCTCCAGTTGCCACATCGAAGATAAACCCTCTGATGTTGTCCTTCTTGGGGATAAACGGACTTTGCTTGATTCTTGCAATTGACTGGCGAACATCGATTTCTAAATCGGTGAATGACTCAGCCGCCCACTCAGGCTTGATGCCTGTTTCATCCTGAATACTGGATTTGAACTCGTCATCGGTGAATGTCAACATACCGCAGTCGGTGTGGTGGATGAGGATGATTTCC
>JAVLBP010000056.1:0-2204 GCA_031581145.1 Balneolaceae bacterium
GGATCTTGTCACCAACAACATCAATGGCCCAGCCTCCCTCTATATCAATCAGACTCGTCAACGTGCTCCAGAGTCCTCCAATTTCATTCGATTTGAGCTAGAAGGGAAAGGGATGAATACTCAAGGGTTGGGAGCACATGTCACGATATGGGTTGGTGACCACGTTCAAGTCTCTGAACATTACCTCTCTCGTGGGTTTCAATCATCGGTCGAACCAGGGATTCATTTTGGCTTGGGTGGATATACCGGGCGTATTGATTCAGTACAGGTCCGCTGGGGTGATGGAAGTGTATCACATTACAAGGATTTGGCCATCAATACGACACATAAGTTGAATCAGTCGGACCCAAAGCCTGAACCAGCATCGGCATTTGTTAGTGTAGCTCCATTGGCCAGATCCATCGATGCACAACCGTATCTAAGGAGGAAGTCTGCCACGAATAAGTCTGCTTCATGGCTAGAAAATCTTCGTCATGTCGAAAATGAATTTGATGCCTTTATAGACGAGCCCACACTCCCTCATGATGCCAGTCAGTTGGGGCCTGCTTTGGCGGTGGGGGATCTCAATGGCGATGGACTTGAGGATTTATTTATAGGTGGAGCCCACGATCTGCCTGCGTCCTTGTGGTTTCAGAAGCCAGACGGCTCCTTTGAGTCCGTACAGGAAGATTTATGGCGTGAGTGGGAGCAGGGAGAAGATTCCGACGCATTGATCTTTGATGCCAACAAGGATGGTCATCTTGATCTATGGCTTGTCCGTGGCGGAGGTGAATTTCCGGGTGGGCACCCTGTGTATCAGGATGTACTGTTTTTGAATCAAGGAGATGGGACGCTGATTCCCGATCCAGAGGGTTCGCCACCACAGCGCGCGAATGGGTCTGTGATTGCACATTCCTCGAGCGATCCATACTTGTTTGTAGGAGGGCGTTCCGTGGTCTGGTCCTATGGCGCAGATGCTTCGTCGATATTGCTATCAACAGACTCCTATCCGTTCCAGGATGTAAGCGAGTCAATACTTCCAAATTGGCGTTCTTTTGGAATGGTAACCGATGCAACATGGGCCGACGTCACAGGAGACGGGCGTGATGAACTCATTGTGGTCGGGGAATGGATGCCAGTACAAGTGTTTGATTTCGCATCGGGTGTGGGTGTGGAAATAAGCACTGAGATGGGATTGGACCAAACCTCGGGCTATTGGCAATCCGTTGAGGCGGTTGATATTAATGGTGATAATCTTGCAGAGCTTTTTTTGGGTAACCTCGGACTAAATACACGCCTCCAACCTTCTGAAGGCTCAAAAATAGAGCTTTGGGTGGCCGACTTTGAACAGCGTGGGATTCCAAGTGGTCTTATTGTTGAAACAATAGACGGGATGCCATACCCATTTGAGCAACTCAATGAGCTGGGCCGTGAATTCCCTAGCTTGGCAGCTTCTGTAGAGTCTTATAGCGAGTACGCCAAGGCATCTTTGGTGGATTTATGGCCTCAATGGACAAATTCGGAACCACCGTCTAGCATCCAAAAAAACCCTCTTCAAACAGTAAAATCTGCAATATGGATCTCTTCCTCGGAGGGATATACCAAGACACCTTTACCTCTTGACCTTCAAACTGGACCTATCCGTGATTGGTGGGTTCATCAAGATGAGAGTGATGCTGGTGAGTTAACCACTCATATTGTAAGTGTGGGTAATTTCGCATTTTGGAGACCTTCTTTAGGAGCTCCACAACTAGGAAATGCTGTCAGCCACCTACTTTGGGATCAAACAAATCAAACTTTCCAGAGCGTATCTCCTGTAGAATCAGGACTGCCTCACAAGGGTGTACACTCAACGATTTTGCCTATGTCCATAGCTGGAGCACCCTATGTGTGGCTAGGAACGCATAATACCCAGCTAGGGCTTTATGAATGGACTAAAGAGTAAACCTGAGAATGAAGCAAAGGATCTGTAAACACTACATCATTTGGGCAGTTTTATCTCTGGCAGTCGCTTGCTCACCCCAAACTCAAGAGGTTTCCACAACCTCAGAGACATATCAAAAGGCGGTCAACGATTTTCGCGTGAGTCTAGCGGCGAGCCAAACCGATGAGTCGAGATTCGCATTCAACAAAATGAATGACGTCGTCCTTGCCTACCCACAAGAGGCTGCAGCTTGGGCAAACTTGGGGGTCATGGCGATGCGTCAAGGCAATCGAGATTTATC
>JAVLBP010000057.1:0-2119 GCA_031581145.1 Balneolaceae bacterium
TCACCACAGAAATGGCCCTGGATTCGGGTGAAAAGTTGGTCCCTGATTCTCTGGATTGGGACGCTGAGCCTCCTGTACAGCCAGGTGAAGATGGAGAGTATGCTATCCCTAAGCCTGGGACGTACACGATTTAACTAGGAGAGCCACGTCACACGCTCAACTTACAACCAACCTTTTACATCATGGATAGAAAAGAGTTTCTAAAAAATGGGCTGATTGCAGGAGCCACCGTTGTCACTGGCACCGGTTTAGCAAGAGGAAGTACCCTCGAAAGGTCAGACCAAGACCTTCTGACAAAGCATGAGTTCAAGCTCAAGTATTCACCACATTTTGGCATGTTTAGGCATCATGCAGGTGATGATTTGATTGATCAAATCAACTTTATGTCTGATATCGGCTTTAGAGGGCTCGAAGATAATGGGATGAAGCAAAGAGGAGCCGCCACACAGGAAAGGATTGGGAAAGCACTCATAGATAAAAATCTTGAAATGGGAGTGTTTGTAGCCCATACCATTTACTGGGATACCCCCACCCTGTCAACAGGTGATCCAGCATTTGTAGAATCTTTTTTAAAAGAAATTCAAGAATCTGTGGATGTTGCAAAAAGAGTCGGTGCAAAATGGATGACTGTAGTACCTGGATTCGTTGACATGAAGCTGGATATGAATATTCAAGAGTTAAACCTCATCGATACTCTGAAAAGAGCATCAGAGATTCTTGAAAAGCATGATTTAGTGATGGTGCTTGAGCCCCTAAATACACTCCGTGATCATCCAGGGATGATTCTTACTGGGACGACACAGGCCTATCGGATTTGTAGACATGTTGATAGTCCTGCATGCAAAATTCTCTATGATGCATACCACCAATCCATCACGGAAGGGAATATGATACCCAATATGATGACTGCATGGAATGAGATACCCTACATTCAAATAGGCGATCACCCTGGAAGAAATGAACCGGGCACAGGGGAGATTAACTATAGAAATATCTTCAAGTTCCTGTACAATCAAGGCTATGATGGCATTGTAGGGATGGAGCATGGGAAATCAACTTCAGATAAGGAAGGTGAGTTGATGCTGATTGCAGCGTATGTGGATGCAGATGATTTTGAAACAGAAAAGGCGTAGCATTTATTTAGCCTTTGAAAATGAGCCTTTGAATCAGACGGCTCTTATCTCTTGAAAAGACTCCAGGCTTTCAATCTCTAAGGTAGCTCTGCAAGCCAGAGGATGTAACCATGTGCACACCATCCTCCTTTTTATAGTATATGAAGGCCTCTAGATCTGGGAGGGATTCAATCATCCATATACCCTCTGAAGGGTTGAGGATCGTTAGAATTGTTGCATAGGCATCGGCTAACATCCCCTTTGAGCTTATTACGGTCGCTTGGATCTGTTTTGTACTACCAATTCCGGTTCTAGGGTCAATAATATGTGAATATCTTTCACCGTCAATCAAAATGGATCGGTGGATACTACCTGATGTCGCTATAGTCACATTCTGAATCTTAAATCTCTGCACATCTGATATCCCCCTTTCCCCTATCCAAGGAACAACTATCTCCCAGTGATATTTACCTGGTGGTGGGTCACCAACAGTCACATCACCTCCTGCATTAATCATCGCCCTTTGTATCCCATGGGTCGAAAGTGAATGAAGGACCCTTTCAGCAGCATACCCTTTGGCAATCCCCCCGAAATCAAATTCAATCTTCGATCTTGTAAATTGAACTTGATTAGGCTCCTTTAATAGCACAAAGCCATATCCCACTCTTTGATCGAGCATTTGAACAATGGAATCGGAAGGGAGTTTAGGTTCAGAGGCTTGACGAATGGCTCTCCATAGTTTCGTCATAGGGCCAATAGTGACATCAAACAAGCCATTACTTTGTCTTGATATCTTTCTCGCTTGTTTTAATACCAAGAAGAGATCATCACTGACTGGTAGCCATTGATAGGGTAGGCTTTCATGGGAGAGGCGAGATATTTCACTCTTCGTGGAGTAGTCACTAAAAATTTGATTTAATCTACGTACCTCATTCCAGGATGCTTGGGCAGCAGCTTCCGCAATAGAATCATTGGAGGCGTAAAACGTTAAACGAAAATCGGTTCCC
>JAVLBP010000058.1:0-2093 GCA_031581145.1 Balneolaceae bacterium
ACTTTCAGGCGAGACAATCCATAAACTTCCATCTGAGGCCAAATTCCACTTCATCGAGAAATCGTAGCCATCTAGTACAATATCATCTTGCGTAGGATCCTTTTTACTAACCCAGTTCCAGCAATAGCCAGCCACTAGCCGTGCTTTATTGGATATTTCGTTCAGACGAAATATCTCATCTCGCATCTCCTCAGGTGAATCAAACACCTGAAAGTCATACTCCAAGGACTGAATATCCTCATTGGCCGTCTCTCGTATTTGCAACATCTGGTCCAGCCATGCGATATAGCCATCCGACCCATCACACCGAAATTGCGACGCTAATTCTGTCTCAGTCACTTGAGCTCCCAACTGCTGAGCATACTCCCGAATGACCTCTTTTTGGCCAATATCCTTGAGGGTCACTCGCTGATCTTCATCGATAAAAAAGACCGAGAGCTTTGACGCATTGATAATCTCTTTGACCTGATGATCACCTAGATTTCCATACAGCCCCGATTTCTCATTCAATCGGTGAGCTTCATCCACTATTAATGCATCAAATTCATTCTCGTTGGCCTCTGTGTACGCCCCTGACCCTTTAAACATATTTCGATATCGTGTTGGACGCAGTGTTCCCGTTAGCTTGCTCTCATACACCGCCCTGGGAGCCGCATTTTTAGAGACATATTGTGCAAGCAGTCTCTGGTTCGTTAGCTCGACGAGTAGGTTAATAGCCACCACAGATTTACCCGTTCCAGGTCCTCCTTCCACAATCAGAACCTGCTTTGAAGGTGATTGATCTTTTGGCTCGCTTTCTTGGCCTACGGTGTATGCTTCAACCTGTTCCGCAGCTAGTCCGTATGAGGTGTTTTGCTCTTCTCCCGACGCCAGGTTCATGAGCTCTTTCGCAGTCTCAAAGACAATTTTCTGGTCGTCAATCATGATGAATTCTTGATGACCATCCAACATGGAAGACACCGCCTCAGCAAGTTGTTTTGACGGACGGATTTTACCACTCTCAATAGCATAAATTACCTTCCCATCATCCCCTTTTCGGATATACTTCTTGATGAACTCTTGAAGCTTAACGGCATCTTTTTTTAGAAAAACGGGTGCTTTGTCAAGGTATGATTGATAAAATGGATGCCGAATCACATCATCCTCTTTGTAATTATGCAAGAACGCGCACGGTGAAAGAGAGATTTCATCAGTATAGATCGCCTCATTAAAATCCTTCAGTAACGATGCATAGGTCCATGCTTGATACGATGGATGGCTTGTTTCGACTTGCCTACCACCAAACTGAGTGATGACAACCCCATCTTTTTGAGTTAACTCTGCTCGACTCCATTGTTTCAACTCTACAATCACTGCGGCAGCGTGATCTGAATCATCAAGGCCCGTCAGAATTACATCAATCCGTTTACTGGTTTGTGGAACCTTGTATTCAATAGCGACACCCACATTATCCGGAATCTCTGGATTGGACAGCACCTGATACATGTAGGACATCGATGATTGCCAAGACTGTTGTTCACTTGCCGATGTCCTTCGTTGAAGCATTTTCTGGAACCTGGCGTAAATAATCTCATCAATCTGCCCCGCCAGCACATGCTCCAAAAACTCAGACTTTAATGCTTGGTATACAATCATGGGTTAGTCGATGGATTTGACTCCACTCTCAATTAACATTTTATAGATAGGGTCATAAAACTCAGGCAAGCGTGTTTGATCATTGGAGTCTCCTTTGGGGACAACGATAACCATTCCCTGTCTGGCACGAGTGAGTAAAACCCTGTAGGCATTTTTTTGATATTCCTGAAGGACCTCTTTCCTAATATTTTGCCACTTATGTCCTTTGAAATTGTAGTGCTTCCATCCATTAGGACCGATTCTCATGTCTGCATCCCATGTTACACAAGCCCAATCTAATTCTAATCCCTGAACATGAAATTCAGTTGCAACATCTTCTAAAAAATAACTTGATCGTACATCATCTTTATTGTTCAGAAACCAGTGAACTGGATTAATAGTTGATTTTACATGTATGGCGAGTGGTTTTAATCGTTCAGCATAGGAAGAAACTACTATACCATATCTTTCGGAACCCC
>JAVLBP010000059.1:0-2092 GCA_031581145.1 Balneolaceae bacterium
CGTATGCATCGTCTGGAGCAACAGGTTTTGCGGCTTCTTTATACCCCTGAATAGAGCTTTTCAGCGTCTCAATTTCTTGGTGATAGAAATCACGCAGCTCGTCTTGTGTTGGGTTCTTGTCCATAAGGACAAGATGACGTAAATATCACAAACGCTCAAATGGTATATTGCCCTATGAATGTTGAATGTATCAACACCAAAAGCCATATCCATGTCCATTCACATACTCAATGGTGATTCACTATGGCACCATTTTCCTCATCAAATAGCGGGGGACAAGCTGGTTATGAGGGAATGTCTAATGGACGGTCCTGTCGCGGCTAGTCTAGAGCAAGAGCTTGACCTTTTCTATCAGGATAGAGTGACTTTTTTGAGTGCTCTTTCCGATGAAGATATCTCACTGGAGAGATACGTGAAGGAAGTTGGGGGGGTGTTTGAAAAGATTCAGTCCATAACTGACCATAGCAATCTATACTTGTGGTTTGAACATGACCTATTTTGTCAAGTCAATTGTTGGTTTATCCTCTGGCTGATCGCGAGAGATACAAGCCATGACTATCATGCCTGGATGGTGCATCCAAAGGAAGAAGAGCCTTACAGTTTTGCAGCACATACGACGGATGAATTAGTCCATGCATTTGAGCATGCTCAACCCGTCACAGAGTTAGAACAACTAGGCAAACTCTGGCCCGCATTTTGCAATCAAGACAATCAGCGCTTAGTCACCTTGGCTCATGCATTAGAGTCGACCTATCCATTTTTAATGCCTGCGATTCAGGCCCATCTAGATCGGCAAACAACGGATGAATCCCCAGGGCGACCGATTCAAACACTCATGCAAATAAAACAGTCTAGCCCAGAGGCGAGCTTTGGCGAGATATTCCAAGAGTTTAGTAGGAGGGAGGGTATCTACGGAATGGGAGATCTTCAGGTTCAACAGTTATTAAGGTCGCATACTTAAGTCTATATTTGTTTCATGAATCCTATACGAATACTTACCGTTGGTGCTGGAAACATGGGGAGGGCGCATGCACTCGCCTACAATGCTAATCCAGGATTTGAGATTATTGGTGTGTGCACACGTACCCCTGAATCGAGAACTCAACTGTTATCTGAGCTACCTGAAGGTATTTCGGAGTACAACGATTTTGAGAAAGCACTCATTGAATTGGCCCCCGATGCTGTATGCATCGCAAGTTATCCAGACACACATTATCCATTTGCAAAACGTGCGCTGGAGTATGGCTGCCATGTTTTTACTGAAAAACCTCTTGCTGAAACTGTAGAGCAATGTCGTGAACTTGTTGACCTTGCTAGATCCAAAGGCAAGGCGCTTGTTGTTGGGTATATATTGCGTCATCACCCTAGCTGGATAAAATTTGTTGAAATTGCGAAATCTCTAGGAAGACCACTGGTTATGCGGATGAATTTGAATCAACAGTCCTATGGCCAACAATGGGACACCCATAAAAAGTTACTGTCTTCCGTGTCACCGATTGTAGATTGCGGCGTGCATTATATTGATGTGATGTGTCAAATGACAGGTTCACGACCTGTGAAGGTTTCTGGCGTAGGAGCACAACTCTCAGATGAGCTACCCCCTGAAAACATCAATTACGGCCACTTGCAGGTGATCTTTGAAGACGGTAGTGTCGGGTGGTACGAAGCAGGATGGGGACCTATGATGAGTGAAACCGCGTTCTTTGTCAAAGACGTGATGGGCCCCAACGGAAGTGTTTCTATCGTGGCAACAGAGGCTGCATCCCGTGGTCAGTCCTCTTCGGTGGACGCCCATACCCAAACTGAACAACTCTTGGTCCACCGAAGTCGTGTGAATGAAGGTGGTGATCTAGAACAAGATGATGTACTCCTAGAGCTAGAGGATGAACCAGATCATGACGAACTGTGTCGTAGAGAACAGGAGTTCTTCCTACAAGCAATAAAAGGCGAGATAGACCTCACTGAGCATCAAGCAAGTGCCATACGAGCCACCGAAGTTGTTTTGGCTGCTGATACATCGTTTAGGGAAGGAAAGATGATAGAGTTGGGATAGAGATGCTTCGAAAAGATCTCACCTAACCTACAATACCTG
>JAVLBP010000005.1:0-90766 GCA_031581145.1 Balneolaceae bacterium
GGGTCGTTATTCTGGCTCATCCTGGGAAGCTATACACAACTCATGAGCTGGAGCAATTCCGAACTCAAGGGATTGATGGATTGGAAGTCATTCACCCGAGTCACGATTATGAGCTCCAAAAAACCCTAGGTCATTATGCGGATCGGCATCATCTCCTCAAAACAGGTGGAAGCGACTATCATGGTGACGGTGAGCAGTATCATGCCTATTTTGGCATTGTGACCATTACATCAGACTGGGTAAGCCGACTTCAGGAAGCTATTGATCGTCGCGGAGGACGTAAATCGTGGTCGCCAGCCTAAATTAATAGACGTCGGCCTAAATTAATTCTTTAGAGGAATCGCAACATGAAGACATTTTCTTGGAAAGCTACACGTATTGCCATTATTTATTCAGAATGGAACTCTGTAGTCACAGAGTCGATGAAAGATGGGGCCATCAAGGCACTGAAGGGGAAGGGGGTTCTTGAGGAAAATATCCAATTGATTGCCTGCCCTGGGGCCTATGAAATTCCACTTGGACTCAAAATGGTCTTGGATCGAAACAAAAATAGAATGGATGATACGATTCACGGGCTGGTGGCTTTAGGAGCGGTTGTGCAAGGGGAGACGCCCCATTTTGATGTGATTAATCAAGGGGTAACACAAGGGATCATGCGCTTGATGCTTGAGTCAGGTACGCCAATTGGCTTTGGAATCTTGACAACCCATACCGTTCAGCAGGCGATGGATCGGGCAAATCCTGCAAAGGGAAATAAGGGGGCGGAGGCAGCCCTTGCCATGTGCTCGATGCTTGAAGTTAAATTTGATTTAGGCCATTGAATCCGATAATTTTGCCCATTGCGCGCTTCCATTTCATGCGTGGAATTTCGTGCGCCAAAACGACTTAGTGGACGACCCTTTTGACCACGTTTGACATTACAAATTCGAAGCAAAGCGAAGAGGATAAGGCGCTCCAGGAAGCGATTAAAGCATCTGGTGAGATACCCCAGCACATCGCTGTGATCATGGATGGCAACGGCCGGTGGGCGCAAAAACAAGGGGGTATGCGGCTATTGGGGCACAGAAATGGTGTAACCTCGGTTCGAGACATCACCGAATCTTGTGCTCAGCTAGGGGTAAAACATTTGACCCTTTATGCCTTTTCGACGGAAAATTGGGGCCGACCCGAGGAGGAGGTCAATGGTCTGATGAAGTTGTTGGTCGCCACACTAGAATCTGAAGCCGAAACGTTACGTAGAAACAACATCCGGTTGGTCACGATTGGCCAGTGCGATCGTTTTCCAGCCGATATTCAAAAGAAGTTGGATGAAGTCAAGGCTTTAACTGCGCAGAACACGCACATGGAGCTTTGCCTAGCATTGAGTTATTCTGGTCGCTGGGACATCACTCAGGCGGTTCAGCAGATTGCACAAAAGGTATCACAGGGGACGGTTCTACCTCATGAAATCGATGATGATATGATTTCTGATCACTTGGCAACGGCTGGCAAGCCGGATCCAGATTTGGTCATCCGCACCAGTGGGGAGTTTCGCGTGAGTAACTTCTTATTGTGGCAACTCGCCTACTCAGAGTTTTATGTCTCCTCAACGTTTTGGCCCGATTTTCGGAGGGATGATTTGTATCACGCGATTGAATCGTTTCAGAAGCGAGATCGACGTTTTGGCAAATTATCCGAACGACATACGAAATCGATCCCCTCATCGGTTATACGAACCCTGATGTCTTAATTGACCTCGTTCTCTATGATATTTTCCCGTTTATTTTCTACACCATCTCCCTTTATGCGCCCTTTTTTGAGTAGGATGTTAGCCGCAGGGATCTTAATAGTAGGACTACAAGGCATGTCTACTTTTGTTCATGCCCAAACTATGACGCCATCCTCGCCGTCACCTAGCCAAGGCATTGTGGATACGGTTGCAAATAAAGCTCCCTTGCAGATTGTCGATCCAACAACGGTGACTGCAAGTCCTGAAGTGGTCCGTAGTATCACGTTTGATGGGTTAATTACGGCACGAGAAACCTACTTAGCCTCATTGGTTGGAATCTCCGAAGGTGATGTTGTGCAAATTCCAGGTCCAAAGATTGCCAGTGCTATTCGACAACTTTATCGCACAGGATTGTTTTCGAATGTGGCGATTGACTACGCAGAGCGATCAGGTGCTGGGGGGGTTGATCTGACGATTTTTGTGGAGGAGCAACCACGACTTGATCGATATGAGTTGCTAGGAATCAAGCGCTCAGAGAAGCGTGATCTACGCAAAAGGCTTTCACTGCTCTCAGGCTTTGCCGTGACAAGATCTGTGAAGGCGCAAGCGGTTTCGACCATCGAAGACTTTTACAAAGAAAAAGGGTTTTGGAACACCAAGGTTGAGATTGAGGAGACGCCCACCTCGAACATAAGCAACCGAATTCGACTCGATATCACCATCACTCAAGGAGATAACCACCGCGTACGCGAACTCGATTTTGTAGGCAACGAACAATTGTCTGACAGAAAACTGGCCAAAACCTTCGAAACACTCAAAGAGGATCGTTGGTGGAGACTCTTCAAACGGCATGTCTACAAAGAAGAGGATTTTGAGGAGGGAGTCGATAATGTGTTGGCCCTTTACAGAGAACAAGGCTTTCGTGATGTGCGTATTACGCAGGATAGTGTATTTGTCGATGAGTGGCGCAACGGAGACCCTGGCGTGTATGTGAGACTCAATATCGAGGAGGGGCCGCAATACAAGGTTCGCAATATTACATGGGACGGCAACACCATTTATACAGATGAGCAGCTCTCTCTTGCGCTTGAATTTGAGCCCGGAGACATCTTTAATGAGTCCAAATACCAAGAAAATCTCAATTTCAAGCAAGACAACAGTGATATCACCAGTCTATATCACAATGTTGGATACCTCTTTTTTGATATCCGTCCGACCTTATCCGTTGTAGGTGAGGATTCGGTGGATATGCACTTTGAGATTATTGAGAATGACATCGCGACCATCTCTGAGGTTACATTTTCGGGAAATGAGAAAACGCATGATGATGTTGTGCGTCGAACACTTCGGACCGTTCCTGGTCAGACATACAGCCGTTCCAATATCATAAGGTCGATTCGTGAGTTAGGTAACCTAGGATATTTCAGTCCAGAAGGGATCAACCCGGTTCCCTATCCAAATTTTGAGGACAAAACTGTCGAGCTTGAATATCAACTTGATGAATCTCAAAGCACGGATAACTTTGAGTTTTCTGGAGGGTTTGGTGGACGCCAAATTGGGGTGATTCTTTCGGCCCGGATGAATTTTAACAACTTCTCCCTCCAACGTGCACTCAATCGAGAAGGGTGGACGCCGATTCCTTCCGGTGATGGACAAAAGCTGTCTCTTGGTGTTCAAGTCACCGGGCGTGGCTACCAAAGCTACTCCATGAGCTTCCAGGAGCCTTGGCTTAATGGCAAACCCACTTCACTTGGGTTCTCGATGTCGTATGATTTGTTGAATTACAACCGAAACTACTTTAGCCGTTTTTCTACGCGGAACTATGAATTGTTCAATACATCTCTGACGGTTGGAAAGCGTCTCCGGTGGCCAGATGATTACTTCCAAATAAGCACCGCACTCTCCTACCAACTCTATAATGTTGAAGGACAAAGTAGCTTTTTAGGGACGGGAACAGCCAATATTTTGAGTATTCGGCAATCCATCGAACGAAATTCACTTGATAATTTCATTAGCCCCATGTCGGGCTCAAAGTTCAGCCTCTCTGCGGAAATCGCTCCCCCACTTGCTGGCTTCAATCAATATTATAAACTCAAAACTAGCTATCAACACCACCACACCATCGTGGACAAACTGGTCCTCTCTGCTTCTACCGAGTCGGGTTATATCGGGTATTTTGGCTCCGGTGAACGAAGTAATTTCCAACGATTTTACTTGGGTGGTACCCAAATCCAGCAGCGTCAAAACTTCATTAACGACAACATTGACATGCGTGGCTTCCCTGGGGGCTTTAATGGGGTGATCTCACCTGTGGATGACTTTCAAGTGCAGATTGGGGGTCGGATGTATGTTAAGCATGTCTTGGAACTCCGCTATCCTGCGGTGTCGAATGAACAGCTTCAGTTAATTCCGTATCTATTTGCCGATGCTGGGAATGCATTTGCGAACCCAAATGAGTTTGATCCATTCCGACTCAAACGAGCTGCGGGATTGGGTGCTCGCGTCTTCTTACCAATTCTAGGTCTGGTCGATTTAAGTTATGGGTATCGCCTCGACGGAACACCTTCGCATAATGATGGTGATGGGTTGCGTCCAAGAACATGGGAATTCTTGTTTAACATTGGGGCTCCTTTTTAACGAGACGTGAAGGCTACAGAATTTATCCATTGTTGGAAGAAGGTACGTCTCTTGGCAAGACTCGTGTCAAGATTTGTTGCTCTTAAACTCGAATCAAGACTCCTTGCTCCAAGACTTCTCGCTCCAAGGCTTGTTACAATCTGTCTATTGATGGCATTGGCTGGACCATTTTTATCAGGCACGGGTGCCTTTGATGCCTATGGACAGGGGCTATTGGGGCAACGTAGTAATGTTGGGTTCGTAGATACGGAGATTGTCATGTCTAAAATGCCAGAGTTTCAAGGTATCCAACAGCAACTTGATCAGCTTGAGTCGAATTGGGAATCAGAGCTGGTCGTTTTGGAGGAAGAGTTACAAGCGCTCAAAGACGAGTATGAAGCACGCGAAATTTTGTATACAGAAGACGTGAAAGCCCAAAAACTTGCTGAAATCGAACAAAAGCAAGCAGAGGTGGACAGCTTTTTGGAAACCAAGTTTGGTCCCGATGGAGAGTATTACACACGTCAAAGAGAGCTTATGCAACCTCTGCAACGAACCATACACGATGCCATTAAAGTTATTGCGGAGGAGGAGGGGTATAATATCGTCTTGGATCGTGCACAACAAATTGGGTTGATATATGCTGAGCCTGAGTTTGATATTACCCAACTGGTGCTCGTTCAGCTTGGGATTGAAGAAGAGCAAAATCGCGTCTTTTAGAGAAAAAATGCCTACTTTTAAAATTGTCTAATTTATGAAATACACCACTATGAAAACCTTATTGCTCTCGATGTTGCTAGGCTTTGTTAGTCTAACAACGCATGCACAGTCTTCTGTCGGGATTATGAACCCTCAAGAGGTTCTGGCTCAGCTTCCTGAGACCCAAGCTGTTGAGCAGCAACTCCAGCAATTCGTCGCTGAACGACAAGCAGACTTCGAAGCGCGTTACACAACATGGGTGCAGGATGTAACAACGTTTCAAGAAAGTGTCGCCGAAGGGGAGCTCACATCTCAAGCTCAGCAACAGGAAGAGCAACGATTGACACAGCTGCAAACAGAATTGGAAACTCTAGAACAACAATTCCAGGCTGATCTTCAAAATCGTCGGGCCCAACTCCTCGATCCTATTCTTGAGCGGATGGACGTTGCTATGGCGCAGGTGGCCAAAGAGCAAGATTTGAGCCTTGTCATCAACAAAGCGACAGCGGCTGGAGATCCTATCGTCTATTTTACGTCAAACAATGCCGTTGACATCACTGATGCAGTGGTTGAACAAATGAACTCTTCCAACGAACCGTCTAACGAAGGACAAAACGAATGAAAAAATACGTCTCTACTCTCTTTTTAGGAGCGCTTGTCGCGCTCTTTGTTGCAAATCCTGTCACCACAACAGCTCAGGATCTTAATGTAGGATTTGTCGAACCACGTGCGATTCTTGAACGTATGCCAGAAATGGCAGCAGTTCAGCAAAGACTTCAAAATTTTGTCGATCGCAAGAGCCAGGAATTGGCAGATCAAGAGGCTGAGTTTCAGTCCCAAATTCAATCTTATCAAGAGCGTTCCGCTGTGATGTCAGATGAAGCCCGCGCCAATGAAGAAGAGCGCCTTGGAGCGTTGAGTGCCGAACTAGAGCAGGCTCAGGCGTCGGCTGAGCAAGAGGTCAATCAACGTCGCGCTGAACTCATGGCACCACTGCTTGAGCAAGTTCAACAAGCTATTGATGAAGTTGCTGCAGAGCGTGGATTTGATGTTGTCCTAAATACGACAACGTCCACTGGTGATGTTATTATACTCTATGTGGCTGAGGAATTACGAGAGGAAAATGACATCACAGATGCTGTGATGGAAACCCTTGACATGTAATAGGAGCAATGTGGAGGGAATTTCAGGTATCCGTCTTGTGCCTCCAGTCCTATGACTTAAGTCCAGACACCATGTCTGTGTGATCAGTCCTAGACACCATGTCTGAAGTCGCATTTAGCGAACGTTTTTTCGACGATTGCGTACATAGTCCTCAAACACAAAGCCCCCAAGGTTGTTAAGGTCTGAGTAATAAGCCCTACCTTTGTTTGCATCGGTAAGGTCGCGAACAAAGTCTTGCAAAACAGGATCTCGTGCGATCATAAAGGTAGTGATTTCGATACCACTTCGTCTACAGACAACCCCCTCGTCAAGCACGCGGTTGATGATGCGACGGTCAAGCCCAAAACTGTTCTTGTAGAACGAGCCATTCTTTTCAAACATACAAGAAGGCTTGCCATCGGTAATCATGAAGATTTGCTTATTGGAGTTTTTCTTGCGCTCCAATAAGTGACGCGCTACTTGTAACCCTTGCAGAGTGTTGGTGTGATAAGGACCTACCTGTAGATAGGGAAGATCTTTGATGTCAATATTCCATGCATCATTGCCAAAAGCCACAATGTCTAGGCTATCCTTAGCGTACTGATTCATGATTAATTCAGAAAGTGCCATGGCAACTTTCTTTGCAGGCGTAATGCGGTCTTCCCCGTATAAAATCATGGAGTGACTCAAATCGATAAGCAACACGGTGGAGACAGATGTGAAATAATCTTGTTCAAACACCTCAACATCCTCTTCAGTCAAGTCCATTGTGTCCAATGAGCTGTGCTGAAGCATATTTAGCATCGTCCCAACATTATCCATATTGGAGAGATCGTCACCAACTTGCCATCCACGCGTTTCGGGTAATCGTTCAAGTCCTTTTCCAGAAAAGCTGGTTTTGTGATTCCCTGCACCACCTTTGTTTAATTGTCGATAGATCTCTTCAAGGGAGCGTTGACGGATGCTTATTCCCATCTTTCCGGAGGGTACCATCACAGATTGTTCATCATCCATTTTGACATACCCCTTCCGTTGCAATTCATCAACAAACTCTCCGATCCCCATGGGTGGATCAAGCTTATCGGTGATATTGTATTCATTGTCTAGATCCGTTAACCATCGGATCGCTTGCGACACATCACCTCCGGCAATCGACAAGAGTTGCTGGAACAAATCAAATAACGTGTCGAACGAGGATTGATTTCCTTGTTCTTCAAGCGCCATTTCCCAATCTTTGTAGCGTATATGGATCATGAATTTGTTAATAAAGCGTCAAATCTCCACATAGAACAACAGTTTTGGAGTGAGGGTTTCAATCAAGTCATGGGCCTTGATGAGGCAGGTCGAGGGTGTTTGGCGGGTCCTGTGGTTGCAGCTGGGGTTGTACTGCCTGTTGGACAGACGATCGAGGGTGTGACCGATTCCAAAGCATTGAGTCGAATTCAAAGGGAAAAGGCCTATGAAAAGATCGTCCAACAGGCACTCGATGTGCGCGTTTGGACTCAGCCTGTCGAGGTTATTGAGGAGCTAAATATCCTTCATGCTTCACTTGACGCGATGCGCCATTGTGCTGAAGATGCCACTCCCATTCCAGACATGTTGCTCGTTGATGGCAATCAACGGATCCCAACACTCATTCCCCAACAACCCATCATCAAAGGGGACGCCAAGAGTGTTTCAATTGCTGCTGCCTCCATTATCGCGAAGGTGACGCGGGATCGCTACATGGAGAGATTATCGAGTGAATATCCGGCTTATGATTGGGCATCCAACAAAGGGTATCCAACTCGTACTCATCGGGAGGCACTTGCGACACACGGAATCACCCCACATCATAGGCCAAGTTTCCGCCTGATGAGCTAAGCTCTTGATTGAGCCCTATTCACGTTCTTGGGTCGTGGGTAACTAGGTATTGGACCGCTTGGTTTTGCACCATGGCAAGGAAGGTATGCCCCATCGTGTGATTGCTAACGATATATGGAAAAGGAGCGCTTATTTCGGTCAAAATTAAGCGCAATAGCGATCATAATTGAATTGGTCAGCATGGAGGAACCTCCATAGCTTACAAACGGGAGGGGCACACCAATCACAGGTAGGAGTCCGGTAGAGCTTCCTATATTGATTAAAAAGTGAAAGAAATAAACAGCCATGAACCCTAGGATGACCGTTTGCGAATAGGGATGACTTTGGTCACCCATCATTTGTAGCATGGTCCAAAAAAGGACAAGAAACATCATCATCACAAAGCCTGCCCCCAAAAAACCCCATTCTTCACCAATGACGCAAAAAATAAAATCCGTCCACTGCTCAGGAAGGTACCGCAGCTGGGTTTGCGTCCCCTCCATAAAGCCTTTTCCAAACAGCCCTCCTGATCCAAGAGCTGTTTTTGCTTGTAATACATTCCACCCAGCCCCTTGAGGATCTAGCTCGGGTTGTATAAACGTGCGAATCCGGGCTACTTGATAGGGTTGCAAGACAGCTTCAAGACCAATCTGGATAAAGAGTAGTACACTAGCTCCAATCGCAAGAGCGGCTAGAACTTGCCATCGTGGCTTTTGCATCGAGATAATGATAAGGGTTAACATGATCCCAATGGCCAGACCAAATCCCCAGTGATATAATGCTGCATACCCTACAAGTGGCGGTATTGTAAGAAGTAACACCATCCCTTTCGGGAAGCCAGACCAAAAAAGTAGAACAGGGTAAAGCGCTATAAATATAAGTGCGGTTCCCAGGTCATTTTGAAGGAGTAATAATCCAATGGGAAGGGCAAAAAGACCTGTAACAACAGCAAAATGTCTTGGTTTTACCAGGTTAAGTTCACGTTGCGACGAGATATAAAATGCCGCTGCCATGATCAAAATGGGCTTCATGATTTCACCCGTCTGGAGATTGAATCCAAACAGTACAATCCAGCTTTGTGCCCCATTCACCTCCTTTCCCACCCATAATGTGGCAATCATCAATAGAATCCCAATAGGGTAGGCAATTCGGGAGAGCAGGATGAGCACGCGTGGATTCATAAACTGAATTGCAATCATCACGACGACAGATAAGCCTATGACAAGCACTTGCTTTGCGAAGGTTGATTGTATCGCAGCTGGTAAAAATTCCGATACTGGCCCTTGGGTCGCACTATAAATAGCTATCAGCCCAATACTACATAGCATCAGCCACAACCCGACTAAACTCCAACGCGTATCCTGAATGGGGTTCATGGATCCTCTACGTTTTGTGGTACCTCAATGTCTCGATCTGTCTCCTCATCTTCGTCCTCATCTGGCGCTGGCGGCACATAGTCGTCTACATGTTGCTCAACATAGCCTCTGTTTGTGGTGCCAGTGAGTACTTTTTCAATGAGTAACGAGCCTATGGGTGCTGCAGATACAGATCCAAAACCTCCATTTTCTTTGAATACCACAACGACAACTTTTGGGTCATTCAAAGGGGCAAAGCCGGTGAACCACCCATGATCTTGACCCCGTGGATTCTGCGCTGTCCCAGTTTTCCCTGCAATCTCCAATTCAGGGACCTCCAAAAGCCAAGAAACGACACTATTCTGCACAGCCGCTCTCATCCCTTTGTGAATGGGCTCGAGGGCATCCTCTTCAATCCATTCTACAGGGGTTGTTGGGTGTTCCAGGACATTTCTTGAAACGCCTCCTTCGATTTGCTCACTCACGATATGGGGAGTCACTCGTTGGCCTCCATTTGCAAGCAACGAGGTTGAAACTGCCAATTGAATGGGCGTCACTGAAAACACCCCCTGTCCAATCCCCAGATTAATGAGATCCCCCAACCCCCACTGTTTCGATCCAAATAGTTGATCCATTTTCGATGAATCGGGAACAATTCCTGGACGTTCACTCCCTAAATCAATTCCTGTGCGTTGCCCTAAACCTAGATCTCGAAGGTAGCCCGCCCATTCATCAAGCTTGCCTTGTCGAGCCATTTGCTCCATCAATTCAAAAAAGTAGGTGTTACTGGAAAAGGCCAATGAGGTTTCAAGTATGTAATCACCTGGAGGGGCTAAATCTGTATAATCACGACCTAGACGATATGTCCCTGTATTTTGAACCACCGTTTCTGGAGTAATGAGTCCCATGTGTAGTCCAATCATCCCCATGTAGGGCTTGAGCGTGGATCCAGGTGGTTGTGACGCTGATGTGACGCGATTAAATAGTGGAGTAAGCGAGTCCGTATTGATATCTGCCCAATACTCACGATCTAATCGACCTGCAAGGCGTGTTAAATCGACATCTGGGGAGCTCACAAGTGCCAATAAAGCCCCATTGGAAGGATCCATAACGACAGCAGCCCCCTTTGAATTTCCCATGAGTCGCTCCGCATAGGCTTGAACCTCTTCATCAAGGGTTAGTACCAAGTCGTCCCCGCGAGGAGGATTACGCCTCTCATTAGTGGCAAGTGTGAATTCACCCAACGATTGACCTAGTGCATTCACACGGTAATATCGCTCCCCAAGCCCACCGCGGAGCATAGGATCATAGACAAGCTCGAGTCCACTCTTGCCAATTTTGTCACCCAACCGAATCGACTCAGAGGCTTGTGTTTCATCCAGATCGGCTTCACGTAAATAGCCAAAGACATGGGACGCTCTTGCGCTGGACGGATAATTTCGTTTGTCTTGTTGGCGAAACCCTATCCCGGGGAGCCTCCACCGATTTTCTTCCAAAAGGGAATACGGGCCAAAGGGGATCTCAGCAGCCAATACAGATGGACGGTGTCTTGAATAACGCCTGGCCCTCTCAATCCGACGCATGTACTCGTCAATCTCAATGTTTAGAATGGAGGCAATCTGTTGATTGTTGGAGGTATCGTAGTCAATAGGGGTTATGGTGACGGTAAATACGGGTTGGTTCTCGACTAAAATCTCACCGTTTTTATCATAAATCGTACCACGAGTGCCCGCAACCGTTTCGAGTCTCAAGGCATTTTTTTGACTTAACGGTTGATATCGCTCATGCTCAAAGACTTGGATTTGAATCAGACGGAAAAATAATGCACCCCACAACACGACGACTATCCCAAGGAGGATCCGACGAAGCAATTGAACTTGTGCGTGGTCGTGGGTTTTCATGAAGGGGAGATCACATTAACGATATAGCCGACGATAACGGTGTACACGGAGGTGCCAAGTATAAAAAGCCAAACAGGTTGAGCAAGATCAACCCCATTTGTAAACAACGTTGTGACAGCAAATAAACTCGATTTTATCAAAATGAATCCAAATAAAAGGGTTAAGTATTGCCAATCGAGTAGTTTTATCTCGCGAAACCTCTCAAAAACACCATATAGTAGGGTAACAGCGCCGGTGTAGGCAAACATGTTGAGCCCCCATTGATCTGTCATGGCATCCAGCAAAAACCCCACAACGGCAGCAAACCACATACTTTGAAAACGTGGATAGGCGAGCATGATCCACATGAGATAAATCGCCATAAGATCGAGACTAATCCGCGCAATGGTGACATGTTGAAAGAGCATAACATAGCTCAAAAGCATAATTGTACCAATTAGTATCATTCGACCAAGTGAAGGTTGATTCATGGATCTACCTCATCTTGTGCTGTGGGGTCTTGCTCAGTAGGGTCTTGATCTATGGGGTCTTGATCTATGGGGTCTGTGGTATTTTGCACAACAAACCCTTCGGCAAGTCGATTCAAATCGACGGAAGGTGTCACTGTAATTAGCCATGTGGATTGGTCGGATTGCCGCTCTGCCGATTCTACAATACCGATAGGAATATTTTCGGGGAATTGTTGACTAAAACCACTCGTAGCTACTTCTTGTCCAACTTGAACAGGAATGGTTAAAGGGACATAATCGAGAATCATGGTCTCGTTACTTTTCAAATTCCATCGAAGTATTCCGGTGGCCCTTGAGTCCATAATTTTGGCACTCACCCGGAAATTAGGATGTGAATAAAACATCACTTGGGCACGCTGTTTTGTCGTCAAAATGACTCGGCCCACAATGCCTTGAGGGTGAATAACAGCGTTGCCTAAACCCACATTTTGCTCAGTCCCAGCCGTAATACTGCCTGTCGGGTTTGGGCTAAAAATCGATTTCGACTCAAATTGTACAGGTAGTAAATCTAAGGTTGAGCCATCCTGAAAATTAATGAGGTCTCTGAGAATGGAGTTTTGGGTTTCAGCACTTCGAAGTCGATTGAGTTCA
This sequence comes from Balneolaceae bacterium, assembly GCA_031581145.1. Lineage (GTDB taxonomy): Bacteria > Bacteroidota > Rhodothermia > Balneolales > Balneolaceae > UBA8296. The sequence goes on from JAVLBP010000005.1 coordinate 12,365, forward strand.
TCTTGCAAGAGAATATTTTGTCGTTGCAGCTCCCTGTTGGTGTTGAGCGCTTGGCGAAAGACTCTCACATTCGATAAAGGCGCTTCCAGACGACTTACCACCGCCAACGATGCTTGACGAAGATGCCTCAGCCCGTCATCAAATCGAAGAACCATCATGAGGATCGACAGCAAAAGAAGAAAGGCCCCCAGAAGTGTATCACGACCAAAAAAACCATTGGACGGCTGGGCCATAAAGAGAATCTATTTAGGTAACGACGTTTCGGTAATAGTCGAGGTGTTCCAAAATTAATCCCGTTCCACGCACAACCGCTGTAAGCGGATCCTCCGCTACGTGAACAGGGAGCTGTGTCTCATCCATAATCCGACTATCGAGATTTTTGATCAAGGCTCCACCACCCGTGAGCATAATGCCACGATCGAGGATGTCAGATGATAGCTCTGGAGGGGTTTGCTCAAGAGCCTGTGAGATGGCATCAACGATGGTGTTAATCGATTCAGACAGCGCGTCACGAACCTCTTCAGAGGAGACAACACGGGTTTTGGGGACCCCATTAACGAGATCGCGCCCTTTGATGGTGAGTTCAATTTCAGGATCCAGCTGAGTTGCAGAGCCAATTTCACATTTCACTCGCTCGGCAGTTCTTTCTCCAATCAGAAGATTATGCACCCTACGGAAGTAGTTGATAATGTCGTCATTTAACTCATCTCCACCGAGCCTTACAGACTGAGCATAGACAATTCCAGACAGTGCAATGACGGCGATTTCAGTTGTTCCACCCCCGATATCAACAATCATGCTGCCAATGGGCTCTTGGACGTTCAGCCCAATCCCGATAGCTGCTGCCATAGGCTCATCAACCAGATAAACCTCTTTAGCACCAGCATGTTCAGCACTATCGCGTACAGCACGCCTCTCCACCTCGGTAATGCCACTTGGCACACAAACAACCATTTGACGTGTCGTTGAATACCATTTCATTTTGACCTTTTTGATCATCCCGCGGATCATCATTTCAGCCACTTCGAAATCTGAGATCACACCATCTCTTAACGGTCTGACCGTGTGAATCTCTTGGTGAGTCTTCTCGTGCATCAAGCGGGCCTCTTGACCAATAGCCACGGGTTGTTTGTCCTTGTTAAGGGCAACAATAGAGGGTTCATTGAGCACAATCCCTTGAGATCGTGCATATATCAGTGTATTTGCTGTACCCAGGTCTATCGCGATATCCGTGTATAGCTGATCAAATATACCCTTAGGTTTCTCCTTCGACCTATCTGTCGTGGGCGATGGTTTTTGGGTTCCTAAAATAGAATCAAACATTCCCAATGCTTACTCTCACATTCGAATTAACTAGAATTGGTGAAAAGTACGCCTTTTGACATTCAGATGGTACGTCTCAATCCATTTGCTTGCCAGAACCCCCAAATCAGTGTCTAAAATGTCGCTTGCCTGTCAAAATCATGGTAATTCCATGTTTTAAAGCCGCTTCGAGCACGTCATCATCACGAACACTTCCTCCAGGTTGTATAATGGTTTGAATCCCGTGACTTGCTGCAAGCTCCACATTATCGGCAAATGGGAAGAAGGCGTCCGATGCTAAAACAGCTCCTTGCACATCATGGTTATACTGTTTAGCCTTTTCTAGGGCCTGTCTAACAGCATCCACACGACTTGTTTGACCCGTACCAATCCCAATGAGCTGTCGTCCATTGCAAAGAACGATGCCATTGGACTTGACATGTCGAGTGATTTTCCATGCAAAGGCTGCTGTTTGCTTGGTTTCGTGATCGAGTGACTCATCTTGGGTGAAGTCAAATTCTTGAGCGTCCAAAATGTCTCGTTGTTGAGCAAGGATGCCATCCAACATGCTCTGAAGTTGGAGTGGACTCCTGGGGTATTTTTTGAGACGGACCAAGCGACGATTCTTTTTTTGCATCAAGAGTTTTTTTGCCTCTTCGCTAAAATCTGGGGCCACAACCATTTCAGAGAAGATCTCGTCTAGTGATGATGCTGTCTCGATATCAATCTGCCGATTGAATAGTAAGATGCCACCAAAAGGGGAGGTAGGGTCTGAGGCATATGCTTTTGTCCACGCTTCACAGACGGTAGCAGCGGTAGCAACTCCACAAGGGACCGTATGCTTGAGTATGGCGCAGGTTGGCTCTGCCTGTGTGAACTCTGAAAGGAGTCGAAGCCCCGCATCCAAATCAAGGATATTATTATAGCTCAACTCTTTTCCGTGAAATACATCCACAAGCTTGTCTACATCACCATAAAATGAAGCATCCTGATGCGGGTTCTCACCATATCGGAGGATATGCTGAGGTGAAGCCTCGATCGTTAAGTTCGATTCTGTAGAATGGCCCATCATCCAGGTTGATATCGCATGTTCATATTGAGCCGTTTGCTGGAATGCTTTGGTGCTTAAGTTTTGTCTTGTGGGCCAGGAGATTCCCCCTGTGGAAACAAGCTCATCTACAATCCCTTCATAATCAGATGGCTGACACACTACGGCTTTGAACGCAGCATTTTTTGCCGTTGCCCGTATCATGGTGGGCCCGCCAACATCGATGTATTCAATCAAATGTTGAAAATCGGCATCGGGATGTTTGGCTAATGTCTGTTGGAATGGGTATAAATTCACAACCACAAGGTCTATCGGTTGGATGTTATGGGTCAATAGATCTGCGTCATCGTCAGGGTGAGCGGTCCGGTGAAGGATAGCCCCATGGACTAATGGGTGTAATGTCTTTACGCGTCCACCCAAAATCTCAGGAAACCCCGTGATAGCAGACACATCGGTTACCTCAACACCTGCCTCTCGCAACGTCGAAGATGTTCCTCCTGTGGAGAGGATCTCTACACCCAACGAATGCAATTGCCGACCAAAATCTTCAAGCCCCGTCTTGTCAGAGACTGAAACCAAGGCTCTCCGTATTGGAAGTATATCAATGGGTGGTTGCAAAGGTTGGCTGGAGGGTTCCATAATCCTCTAAGGTTGTTTGTATCGTGATGGGGTATAGTGAGTGCTCAAGCGTTAGCACAGCTTCGGCAAGTTCTTCAGGTGTGCATTTCGCTGGAATCGAGAGGCGTGCTTGTGCAAGTATGGGGCCTTCATCATACTGATCAGTCACCAAATGCACGGTACACCCGGACTCCGTTTCACCAGCCTCTAGAACCGCTTTATGGACTCGAAGACCATAAAAACCTTTCCCTCCAAATTTTGGCAGTAGCGACGGGTGAATATTAAAGACAGGTCCTGAAAGTATATCAAGTAGAGTCGCGGGTAATTTTTTTAAGTATCCAGCTAGAACTCCAAAGTGTGGTCTCATCGACTCCACCACGTTGATTAACTCCTCGTCTGTTGATGTAGGTAAATCAGATGTAAGTAAATCACTATGTCGTGAATCTTCTTGGGAAAGGATATGGACGGGGATGTCACGAGCAAGCGCTTTGTCAATTGCTCCAATATGGGGTCTGGATGCAATGAGTCCTACACACGTTGCATGAAGTTCGCCACGCTCTATGGCGTTCATAATGGACTCAAAATTTGAACCAGAACCAGAGGCAAAAGCTACAAAGCGAGGGGTTGGGCTCTTGGCTTGCACTTCCTTCCCCATCATGAATCAGAAAGAAACACTTTATAATTGTTAAAGCTCCATGAGATCTGCTGGATCATGATTTTCACACTTGTAGCAATAGGAATTGCAAAGAGCATGCCAAGAAGTCCTGCAGTTTCTGCACCAATCAAAATGATAAACAATATAGCAACAGGATGGATATCCGCAGATTTAGAAAAAATGAGGGGTTGTAAAAGGGAGTTGTCGATGATTTGCACCACAAATACAACTGCCATGCAGGCAAATGCGAGATTAAAATCACCTTGGGTCTCTACAATCGAGACAGAGAAGGAGAGTACATATCCAATGATGGGGCCTAAGTATGGGATTGAATTGGCAAGCCCCATCGTGATGCCTACACTTAAAGCATTGTTTAGCCCTGCTATAGAGAGTCCAACCACAGAGAGTGTAGCTACCACAAAACTTTGAAATAGGACGCTCTTAAAGTAGGTGCCCAGACGATTTTCAATCTTGTTGATGACGGTTAACGTCGTCTCAAAGTACCTGTTGGGAATAAGCTGAAGGATATCACGGCGCATTTTCGCACCATCTTTAAGAAAGAAAAAGGTGGCAAATGGAATCACAAGAATGGCTGAAAAGACATTGGTAAAGACGCCAAATGCCCCAGCGACAATCGTAGGAACCTGGTTGGAATCAAAAATCCTATCTCGCAACGTTTGGATGTTATCGGTCAGAAATTGTTGAGGGATAAAATCAAAACGGGTAACCAAAACCCCTTCTACTTCGTTGATGATATACTCAATGTTGCGAGTATTTAATTCGGACGCGAGGTTGACCATCTGAGAGTATAGAATAGGGAAGACATTATAAGATGCCCAGACGACAAGCCCAGTAAATCCAATGAGTGTGATTGAAATCGCGAGTGTGCGATTTACCCCTTTGGACTCGGCCCAACTTACCAATGGGTCAAGCAAATACGCGATAAAAATGGAGATGATGGCATAAGCAAGCAGGTTGGAATAGTTCACCAAAACCCAAATGGCTGCACTTGCGAGCGTTAAGCCGATTATCCAACGTACTACCTTTTCAAGGGTAATATTTCTTAGCATGGCTACTGGAGGCTTTGTTCAATGGCTTGAAGGCTAAGCTGGGGTGTAAACCCTCGTTGCATTAGATAAGCCATCATTTTCTGCTTGCGTTTATGTTTGTCTTCAGTTTTTTCAAAATACCACTTTTTTTTCAACAGTAGCTTTAGACAGGTTTGTAGAGCTTCATCCTCAGGTATGGCGGCAGCTATAGCGTCATCCGCCGTGTGTTTCTCAATCCCTTTTTGAACGAGGTGTTGTTGAATCTTTTGTGGCCCCCAAGATTTAAACTTGGCTTTATCTTTGGCAAATGACTCCGCGAATTGTTGATCATCTATCCACCCTTTGTGCTCAAAATCGTCTAGTATTGAGTCAATAATCGATGTGTCATACCCTTTTTTTTGAGCTTTTTGGAGGAGCTCTTTTCGTGCATGGGCACGGCGAGAAATGTATTGCAGAAGCGATGCTTGAACCGTGAACCGATGTTCGGTTTCTAGTATTTTTAATACATCCTTTCGATGTAGGATTTGTCCTGCAGAAAGAGGGTGTTTTATAAATGTATCAGTGGATAGGCCAAACAGAAATCCCTGCTCACTAAAGACAGAGAAACGGTCACGCTTTTTCTTTTGAACTTGGATCTCTTTAATCGTGACTTGGTCTTCATCATCCCAATGTTCGGGACCAGGCATCTCTGTTTGGAGATCCATCACTCTGTTTCTTTGGCCGGCTCTTTTTTCTCATCTTTTGCGGCTAATTCTGCACTAGGTGAACGTTCTTCTAATTCCACTTCGGGCAGAAGCTTCTGCTTAACCAAAGCCTCAATTTTAGCTGTTAATTCTGGATCTTCTTCCAAAAATTGAATTGCAGATTCAGCTCCTTGACCAATGGGCTCGCCTTCATACCTAAACCAACTACCTCGTTTCTCTATTACATCAAACTGAACAGCGAGGTCCAGAAGCTCATTAATCTTAGAGATCCCCTTACCGTACATGATATTGAACTCGACCGTTTTGAATGGCGGAGCGACTTTATTTTTAACCACTTTCACCTTAGTGCGGTTGCCCATGACATCCTCACCTTTTTTAATGGCACCTATGCGACGAATATCAAGTCGTACAGATGAATAAAACTTCAGTGCACGTCCACCCGTCGTCGTTTCAGGGTTTCCAAACATCACACCGATTTTCTCTCGAACCTGATTAATAAATATGCATGATGTACGGGTTTTGTTTATCACACCGGTCACTTTTCGTAAGGCTTGAGACATCAATCGCGCCTGAAGCCCCATATGTGAATCCCCCATTTCACCCTCTAGCTCTGCCTTTGGAACGAGTGCGGCAACCGAATCGACGACAACCACATCCAAGGCCCCTGAACGGATAAGGGTCTCCGTGATCTCAAGGGCTTGCTCTCCCGAATCGGGTTGAGAAATCAGCAACTCATCGGTATTGATGCCTAATGCCTTAGCATATTTTGAATCAAAGGCATGCTCCGCATCAATAAATGCGGCATAGCCACCCGACTTTTGGGCTTCAGCAACGACCTGCATGGCAAGAGTGGTTTTACCTGAAGCTTCTGGCCCATAAATCTCAGTGATGCGGCCCCTTGGAATTCCTCCAACGCCCAATGCATAATCAACCATGATTGACCCTGTTGAAATCACATCCACTTCGTGAACAGGTTTGTCTCCAAGTTTCATAATGGTGCCGGAACCAAATTGCTTTTCAATTTGTCCAACGGCGATGTCTAATGCTTTGTTACGATCTGCTGATTCTGCCATAAGGAGGGATTAAAATAGGTTAAATGAACAGGAACCAATGTATATGTTCAATATATGTAAAACATTGCATTGATGCCACTCTTTCATTTAAGAACATTCCATGTTACGTTCCTTACATCTTGATTTCAAAAAAAGTTATCGCCACAGATTATCGCCACAGAATAGACCCAACATCTACACATGATTGATACGCACTGTCACCTCTATTTGGATGATTTCCTGGAAGATTTACGAGACGTAGCGACTCGTGCCTCGGACGTTGGTGTAACTCAGATCCTAATGCCTGCCATTTCGATGGACTCGATGGCTCAAATGGATCGTTGTATTCAATCTTGGGATAGCTTTGCTTCTGGAATCACCTTGCATAAAATGGCTGGCATCCATCCCTGTGAATGGAAATCAGGTGACCCTGTAGATAGAGAGAAAATTTTTCTCATGGCCTCCGCTCAAGACATTTGCGCCGTGGGTGAGACCGGCCTTGACGCTCACTGGTCTACAGAGGCGATGGCGGAGCAACATACATCTTTGGATGCCCACTTATCTATCGCCAAAGAGCTTCAAAAACCCATTGTTTTGCATAATAGAGAAACCACAACTGAGCTTCTGGATAGGGTAGAGACTCACCAAGATGGATCCCTCACGGGTGTTTGGCATTGTTTTACGGGAACAGAAAACGAGGCACGGCGGGCGATCGATTTAGGGCTACACCTGGGCATTGGCGGAGTATTTACGTTCAAAAAAACACAAACTCGTGAGTTTATAAAATCTCTTCCCTTTGAACGACTTCTTCTTGAAACAGACGCTCCCTATCTGGCTCCGGTTCCGTTTCGGGGTAAGCGTAATGAACCCTCCTATGTTGCTCATACAGCACAAGCCCTTGCCAATGCGTTAGAATGTTCTTTATCCACTGTTTTGGAACAAACCAATATCAATGCTAGGACGCTTTTTGGACTCCAATCTTCATGAGCCACGGATACGTCGTGTGAAGAGGTTCTGAAGCATAGATTCTTCGAAATTCCGTTCGTAGGGGCGTCTGCGTCCTCCATTGCTTAAAAAGCCCCTCTCGATGATGAGGTTTTGCTTCAGTAAATGGGCCATCATTTTCAGCAAATGGGCCGTCATGAAATTGGTCATCATATTGTGACTGTCCCAATGGATGTGAGTGACCCTCAAGCATCGCAGCTTTAAACACCGCCGAACGCGCCATCCATGGATGGATAGCCTCGATGAGCTCCTTGGCAGACGTGACATCATCTGATAGTGTTACCGGAGAAACTTCACCTGCTTGGTTTGCTTGCTTTGGAACTTGCACCGGTACGCCCAATGACTCAAGATGCTTGGTGACCTGAGCAAATACGTTGAGCCTAGATTGTATAGAGTACCCTGCAATGTGAGGAGTCGCAAGTGTAGCGGCTTCAAGGAGATCGAGGCGGATGCTTGGTTCGCCATGCCAAACATCACAAGCTAGCTGGCCGCCACGTTTTGCCCAGTGGTAGAGTGCGTCTTCATCGATCGTACCCCCTCTAGAGGCTTGGATAATCCAGAAAGTCTTGGCGTTTTGTAATTCCTCATGACTCCATAGTGGCATGGTCGCATCCTCACTACCAATCACACGAGGCACATGAAAGGTGACAGCATCACAAGCCATGATATCGTCCATTGTGGACGATCGAAATGGGCCTGCAGGTTGCATCTCTCGGCCAAAATCTTGTGCTGCGCGCGCTCTAGGAGGATCATACAAGACGACATCCCAGCCTAATTCCTTTGCCAAAGACTCAACAGCTTGCCCGGTTGCTCCGACGCCAACAATGCCCAAAGAGCCTTGAAACGACCCTTGACTCATCCACAGAACAGAGGCAATAACATATTCGGCCACAGCATGCGCGTTTGCGCCAGGGCAATGACGCCAATGGATCCCAAGAGCCGTCAACCACTCCGTATCTATATGGTCAATCCCTGCCGTGGCTGTAATGACAAAGCTCGGGGGTGAATCGATCCATTCTGGATACGTCTCTTTGTCGATTCTCGTCACGGACCGAATGATGAACCCATCTACAAATGGACGATGGTTTTCAAGTGCATACTCTTCAAGTGGAATGCATGTCACATTGGGGGCAATCACCTTTTGAATGCCATCAAGAAGCTGTCGGTCGACGACAATCTTCATGAATTAGACAGGTCTGGATAAAGGTGTGAAGGGGCCTTTTTTCCGTTTAGAAATAGGGGGGGCAAAGACTTCGGCATCAACAATCGCTTGACGTGCCCGTTCTTTGGTGACAAGCCGAGTGAAAGAACGCTTCTTAGACTCGCTCGTCATAAAGGGGGACAACATTGATGAATCAGTCTCGCTCAAGCTTTCACGGCCTTGAGGCTGCCTTGATTTAGCCGATTCATCAAAGGATGTATCTGTGGGTGTGCCTGAGCGTTGATTTGCGGGTTGATTTGCGGGTAATTCATAAGGGGAGGCATCTTGAGTGCGCTCAGCCATTGATCGACCAAATTCCTGCCCATTAGTCCCATTTCGACCAGCAGCTTGTTCAAACGCTTCTTGTTCAAACGCTTCTTGTCCAAAAACTTCTTGTTCAGCCGTATCTTGACCAATGGGTTCTAGTGCTTCGTCTGTTTCCATTAGCATTCCCTCAGGATCGGGGAAAAACTCCTCATCACCCTCTTCGGGGAGATCTTCTGCCAATTCTCGACGCCGACGGTTCTGAATGTAATTTATCAGCCCCGCTGCTCCAGCAATTAGCAAACCTATGATTTCAAATACTTCCATACTTTTAAGGTATCATTCCAGCCCCAAAGAAACACATGTCGAATCCACGCGTGATTATCGTGACTTCATGCACAATCATGCATACTACTGTGTCGAACGCAACGGTTAGATAAGACTATATTCCTATGAATCCATATCAGTTTATACGCAAAAAGCGCGATGGAGGTTCCCACTCCAAGCAACAGATCATGGACTGGGTTCAGGCTTACACTTCTGGGGACCTTCCGGATTATCAAATGTCTGCATTTCTTATGGCAGGCGTCCTACAGGGCTTCACAACCAATGAAACACAGGGTTTTATGGAGGCTATGTTGTTCTCTGGTGAGAAGATGGATTTGTCGGCAATCAAGGGACCCAAAATCGACAAGCATTCTACGGGAGGTGTGGGCGATAAGACATCTCTGTTGTTAGCACCGATTTTGGCAAGTAAAGGGGTGGTCGTCCCTATGATTTCAGGGCGAGGGCTTGGACACACAGGGGGGACGCTCGATAAACTTGCCTCGATTCGAGGGTTTCGAACTGATTTAACATTGGAGCAAGCACGTCATCAATGCGAACAAATTGGCGTTGCCATGATGGGTCAAACAGAGGATATCGCCCCTGCCGATAAAAAACTCTATGCCCTTCGAGATGCCACAGCAACCGTGGAATCGATCCCGTTGATCGCCAGCAGCATTATGAGTAAAAAGTGTGCCGAAGGGATTGAGGGGCTTGTTCTGGATGTCAAGGTTGGAACGGGTGCTTTTATGGAAACAGAGCAGCAAGCTCGTGAACTTGGTTCGACAATGATTCAACTGGGTGAGTCGTTTGGGGTGAAAACACAGGTCGTCTTCACGGATATGAATCAACCTCTTGGACGCCTGGTTGGCAATGGTCTCGAGGTGGAAGAGTCCATTCTTGGATTACTTGGCCATGGCCCAGAGGATCTTATGGAGGTCACCCATCGCCTTGCCGCAAGCATGTTTCAATTAGCAGGAAAGGTTGAGAGTATCGACGAAGGAGTGTCTCTTTCCAAAGAAACCATAACGAACGGTGAGGCATGGGCCATGTTTTTAACCCTTGTTGAGGCACAACAAGGTGATGCTGACCAATTAAAGGATTGGGTTCAAACGTGGCAAAACGATCCATCGGTTCATCTTTATACACCCACACAGAGCTCTGCTGTTTTGGCTCCTCACGCTGGGGTGTTGACACACTGCGACTGCAAAGAACTAGGGTTTATTGCCACGGAATTGGGGGCTGGGCGTGCCACGATGGTGGACAAGATTGACCCAGCGGCTGGAATGGAGTGCCTCAAGAAACTTGGTGAATCTGTTGAAGAGGGGGAGCCCATTGCACTTCTTCACGGACATAAGGGCGCACCCATGGAGGTGCTTGGTCAGCGCTATATCGCATCATGGACCCTCCAAAAAAGGTCTAAAGAAGCCACAGGCCAAAGATTTTCTACACCACCCTTCATTCACGGCTCTATGAATAAAGAAATGCTTGCATAGCATTGTGGGTATTGCCCATGAACCCTTTTAAAGGTGTAATTCAGGAGTTTTTTGTACTAATCGAGGGGATCACAAGACTGAATATGTACGCAGTGGGTAGAATAACAATGTACAGGACATTCAAATATAACAGTGCGATTTGCGTGATCAATGAAAGTGTACGTAAAAAAGTACTATTTAAATTGAATTTGTGACTTAACCCTGCAAAAAATCCAGTAATAAAACCTTGATCAGAGCTCCTGTATAGGCCGCGGTCTTTGGTTGTTATGCGAAAGGCGTCAAATGAAGTGGTTTTTGTTGACAGATCATGGCCGCATTTAAAGCAAAGGACCTCTCTTGAACTGGTTTTTTTCCCGCAGCCAGGACAATAATTCGTACCAGAGGTGTACTCCTTCTCACATACTGAACAAAGAGTTTCACCTCTTTCTATAACGGTATTACATGTCCGACAATGCATCCTTTAACCTTGTTTTCGAACAAGGTACTCTGTAAAAAAAAAGGATAGGACACATTAAAATGTGTAGATAGAATCACTGTACACTCATCATCGCATCCACCCAATCAAAGGATTGAGACATACTTACTGTATTTTATTTAGGTTTATGAGCTCAAACTTTGAATGAACTTGAAGTTTCCCATAAATATTCTTGATATGCATTCGGACTGTATTCACACTAATATTTAGCTCCTTTGCAATGGCATTATAGGATTTTGCCTCCATGATGTAGTGAGTAATCTCCTTTTCTCGAGTGGTTAATGAGTTAAATTTCGAAGAGTTATGCTGAAAAAAATGAACCACCTTGAAGGCAACGGAGGGGGTTAAATAGGCGCCGCCACGAAGTACGGATTCAAAAACGGTCAAGTAATCAATCCCAGAGCTTTGCTTGTCAATGTAGCCTACAGCACCTGCCTTTATTGCTTGAAAGATCATATCCGCGTCATTTTTTATAGTATGCATGATTATTAATGCATTGCTATGAGACTTTTTCAACATTGGAATCGCTTCTAACCCGTTCATTTCTGGCATTAAGACGTCCAGTAAAATGATATCAGCTAGGTCCTTGGATTGTTGAAAAGAGACAGGCCCTTCATAGAGACTCACCAAAACAGGCAAATCAATTTTTTTGATAGTTTTAGCAATTAATGCCCCCATTTCTAAATCATCTTCAATTACTGCTACGTTATACATGGCTAGAGTACTTTATATGTCATGTGGATTCGCAATCCATGCCCTTGAGTTCGAATGGATGTTGCAACCACGCCTTGATGATTTTTTATTCGTTTTTCTAAATTTTTCAGCCCATATCCCTCAGTATGCTGTAATGACTCCAGATTAGCCAAGACGCCATCATCTTCGTAGACAACCACCACTTCATTTTTTTTCATATCCAGGGACAGGTATACATTTTCGGCCTCTGAATGTTTGAGAGTATTAGTGCACAGCTCATAAAGTGAATGTTTAATATCTCGAGTCAGGTCACTGGGATAATGTGAATCTTTGTGGAGAATACGTTTATGAGTACAGTGGATATGAATGTTGGTAGCACTAAATACTTTGTAGACTACATCATTCATTTCTGCATGTAGTTCCTCAGGTTTATGATATCGATCCGTTACACTGGAGATGTATGATCGAAGTGAAAAATTACATTCATCAAGATTACTCAAAATCCGCTGATGCTTTTCATTGCCTTCGTTCATGAAATCACGAACCAGCATGCTAGTTCTCGTCAAATTTGTACCTACGACATCATGCAAATCACTAGCGATACCTTCCTTGATTTTAATCTCTTGCCTCGATTTAATCAGCAGGGACGAGATGAGTCCAATTACCAAGATTAAAAATAGAATCATGAGGGTGCCATAAAACTCTTTCTTGTAGTAAAATGGGACAGATGCCTGTATGGTGATAGATAACTGATTCTGCAGTAATTTTCCGATGGTATCATAGCCCCTGATTTTAAGAGGATACGTCCCGGGAGCTAGATTACTTAGCAATAGTGTGTTGCTAGGATCCAATGCCATCCAAGGAGCCTCATCCAACTTGTATTCCAATCGATAATTAGACGCTTTTGCTGGATCTATGACGGAAAAATGAAGTTTTAAGGTTTCAAAGAATGTTCTGAATTCAATTTCTATGGTTTCATTGGAGATATTTGTCGCCTCAAAGGTGCTGGCATTAGGTTGTATTTGCTCAATTTTTGTCAAATGAATTTTATTGTCTGACGAAATATTGTTCAAAAATGATGGGTCAATCACGTCATAGCCATTTAGTCCCCCAAAGACTAAGTGACCTGACGTGGTCATGACTGCAGATTTTAAATTGTATTCCTGGTTAATCAGTCCATTGGATCGATCCAACGTATACACCTGATTATTACTCTGATCCTCAATAAGGATGCCGTCATAGGTTGCAATCCACAAGTTTTCATTCGCATCAAAAAACATAGCAGTCACCCTGCTATTCAAATCACGATCAGCATGTGCAATCGCCTTCTTGTGCATCGATTTGTCAATATCCACAACATCGACCCCTTTGTATCCCCCAATGTAGAGTTGAGTCCCATCCGGACTCTGAAGTAGGGAGGTTGAGGTACTATTGACAGTTGATACGGATGCAGCTGCTGAGGAGGAGTAAAATAAGAGCTCGTTTTGGAGTTGAGTATCAAACAAGTGAGTTCCTGCCTCCGTTGCTAGCCAGATCCCACGACCTTTATGATCGAATAATAGGTCAAGAATTCTATCATTTGGATCTAAATGTTGAGATTTTGAAGAGACATCTACATTGATGACAGATGTAAAATCAGTACTGACAACACTTACAAGGCCCTCAGATCCTGCAATGAGGGTATTATTGGGGAGCGCCTCAATACTGTAGTAACTTCGGCTGACGGTTTCATTGTCAAGACGTGCGAGTAGATTGCCTTCTAGATCAAGTTTTACTAGGCCATTCGCCTCTGTGGTTGTGTAAACAGCATTGCCTAACTTCAAAGCATCAAACAAGTCTAAATTGATACTTTCTACAGCAATGGATGCATCCTCTAAGTTGGATGTGTATAAAATTTCAGGATACCCAAGAAGTAGCAGTTCATTTGGCTGAACTTCGATTATGGCTCTTCGAACTCTAGGAATACTACTATAGCTGAGCTCATGATCAACTATATTTCGCACAAACCATGGAGTCTTTTTTACTAGAAAAAGCCCCTGGTTTGTCCCAACAATTAAGCTATTATCCCTTTCAATTGTGGCGATTTTTCTAATGTCAATTTGTGAAGAAATCGTTAACGAGGATTGCCTGACCTCATTCAATGAGCGTTCGCCTAAAAATCCGCGATTGTCACACATAAAATTGTAGTAATCCTGTGTCCCATTCTCCCCAGACCATGGCGAATCGAGGACTACATAGTTGGTTTCTTCACTACAGGGTCTATAGAATGTTGGCAGTGTTGCATCCTCACTAATTTTCATGATGACCGAGTTTCGGACGTAGTATAAAGCATCATCGTGGTGCTTGAAGAGTTGTTCCTTGTATCCATTTGGAATAGGGTAGGGATATTGCAAGGAGAGATTTTCCAGTTGGTTTAAGTCTTTGTCTGTTCTGAAGACCCCTTCATCCTTTATGACTAGGTATACATGATCCCTGAACGTTTCCAATAGGCCATGTGGAGAAGGCAAAGAAATTTCCTTGGTAATCTCACCGTTTTGAAGACGAACTAAACCAGGGGAATGGTTAATGAAATAAAGAACGGACGGATCCTCATCAAGGGCAATATCATACACCTTGCCTTTGGTGACCCAGTTGATAGAGAAATCCTCCGTATTAAACTTTAGGACTCCTTCTTCTCGGTTTAATAAGTATAAAGTTGAATCACGAAGAAAGAGCTTATCAACACGTGAATTTTTAAAAAATGAGGGCTTATTATCAGTGCTAAAGTGGGCAAAATGGGATCCATCATATCGCAACAAACCACCTGCGGTGGCTACCCAAACATATCCATCGGAATCAATGACTATGTCGTGGATGCTTCTTGTATATCCATTTTCAATGGAGTTGATTTTTTCAACCGTGTACCCTGTAGACTGTCCATAAGCTGTTCCTTGAAGATGAAAAACCTGAAATAGAAGCGCTGCGGTAAAAAAGAGTATTTTTTTTGTCAAATGCTAAGCCTTCTAGATGATCTTGATACTACCTCAAGGATACTATCTTTGAAATGCAGTGCAATGGGGTAGATAGATTAATGTTAAGGACTAGGTGAACTTACTAATTCCATGTAAAATAGATGGACGGAGATGACCCTACATACACATCATTATGTGTATTTACGCCATCGACGATCACAAGACATAGATGTAGTTAAAGGTTTGTAAATTCCTTCTATGGAAATCGCCATTATTATCATCATTGTCTTGCTGAGTGGATTTTTCTCTGGCTCAGAAATTGCCTTTGTGTCTGCCAGTCGCATTAAAATGGAGATTGAGTCGCGCAAAGCGTCTCCCGTGGGGCGTGCATTACACTACTTCATGCAGAATGGTCATGAGTTTCTTTCTACTACACTGATTGGAAACAATATCATCAATGTGTTGTATGCAACCCTGATGGCCATCTTCCTGGAAGGGCCATTAATTACACTATATGAAGGGTGGCAAGGCGTGGAGCCGAATCCATTTTTGCTACTGTTGACCCAAACCATCATTGCGTCGGTCGTGATTATGATTTTTGGAGAGATTGTCCCCAAAACCATCTTTCGATCTCAAGCCGATACGGTTGTGCGCATCGTAGCACTGCCATTCCGAGGACTCTTATATTTGTTTCGCCCCATGGTTTGGATTGCCACTGTCGCATCCGAAGGGTTAATACGTCTGTTTGGTATTACCCAAACCCCAGACGAAACCCAGGTTTTTCGTCGGCAAGAAATGGAAAGTCTATTTCAGGAACTTCGTGAATCGGGGGGTGGGGAAGACTTTGACGAAGATGACTCTGAGTTTTTGCATAATGTGCTGGATCTTTCCAACAAGCGGGTCAAGGAGCTCATGGTTCCTCGTACGGAGATTATTGCTGTAGATGATCAAACGACCATCTCAGATGTGGAGCAGACCTTTATATCATCTGGATACTCCAAACTCCCTGTATATCACGAAACCATAGATGATGTAATTGGTGTCGTGTTTCTGCATTCAATGTACGATGAGCCTGAGTCGCTCAAAGATATTCTACGACCTGTCAGTTTAATCCCACAAAGTAAGCGCGCACAAGATCTTTTGAATGAATTTCGCAAAACCAACACCTCTATTGCGTTGGTGATCGATGAATATGGTGGGACTGCAGGACTCATTACAGCCGAAGATCTGATTGAGGAGGTGGTAGGTGATATCCAGGATGAGTACGATACAGAAGATGAATTCATCAAAAAATTGAATGATTCTACCTATGTATTAAGTGGGAATGTAGAACTTGAAGATCTTTTAGAACAGTTTCCAGACATTGGGATTCCTTTTGGGGATGATACACCCTATGATACTGTGGCGGGATACATTATTCATGAGTCTGGAAGAATCCCAAATGTGAATGAGGAGTTGATCATTGGTGTGCATAAAGTCATTATCTCCAAAGCAAGCCCAAGTCGAATCAAAACAGTACGTTTAGAGCGCTTAAATGAGGAATCAGCCTAAGGTTTTGGCCCTACTGATTTTCTGACCGAATAATGCCCAGCTTAATTGTCAGGTTTCGCATCTGCCGATTTCGCTTCTACTGACTTCACTTTCGCTGACTTTACTTCCACTGCCCCATCATGCCAGATGAGATCGAGTGTTCCACCAGCTGCAACATCCGTCGCATTTCGAACCCACATTTCACCAGCTTGCACACGTGTATAGCCCAGTTTTAACGGTGTTTCTGGATTCAGACGCTCAAGTTCACTCGTCAGCAACGAAACGTTTTGCCTGTATTGACTCACTTTATCTTGGAAGGCTCGGAGGGCATAGGAGTCACGCAGTTGGGTCACATGCTTCCGAAGACGATCTAGGCGTGTATCAAGTGTTGTGGTTAGCCTATCGGTCCATCCATCAATCCGCGCTTGAACATCATCGCGGTGAGGCGTCACAAGAACGGCTCCCTTGGTGGGCGTTGCCGCTCTTGCATCAGCAACAAAATCACTAATGCTGAAATCAGTCTCATGCCCAACAGCACTTACGACGGGTGTCTTGGTTGCTGCAATTGTTCGAGCAAGGGCCTCGTCATTAAAGGCCATCAAATCCTCTGTGGAGCCTCCACCTCGACCCAGGATAATGACATCCACATTCCTGGACTGGTCGAGGGTCTGTAGTGCACGGACACACTCAGCTGCTGCTTGTTCCCCCTGAACCGCTGCATGATGAAGCACCACCGTTGCCAGAGGCCAACGCTTTTCCAAGGTACTGGTAATATCATGCAAGGCAGCACCACCAGCGGAGGTAATCACCCCAATTCGGTGGGGAAAAGGGGGGAGAGGCTTCTTGCGCGACTCATCAAAGAGTCCTTCCGCTTTGAGTTTTTGTTTTAATTTCTCAATCGCTTCAAAGGCTTTTCCGAGTCCGGCCTCTTCAAGGTGGTCTATAACGAGTTGGTAAGACCCTCTTGGTGCGTACACTTGAATACGACCTCTGGCAACGACTTGGCTTCCTTCCTGAAGTGTTGGGAAGCTAGACTTAATCCGAGCCGCGACCCCACGCCATGCGACGCTTGAGATTTGAGCACCCTCATCTTTGAGTGTCAAATATAGGTGGCCATTAGCCGAGGTTTTCAACCCGTTGATTTCCCCCTCCACCTCGACTCGGTCCAATCCATTTTCTAGAAGTGTTTTAATCTTCTGAGTCAGTTCACTTACAGTGGCTATGGCTTTGGGGTCGGTTTGCATACGGTGAAGATCGCTGTTCTAAATGGCAAAAAGCAACGTATATTCTGGTAAGGCTTTGGCCTTTTGCATGCGTATGACATGTTGAATTCTTCAGATGCTCAAGTCACAGATCATTTAGTCTATCGATCATTAAGTCATAGATCCACAAGTATGTCCCTTCCTTCATTCGGCACACCCACCCCCAAGCTTTTACTCACATCAGCTTACCCTGTAGACCCATCAATGACGGAGTTTGATGGTTCAAAACAAATCGACCTTCGAATTCAGGATGGGGTCATTGTTGAAATCGGGGAGGGCTTGGCCCCCAAAAAAGGTGAACAGGTCATAGAAGGGTCCAAAACCCACAAAACCTATGTATCTCCGGGTTGGATGGATATGCATGTCCATTTGAGGGAACCAGGTTTTGAGCACAAAGAGACTATCGCGTCAGGCACCCGCTCTGCTGCATTTGGAGGCTTTACAGCGGTGGCGTGTATGCCAAACACGAGTCCCACTCTCCATACGCAGGATGTTGTAGAAACTGTTGTCCAACGCGCATCACACCTACCTGTTGAGGTTCATCCCATTGGAGCTGTAACCATGGATCGAAAGGGTGACGCGATTGCAGAAATGGCAGCGATGGTGCATGGTGGCGCGGTGGCCTTTAGTGACGACGGAGATCCTGTGCATAACGCTGAGATCATGCGCATCGCATTGACCTATTCGGCCATGCTGGGGGTTCCCATTATTAACCATGAAGAGGAGCTTGCACTGAGCAAACCGGGCCATATGCATGAAGGTGTGGTCTCGACCCGACTAGGTTTGGAAGGGAGTCCTGCGATTGCAGAGGAGGTGATGATTGCCCGCGACATCATGTTGGCTGAACTGACGGGCGGTCACGTTCATGTAGCACATATTAGCACCAAAGATGGGGTAGAGTTGGTACGCCAAGGCAAGAAAAAGGGGATTAGGGTGACCACAGAAGTCTGTCCGCATCATTTTGATCTCACCGATGAGGAAATTGAGCGCCGCCATTTTGACACACATGCCAAAATGCACCCACCATTACGAAGTCAGGAGGATGTCGAAGCGATGATTGAGGGGCTTAAAGATGGGACCATAGACGCGATTTGTACAGATCATGCGCCTCATGCCCCAGAGGAAAAGGATGTGGAGTTTATCGACGCGCCCAATGGAATTATTGGGTTGGATACAGCGTGGAGTGTATCTGTTCGCCGTTTGTTGAAGCCGGGTCACTGTTCACTCTCCGATTTAGTGACCAAACTAGCGATTGCCCCACGACAAATTTTGTCTCTGGAGGTTCCAACAGTAGATGTGAATCAACCAGCAAATCTTACGGTCTTTAACACTGATGAGCAGTGGGAATACACACCGCAAAGAATCCACTCAAAATCAAAAAATTCCCCTTATGTGGGGGAGACTTTTCAAGGAAGAGCTGAGGCGATTTATCATCGTGGTCAATGGGTGGAGAATGAGCTCTAAGCTTTATGGCTCGTGGGATCACATACGCTAGAGTGGCAGACTGGGTGAGGGTGGGCTTATGTAGCTGGTGGATTACACTGTTACTATTCGTGCATGGCTCGCTGGCTATGGCCCAAGACACGTATTCATCGGGTCAAAATCAACAGGATCAAGAACAACAGGATCAAGAACAACAGCCTCAGGAGCAATACCAACGCTCGACTCAGCAATCGATAATAGTGCCCAAGCCACCGGTGCTTTTCCCAGAACCTGATCAAGACCACGTTTCTACCACGTTGTTGGATGACACCGAAATAACACCCGGCGTGATTCCACGCACTGCGTTTGAGCGGCCTGACTCGGCAGCCTACCCCTATGAAGTTCTCCTCCATCGTCACGTCATTACCTTTGAAATCGTCGATGATCGAATCGTAGCTAGACTTCAGGTCCAAAAACGTGTGCGCCTTCAAACGGAAGACCCTCAAGCGCTTCTTGACGCCTCGTTGGTAACGATTCCACTGTCGCGTGAGCGTGAGGATATCCAAGTTGTCAACCTCTCAGGTGTGACTATTGCACCTAACGGTACTCACACCTATTTAAGTCTGGATGACATTAGGCAGAGTCAGTTTTCGAAAGATCTTGATGTCCTTGAATTTGTCATGCCTAATGTGACCGATGGGGTGGTGATGGATATCCAATATGAACGCATCCTACGTCGTGTTGATGAACTCCCTGATGTGTCGTTTTCAGATCGTGTGCCTGTACATCAAGCGTCCGTTCACCTTATCTCGCCCAACTACATTCGGTATCAAACCAAATTACAGGATCCCAATAATCGAATACGTCTCGCAAGTGAGGTTGTGGATACGTCATCTGTGATTCAAGTGTTTTCCATTGACCGACCAGATCCCCTTCGTATCGATCATTGGATAGGGCGAGCCATCCCTGCTGAGGAATTTGATTATGTATCGATTCCCTCACCGGATGAAGGGACGGCCATTCGCTTCATGATGGGGGAATTTGGGATTCCAAGGCAACCCCTTGAGAATTCATGGGCGGTCGTCGAAGCTCAACTACGCCGTTTGGTCGCTCCATATGAGCGCAGTTCAGTGCCTCAGGCTAGTTTATGGAGGGAACTCGGTGCAGAAATTGAACAAAGCGGCCCACAAGGGAAGGCGAATGCCCCACAACGTTTGCACGCTATGATTGACACATTGCACCAAAAGGTAACGGTGCAGTCGACACCTTCTATTGTGCCGGATGATGTGGTGCTTAATGAGTTGTTTAGGTCAATCCAGGGGGTGAATAAACAGGGGCCGGATAGAAAAGGACCAGATAGAAAGGTTCCGGCTACACTAGATAGTGTCGGGTTAAAAGCATCCACGGCAACATTAGCGTTTATGGCTATGGCCCAAGGTGCTGGATATAAGGTGATTCCTCACTTTATGAATGACGGACGTTTTGGCGATATCGACCAAGAGTTTCCCAGCGTTCAAGCATTTCGAACCATGGTATTGTTGGTAGAGGATCCACGATCCGGTCAACAATGGTGGGTTCAGCCGTCCGATCCATGGGCTAGAGTTCCTTATGTTGATGCCTCCCTTGTCGAGCGTACAGCCTTGACACTCCATCCTGAAGGCTATCGTTGGACCACAGTGAACTCAGACGAACTCGCGTATGGAAGTACCTTCACATTGGATGGACGCCTTACCATGGGGGGAGAAATCTCGGGCAAGGTCACGATTGAATTGGAAGGATTCGCAGCCAAAGAATTTTTGGAACGCCTAGAGACACAACCCTTGGAATCCCTTGTTCGTCGAACATTTTTAGATCGCTATCCCACGAGCTCCTATTCATCGTTGGAGTTTACCAATCGATATGTAGACTCTGGGGTGATTAGGGCACAATTTGATGTGATTCTTCCTGATGTGGGTGTCCAATTTGTAGATCAAATGGATATTCCCGCAATGATCTTTGGGGCTTTAGAGGAGTCTCCATACCAAGCAGCGTCGAGAAAAACGTCTATCTATGTGCGAGCGAAGGAACGAGTCACCGTGAGTTTTCAACTTCAACTCCCTCAAAACTGGTCCATCGCGCAAGCACCTATCCCGTCGAGTCTCCAAGCCGATGGTGTTCGATTCGAGGCGAATGCTGCTCAATCTGGCTCTTCACTAATCGCGTCTTTTGACCTTGAAAGGAGCCAATCTTCTTTTTCCCCCGACGCGTATCCAACCCTTCGTCAGGCATTCCAGCGATGGGTGGTGCTCAGTCAAGCTCGGTGGACTCTTTCAACCCCTTGAACCATGGACACGAGGAGCCATCCTATCCGCGATGAATCAACATACCCTACCAACTCTTTTTATTGAGACAGCTACACCACGTTGCTCCGTGGGGTTACTTGATGCTGATGGAGAGTGGTCCGAGCTGGAAGTGGAGGGGAAAGGATCCCACTCCAAGGCACTGGACGCTCAAGTGAACCAGCTTTTGAAGGAACGTGGTGTCGACGCGGAGGCCATTAAGTCAATCGTCTTGGGACGGGGGCCAGGATCGTTTACAGGTTTACGGATTGGTGCGTCGTTTGTTCGTGGATTCTGTTTTGGAAGAGACATTCCCATACGAATGATGGATACCTTGATTGCATTAGCTGGTCGTGTGTGTTTTGAGAATGTAGAAAATGTGAATCTGGATGCTATTCAGGAGATTCATGCCATTTTGGATGCACGAAGAACCCACGTATATCATTGGAGTGGTACTTGCGTTACGACACCGGAAGGGGTGCAACGCCTCGAAACCATATCGAGTCAAGCAATTCGACCTATTGAGGATGTCGAAGCGAGACTTTCAGAGGTATCATCAGCGGTGCTAACAGGGTTTGGTATGGAGCGATTGACCATTTCAAATCCGGAGATTCAACGCTTCGATCCCCCCGAGTACCTTACCAGAGGCCAGAGATGGCTTTTTCACACTCAAAATGCGCACAAGTACATGCAGGTCACAACGGCAAAGGATGCAGTTCCCTTGTACCTGAGTTGATTGAAAATCATTATACTACCCAAAACACTTGTCTATGCCTTGGTTTAAACGTAGCACCTCGAATATCACCACAAAAATCCGTAAAGATATCCCTGATGGGGTATGGATTAAAGTCCCAACATCAGGTGAAACAGTTCACAGACGGGAGTTGGTGAGTAATTTCTGGGTTGATCCCAATAGCGGATACCATTTTCGGGTTGGCAGCGCGGAGTATTTCGAATACATCTTTGACAAGCCGCCAAAACGCCTTGGGGAGAATATTCGCTCCGTCGATGAGTTAGAGTTTGTCGACCGTAAAGCTTACAAAGATCGACTTGTGGAAGCCGAGAAAACGTCAGGCTTGACCGATGCGATCAACGTTGGAAAAGGGAAGGTGGATGGGCTCGATATGGTGGTAGCCTGCATGGATTTTGCCTTTATCGGTGGCTCAATGGGCTCAGTTGTTGGAGAACGCATTAGCTTGGCGATTGATGAGGCACGCAAGTCTAAGCTTCCTTTGGTGATCCTCTCACAAAGTGGTGGGGCAAGAATGATGGAGAGTGTTCTAAGTCTCATGCAATTGGCTAAGATTACCTCAAAACTAGCATTATTTCATGAGGAGGGTGGGTTGTACATCTCCTACATGACCAATCCTACAACAGGAGGGGTTACCGCATCATATGCCATGCTTGGGGATGTGAATATTGCCGAACCTGGCGCCTTAATAGGATTTGCTGGCCCTCGCGTGATCCGTCAAACCATTGGCAGGGATTTACCGGAAGGATTCCAGACGTCTGAGTACTTGTTAGAGCACGGTTTTCTTGATTTTATTGTCAAACGACCGTCGATCAAGCGAAAACTAGCCCAAGTTGCCCGTTTACTAGCGCCTAAAGCCACTAAATAGTGCTTTTTTGAGTGCTTGATCCCTTCCTAAGGCAAAAAAAGCTATTTTGATGTAAGGTTTATTGCTGTAAAGGTTCTGTAGGATAATGTCGTCCATGAGTGAATGATCTCGCCATGAGTGAATGATCTCGCCATGAGTGAATGATCTCGCCATGTGTGAATGACCCCACCATGACTGATTCCTATCCTAGAGCCTATGAACATGACCTTACGACCAGAAACTCAATCGATGAGTCGGCCAAAGTCGATTGACTCAACCCTTTGGATTCACCGCATGAGATTTGCTGACTATGCCAAAATTTATGTAACGGCAGGCCGTGGTGGTGATGGCTCAGTCCATTTTCGTCGAGAAAAATATGTACCCAAAGGGGGACCTGATGGTGGAGATGGAGGCAAAGGGGGGAGTGTTGTACTTAAGGGGAACCCTCAGCTTAACACCATTTTAGATCTCCGGTATCGAAAATTCATCAAAGCAAAACCAGGAAAGCCTGGTGCAGGATCTCGAAAATCTGGCAAACAAGGTGAAGATATTGTCTTGGATGTTCCTTTAGGGACCCTTGTTAAAGATACGGAGACATCACAACAAATAGGTGAGATCATTTATGAGGATCAAACCATTGTGATCGCTGAAGGTGGAGATGGTGGTCTTGGCAACTGGCATTTTAGGAGCGCAACCCATCAAGCGCCACAAAGAGCGCAAGAGGGGCGCCCTGGAGAAGAACGAGTGGTGGAATTAGAGCTTAAACTTTTAGCAGATATTGGGTTGGTTGGATTCCCAAATGCCGGAAAAAGCACCTTACTATCTGTTGTCTCAGATGCAAAACCCAAAATTGCATCCTATCCATTTACGACGATTGAGCCCAACTTAGGGGTAGCGCAATTGTCAAATTATAGAAGTTTCGTGATGGCCGATATCCCAGGAATCATCGAGGGAGCTCATGAAGGCAAGGGATTAGGGCTGCAATTTTTACGGCATATCGAACGAAACCAATGTTTGTTGTTTGTGATTTCATCCCAAACGAAGATCACTGAAGAGTACCAGGTGTTGCTTAATGAACTCAGCTCTTATGAGCCCTCTTTGCTCACGCTGCCCCGGGTTTTAGCGATTACCAAAATGGATTTGTTGGGGGATGTGCCACTGGACCAACCTTTGCCAAAAGATCCTCAATGCGATGTTGTGTTATGCTCTTCAGTGACAAACCAAGGAATAGATAAGCTAAAAGAGACGTTATGGACAAAGCTCAAAGAGCTTAATCCACCCGATACCGAATCATGGAGAGAGCCACCCGACGATGATGCTCACCCCTCAAAGGATATGCCACACTAGGTCGTGGAAAGGGTCCCAGTCCCCATAGAAAGGCTTCTTGCACTTTCTATTTATCCCAATGTGGGTGTCAAAACGTTGAATCAATTGTTGGATGCACACTTGGAATGTCCCAGTTCGACTTGGAACCCACAGTGGCTCCAAGACATGAGCGTCAAGAAAGCACCCCTAGCTAGGGTCATTTCTGATGGCATTATTCCTGAGGGTTTGCTTCGAGAAGCACGTGGGTGGATGCTAGAGTCTCAAAAGATTGAGGCTGCAATCGTAACCAGGCTAGATCCTGAATACCCAGAGATGATTCGTCATATTTTTGAACCACCCCCATTTTTATGGATGAGAGGGGATCTTGAGGCTCTAAAGAGACCTTTATTATCGGTTGTGGGCACACGCCGACCCACGCATACGGCTGTTCGAGAGACAAAAATCATTGTCGAGGATTGTGCAAGAGCAGGTTTGGGCATTGTAAGTGGACTTGCCCAAGGTATTGATCAAGTAGCGCATCGTGCGGCTTTAGATGCAGGAGGAGTCACCTTGGCAGTGTTTGGGTCCGGCATTAACCGGGTCTATCCAGCGCAACATCGTGCACTGGCCAAAGAAATATTACAACAAGGTGGGCTACACATCTCTGAATTCCCACCAGGCGCTCCTCCGGCCAAACACCATTTTGTCAAACGGAATCGCATTATCAGTGGCCTTTCTCGTGCGTGTTTGCTAGGCCAATCAGCACGTAAAGGGGGGAGTATGATTACCCAGTCGTATGTCAAAGAACAAGGACGCGACTTTTATGCCATCCCCTATGCACCTAGTGAGCCTCAAAGTGGTGGGTCACTCTATGCACTTCGCGATGGAGCATCGTTGACAAGGTCGGCCAATGATATTCTCTCTGAGAGTTATGAAGAGATTCCATTAGAGTCTGATGCTACGACTGCCGACTCAACACAAGCGACGACCCCAACACTCACATTATTACAATCCGAAATCTTGAGTAGATGCGACTCAACGCCTATATCCATCGATGTATTGATGCAAGCGATGCCAAATCAACGTAGCGAGGTCCTTTATGCGTTAGTAGAACTGGAATGGCTCCAACACATTAAGCGGTTGCCAGGAGATCAGTATATTCGGCTTGAATAATTTGAAAACAAAGGTTGTAGGCTCCAATCCCTCATTCTCAAATCCTTCTTCCAACGTCACGTGAACTCTGAACAGCGATCAACACTGCAGCAGAAGCAAAAGCAAGCACAAGGGCAAACCTTGTCGCCGCAACAAATCCAGTATGTGAAATTGTTGCAATTACCCACTCTAGCGTTTGAGCAACGGGTAAAATCTGAGCTTGAGGAAAATCCACTCCTAGAGGAGGATACGCCTTGGGACGCTACGGAGTTGTCAGACAGTGACTCAACCGACGAACATACTGCCGAGTCAGAGTTGGAGGAAAAAGACCAAGAGCCCTCTGATGAGTGGGAAGAGTATCTCCAAAATAGTGAAGCAACCGATGATGTTGTCAATCAACGTCCTGCACAAAAAGAGATCGATCGGCCTGATCCTTACGTAATGAATCTGCTAGAGCGCCTTGAGCAAGAAGTTCATTTGATGGATCTAGATCCGATGGACGAAGCGATTGCTGAGCAAATTTTGGGCTCACTGGATGATGATGGGTACTTTCGTCGTGACGAGACGGCGATTGCAGACCGTCTTGCCTTTGACCAAGGCTTCCCCGTCAATGAACACGATATTGAACGAGTTCGTCAGCTTGTGATGCGTCTTGAGCCGATTGGAGTTGCTGCAAAAACACTTCAGGAGTGCCTTTGGGTACAGCTTAATGAGGCAGACCATGACAGTCGGCTGGATTCACCGGTAAAACTTGCATCAGATATTGTGGGCAATCATTGGCCGTTGTTTGAAGCAAAACATTGGACGACACTCCAAGAGCAATTGGGTCTTACGCAGGAGGAGTTAACGCCAGCCCTTGAACGGATTCGAGCTTGTAATCCCAAACCAGGCTCCATTGAAGGGGATGATTCTCCTCAGTGGGTTATTCAAGAACCAGATGTGAGGATACAATTTTACACCTTTGGTGAATTGTCTCAACTCGATGTAACGACACGAGCCTCATGGCTCGCGAATGGAGTCGATGGAGCGGCTCAAATCGAAACCGATGAGGGGGTATTTGTTATAAAACTCCATCCTAGAAACGCGCCCAAGCTTCGTTTATCAAGGCATTACAAAGCCATGTGGGACCAGCTTCAAGACTCTTCGTCTGAATCGAAATCCAAGGAGAACGAAGAGACCCGAGCATTTATCAAAGAAAAGATTGATGCAGCCACATGGTTCATGGACTCCATTGAGCAGCGCAAGCAAACGTTTTTGAGGACGATGACGGCCATTGTACGGCATCAAACGGTCTATTTATCCACCGGAAAAGGGCTTAAACCCATGATTTTAAAAGATATTGCTGAAGACATTGGCATGGATATCTCAACAATTTCCCGAGTGGTAAAAGGAAAATCTCTTCAAACACCTCACCATAACCTTCAACTCAGAGACTTATTTACCGAAGGCATCCCTCTAAAAGACGGAGGTGAACTTTCTAGTTCGGACGTTAAGGAGAAAATCCGAGCATGGATTCAGGACGAAGACCCAACAGCCCCCCTTGGCGACCAGACGCTCACGGATCAACTCAACCAAGAGGGAATTCAAATTGCAAGACGAACCGTAGCCAAGTACCGCGAGCTTATGCAAATCCCTGTGGCTCGGCGTCGAAAGCAGTCATAATAAATCTGCCATGAGAAGTGCCGTTTGTCCAGCGTTTGTTTGAAGCAATAACAACAGTATAAAGCCTGGTAAGCCAACAGAAAGAAGTGACCATAGGGTTGATTTCAAGATGACAACATGTTGTTTTGGGCGCGACATATTCCATATCGCAACAACCCCAAAGAATGCCTGAAAGCCCACAGCCCCACCAAGAATCCATCCAATCCCTTGGTCGAGCACACCCAGGCCATAGAGTACGACCCATCCAACCCACCAAACCCCGTGAAGATGCTCCATCCACCCAAGAATAGAACTGGATTCCGAAAGCGATGGCTGATGTGAACTGATGTAGACAAGCAGCCATTGATAACCCACCCAACAAAAAATAATAGGAAACCAAAACCACAAGCCCATCCAGTACTTGTCGATGGGATAAGGGAGAATCGCTGCGCTCATCCACCCATGGGTAACTTGCGCAGAAAACCCACCCATCAACCATGAGGGGATAATGGACGAGATAAACAACACCGCTGCCAGCATCCATATGACACTCCAACGACCCTCTCTAAGATTGCGAGAGTTACGCAACGTCACACCAGCTCGACCATTGATGAAGGTGCGATAGAGTCGTTGTGAGTAGTACTTCTGGCGTCGTATAAATAAGGCAAAGACCATAAAAACAATGCCCCATAATATCGTTGGTTGACGAGAAAGAGCATTGTCAGGTTGCTCCTCCGCAAAAGGAATAGCCGTTCGTCTCCCATCAGCCCAGTCACCAAAGATGGGACCTAAAGCTGGCTTCAGCGTTAGTATCTGTTTATATAACGACTCCTCTATCCAAATCGATGTAGCCGAGCTTTCACGTAGAGACTCCAACACGATTAACATCTCAGGAAGCGTAGCATCAGGCCATGGTCCCACCCAAATGTCACCCTCCAGGAGTCCATTATCTAGCCCATTCAATGTGGCGTCCAAATCAGCTAAAGAGACAATCCATTCTGTGTGATCCACAGCGCTTAATGATGGTGGACGTGGAAGGATGGAAGGGTCATCTCCATCGAGTGTGACACCATCGCGAGACCACAGCTCAAAGGTTTGTAATCGTGAGCGATTTGGGGAGAGTAAATAAAGCTGATCAGTCACCTGGTGGTATCGATCCATTGTCAGCGCATGGGCTTCATCATCCTCGATCGTAGAGGGCGCAAACCATAAATAGGGTTCTGGGTAGACCCACCGCTTTGAGACCCCCTCGACACCACCCGACATGCCTGAATCGGCTGTAACACGTTGATTACTCCAAATTCCAACCTTGAGCGGGGATTGCGCCGATTCCCCAATCGCAGATTGCCCGAATGCCAACTGCCCAAACGCCAACTGGCCAACTAAAAGGCAGCTCCAAATGCAGGCGAATCCCATCACCAATGCTCTCATGGTACACCAACTCATGCGTGACCGATTTATGTTCAATCGATACACGTTCAATCGACACACGTTCATCCCATGTAAGCTCACCCATTGCAAGATCAACGACCTGCCCCCTTTACCGTAACCGTTTTTTCAATCGGGATGTTTTGGGACTCTTTGAAGGTTGACAACACAATATTAGACCGTGTTTTACTCACGCCCCCCCATGACTGCACTTGGGATAAAAATTGTTCAAAGGTGGTGGTATTCTTTGTTCGAACTTTAAGCATGTGAGACCCTTCACCCGTAATACTATGACATTCTAACACCTCAGGGTGTTCAGAGGCATGTTTAACAAACTCTGGATAATGATGGGAGCCATCCACTTCCACAAAAATGAACGCCGTGATGTCAAAATGAAATGATGTTGCGTCGAGAATAGCAACATAGTCTTGAATTAACCCCCGCTCCTCCAATTTCCTCATTCTCTCCGAGACGGAAGGCACTGACAAATGAACCACATCAGCAATTTCATTTCTCTGCGCGCGCCCAGCTTTTTGAAGGTGATTTAAGATTTTGATGTCAATTTCATCCAAGACAACACTCATTTACGCCCCGTATTTAGGATTTAAAGTCAAAGTTATTAATGTGAATATTCAAGATAACCTAACAATATTTGGCAATCAATCGATGTTGGGACAGCGCAAGAAAGGTCAAGACCCCTTAACCTACCATGTTAATGTACGTTTCTGACTCACGGAACTCATCGATATTTCATACCTTTTGAGCCATGTTAGATATCCAACGATTACGTGAACACCCCGACCTGATTAAGCAAGGGATGCTTGCCAAAGGTGAAACAGAAACCTCCTTGGTGGATAATGCCATTCAAGCAGATGAAACCTGGCGACAAGCTGTAGCTGAGCTTGATAGCAAAAGGGCAGAAGCCAATAAGCAGGCTAAAGAGATTGGCCAGTTAATGGCTCAAGGCAAAAAAGATGAAGCAGAGGCGATTATTGCCAAAACAGGGGAGGCCAAAGAGGCTCTAAAAACCCTTGAAGAGGGGCTTTTGGAGCTTAAAGAGGCACGAGACGGTTACCTACTACGTATCCCCAATATCCCACATGAGTCTGTCCCGGTTGGGTCAACTCCCGAGGATAATCAAGCCATACACCACCACGGGGAGGCTCTCTCGGATACTTGGAGAAAGCCTCACTGGGAGATTGCCGAGGAGCAGGGGTGGATTGATTTCAAGCGTGGAGTTAAAGTGACGGGGGCGGGATTTCCATTTTATGTTGGCCCCATTGCACGACTCCAAAGAGCCCTAATCCAATATTTCTTAGACACTGCCTCAGATGCTGGGTTTACTGAGATACAACCCCCTTTTGTGGTGAATGAAGACTCCGCTCGGGGAACGGGGCAGATTCCTGATAAGGAAGATATGATGTATGTGATTCCAAGAGATGAATTTTTCACCATTCCTACAGCTGAAGTTCCAGTGACCAATTTTCATCGCGATGAAGTGCTTTCTGCATCGGACTTACCCCTTAAGTACTGCGCCTATACTCCTTGTTGGCGACGAGAGGCAGGATCCTATGGCAAAGAGGTTCGTGGGCTCAATAGGCTCCACCAATTTGACAAGGTTGAGCTCGTTTATATGGTCCCAGCTTCGACCTCCTATGAAGCGCTCGAGGAATTGCGCTCTTATGTGGAGTCTTTAATCGAAGCTTTGGGGCTTTCCTATCGCACGTTACTCATGTGCACAGCAGACATGGGCTTCACGCAGTCCAAAAAGTATGATATGGAGGTTTGGAGCCCAGGTCAGCAACGGTGGTTAGAAGTCAGTTCTTGCTCCAATTTCGAAGATTTTCAAGCGCGAAGAATGATGATTCGTGCCAAAGATGAGCAAGGGGCTATTGAGCTTGTCCACACGCTGAATGGCTCCGGTCTTGCTCTTCCTCGAATTGTTGCAGCGATCATTGAGCAATATCAGCAACCGAACGGGGAAATCCAGGTTCCTGACGTGTTACGCCCTTATATGAGGACAGATTCTCTGGGAATTTCCTCAGACTGAGCCACTGCGGGTTTCCTGTTCGAAGCGTGTTGGCGTGCGGCGTCATCGTCAACAGCCTCAAATGAACGAAGACGAGCCAGTATCTCAGTAGGATCTTCCATCGTGATAATAGACGTACGTAGCTGTTTGCCTCCACGGATCCCTTTGAGGTATGCGCCATAATGTTTTTTCATAATGTTGACACCAAAACGTTCTCCATGGTGTTCTACAGATCGCTCAAGCTGAGTCGCACATGCCTCTACTCGCCTTGCTGCTTTCATGGGCGCAAGTTGCTCGCCATGATCTAAAAGCGCACGCGCTTGTTCAAAGATGAAGGGGTTGCCAATCGCTCCACGTCCAATCATGACGCCATCCACACCAGTTTCATCAAACATTTTTTTTGCCAATTCTGGCGTGGTTACATCTCCATTGCCAATCAGAGGAATCGTGAAACCAGGGGTCTCTTTAATTTTGGCCAACCACTCCCATCGTGCATCGCCTTTATACTTTTGATTTCGGGTCCGGGCATGAACCGTCAGTGCTTTTACACCAACCTCTTGGAGCATGAGTGCCACTTCTTGAATTTTGATGGAGTCTTCATCCCAGCCAAGACGTGAATCTTGTATGGAATCTGAAAAATGTAAACATAATCTTTACAGTTTTGTGATTATTCCTAAATTGATAGTATAGTCCACTTGCAAAATCAAAAATAAAGTCGGTTGTAGCTATGGATGATGTTTCTAAAAAAGGAAAGGTATCAAGAAAAGATTTTTTAAAGGCATCGACTCTTATAACCGGTGGGTTGACGGTATTACCCTCTGCACTCAGAGCTGCGCTTTTAACTGATGAGAGAGTAACCAATTCAGAGGTTCAGGATTACCAAATTGTATATAGAAAAAGCAATGATAATTCAATAGAAAAGAAGGCAGCTCAACAGCTCAAGGATTATCTGGCAAAGGCAGATATCGACTTTCCTATTGCTGATGAGGCTTCTTTTCAAGGCAAAAAAGGAATTTATATTGGACATACCCGTTTTTCTGAACAACTGGGTATTGACTACGAGCAAATCGCAAAAGATGGATACGCTTTCAGAACTCAAGGCGATAATTTTGCAATCGCGGGGGGTTCGGAGAAGGGAGTACTTTACGGCGTTTACGGATTTCTTGAAGCGTTAGGTTATCGAAAATATGATTCTGTAAGTACATTTGTACCGGATATTAACTCTGTTGAAATTCCCTCAGATTCGATCTCTATACCTGGGATGAACTATCGTCAGACCAACTACTACAATACAGCTGATGGCGATATTTTTGACTGGCATAGACTCGACAGTAGTGAGAAATCGTGGGGAATGTTTGTGCATACATTTCATGAACTGGTTCCACCGGAAAAGTATGCTGAATCTAATCCTGAGTATTACTCGTGGCGAGGTGGAAAGCGAAATCCAAGTACTCAGTTATGCCTTTCGAATGATGAAGTTTTTGAGGTTGTCGTTGAAAATCTACGAAAAAGAATGGCTGAAAAACCCGAAGCGCTTTATTGGTCTGTGAGTCCGGAAGATAATGATCAGTATTGTACATGTGATCCCTGCACAGAGTTAAATGAAAAATATGGTGGAACACGACCAGAATTGGAATATGGAGTGCCAAGTGGGTCACTTATCTATTTTGTGAATAAAGTGGCAAAGGAATTTCCTGATAAAATTATATCTACGCTGGCCTACTGGTATACACGCCAAGCGCCGGACCATATTAAAGCCGGTCCCAATGTCAACATTATGTTGTGTCCAATTGGTCCTGCCCGGCATAGACCTATATATGAAACCGCCCCGTCATTCACCAGCGATTTAGAGGATTGGGGGAAAATCAGTGAAAGAATTTTGATCTGGGACTATAATATTCAGTTTGCAAATCCAATCAGTCCCTTTCCGAATCTTCACACTCTGAAACCAAATATTAAATTTTACAAGGAGAACAATGTAGATTCTCTGTTTATGCAGGCAACGTCGCAAGCCGGAAGTGAAATGGGGAGTTTGAGATCATATCTGATCAACAAGCTGATGTGGAATCCTGAAGCTGATGAAGATATGATCATGAACGATTTTCTTGAAGGATATTTTGGAGATGCTGGGACATACATATCTCAGTACATTGATACGATGAGAGAGGCACTGCTGGCAACTAACCACGAACTTAAGATTTTTGATTCTCCAATTGATGCAAAGGAGACTTATTTGTCAGCTAGTTTAATGGAAGATTATGAGGAGATGTTTAATCTTGCAGAGCAGGCTGTGGAAGGAGACGCTGAAAGATTACGACGAGTTAGAATTGCGAGGCTCCCATTGATGTTCGCTCAGATTCAAATAGGCCGCACAGAAGTGGATACACCCCGAAGTATGTTCTTACATAACAGAGAGGGGAGAATCGTCGTTAAGCCTGAAATGAGAGAGCTTGTAAATCAGTTTGTGGATCGTTGTAAGGGATATGGAGTCAACCGAATCAGGGAAAGAACCACATCTGCAGATGAATACTTGCTGGCGTATGAGCGTATTTTTGATAAGATGGAGGAGGTGGCCACTTCAATATCACTCCATAAAAAAGTGACCCCCATTACCAAAAGTAGTGAACAGACGAAAGGAGTCGAAGCACTGACCGATGGAGTTTTCGGATCCGATGAGTCATGGAGATTCCCGGATAAAATTGGCGTAAATTGGGTTGGTTTTGAGGGAGAGCACATGGAGTTCGTTCTTGATTTAGAAGAAATTCAATCTATTCAAACCATTAATATGGATTTCTTAAATGCCCAGGCTCAACCGAAATGGCACCTCACAATTTTACCTAAATTTGTGGAGTATCAATTATCAGTTGATGGTGAAAATTATGAGGATCCCGTACGTATAGAAAATCCTCATGATCCAAATCCTGATAATAATCCTGAGGTCACAAGTATTCGGGTTCAGTCTTTTCGTGCAGACATTGAATCCAAACAGGCCAGATACATAAAAGTGCATGCCGAGAGTCCGATTGAGATGCCCTCATGGCACATCAGAGCAGGAAACCCGGCCAAGATTTATTCGGATCAGATTGTGGTTATGTAAAGAGTTTTTGTAATAACAAAATACTGAACTGAGTAATTTGTGAGGATTTAATAGCCGCTTCGTGGATCTTTTAATTAAGATTCATCTCATCTTGCTGAAAGTAAAGATGATTTAAGCCACCGCGTAAAGTTCTTCCTCTTTAAAGTTCAGCAGAAGTTCCAGGATCGGATCCATCTCTTTTTCCTGCATGATTTCTCCACGCAGTTTCTGGCTGTTTCGAATTCCTTTCAGGTATTGTCCGTAGTGTTTTTTCATCATGATGACACCAAAACGTTCTCCATGGTGTTCTACAGATCGCTCAAGCTGAGTCGCACATGCCTCTACTCGCCTTGCTGCTGTCATGGGTGCAAGTTGCTCGCCATGATCTAAAAGCGCACGCGCTTGTTCAAAGATGAAGGGGTTGCCAATCGCTCCACGTCCAATCATGACGCCATCCACACCAGTTTCATCAAACATTTTTTTTGCCAATTCTGGCGTGGTTACATCTCCATTGCCAATCAGAGGAATCGTGAAACCAGGGGTCTCTTTAATTTTGGCCAACCACTCCCATCGTGCATCGCCTTTATACTTTTGATTTCGGGTCCGGGCATGAACCGTCAGTGCTTTTACACCAACCTCTTGGAGCATGAGTGCCACTTCTTGAATTTTGATGGAGTCTTCATCCCAGCCAAGACGTGTTTTTACTGTCACAGGCGTGTCTGGCGAGACCGAAGCAGCAGCGTCTACCACCGTTTTGGCCATCCGCTGCATCATATCCAAATCCCTTAGGCATGCCGCACCTGCCCCTTTGTCGACAATTTTATACACGGGGCACCCAAAATTGATATCAACGATGTCTGGTTTCCATCGAAGGGCAATTTCGGTAGCTCCCTCCATCGCTTCCTCGCGTCCTCCAAATAATTGTATACCAAAAGGACGCTCCATCTCCTCAAAATCAAGTTTATGAAGCGCACGATCCACTTCTCGAATGATCGCTTCGCTACTAACAAACTCAGTGTAAACGACGGATGCACCCGCCTCTCGACACATCTGTCTAAAAGGGGAGTCGGTCACATCCTCCATCGGTGCTAAGAATAATGGTCGCGGTCCTAAATCGAGTGTTCCTAGTTTCATAGACTGGGTTTTTTAATCTACATCGAAACTACGGTTTTTACTCACGATGTGCCATTTCACCCTTGAGGTCGTATATTATTCAATTACCGTTAAGTATCCATTTCAAGAATATCTAACCCTCGCTCTTAGATTATGTCACTAAGCCAAGCAGACCTCGAAAAATTCCTCGGCGATGAAGCTGAGTTTCTTTTAAACCATACGTCCAAGACGAT
The DNA here is from genome assembly GCA_031581145.1 of Balneolaceae bacterium. GTDB lineage: Bacteria > Bacteroidota > Rhodothermia > Balneolales > Balneolaceae > UBA8296. The sequence goes on from JAVLBP010000005.1 coordinate 47,309, forward strand.
CTCTAAGGATCATATACACCTTCCATCACCTGAGTATGTAGACCAAATTTGGGCAAAGTCAGATCGAACACCCCGAGTATTAGCGAATTTACAGCGCCTCCTTGACCACGGTCGTCTGGGTGGCACGGGGTATATGTCCATTTTACCTGTAGATCAAGGTATTGAGCACTCTGCAGGGGCTTCGTTTGCAAAAAACCCACTCTATTTTGATCCAGAAAACATTGTCAAGCTTGCCATAGAAGGAGAGTGTAACGCTGTAGCATCAACGTTTGGCGTATTACGAAGTGTTGCACGTAGCTATGCTCATAAAATTCCGTTTATTGTGAAGATTAATCACAATGAGCTTCTAACGTATCCAAATACGTTTGATCAAATCATGTTTGGCACCATTGATCAAGCCTATGACATGGGGGCAGCGGCCATTGGGGCAACGATCTATTTTGGTTCAGAAGAATCCAACCGACAAATTGTGGAGGTCGCCGAGGCATTTGCTTACGCCCATGAATTGGGTATGGCGACAATTTTATGGTGTTACACCCGAAATAATGCGTTCAAAGTGGATGGTGTCGACTATCATACATCGGCAGATCTTACAGGGCAAGCAAACCACATAGGTGTCACAATTGGGGCTGATATCGTTAAACAGAAACAGCCAACAAATAATGGTGGCTATCAAGCATTGAATTCGGGCAGTTCATCTTACGGGAAATTGGACGAACGAATTTATTCAGAACTCACATCGGATCATCCCATTGATCTGACCCGTTATCAAGTGGTTAATAGTTTTATGGGCCGTGCGGGACTGATCAATTCGGGTGGCGCGTCTGGAAGTGATGATTTTGCCGATGCTGTCAAAACAGCGGTTATCAACAAGAGAGCTGGCGGTATGGGGCTCATTAGTGGTCGCAAAGCATTCCAACGGCCGATGGATGAAGGAGCCAAGCTTCTACGCACCATCCAGGACGTGTACTTAACACATGACATTACCATCGCATAAGGAGACACCCTCGTCATCTTCTGAGGCAACGACGAGACCTCATATTTCGTGGCGCTACATCGCGGGGTCGATGGCACTGAGTGTGGCGGCGATGTCTATTGTCATCGCTATGACCTATACACCTGGGACGTTAGAACATCTCAAACCGAAGCGTTTTCCGGGATTGTTTCTTGCCCTTGGTGTATCTGCATTAAGAATTTATCTAGGTGCTGCCAGGTTAAAGCTGTTTTCAGACAGGCAGCTCACTTGGCCAGGCGCTTTTCGACTGATACTTTCATGGGATTTTGCCTCCGCAGTGACACCTTCTACCATCGGCGGAGCCCCCGTAGCAACCTATGCTATGACACGGGAAGGGGTGAGTTTAGGGAAGTCTACCATCGTAATGATGTTTGGGGTATTGCTCGATCACATTTGGTATTCACTGGCGGTGCCTCTTTTGTTCATAACAGGTCTCTATTTTGAGGTCATTCCAGAGCAAGCAGGTGTCGTGGGTGGGGTGACGATGATGCTGATTTATATTGCCTTGATTGGCTACGGTGGGTTGCTAACGTATGGATTGCTCGTAAACCCGTCGTCCCTTAAGTCGATTGTGAAGCAGATAGTTCGACTCCCATTACTCCGTCGAGTCAAAGAAAAAGCCCTCGTGGAGGCTGAGAATCTTGAGGCTCACTCCAATCAGATTCGCTCTAAACCACCCGTGTATTTTGCCAAAGCCTTTGGGCTGACTCTCGGTATGTGGCTCTGCCGCATTGCATTGCCTGTCATTGTAATCTTAAGTCTACTGCCCGCTCAAGAAGTATTGCTGGTGTTGCGGAGTTTGGCAATGCATCTGTCATTTGTGGCAGTACCTACCCCGGGTGGATCTGGTGGTGTCGAAGGCTTGTTTGTTCTGTTTCTGGGCCCATTAATTGATCGCGCAGCGTTTATAGGGCTCGCTGTATTTCTATGGAGAATGATAAGCTACTACATCAGCATAGGCATGGGAATGTTTGCCTTTAGCTGGTATGCTCGAAAGGTGTAAGTGTACGTTCTACCCTTAGGTTGGCTGAACATTGTCTACCAACCCTTTTACAGTGTCGTAAAGGTAGTCTTAGTAATTGTCTCGAGTACGACGACGCTGCTCACGGACACTCTTCTTGAGTGATTCGCGACGAGCTTCGGAAGGCTTGGTGAATTCTTGACGATCACGATATTCGTTAAGAACTCTTGAGCGTGTCATCATTTTCTTAAAACGATTGATGGCACGTTCTATATTTTCGCCGTCTTTGATATTGACTCCATTCATGGAAACAATGTCTAGGGTTATATTGCTAATTTATGCTACCGTTGAGATGCATAGTGTTTTCCGACAAGCAAAGTGACATGAGTTCAAATTGCTGGACACCATATCTCTGACAGCATTACATAATAAGGGTATTTTCTGTTAATATCTAGCGCGACTCGAGCTTTCAAAATAGGAAAGCTAGATTATAGGGATTCACCTTCAATTCCAATCCCTAGGAAGGCATAATCGTATTTCACAGGATCATGAGGATCCAAATAGCGAAGTACTGCGGTCAATTGCTCCACTGCTAGAGCGTCATTGGCTTTTCTTTTCAGAAGACCGAGGCGTCTAGATTGCCTTCCAACATGAACATCAAGTGGGATGCGTAGTTGTGATGGGGAGATAAATCCCCACTGCCCCAAATCTACAGGCCCACTTGAGCGCACCATCCACCTTAAAAACATCCAAAGTCGTTTTGACGCGGTTTTAGATTCTGGTGTCGAAATGTGCCGACTCGTACGTTTTGGAAAGGGCTCGGCTGCAGCTCGAAAACGCCGTTGAAACTCACTCATGAGGTCCACTGGATTCTGTCCAACAGCGTCAAAACACTCTTTCCAGGTGTCCTCAAACGATCCCCCTTTGTGAAGTAATCCTTTGAGCCCCCGCAAAAATGTCACGATATCAATCACATTAAATGTTCGGTGTCTAAATGAAGAAAACCATTGCGTCCATTGTTCCTCATTGGTGTGACGCAAGGTTTCGGCAGGGTGAGGGCCCAAAGCCTCCAAAAGCTGCAACGTTTTTTGAATCACAATCTCTCGACGTCCCCAAGCCATCATCGCAGCTAGAAAAGCCACAATTTCACGATCCGCAGGATGGTCATACCCTAAAACAACTCCGATTGGGTCGTTTTCGATATAGCGTGGCTCCTCGAATCGAGCAGCATGTTCATCTAACCAAGGCTTCAAAGCGTCCAGCTTGGGCTTACTCAGCGCACAATAGCCTGAAATTTCCCGAAATGCAGCTCGTGATGGCGTCCAAGCCTCATTAGACTCGTGAGCTTTAAAGGGGGGAGGCGTATTGGTCATAGGTTGTGAATCTACCGATCCAAAAATGAGGTTTCATTGCAGCCTACTATTGTTGAAGAGACTCAACGATTGTTTTGTTGGCTTTGGGGAATGGGTAATCGTCAAGTTCACGAGGAGGGACCCATCGCAGCTCTTCATGGACATGTGCCACAGCTTCTTGATCCTTTCTCGCCAGCCGACACTCGTACACATGAAGGGTCACTTTGAAGTGTGAATAGGCGTGAGGCACATCCAACATTGAACCCATGACCTCGATATCAAGTCCCAGTTCTTCAAGAATCTCCCTCTTTACTGTGTCTTCAATCGATTCATCAGGCTCCTGCTTGCCTCCAGGAAATTCCCATAATCCTCCCAACATTTGGTCACTGCGCCGTCGACCAATCAAGACATCCCCTTGGCCATTTTTAATCACAGCGACTCCAATCGGGTAATGCGGGACTTTCTTGGCTGGCGACTTGTAGGGAATTGAGGCAGTGCGAGTTGTTGCAAAGGCTATACATTGCGCTGATAATGGACAAACCTCGCATCTCGGCTTTATCGGCGAACAAAGGGTCGCCCCCAACTCCATCATGGCTTGATTGAAATCCCCTGGCCTGTGAGGATCGATCACAGAATCCATCCACGATTGGATTTGACGATGTGTTGACCCTTTACGGATATCATCTTCAATTCCCAGGTAGCGCGATGCGACTCGAAGTACGTTACCATCCACAACACCTTTTGGGATGCCAAAGGCAATGCTAGCAATGGCAGCGGACGTGTATGCACCAATACCTTTTAAGCTCAAAATCGAGGGTAAATCGTGAGGAAACTCCCCATTAAACTGATCCATCACAATGTTAGCGGAGGCATGAAGATGCCTAGCACGCCGATAATACCCAAGACCTTCCCAACATTTAAGGACCTCCTGTTCGCTGGCATTAGCCAACGCCTCAATGGTAGGAAAGGCTTGCATCCAACGTTGATAATATCCAATGACTGTGTCCACACGTGTTTGCTGACACATGATTTCTGAGACCCAAATCGAATAAGGGTCCTTCGTTTGACGCCATGGAAGGTCACGGCCATGATGTTGGTACCACGAAAGGAACCTACTAGAGGGAAACTCAGCGATCATCTTGACTCAATGATGCAGCTTCAGCGTCCACAGAAACGACGTTTAACTCTACGTTTTGAACAGAGGCTGTTCCATATTGGTCTTTAGCGACAATCTGAAATCTGACGAGACCCATTTGCTCAGATGAGGGGGTCCACTCAAATACACCGGTTTCGCGATCGAGTGTAGCCCCTTTCGGAAGATTTTGAGCTCTGTAATCCAATAGCTCACCATCCAATCCATCGGGATCTAGCGCAAAAAACTGCGTCGTAAAAAACTCCTCAGCTGGGACGGTCATGGCGCGTGTGGGTGCAAATCTAGGAGGCGCATTAAATGGCCTCACATTGACCCTAAACTCCTGAGTTTGAACGCGCCCATCCGTTGTGGTCGCCAACACAGTAAACGTATGCTCACCCACATCATTTGATGATGGCGTCCAAAGAAAGGATCGGCCCCGAATTTGGGCAGCCTCAATATTTGATAATAGTGTAAGCTGAACAGCCTGAGTACTCACCGATGTGGTAAATGAGATGGGTAAAATTACCGATTGTGGTAGTGGTACCGTGACTGAGGGGATGGGGTGTAAGCTAAACGTTCCCGATGAGGGATCACGTTGTTGATCTTTGGGGTCTAACGCTTGCCCGCCCTCAGATGTAATCACTTGTTCCTTCTGCTCTACCTCAAGCGTAGCCGCCTGGAGACGATCATACTGGGCAAGGAAAAGCCCTGGATTTACCAGTCCATCGTTGGACTGTCTACTTACCAGTCTATCATTGGACTGTCTACTTACCAGTCTATCATTAGACTGTCTACTTACCAGTCTATCATTGGACTGTTGACTAAACTCAGCAATGTAATTCCCTCCGCCAACATCACTACGCACTTGTTGAAATCCTTCCTCAAGTGATCCTGCCCAAAGAAGCCCAGTTTTTGTGCGCACTACCAAACGATTGCCGACAGCATGGACGTCCGAGAGTTGACCATCAAGTTGAACCCAAAAAAACGGCTTCCCTTCATCAGACACACTCACGAGGCGCTCAGTTCCTGAGGCAAACAAGCCCATGGTCTGCACCCAATGAAGATCTTGAAAGGTTCCTTCTACAGTGAATCTATTCTCGATAATGGGGTCCTTGTCCGCACTTGGAGGATCTACAATATGAACGAGCGTTGTTGTGCTATCTTGCTTCGAGCATGACATCAGAGCAAACAAATGAGCATGTCCGTTAGAGGTCACATCTTGTACTTGGCACCCTTCTGTTGCATCGCGAAATGTAATCTCCGGCGTTGAATCGACAGTTTCAGGGGATTCAAGTGATAACGTCCCCAGTCCAAGACTTGGAAACGCTATCCACAAGGTTTGATGCGTTCGCGCAACGGACGTAAAAGGTTCATTGAACCGAGTCGATGAATAGACGCCGAGTACAGATGTTGGTTCCAAAACTGTAAGTTGGTTTCGCTCTCCTTTGATATATCCAAATCGGTCATCAGCAAACAACGTTGATCCACGTTTTTGCATCCCCGTTGCAGAGTAAAGCCAATCAAGCCCCGTCTCTTTTTTTCGAAACACAACCAATCCATCACGCTCAGACATCACGTAAAGGTGAAATGTAGAGCTTACCATATCCACAATTTCCGGGATTTCTAGCGTCGTCGCACGGTCTTCGACCAAACGAATCGTTTCACTCACGCCTACTCGTACGTTAGCATCCTGCTCGCCCTGATTCGAAGAGGGTTGTTGCGTAGAGTCAGCAGATTGTCCAAGAGCCACCCCCCAACATAATGGCCAAACAACCATGATGACCCCCCAAGCCACCAAAACAGGTGCATGACGACGCAAAAGCTCACCTGAGCTTGAACTCTTTATAAACCATCTAATTAAGACATCCATTTGTGCTTTCTGTACCATGTTACAGTGTCCATGACGCCATCTTGTAGATCCATTGCCGGTTGATAATTGAAGGTAGAGGTAGCTTTATCATGACTACACACCCACTCAAGACTCAGTTCATTTGCTTTTTCTCGATTCAACATCGGTGACTGACCTAACGCGCCACCCACGGTTTCCAGTATAGTGCCCAAGCTTCGCAAAACAAAGGGTGCGATGGGTACAACAACGGTTGAGTGACCTATCGCACGTTGAGTCGCGTCAATCAACTCGCCCCATTTCACAGGAGTGGGCCCACTCAGTAAAAAGAAGTCTGACTCACCGGCTCCTACATCTTTTTTGGCCATTTTCGCAGCCTGAGCAATCCCACTCACGAGATCCCGAACATGCACGATTGAAAACATCCCCTCCTTTGATTGACCGAGTAGTGGTGACACCCTCAAACTACCCGCTTTAAAAAATTGAAAAATATGTTCTTCTCGGGGCCCGTACACTGCAGGTGGGCGAATCACAATTAATCGTGAAGATCCCAAGTCTAGATGACTTAAAGCCTCTTCCATCCGTTTTTTGGATTCACCATACATGGAGACTGGACGTGCGGTGGCATCATCACGAACCGCGACACCTCCTGTCGAGGGACCAAGCGCAGCGAGGGAGGAGAGTACCACAATGGTTTCCACCCCTTGGTGAATCGCTTCCTGCACCAGCTCGACCGTGGACTGAACGTTCACCCGATCTAATTCCTCTTGTGACGACCCGCTAAGCATAGCTGCGCAGTGAATGAACGTATCGACCTCGGCAAGTGAATCACGAAGCGTTTCAACCGCCCGGACATCCCCTTCAACAAAGGTTACAGGCTGTCCTTCGAGCCACTTTTTACGATGCCGAATGAGCGCAGTCACATCCACTCCAAGGTCGATGAGATGCTCAACCAGATGGCTGCCAATAAAGCCCGTACCTCCAGTAACAAAGGCTTTCTTCATGAATCGTTATATTCTTAGCGGTAATTTTAGACGGAAGATACAGTGAATCTATCACTCGTGGGCTCATTCTGCGCATAGAAAGAATTAAGAAAGATGTTAGAAGAAGATTCCATCAGAAGATTTTTTTGAAAAAATTTCTTGAAAAGATTCCACACCGCAACTCAATCATTGTATTCCCTAGTCAGACCCTAATCTCAGCGTTTTCATGCCTCCAATCAAAGTAGCACTGGCGACGGGAAATTACCATCACATCCGAGATGGGGTCTCCATTACCTTAAATCGTTGGGTTCAGTTTTTGCTGGACAACGGTGTTGATGTGCGAATCTTTGCCCCAACGGTCGAGCACCCACAGATGGACGCTCCAGGTACCATGGTTCCTGTGCCTTCTGTCCCCATCCCATTTCGCCCAGAGTATCGTTTATCGATAGGTCTGTCGAAAACTGCACAACGCGAATTGGAAGCCTTTGATCCTGACATTATCCAAATTGCAACGCCAGATCGATTGGGATTTGCCATGCTCAAATGGGGCAAAACGCACAAGAAGCCTGTTGCGGCTTCCTATCACACCAATTTTGTGTCTTACCTCTCATATTATGGTGTGGATTGGTTAACAAATTGGGTCCGCAAAACGTCTAATAGATTCTATAATCGGTGTGATCGAGTGTTTGTCCCCACCCAATCAATGCAAGATGAATTGCGTCGCCAAGGGGTCGAGTCTCACAGACTCGCTCGTTGGTCTCGCGGCGTGGACACCTCGCTATTTTCTCCGGATAAACGTGATCAGTCATGGCGCAAAGCGCACCAAATCCCTGAGCATGCAATTGTGTGCTCATACGTTTCTCGCCTAGTTGCTGAAAAAAACACAGCGCTATTTTGTGCATGGATGAATCACTTAGATCGACGACTTGCGCGCCATGCTTCAGCTGAGTCCACTCCCACAAAGCTCTCGATCTGCATTGTTGGAGAGGGGCCAACGCAAGAGGCGATGCAAAAGGCATGCCCCAACGCGCACTTTTTTGGCACGTTAACTGGTTCAGATCTTGCTGAGGTGTATGCAAATTCGGATCTATTTGTATTCCCTTCGATATCTGAAACCTTTGGCAACGTTACCCTTGAAGCGATGGCCAGTGGTGTGGTCCCTGTGGTCGCAGAATCCCCAGGAAGCTCCTCACTTGTGAAGGACAATGTGAATGGGTGTGTAATACCTTCGGATAAACTGCACGATGAACAATGGGTGACAGACGTCCTGCTAACCTTGGCTACGGATCCTCCAAAACGTCAAGCTCTGGCAAAGGTAGCCCGCAAGGATGCGGAATCCTTTGATAGCATCGCGATTCAAAAAGCGTTTTTAAATGAGCTAACCGATATGACAGATCATGGCTGATAAACCCTCTTTACTGTTTATGTCTCACCTTCATCCACCTCAAGATAATCCGTTGGATAGTATCGGTGGGATGCAAGAGGTTAGCCAGCAGTTACTCCACCACTTGAATGCCTCCGGCACCTTTGAGATCCATGAGTGGGTGAATCATGCTGCTTGGAAACATATTGGCTGGTCCACAGCAGGGTATCTTGCCAAGAGTCTACAGCGTGTACCGACACTCATTAAGCAACACAATATTGACCTCATTGTGTGTGGATCGATGGTTACCGCAGCCATTAGCCCAATATTGAGAGCGATGGGTGTGAAGGTGCCTATTGTGGCCATCAATCATGGTCAAGATGTCACATTACCGTTTGGTCCCTACCAATGGTGGGTTCCCAACGTTTTTCGTGCCCTCACAAAAGTCATCTCTGTGTCTGAGGCGACTAGCAAACAAAGTAGAGATCGTGGATTGGATTCTTCCAAAGCTGAAGTTCTTCCTAACGGTATCAAATTAGACTTCGCGAGAAGCATGCCACCTCAAGGTGAGGCTAAAGCCATTCTTTCGGAAAGTCACTCAATAGATCCTAAGATTCCATTATTACTCACAGTGGGTCGTTTAGTTGAGCGAAAAGGTCATACATGGTTCTTAGAGCATGTATTACCCAAGGTTCAGACGCCAGTTCAATATGTGATGATTGGGGAGGGGCCACAACAACACGAGATTGAACATGCCATGAATGGCCTTCAACAGGTAAGCCCTCATCACATCTATGTACTGGGTCGACAAGAAGAAGAATTCGTTCATCACGCTTATGCGGCTGCGGATCTATTTATCATGCCCAACATTAGCGTAGAAGGGGATATGGAAGGGTTTGGGATTGTATTGCTTGAGGCGAATGCTGTGGGTTGCCCAGCAGTGGCAACGTATATTGAGGGAATACGAGATGTCATTGAGGATGGATTAAATGGGTTGGCCATTCAGGAGGGTGACGCACGTGGGTTTGCTCAATCGATTGATCACCTTCTAACGGAACCAACACAACGTCATGATTTGCGAACCTCGTCGAAACAACGAGCCGAAACGTTTGAATGGCAAGTTCTTGTTAGCCGGTATGAGACGTGTTTCATGAGCATGCTTGCATCGTAGGTTTTTGAGCATACTCAAATCGTATCACATCCTAAGACGGTACAATCAATAAGGATTATGAAATCAATGATGATTGTTACAACAGAGATACATTTGATAATAGATACATTTGGGAATACAACTCACGAAAAGAGCCTTTCAAGAGGCCTTAAATTGAACTAATGTTCCAATTTCGCTATATTAATTAGTTAAAATCCTAAGCACACCCACGTTACATGGCCGAAATTAAGCTCGACGTTCAAAACGGAGACGTCTTCAACAAGGCGTACGATTTTACGACGGCGGATGACATCAAGCGTCTCGGCTTGTTTCCCTATTTCAAGCCTTTGCAGGCCACTGATGGCACAACGGTTGTCATAGAAGGCAGGGATGTCGTAATGGCAGGGTCTAATAATTATCTCGGACTCACCAACGACTCTCGTGTTGTTGAATCAGCGCAATCTGTCATTGAAACCTATGGAACTGGGTGCACTGGATCGCGTTATCTAAATGGCACCCTCGATTTACACTTAGAGTTAGAAGAAAAGCTGGCGTCATTCCTAGGAAAAGAAGCTTGTGTGTTGTTTAGTACAGGGTATCAAACAAATGAAGGTGCGATTCAAACCATTGCCGGCCGCAACGATGTTATCTTTTCAGACAAGGATAACCACGCCTGCATCGTCGTTGGGCAACAGTTATCCCATGCCAAAACCGTTCGCTACCAGCACAATGATATGGATCACCTCCGTCGACTGCTCGATAGGGAGGATCCATCCTTAGGCAAGATTATCGTCAGTGATGGTGTGTTCTCCATGTCGGGTCGATTAGCGAGTATTCCAGAGCTTGTGGCCATTGCCAAAGAGTATGGCGCTCGATTGTATCTTGATGATGCTCATGCCGTAGGAGTTGTTGGTGATAGTGGTCGTGGTTCAGCTTCAGTATTTGATCTTACCGACCAAATTGACCTCATAAGCGGGACATTTAGCAAGTCATTTGCATCACTTGGTGGGTTTCTCGTAGGGGATGCTCCTGTCATTGATTTCATTCGCCACAATGCTCCTTCCCATATTTTTAGTGCAAGTATGCCACCCGCGAATGTCGCAACCGTGTTAAAATCCCTTGAAATTCTCCAAGAAGAACCGTGGAGATTTGAACGTCTCGAAGATATTTCCAACACGATGCGCACAGAGCTTCAATCCATGGGCTTCAATGTGATGAATAGTCAGACCCCAATTATCCCTATTGTGCTTGGTGAAATGATGGAATGCTTTGTCTTTTGGCGAGACCTATTTGAGGAAGGTGTTTATACCAATGCTGTTGTTCCTCCAGCGGTGCCAAAAGGTCAATCCTTGATCCGTACCAGTTACATGGCGACCCATACCGACGAGCATCTCAACCGCGTGCTTGAAGCCTTCCGCAAGGTGGGGATTCAAAACGGTATCATCGACCGCAATGGCCATGCAGTCCACGGATAATGTGAGTCTCTCCTTGGTCGAGACCGAGGCACAACGTAAGGCTTTCATTGAGTTTCCATACTCCCATTATCAAGACAGCCCGTATTGGGTACCACCTCTTCGGATTGAGCAGAAAAAGCTTCTTGATACTGCCAAAAACCCCTTTTTCAACAACGCGGAAATCGTTCTGTTTAGCGGAACGGTCAATGGACGTCTAGCGGGTCGAATTGCTGCAATTATTGACCATCGGTATAATGAGGTTCATGGAGGCAAAACAGGATTTTTCGGGTTCTTCGAAACCATAGAGCATCAACCCCTCGTAGATCTCATGCTCAAGGCCGTCAAGGACTGGCTAAAGCAACGAGGGATGACTCATTTACTTGGCCCCGCGAGTCCCGGGATGCTCGACGTCATTGGTATCCAGATGGATGCCTTTGATGACATTCCATCACTAATGATGCCCTACAACAAACCATATTATGCTAAGGTTTTAGAACATGCGGGTATGTCCAAGGCCATGGATTTGTACTCATTTTTGGCCACCAACCCGGGCGTCGATATTGAAAGAATGGCTCGAGCAAAAGCGATTGTCTCAAAACGGTTGCCATCGCTAAAGTTGCGGACTGTCGACTTGCGCAACCTCAAAGAAGACGCTGAGATTATTCGCACGATTTATAATCAGGCCTGGGCAAAAAATTGGGGTTTTATCCCGATGACAAAACAGGAATTTGACGATCTGGCTTCCTCATTAAAGATTGTGGTTGCCAAAGAAGTCGCCATAATTGCTGAACTAGAGGGAGAAGCTGTTGGGTTTTCGATTCCCCTGCTTGATATCAATCAAATTCTACACAAGATGGATGGGAACTTGTTACCCCTTGGGTGGTGGAAGTTGCTGCGCGGGCGCAAAAAACTAAGTCATCTTCGGACAGCACTAATGGGGGTTTTGCCAGAACATCAGGGCAAAGGGATTGATGCGATGCTCCATCAATATGTCGTCGAAAAAGGGTATGAAAACGGTTATATTTCATCAGAGATTGGATGGGTATTGGAGACCAATCTCGACATGATTCGAGTCGCGGAACGGATGGGCGCAAAGCCACTAAAAACCTTCCGAATGTTCGAAACGACGCTTTAGACAACGACGCTTAAGACGAAGTCAAAAACCTTTTATTCTATGTCATTTAGAATCGAAAAGGACTCGATGGGGGACATCCATGTTCCTCAAGAGGCCTATTATGGAGCCCAAACTCAACGTGCAGCAGATAATTTTCCAATTAGCGCGTTGCGGTTCTCGTCGCCATTTATTGCGGCTTTAGGATTAATTAAGGCAACAGCGGCTAGAGTCAATGCCGATTTGGGTCTACTGGATGAGGTTCGTGCCAAAGCGATTGTGGATGCTGCTTCGGAAGTGGCCGAAGGAAAGCTTGACGAACATTTTGTCCTCGACATTTTCCAAACAGGATCGGGTACCTCAACAAATATGAATGCCAATGAGGTGATTGCGCGACGTGCCAATGAGCTCCTCGAGGCGGATGGAGCTCAAGAGCGGGTTCATCCAAATGATCATGTCAATTTGGGGCAGTCCAGCAATGATACGATTCCTACGGCGATTCGCATTTCCACGGTGCGCCAAGGCAAAGAACATTTAATCCCAGCTATTGAACACCTTCGCGCAACGTTTCTGAAAAAAGGGAAAGAGTACGCGCACGTGGTTAAGACGGGACGCACCCATTTAATGGATGCCATGCCTGTAACCATTGAGCAAGAGTTTGGAGGGTATGCAAGGCAGCTTGAGCTGGCTCATCAACGGATATCGGATGCATTGGATCGAAACCTCGAACTTCCCCAAGGTGGCACAGCTGTAGGGACAGGAATTAATACACACCCTGAATTTGGCGCTCGTTTTGCAAATGCAATTGCCCAAGCAACAGGGATCGAATTTGTTGAGGCCAGCAACCACTTTGAAGCCCAAGCTACGGTAGATGCCTCCGTTGAACTTAGTGGTCAATGCAAAACACTTGCCATTAGCTTAATCAAGATGGCCAATGACCTTCGTTGGATGAATTCTGGCCCAAATGGTGGTTTGGGTGAGGTTCAGCTTCAGGCCTTACAACCGGGTTCATCGATTATGCCGGGCAAAGTGAATCCAGTGATCGAAGAATCGGTCATAATGGTGGCCCTCCAAGTCTTAGGGAATGACACAACCATTAGCGTTGCTGGACAAACGGGGAACTTTGAATTGAACGTCGCCCTTCCTGTTGTGGCTCATAATATGCTTGAATCGATTCATATTTTGGGCACAGCCTGCCAGAATTTTGCCGATCGCTCGGTGCAAGGATTAACGGTTCGAGACGATAAAATTGCTGAAAATGTGAGCCGTAACCCTATTTTAGTCACCGCATTGAATAGCATTATTGGCTACGATCTTGCGGCTAAAATCGCTAAACAAGCTTTTACTGAGGATCGCCCCCTCATTGACGTTGCTGAGGAGCTCACCGATTTGAGCCGATCGGAGTTAGACACCATTTTGAATCCTGCAGACTTAACACGACCTGGTATCGCGTCGTCATAGTATGCTGAATAATCTCATGTATGCCAGCTAGAAAATCTACATCAACGACATCAACGACATCGAAAACAGCCACAAAGGCTTCTTCGTCCAAAACTCCTGCCAAAGCGGGTGCGACATCCTCATCAGCCAAGAGCCCTACAAAAACCCCTGCCAAATCATCCTGGAGTAAAAAAGAGGTTCTTGCCGATTATCGTTTGGCTAGAGTAAGTCGAGAAGTCTCGTTACTTGGTCGAAAAGAGGTGCTCAATGGACGTGCGAAGTTTGGGATATTTGGCGACGGAAAAGAGCTTCCGCAAATCGCATTATCCAAAGTGTTTGAGAATGGAGATTTTCGATCAGGGTATTATCGCGATCAAACGTTGCTCATGGCTATTGGACAGCTCACGCCACAGCAATTATTTGCACAACTCTATGCGCATGTGGATACCGCCCACGAGCCACACTCTTCAGGCCGTCAAATGACGGCTCATTTTGGCACACAGCTCGTAGATGAAGAAGGGGAGTGGTTGCCACAAACAAGCATGAAAAATAGCGCTTCGGATATATCCTGCACAGCAGGTCAGATGGCACGACTGCTCGGATTGGCTCAGGCTAGCTCGTTATACCGAGTGGAGAAAAAGCTGGCCAAACATACGCAGTTCTCCAAAAAAGGGAATGAGATTGCTTTTGGCACCATTGGGGATGCCTCCACATCGGAAGGGGTATTTTGGGAAGCCTTGAATGCAGCAGGCGTGCTTCAGGTCCCTGTAGTGATGTCTGTGTGGGATGATGGCTATGGCATTTCGGTCTCCAAAAAGTATCAAACGACTAAGGAAAGCATATCAGAGCTTCTTCAAGGGTTTCAGCGCACAAAAACCAAACCTGGTCTTGAGATTTTGAAAACCAAAGCGTGGGATTACGAGGATCTTGTCGCAACGTACCAAAAGGCTGCAACGCTTGCGCGAGAAGAGCACGTACCTGTGGTTGTTCATGTGGAGGAAGTGACCCAACCTCAAGGACACTCTACGTCGGGTTCTCATGAGCGATACAAGTCTGAAGATCGGCTAGCATGGGAGTCAGAATTTTGTTGTAACACACAGTTCCGACAGTGGATTTTGAAGAAAAAATTAGCCACTGCAAAGGAATTGGATGCATTGGATACTGAAGCGGCAGAAGAGGTAAAAACAGCCCAAAAAGAGGCGTGGAAAGCATTCCAAGAGCCTCTCAAAGCCGAAAAAGAAGCTGTATTAACCCATCTGGATACACTCAAAGCCCAAGTACCCGAGCAAGCTTCAATTCTGGAGGAGCTCTCTACGACGCTCAAGCGTAAAAACCCTGTCATCCGAAAGGACTCCATGGTTACGGCACGTCGAGCCCTTATCGCCGTTAAAGGGGACAATTCAGAGGCTACTCAAGCCCTTTCATCCTGGATTGAGGCCCAATCTGAAGCGAATCATGATCGCTATAATAGTCACTGGATTAGCGAAACGAAGTACTCACCATTGAACGTGACTCATATCCCCGCTGAATTCAGTGAGGATATACCCACGGTCGACGGGCGTGTAGTTCTGCGCGATAATTTCCAGACCTTATTTGATCGCCACCCTGAAATGGTGGTCTTCGGAGAGGATTCTGGTCAATTGGGTGATGTAAATCTTGGTCTAGAAGGGATGCAAGAGCGTTTTGGCATCCATCGTGTGTTTGATACTGGAATTCGTGAAACGACCATTCTTGGACAAGGGATTGGAATGGCCATGAGAGGGCTCCGACCGATTGCCGAAATTCAATACCTCGATTATTTACTCTATGCATTTCAAACGCTGAGTGATGATGTGGCCTCCTTACGCTACCGCACCAAAGGGCGCCAACGCAGCCCTGTTATCGTTCGCACACGTGGCCACAGACTCGAAGGAATTTGGCATTCGGGCTCTCCTATGGGAATGATACTTAATGGGATTCGAGGCGTTCATTTGTGTGTTCCTCGCAACCTTACCGAAGCCGCTGGCTTTTACAACACTTTGATTCAAGGGGATGACCCTGCTCTAGTCATTGAGCCACTAAATGGATACCGCTTAAAAGAAAACATGCCCTCCAATCTGGGTGACTTTACTACGCCTCTTGGGATACCTGAAGTCGTCCAAGAAGGGACGGATATTACACTTGTGTCATACGGTTCAACGTTTAACGTTGTAATGGCAGCGCAACCACTACTTCAGCAGGCAGGGATCTCCGCCGAATGTATTGATGTGCGAACGCTCCTACCTTTTGATATTGAGCATCGCATTGGAGCCTCCCTCCAAAAAACCAACAGGATTTTGTTCATTGATGAGGATGTCCCAGGTGGTGCTACTGCGTTTATGATGCAGCATGTTTTGGACGAACAGGGTGGATACCGATTCCTAGATTCACAAGCCGAATGTCTTACCGCCAAGCCGCATCGGCCTGCTTATTCTACAGATGGGGATTACTTCAGTAAGCCATCCGTTGAGGATGTCTTTGATGCCGTCTATGAGATCATGCATGAATCTGATCCGGCTCGATTTCCATAACTCAACACGAGTTGGAAGATGGTCACGTAAGATTTGCAGCTTGTTTAGCCGAAAATCGCTTGGAGATAAAGGATAAAGCGATCGAGTCCAAGGACAAGCCATGTACCTGGCAAGTAAATAAAAGAGAAAATCATTAAAGCCCTGGCTGAGGCTTCATCACGTTTCCATGCAAAATTCAATCCACTGTAAAGATACCCAAGTGCAAGGGTGATCCCTCCGACAAGAAACACCCAACTTCCTAAATCCAACACCCACAATTTCACAATGTTAGGAAAGAGGGCAAGTAGTGAGAATACAACCCAAAAGGAGGCTTTCAAGCCTTGAGAGTCTGATTTTGGTAACATTTGAAATCCAGCATGGGCATAATCTTTCTGGTAAATCCATGCGATGGCCATCACATGCGGCACCTGCCAGAAAAACATAATCCAAAAAAGCATCCATGCCCCGTAATCAAGCACAGTTCCTGAGGCGGCAGCCCATCCCCCAATTGCAGGAAGTGCACCTGGAATAGCGCCCAAAAACACATTCGCATAGGTAACGCGCTTCATGGGTGTGTAGGCAAATAGATAAATCACGGATGTGGCTACCGATACCCATCCAGTTGTTTGATTCACACCCAAAAACAATACTGTATACCCAATTCCAAGCA
The DNA here is from genome assembly GCA_031581145.1 of Balneolaceae bacterium. Classification (GTDB taxonomy): domain Bacteria; phylum Bacteroidota; class Rhodothermia; order Balneolales; family Balneolaceae; genus UBA8296. Next base: position 64,317 of record JAVLBP010000005.1, read on the forward strand.
ACGTAAGACCAAAAAGGACCCCTTGTGATGCCGAGAGTCGACCTGATGGAATAGGTCTAGAGGCCGTTCGGCGCATCAAGGCATCATAATCGCGCTCCAAAACCATGTTCATCACTCCGGTACCCGAACCCACGGCCCATGTTCCAAGCAAGGCAGCCAAAAAGTGGCCCCATGAAAGGGTCCAGCCCCCAACAGCTGTTGCTGAACCAGACAGACTTCCAAGCAAGAAACCAATAGCCATACTTATAATGACAAACAGTGTAATCCCTGGTTTAGTACATTCCCATAAGTCGGCAAGCCAGGTCGAAGAGTGCGATTTGGCTACGGATTCTTGATGCACGTCTCTATGTCCATTCACGTTAGATGAGTATCTTTAAAAGGTACGAAAAAACCATTTTTTGTCTATTCAAAACCGATGACGAACACCACAAATAAACGTTGGACACCCTTTCAAGTGATGGCTGTCGTTACGGTCATTGCAACACTTGTTTTAATTGTGGTGGGTGGATTGGTAAGGGCCTCCGGAGCAGGGCTTGGATGCCCTGACTGGCCTAAATGTTTTGGTGTGTGGGTGCCTCCTACAAATGTCGCTGATTTACCCCCGGGATGGGATCCAGCTCTTTTTAACCCTACACACACTTGGCTTGAATACATCAATCGTTTGGTGGGTGTTCTTATAGGGATCTTCATCACAATCACGATGATCTTATCACTTTGGTGGGTTCGCCGTGACCCTATCGTAACGGCCACGTCTGTCCTATCCTTTGTGTTGGTCATCTTCCAAGCGTGGCTTGGTGGACAAGTTGTACGAAGTCAATTAGAAGGGGGGATGATTACCGCACATATGTTGATTGCAATGCTCATTGTATCCCTATTGCTATTTGGAGCCTTTCGAGGTCATAGAGAACGATTAAAGTTTGCGATTCCACATCACCACCGAAAACATTTGCTAACGCTAGGCATTGTATTGTTTGGGGTCTCAATCATCCAGATGGTCCTGGGTACACAGGTTCGAGAGCTTGTCGATGCAGCCAAGAATATGGCCATTAAACCACCCCGTTCACAATGGTTGGATGTTGAGAATACGCTCTATGTGATTCATCGAAGCTTTTCGTGGTTGGTGCTACTATCAATGGGTGGATTGGCTTGGGTTCATCGACGGTATGCAATGGAGCTGCCCAGCTGGATGGGATCGATCGTATGGTGGATTGGTGTATTGGTCATTTCCCAGATTTTTATCGGTATTGGATTGGAGCGACTAGATATGCCAGGGGTGTTGCAATTACTCCATCTCAGTGGAATATCGTTTTTGCTGACTCTGCAGTTCATGTATATCCTCGTGTTGTGGCAAGGCACGGACGTCGCTGGGCGCTGAGCTATGATTGCGTCCATCCAGGTGTATTCGATGGATCATGCGCTGGCACAAAACGATGCTAGCGAGGTGGTACAGTTTCTTTCAAACGATGAGCTTAGCCAAGATTTATATCCCAGTGAGTCGCAAAATACTTCATCAACCAAGTCTATTCACACCAAGCGTTGGCGCGAAAAGGTAGCGTCAAGAAGTTGTCTAGTCAGAGCTGTTCAACGCATCTCCCAAGAGTATTCTATTTCAGACATCCTTTCGAATATCGATTACAAAGAAAACGGAAAGCCTTTTTTTAGGGAGTTACCCATTGATTTCAGCCTTTCTCATTCCCGTGGCATGGTAGCGGCAGTCGCCGTCCAAAAGGTCAATCATCGAGCTATTGGTATAGACCTCGAGGTTGATCCACGTCACTCCATTGAATCTTTCGCTAGGGTGTGTACACAAGAAGAGTGGTCTGAAATCCAATCGATGGAGTCTCCCGTTGCGCGAAAGTCTGCCTTTTTGAGACGATGGTGTGCCAAAGAGGCTTACGTGAAGGCGCTTGGCAAAGGGCTAGGGTATGGTTTTAAACATTTAGAGGTACGAAGGTCACCCGAACATGCACTAGAAGCCAATAATGGCCATTCGCATGCCGAAGCGTGGACTCTTACAGACAAAAAGCAGAAGTCACATCCAACGCACCCAATCTATACATGGGAGATGGATTCGGCCACACAGGATGGAACTATTTGCATCAGCCTCGCCTATGCGATTCTATCAACGTCGTCTAGCCCAGCCCAGGATCCTCAAAGCCCAGTGCTAGAGTTTTTGATAAATGACGGACAGGGTCTCCCTGATTTCAAGTAGCTCTCTTTTAAGATCGCCAGGTAGTGTCTCTTTGGTATCAGGTTGATGCTCACCTGAAGCAGAGGTTTTTTTCTCCAAAACCTTGAGTGCACCTTGGGTACTGTATCCTTTATGATGAATCAAATCTTGGAGTTCCAAGATTAAGGCGACATCTGATTCTCTGTATCGTCGAGCCCCAGATTTACCCTTCATGGGACTCAACTGAGGAAATACCGTTTCCCAGTATCGAAGGACATGAGCCTCGATCCCTGTCATTTTGCAGATCTCCCCAATAGAGTAGTACAATTTCTTCATAGAGCGGAAGTTATGTATTTTTAGCAGTTATGAACAATGTGCCATCAAATCATCAGACTGCCCATCAAACTGACCTAAGTCTGGTTATCCCCACATTTAATGAAGAGGACTCCATACATCCGCTTGTTGAAGAAATCCAGGCGGCGTTAGATCCATTGGGTAAAACGTATGAAGTGATCTTTGTGGATGATGGCTCCAATGATGCTACATGGTCTCATGTGGATGCTCTTTCAAAAGAGATTGATCAAGTAAAAGGGCTTCGGTTTCAGCGAAATCATGGGAAAAGTGCAGCGCTTCAAGAGGGGTTTTTCTATGCAGCGGGGCAATACATTGTAACGCTTGATGCAGATCTCCAGGATGATCCAGCAGAAATCCCCCACATGCTCACCCAGCTCCAGGAGGAAAAACAAGATCTAGTGAGTGGATGGAAGAAAAAGCGTCATGATCCCGTGTCCAAAACGATCCCTTCCAAACTATTTAACGGTGTAACTCGCCTTCTCACCGGGATCCATCTTCATGATTTCAATTGTGGATTGAAAATTTACCGCCGCGAGGTGATTGATGCTATTATCGTGTATGGCGAAATGCACCGATATGTCCCAGTATTAGCTCACAATGCTGGTTTCAAGAAGATTGGTGAACGAGTGGTCAATCACCGTCCACGAGTCCACGGATCCACCAAATTTGGGGCTTCAAGATTTATTAATGGCTTTCTAGATTTGCTGACCCTTTTATTTATGAGTCGTTATACGGCTCGTCCCATGCACTTCTTTGGTGCGATTGGCATTGTCTCCATTGTGATAGGGGCCGTGATTAATCTATATCTAGCCTTCATTAAACTAGCTCTTGGTCAGTCCCTGCAAGATCGACCCTTACTGTTCCTCGGTTTCCTACTCCTCGTGGTCGGCGCACAGTTTTTCTCCATAGGATTCATTGGAGAGATGATCAATAAAGGATTTGTGCGCAAAAATCGCCCGGCAATTCGCGAGAGGCTGTAGAGTTTGGAGAGGGAGCCCAATGGGATTCGAACCCACGACCTTCGCGGCCACAACGCGACGCTCTAACCAGCTGAGCTATGGGCTCCATGCGCATCCATGCTTTTTCGTGATGATATGTGATTTATGAACTCGATTCATAAACACTATATATACACTCATGGACTGGACCCAACATTGAATCGTTGTACCGCGTACGGGATTCGAACCCGTGCTACCGCCGTGAAAGGGCGGCGTCCTAACCACTAGACGAACGCGGCATATTCTTAAGGGCCTACAAGAGGCGACAAGCGGATTCGAACCGCTGTACGAGGTTTTGCAGACCTCTGCCTAACCACTCGGCCATGTCGCCATAAAACCTCAGCACTCTCGTACGCCCGACAGGACTCGAACCTGTAACCTACTGCTTAGAAGGCAGTTGCTCTATCCAGTTGAGCTACGGGCGCAAGGTTTGTCCCTTTCTAATATTGATCCTCAAAGAGGGTCCCACAATGCCAAAGATCCAAGGAAAGTTTTTGGAAAAACGACAATTTTATCCGGCCGTTTCCTAATTCTTTCACAGAATGGATAAAGATAGCGAGAAAGTTCCAATGTTTGCAACGTCAGTTTTGGTTTTCTGACCCTTCCAAATCACCCGGTGAGGTGCTCAAAACCCTGTTACGTCGATTGTGGTGCTGCTTCTTGCAGGATCCACTTTCGATTGTGATTCAACACGAAGGATCCAATAAACTCCATCCCTTTTTTTTCGCCCCATTCACCAGGGGTAATCATCGATAAAAAGGGTTTTCCTTTTTCGCCACCACGGTCATATAAATAATAGATTTGCCCAATCACAGGCTCAAAATTAAACTCAGCAGCATACACTAGCTCATTCCACCTATGCTCCTCAACTAGTTTGATATATTGATCCTCGAGCTCTTTAAATCGGCTTTTTAGCTCTTTGTTGACCATCATGGTCCCTTGTTCCTTCCACCCGCTAATGTTGTCTAGCTTTATGGCAGGTGCCCCTACACTCGTTCCATAGGGAAGAACAGCAGCGTTATAGCCCTTCTCATCGTCGTGTACGACAGAGTCAGGTTTCTTTTTCTTATTCTCTTTCAAGGACGTTGAATCTTTTTAATGCCTAATGCGTAAAATTTGTCAAAACAAAAGGTCATATTATCAACTCTACAAACGAGTCGTAGCATTAAATCGTTTGATTCCCAACAAACACTCTACTGACAATGAATAATCACGAAATTGACTTTGAAATATTTGGCGACGATATGCAATGTGTTGCCATTGAGTTAGATCCACAAGAAACCGTCATTGCAGAAGCAGGATCGATGATGTCGATGGATCCCGAGATTGAGATGAATACCATATTTGGCGATGGCCGTAATCAAGAATCGAGTATTCTTGGCAAAATGTGGTCTGCAGGCAAGCGTGTCCTCACGGGTGAATCCCTATTTATGACAACCTACACGCATCAGGGGCCAGGAGGTAAACGTCGTGTAACATTTGCAGCGCCCTATCCAGGCAAAATCCTTTCTATGGATTTGTCGGAGCATAATGGCAAGGTGATTTGTCAGAAAGATTCCTTTTTGTGTGCAGCTCAAGGGGTGGCTGTTGGCATTGAGTTTCAAAAACGACTTGGCACAGGCTTTTTTGGAGGCGAAGGATTTATCATGCAGAAGCTAGAAGGCGATGGAATGGCCTTCATTCACGCGGGAGGAACTCTCCTGAAGCGAAGTCTAGCCCCAGGCGAAACACTCAGAGTGGATACGGGGTGCCTTGTCGCACTTGAGTCATCTGTGAATTATGACATTCAGTTTGTGGGTGGAATCAAAAACACGTTGTTTGGAGGTGAAGGGGTCTTTTTCGCGTCCGTCACGGGTCCCGGAAATGTATGGATTCAGAGCCTGCCCTTCACCCGACTAGCCGAACGCGTAGTAAGGGCTCTACCAAATACAGGTGGCTCAACAAAAGGGGAAGGATCCGCCCTCGGTGGGTTGGGACGAATCCTTGATGGGGATAATTACTAAGGCTGCAGGCTGAATGACCTGTCAGAGATGGCCCGTAATGTTAACCGCAGTCGTTATATCTCGTAGGTATGGTATGTCCCTTCCATGCCTTTGATCGATACGCTCACGGTAGGATCCTCCGCATTGCTCCAGTCTATTTCGATGAGCCCGTAGTTAATATCAATCACTTTGTCGGTAACCGCACGGCTGTTGGTTTCATCAAATAAACGACTCCAAGTGTTAGTGAGGCCACTGGAGGTCACATCAACCAGTGGGTCAGCCCAACCCTCAAGATCTTCCACAGAAATTTCACCTGCATGGCGGTCCCCTGAGATGATAAAGGCATTTTTTGGTTGCTTCTCAGCAAGCAGATCATAAAAACGCTGCAACTCATTAGGGAAATTGGCCCATTTTTCGAATCGATGCTCTGCGGCAATTACTTGAATCGAACTCACAATCACGGTGACATCTGCCTCTGGATCTTCCAGTTGACGTTCGAGCCATGCCCACTGCTCTTCTCCAAGAAGTGTGCCATCCTCATTCGGAAGATAGGTTGCGTTCTCACCTGACGTACGCTCAATGGGATCACGGAACCAGCGTGTATCCAATAAAATCACTTTTACTCGTCGATCTTCGGGACCATAATCATAGCTTCGGTGTGTTCCAGCACGAGATTGAGAAGGGTCATCATCTGATACACCCAAGAACCGATACATCTCAGCCTTGGCAAGCTCTTTTGCAGGATATTCCACGCCACCATCATTCACCCCATAGTCATGATCATCCCATGTACCCGTCAGAAATGGCACAGACTCCACAAAGGATGCATAGTCCGTATTGGCCAGTTGGAGGTCATATGTTTCACGAAATTTCACAGGGTCTTCGGTATCGGCATACACATTATCACCTGTCCAAATCCAAAGATCCGGGTCTTCTTGAGCAATGACAGGCCATAGCGGTTGTTCCTTTTGTTCTGAATTGCACGAACCAAACGCAATCACATCAATCACTTGATCTGTGACCATCATGTCTGATTGCGGGCTGAGTGACGGAATTTTCGTTGTTGCTTCAGAGGCACCATCACCACCACCTGTACATGACAATAGCGTAAGTGAAAAAGAAAGTATCAGTATAGTTTTTAGAGTTTGATTCATGATCGTTCAGGGGCTAAGGCTGTAGTTTGCTTCTTTTTATGCACATAATGATAAAGTAATATCTATCTACGATGTTGATGTTACTCAATCATTAATCTTTTTTCCCATCAATTCAATGAAACGAAAAACATTTCTATCATCTGTCGTTTCTTCCATGGGTCTTCTAGCAACATCAAGCCTCCTTCCAGAGAAAGTGTTCGGTGTTGATCAACAATCATCGACTCAAGGCACTCCTGTATTACGAATTCTTCACATGACAGATGTGCATATTACTCCAGAAGCTAGTCCAAGATTCAAAGCCTTAATCCGACATATTTTAGCAAATCATCAGATTGATTTCGTGCTAAATGGAGGTGATAGCATTATGGCAGCCGATTATAGCGACATCACGGAAGAGCGTGTCGACAATTTGTGGGCAGCATGGCATGATTGCATCAAAGAATTTGGGAATCGTGAAATCCATAGCGTCATTGGGAATCACGATCCTTGGTGGGCTAGCCCTGACAAGTCACATGAAAAATATGGGAAGGACTATGTTGTCAAACAATTAGCCGTGCCCAATACGTATTACTCTTTTGATCGCAATGGTTGGCATTTTATCATGCTTGATGGCAATCATGAGGGGATTTCTTTAGGTGATGAGCAGATGGAGTGGTTAGAGGGCGAACTGGCCGCATTAGAGCCGGGCACTCCAACATTGTGCATGTCCCATTATCCAGCATTGGGAGTTGGACCACATTTTGTTGGGGGGCTTCATAAAGACTTCAAAGAGCTCAAAAATCTGTTCTATAAGTATCGAGACTGTGTCCGAGGATTTTTGAGTGGTCATAATCATTTAGATGACTATGCTGTATACAATGGTGTTCAGTATTGTTGTAATGGTTCAATTTCTGGTTTTTGGTGGGGCGAGGGTGATGATGCTTCCGCTGGGCCTTACTACTATTTGGAAACTCCTCCAGGCTATGCCATCATAGAATGTTACAGTGACGGAAGCTTTACCAACCAGTATATCCCTCACACGTTTTAATGACGTCAAAATTTAATGACGTCAAAATCCTACATCATGCCTTTGGATTGGACGACTTAAACAGGGGTGAGCTTATCACCATATTGGCGGTAGTGCGGTTGCATGCTAAGGGGACATTATACAAAATGCAGATGCGTAACAGCGCTTTGACGTCCACATCGTGTGGTTGCGCAGCAAGTGGGTCCCAAAAAAAGATAACGGCATCAATCTGCCCATCGGCAATATCACTCCCTATCTGCATATCCCCACCATAGGGACCACTCTTGTATCGGTGAATGTCAAGATCGGTGGCCTCATTGATAAGCTTCCCAGTGGTACCCGTTGCAAAAAGTTTAAAGGTAGAGAGTGTAAGTTTGTTGTATTCAGCCCACTCAAGTAAATCTTGTTTTTTGTTGTCGTGAGCAATGAGGGCAACAGCTTTCATGATACACTTGGACGTTGTTGGGTCAGGTTGGTTCTAAAACTAGGTTATAGTATACTGAATCATTCACCCTGAAACATGAGTACTCCTATGAACACACGATTAAATTCTCTACTGAAATTCTCTTTTCTTTGCCTCGTCATGAGCCTCATAGCCATGCCAACATGGGCCCAAGCCGATCAGTCAGTCCATGCACAAGCGAGTGCATCCAAAGATCATGACGATCATATCCCTTTTGACCCTGATCATGCCATTGAAAGTGAGCATGAAGTCACCATTCTGGGCGAAAACGTACCCTACAAAGCCACCACAGGAATGATGCCAGTGTGGGATGAAGATGGACAGGTTGAAGCAGGGGTGTTTTACGTGTACTACGAGCGGACGGATGTGGAGGACAAGACCACACGCCCCATTGTCTTTTCGTTTAATGGAGGTCCTGGTTCGGCTTCGTTGTGGATGCACCTTGGGTACACGGGGCCAAGGATTCTCCATATTGATGATGAAGGGTATCCACTTCAACCCTATGGTGTGAAGGACAATCCCTACAGTATCCTAGATGTTGCTGATATTGTGTTTGTAGACCCTGTAAACACGGGATTTAGCCGCATTGTGGATGAGGACGTTCCCCGCGATCGTTTTTTTAGTGTGAATGGGGATGTGAAATACTTATCAGAATGGGTGAGCAATTTTACGTCACGCCAAGGACGGTGGGCGTCGCCTAAGTATCTAATTGGAGAGAGTTATGGCACCGTTCGTGTTTCGGGTATGGCGCTTGCGCTTCAGCAGCGTGAGTGGATGCACCTCAATGGAGTGGTACTTGTCTCACCGACAGATTTGGGGATCTCTCGTGATGGGCCAGTCGAAGCTGCAAACTATCTACCCTATTATGCTGCCACGGCGTGGTATCATGAGCAGCTTGCCCCAGCTCATCAAAATCGTCCCTTAACTGAGTTTTTAGCCGAGGTTGAGGCGTTTACAATTGATGAATTGCTTCCAGCCATGGCCAAAGGAGCTACCATGCCAGAGGAGACGCGTCAGGCGATGGCTGCTCAAATGGAAGATTATACGAGCATTGATGCCAAAACATATCTTCAACATAATCTTGCCATGCCCACTTCCTATTTCTGGAAAGAATTGCTTCGAGATGAAGGATACACGGTGGGTCGGCTTGATTCGCGCTACAAGGGAATTGATGGTAAAGAGGCAGGTGATCGCCCCGATTACAACGCAGAACTTTCCTCGTGGGAACACGCTTTTACCCCAGCGATCAACATTTATCTGCGTGACGAACTGGGCTATTCCACCGACTTAAAATACAATGTCTTTGGGCCTGTGTACCCTTGGGATCGTAGCGGCAATAATACTGGGGCAAATTTACGCTTAGCCATGGCGGAGAACCCTTACCTCCATGTCTTGACCCAAGCAGGATATTATGATGGAGCGACAGATTACTTTAATGCAAAATTCAACATGTGGCATCTTGACCCAAGTGGAAAGATGAAAGACCGACTCTCTTTTGAAGGGTATGAAAGTGGACACATGATGTATTTGCGCTATGATGATTTACGCGCAAGCAATCAGAGCCTCCGTGAGTTCATCAAGCGTACCATTCCGGCAGCGGATGAACCCGCGAAGTATTGAGAAAAAATAGTGTGATTAAGCTGGGCTAGCCTCAAGATTTGGAGCTGGTCCATCTGTTTCTGCCACAGGCTCTTCCACCTCTTCATTTTTTTCCCAGAAGAACAGGAAGAAAATGACAGCAATGGCCAACGCAAAAATTGCTGGCATAATCCAAAACGAGGTAGCTCCAGCCAGCCACCCTTCTGTGGTGGATCCATCTAGCTGGATGCTATCACCCCACCAGCCAAGCACATAATTGCCAATCAACATGCCTGCCCCATAGGTCAGGAGATTGAAAAAGCCTTGGGCGCTCGCTCGAAGATTTCGTGGTGCTTTTCGGTCTATGTATAACTGCCCGGTGACAAAGAAGAAGTCGTAGCTCACGCCATGAAGAGCAATTCCAAGTACAACAAGTGCCGCAGAACTTGGGAATAGTCCAAAGAGAAGGTAGCGGGCGGTCCAGGCGAGCATCCCTATGAGAAGCATCCATTTGACACCCATACGAGCGAGTAACAAAGGAATCGCAATCATAAACAGCACTTCAGACATCTGACCAATCGCCATGAACGATGCAGATTGTTCACCAAACTGAACAGCGGCAACAAAATCATTGGTGCGGGCATAATAGAATGCCAAGGGAATGCTAATGGCAAAACTACAGAGTGAAAAAACGGCAAAATTGCGGTTAGTGAGTAGTTTCACCGCATCTAGCCCAAGCGCACTCCCTACACTAAACTCCTCCCCTTTTTGTGCAGGAGGCGCAGGAGGCAGCGTGAGGCAATAAAACCCATAAATCACCGATAATATGGCAGCCATTTTTAATGGAATAGAAGTAGCCTGAGCATTGGCCTCACCTGTAATCAACTCAATAAGAGGTACGTCTACCCAGCCAAGGACAGTTTGTGCCACAATAAATCCTGCTAAAATCCATCCAACGGTGCCCCATACACGAATGTTTGGAAATTGCTTGTCAGGATCGTCAATGTTGGCAAAGGATACCGCATTCACCAAAGCAAGGGTTGGCATGTACAAGAAAAAGTAGCCAAGCATGAGCCAGATAAATGTGCCTGGATCCGTTACTCCAGAAGCATACCAAAGCACCCCCGCTCCCACAATGTGACAGAAAGCCAACACTCGCTCTGCATTGAAAAATCGATCAGCAATGAGGCCAACGAGCACAGGTGCCAAAAGACCTGCCCAATTATGCGTCGCGTAGGCACTTCCGATAATGGAATTGATACCTTCCTCACCACTAAAAATATTGAGCATATAGCTGCCCATCGTGACGAAAAAAGCACCCCAGATAAAGAACTGTAAAAACATCATGAGGCTTAGTCGAAACATGACGGCGCCTTGTTGTGATGGTGTTTGTGACATAGTGTGTTGGAATGAATGAAATGAACTTTAAAAAAGCGTTTTTTTACGCAGATTTCAAGAGAGGATGAACTTTAGTACTTTTCATGTCCAAGATTTGAGTCAAATATGGGTCATTAAAGGCCCTAAATGTCCAGAAGAACAAGAGCATGAGCAAAATACGATTGGCAATGGTAGGAGGGGGTCAGGGTGCCTTCATTGGTGCTGTCCACAGAACGGCTGCATGGATAGATGGGCAAGCAGAATTTGTCGCTGGATCCTTTAGCTCCAACCCTGAAAAGTGTAAAGAAACAGGCCAAGATTTATACATGGACCCCAATCGGGTCTACGAGACCTATTCGCAAATGATCGAAGCGGAAGCCTCAAGGCCCAAAGACGATAGAATCCATGCGGTTTCAATTGTTACACCCAATCATCTTCATGCAGCGCCTGCACTCGAAGCGATGGCGCAAGGCTTTCATGTGATTGTTGATAAGCCGATGGCCTTTTCCGTCGAAGAGGGCATAGAGATGGAAACAACGGCTCGTGAACATAACGTGTTACTCGCTGTCACCCACACCTACAGTGGGTATCCAATGCTTAAAGAGATGAAACATCGAGTCGCTAGGGGAGATATTGGCACCATACGAAAGATTTTTGTTGAATACCCCCAAGGATGGCTGTCCACCGGCTTGGAGCAGGAAGGCCAAAAACAAGCCTCCTGGCGCACGGATCCCAGTAAATCAGGCGCGGGTGGAGCCGTCGGCGATATTGGTACCCACGCAGCACATCTAGCAGAGTATGTTTCTGGCTCCTCCATCACCCACGTGGCGGCAGAGCTTGGAGTTCATGTGGAGGGTCGCAGACTCGATGATGACGCGGCTGCTTTGCTACGATTCGAAGAGGGGGCTACGGGCGTTTTGATGGCTACTCAGGTAGCTGCGGGTGAAGAAAACACCCTGAAACTTCGCATCTATGGAGAACTCGGAGGATTGGAATGGAGTCATGCGGATGCTAATACACTGATGTTTAAGCCACTTGATGCACCGATACAAACTCTTCGCACAGGAAATGGATACTTATGTGAAGCCGCGGCGAAGGCCTCTCGCATCCCCCCGGGACATCCTGAGGGGTATCTCGAAGCGTTTGCAAATCTCTACACGGAATTTTTTCGGGCTATTCGTGATACACAAGCAGGTACACGTTCGACGTACGATTTTCCAGATGGAGTGGATGGGGTTCACGGTTTGCAATTTATCGATGCGATGATCCGTTCCTCCCATTCTGATCAAAAATGGACAGAAGTTGAGCGGTATAAGCCATGAATTTGACAGACGAACGCAACGCTTAAGAATGCATTGCCGCGTTTAGCAATCAAAGAGGGTACCTAAATCATCGATTCACAAGAACATCAACGTACAATCATACCATGAAAACCATTCAAGGACCTGCCATTTTTCTAGCTCAATTTGTGGGTGATCAAGAGCCATTCAACACCCTTGAAGGGATGTGTCAATGGGCTGCAGATTTAGGCTATAAAGGCATTCAAATCCCTACGTGGGAATCTCGCTTAATCGACCTCAAAAAGGTTGCCGAAAGCAAAGACTACGCCGAAGAGTATCGTGGCAAAATTGAGTCTTTTGGCCTTCAGATCACGGAGTTATCAACGCACCTTCAAGGGCAACTCGTGGCATTGCATCCAGCCTACCATCAAATGTTTGATGCCTTTGCCCCGAAAGAGCTTCACGGGAATCGAAGAGGCAAAATGGAGTGGGCAGCAGAACAGGTGAAGCTAGGCGCCAAAGCCAGTGCTAATCTTGGCTTGAAAGCTCAAGCAGTCTTTCCTGGCGCATTGATGTGGCACACCGTATATCCATGGCCGCAACGTCCAGCAGGACTGGTGGAGGATGGATTTAAGGAGCTGGCAAGGCTCTGGGAGCCCATTTTGAAGGTGTTTGACGATCAAGACGTTGAGGCATGCTTTGAGTTACATGCAGGCGAAGATATCCACGATGGGATTACTTTTGAGCGGTTTTTGGCAGCCACGGGTGACCACCCGAGAGTCAAAATGTTGTTTGACCCATCCCATTTTATTTTGCAACACCTTGATTACCTCGAATTAATCGATATTTATCACCCCTACATTAAAGCGATGCATGTCAAGGATGCAGAGTTTATTAAATCGGGACGAAGTGGTGCCTGGGGTGGATATCAAGACTGGATTGATCGACCAGGACGTTTTCGTTCGATTGGTGACGGGCAAGTTGATTTTCGTGGAATTTTTAGCCGACTCTCCAAAGTGGGATTTGAAGGGTGGGCTGTGCTTGAGTGGGAGTGTTGCATTAAATCACCAGAGCAAGGAGCCAAAGAGGGAGCACAACGCATTAATGAATACATTATAGAGGTTACAGACAAAGCATTCGATGACTTTGCGGGTACCGATGCAGATCCTGCACTTAACCGACGAATTTTAGGCTTGGATGAAGCATAATTAAACCCTCAATCCGAAGTGAATCAACCCAGCAGTTATTTCAAGAACCATACGATGAACAAGACGCCCAACCCAACAACTACCCCTATCCAAGATTACGTCAATCTTGTGAATCCAGACTCTCAGTGGATTACAAACATGAGTGTGGATCAGGCCAAAGAGATTATCCGGTCTGGAGATCCCAAGGGTGTTGAGCAAATCCAAGGCTCCTATGCTCTGGCTGAAAAAGTTGGGCAGACGGTTTGGTTGGCACGATCGTTGAGTCGCCCATTACGATACTTTATGGCCAAGCAAGAGGCGGGGCCTTTGCTGGTGATTGCTGAGCGTATAGATGAGATCTACGAGTACCTCAAAACGCTGGGACTTCACGAACAATTCAATCCAGTCTACACCCGTATGGTGCCTGCCCATTATGTCGTTCGGTTAGAGGTGGTGGGTTGTCCTGATCCAAATCCTCAGTATGAGCGCTATTATACCCCATCAGAAGAGACTATGCCTGTCGATATTGATGAGGTTGGACGAGCCTATGTAGGATCTATGGCTGATGAGGTGTCTACGTGGTTACAATCGATTGACGAAAAGGAACCCATTGGCGTCCTGTTATCGGGAGGAATTGATAGTGGCTCTGTATTCTTGGTAACACTCCACCAAATGCTCAAAATGGGGATGTCGCCCACTCGGCTCAAAGCGTTTACGCTAAATGTGGATGGTGGAAGTGATGCCGAGCAGACAAGAGAGTTCCTAGAACAACTCGGTATGAGTATGTATCTCGAAGAGATGGACGCAACGGTTGACGAAGTTGATATTCATGAGACCATACGTGTTATAGAGGACTACAAACAGCGAGATGTTGAGGCGGCAAGTATGGTCTTGACCCTTGTGAAAAAAATTCGTGAGCGTTACCCAGAATGGACATGGATTCTTGACGGGGACGGAGGCGATGAAAACCTCCGGTCCTATCCAATTGAGGAAAACCCCGAGCTTACCATTCGTAGTGTGCTCAATAATCACCTACTCTATCATGAAGGGTGGGGTGTGGACAAAATTAAGCACTCTTTAACCTACAGTGGTGGCCTAAGCCGTGGGGTTGTTCGCACGCATGCTCCATTGGCATCCTATGAGTTCCGTGGATTTAGCCCCTATACAATGCCATCGGTGGTCGATACCGCCGAACGTATCCCATTTATTGAACTGACACAATGGTCCCATGAAGCCTTGTATGCACTCAAGGGGCAAGTTGTTCATGCAGGTGTGAAGGCGATAACTGGCTATGATCTACCGGTGTTTCCAAAACGTCGGATGCAAGAGGGTGCAGTTTCAAAAAAAGGGTATAAGAAGTTATTCGAAGGGGGTGAACTGGCTTGGAGACAATATTTTACATCTCTTTATATGTAGCTGCTTGTACGTGTGAATCAAACCATCCCTAGACATGAACGATCGTTGCACAAATCGGTTCCTGATGCATCACAGCCGATTGCGGCCATTCGAGAAGAGGAGTTGGGATCAGATGGTCGTCTAAAACGTGTAGACACACTTTTTTTAAATAATAAGGAGTGCCCATTTCAGTGTGTGATGTGCGACCTGTGGAAACACACGCTGGACGAGCCCACTCCACAAGGGGCGATTGTCCATCAAATAGACGTTGCACTGTCGACTCTCCCATCCGATGGCGAGGTCATTAAACTCTACAATAGTGGTAATTTTTTTGATCGCAAAGCCATCCCGCCTGAGGACTATCCAGAGATTTGTGCTCGAATTGCTCGCTATGAACGGGTCATTCTCGAAAATCATCCAAAGTTATGTGATGATCGAGTGCTTTCCTTCACAAAGCATTTACCATCTACGACTCGTGTGGAACTTGCTTTAGGAGTAGAGACAGTCCATCCACAATGGCTGGAAGGATTGAACAAATCGATGACCCTTACAGATATCGAGCGTGCTGTACAATGGGCGCATGCCCAAGCGTTTGACGTACGAGCGTTTTTGTTGTTACATGCTCCAACGATTTCTAAACGTCATGAGGCTATGCAAGAGGTCTCATTGGACCAACGCCGTGATTGGACGCTAAAATCAGTAAAATGGGTTCAAGACATGGGGTTTACAGCGGCTACACTCATTCCACTTCGACCCGACTTACTACCAGAAGGGGCAGGCGAAGCGCCGACTCTGCAAGAAGTCGAATGGACGGCAATAGCAGCGAAAAAAATCGCTGATCGCATGCGTCTTTTTGTAGATTGTTGGGATATGGATCCATCTGAACTCCTCAAGACCATCAATTCTCAGCCACCTAAAACCCAAACCTGTTGAAACACCCAAAAAGCTTTGATGTTGTCATTGTTGGTTCCGGTTTTGCAGGGTCCTTGGCGGCGTCTGCCTTGCAAAAACAGGGAAAATCGGTTTTGCTGGTCGACAAGGGGAGTCATCCACGATTTGCTGTTGGGGAGTCTTCAACACCGCTGGCAGACATGTCGCTTCGTAGGATTGCGGCTCGCTATGACCTGCCATGGTTAGAACCTCTCTCACGCTTTGGGTCATGGCAAAAAAAGTATCCAACATTGTTATGTGGTCGGAAGCGTGGTTTCACCTACGTATTTCATGGTAAAAATCACGAGAAGAATCCTTTTTTGGTGGCTGCGAGCTCATCCAACGAATCCTCTGACACACAATGGTTCCGTCAAGATGTAGATCGATTTTTGTGTGATCGGGCAAAAGATGAAGGGGTCACGTTCTGGGATTTTACCGAAGTCCTTTTTTGTGAGCGACAGTCAGCCACTCCAGGCCGTGAGGCTCAAAGGAGGTGGCAGGTCACACTAATGAACAAACTCGGTATTCAGCCGATTTATACAGATTGGATTTTGGACGCCACCGGGAGTGGTGAATTCTCTTCCCACCATTTTGACCTTCAGCATTCATCGGACGGATTTAAGACGCATACCTCAGCTATTTATACCCATTTTGAGGAGATGCCATTATGGTTCCATCAACCCAACGAGTATACGTATCCGCCTGACTTTTCAGCTCTTCATCATATGTTGGATGAAGGTTGGATTTGGATGCTTCGTTTTGAAAACCAACGACTCAGTGTGGGCTTGGTTCTTGAGGGCGTATCCAATCCTAGTAAGGAGCAGTGGGCCCAAAAAGAGCAGTGGGACCCAAAAGAGCAGTGGGATCAAGTGGTTGCTCGTTATCCCGAGCTTGAAGGTTTTCTGTTGGGTAGGACGCAATCTGCTGATTTACCCGCACAATGGATGACGACAGGTCGACTTCAACGTCGCGCAAATGCAGCGGTGGGAGATGGCTGGGTGTTGCTTCCACATTCTTATGGCTTTGTGGACCCTATGCACAGTACCGGAATTGCCCATACGCTTCATGGAGTCGAGCAAGTGGTGGATGCGTTGCTCATGGACGATAGTGCCTCGCAAACAAAGCGACTAGAATCATACCAAAAAGCACTCAAAAAGGAGATTGAGCTCATAGACAATGTCGTTGCACTATCCTTGCGAACCCGTCATTATCCTGCCTTATTCAAAGCTGCCACGATGGCGTACTTCGTTTGCACTGTCGCGGCTGAGCGAGAGATGATCCAACAGACTCAGTATTCTACAACCAAGGCCACTCTGGTTGATGAATCTGTTCACAGAATCCCATCTTTTTTGGGTGCTGATCGAGAAGATCTTCAAGTAATGACAAGAGATGTGTGGAAGAGAGTATCCTCTATGACACTCAAACCAGATGAAATGCCGGATGAAGAGAGGATCCGCGCCGCTGTCCAAGATGTGATTGAGCTAATTCAACCCTTTGATACTATAGGCTTATTTGATTACAACAACGAGCTCGACCAGTGGGTCGTTAAAACCGAGATACCTCACACGGCGGTCTCACTGTAGTGGTTGGCTCTTCTGTCTTCCTTTACTTGCCATAGCCTGATCTTCCTTATCACGCCATCGAATTAGAAGACTAAACAAGCCGACACAAACGATAAAGGCTCCCCCTAATGCCAAACCGATGGATGACGTCAAGGGGAGCAGGATAAAGGTACTCACAACCTCTAGCGCAATAAGAGAGAGTAAAAATCCAAGAAGCTGATCTCGTTTTAGTTTACTGCAAACCCATGCTCCGAGGGGTGCACCAAAAATCACGACAGGAACCGCACTTAGCCAATAGTTCACCACCTGAGGTTCTATCGTGCCTGCAAAGAGATGCCACCCAAATCCAAAAACGGAGAGTAGGCCCATCAGCACGACCGTTGTGGGGGTACTTACTTTTTCATCCAGACCAATTCTCAACGTGAGATAAATAAAAACGACCATATCTATGCCAACACCGACTGTTGATGTAATGGCACCGCCTAGTACCCCAGCAATGATCACCTGTAGACGCTGTTTTGAGGACAATTGGACCAATTCTTGACGACGAGCATGGGGTGATCCCCATCGATTCCACACCAAAAAAATCCCAAAGATTGCGGTGACAAACGTGAACAACCATTTTGGAAAGGGATCGGGAATGGCTAAGGCTAAAGACCCTAGTGAAAACCCCAACATGCCACCTATGAGTCCGAATTGTATGACAGGCCAGGAGACAGGGATTCTACGTAACCAGATCACGAGACCAGCCATAGTCATGCCAATCGATTGAATCATTAAAGAAAAAATCCGAGCATCTGCAGAGGGGATCCCAAGCACTTTGGTAAAGACTGGAAACGCCACGGCCCCGCCACCCTCAGACGTTGCCCCTGCGACAAAAGATCCAAAGACCATCGTTAGTGACACACGCCATTGTGCCAGAACCGATGCCCAGTTACTTAGTTGAATGACCAAAATGACCCAACTAGCTAGTACAAACAAGACAGCTAAAGGATACCCCCATGGCTGAATGTGATGTCTAGATATCAACGGTGCGTCAGAGGGCTCGGGTGTTGTCATTGCAATAAAGTAATAATCTTCAACGAGGGTAAAGCTCCATTTTTGACAGGTATTACGTATCTGTGAGCCAACTTGAATTATTGTTTGAAGGAAGCGCTTTTTTTTCGCACATTACCAAACCATTAACTAATCCTGTTTATCCGTCTTATGAATCGAAAGAACTTCCTCAAAATTTCTACTTCAGGCGCTGCAGGTATTATGGCAATGCCACTTTGGATGCAGGCATGTTCTCCTGCTGGCGATTCAACCAGTAGTCAAGAGGCAAATGATCTGTTTTTTGATATTTCTCTAGCACAATGGTCTCTTCACAAAGAATTTTTTGGGCCATCGATGCGTAAGTCTAAGCAAGATTTCCTAGCGATGAGGAGTAAAGATCCAGAAAGTGTCATCCAAGGACGTGACCCGCTAGAATTTGCTTCCATCTCTCGCAATGAATTTGGTATTGACGCGATTGAATTTGTCTCACAATTTTATCCTAAGATTAAGGGTGCTGATGATGATAAAATCAAAGCGCTAAAACAGCGATCAGATGATGAGGGGGTTCGCAACGTACTGATAATGGTTGATTACGAAGGCGCTATGGGTGATCCTGATGAAAACGCCCGCCTCCAAGCAGTCCAAAACCATCAAAAATGGGTTGATGTTGCCAGCTACTTAGGATGTCATTCCATAAGAACCAATGCTCAAAGCTCAGGCACGAAGGAAGAACAAAAAGAGCTGGCTATGGATGGCCTTGCTAGACTCAGTGAATATGCTGCCAAGCAAGACATAAACGTACTTGTGGAAAACCATGGTGGAATTAGCTCCAATGGGGAATGGTTAGCGTCGGTCATTGCAGGTGTTAATATGGATAATTGTGGAACACTTCCTGACTTTGGCAATTTCCGTATTAGTCCATACGAGTCGGACGAAGAAATCCTTTACGACACATATAAAGGAATTGAGGAATTGATGCCTTATGCTAAAGGTGTTAGTGCAAAATCCAATTTCTTTGACGAGGAAGGCAATGAAAGAAATTTGGACTACGAGCGGATTTTAAACATTGTCAATGAAGCTGGCTATACCGGATACATTGGCATCGAATACGAGGGTGGGGATCTAAGCGAGGCTGATGGAATAAACGCAACCTTGGATTTGCTCAGACGTGCTGGCAAAAAAGTGACAGAGACAACATAATATCATAAGTTGTTGTCTTAAAGATTACGTTCTGCATCATGAGTGATATACACAACAAAGGGTCATCAAGAAAAGAGTTTCTTCGTCGAGTAGGTTTCGGTGCAGTTGGAGCTGCAACGTTCCCTTTCGTTGCAACAGCGAAGAGGACTTCAGGTGATAGACCCATTGAACAGCTTTCAAATCAACAATGGGGGGGCTCCAAAGAGATGATACGCTTTGGTTTGATTGGAGCAGGGTGGCAAGGACAAGGGGATTTGTCAGTTGCATTGCGCCATGACGGGACCTCTGTCACCGCGGCGTGTGATTTGTACCAGAGTCGCCTCAACAAGTGTAAAGAGACATGGGGTCAAGATTTATATACGACTCAAAAGTATGAGGAGGTGCTTGAGCGTGATGACGTAGATGCAGTGATTATTGCAACATCAGATCATTGGCATGAGCGAATCGCTGTGGAAGCCATGCAAGCTGGAAAAGCTGTATATCTTGAAAAGCCGATGGTGCAACATATAGATGAGGGTGACAACATTATTCAGACATCAGACAGGACGGGCGTGCCGTTCCAGGTTGGCTCTCAAAGAACCAGCTCTATACTTTTTGAAAAGGTCCGTGATTTAGTCCAAGATGGAGCAATTGGCACATTAAATTTTGTAGAAGGGTACTGGGATCGATTCTCTGCGATTGGCGCGTGGCAATATTCGATTCCGCCTAGTGCCTCAACGAATAACATTGATTGGCAAAGATATCGTAAAGGCATGCCAAATAAGCCGTTTGACGCGAAGGAGTTTTTCCGATGGAGAAACTATGATGACTATGGTACTGGGGTCGCTGGTGATCTGTTTGTTCACTTATTCTCTGGCCTTCATATGATATTAGACAGTAAGGGTCCTAACTCTATTATGGCCACAGGAGGGCTGCGATATTGGCATGACGGACGTGATGCAGAAGATGTTGTACTAGGGCTTTACGATTACAAAGAATCAGCTTCACACCCGCCGTTCTCTATGGCACTTAGAGTCAACTTTGCAGACGGGTCAGGCGGTGGCTCCAAAACACGTCTTGTCGGAGATGAGGGTGAGATTACGATTAACTGGGGTGATGTGACTCTGCGTAAATCAAAGATGGATGAGCGACCCGGTATGACGACAGGAAGCATGGGTGCGTCTGTGCAGGAAGAGTACGAAGCTTGGTATGCTGAGGCCTATCCTGAAACTCGGGCTCAGATTATCAATCCACGTGAATTTGTTTATAGAGCGCCCGAAGGTTACAATGATGTCTATGACCATTTTGGGTATCTGCTTCGAGCAATTCGTGAAGGAATCCCCGTTGTTCAAGAGGCGAATTTTGGATTACGAGCTGCGGCGCCCGCACTACTGACATCCCAAGCACTACGTAACAAGTCCATCATCTCATGGGATCCTGAACAGATGAAGGTGACGACCTAATTTATCTTACAAATGACCTCTAACAAATAATCTCAAAATGAACATAAGACCTAGACCTATGAAATATATCTTATCAATAGTGGCACTTGGACTTCTTGGAACGTCTTGCAATATGCCTGATCAAGAAAATACGATGGAGTCAAACTCTATGGCGCACAATACACTCACGGAACAAGAAATCACGGATGGATGGGAACTTCTATTTGATGGTGAATCCATGGACCATTGGCGTGTCTATAATCAAGAAGGCATCCCAGCGGGTTGGGTTGTGGAGGACGGGGCAATGGTATTCGATCCAGAACAACGAAACGACCAATATGGGCTCGACATTATCACAAAAGAGACCTATGGTGATTTTGAATTGAAGCTTGAATGGTGGCTCTCCGAAGGGGGTAATAGTGGCATCTTCTATCATGTCATAGAGCAGGAGGACAAAGCGCTGTATTGGTCAGGCCCTGAAATGCAGATTCTCGACAATGAAAACCATCCTGATGCCGATCAGGGTGTTGATGGAAATCGTAAAGCGGGTTCATTGTATGACCTAATTCCAGCAGTCCCTCAAAATGCGAAACCTTACGGTGAATGGAACAGTGTTAAGATTGTTGCCAAAGGAGATGTGATTGAGCACTGGCAAAATGGAGAAATGGTGCTCAGCTTTGATCGCTCTACGGAAGAATGGAAAAACCTTGTGGCAGGTAGCAAGTTTGCACCGCACCCTGAATTTGGAACGGCTGCTGAGGGACATATTGCTCTGCAAGACCACGGCGACCTCGTAAAATTTAGAAATCTTAAGATCCGCTCACTTTAATGAACATTAACGGACAAGCTAAACAGGATATGACCTACGATGCGATTGTCGTAGGCTCAGGGATGAGTGGCGGATGGTCAGCCAAAGAGCTCACAGAAAGGGGGCTCAAAACCTTGGTGTTGGAACGCGGTCGCAATGTTGAGCACGTCAAGGATTACCCAACGATGAACCTTGACCCTTGGGAGCTTCCACCCAATGATGATATCCCATACGAGGAAAAAAAGAATTACAAGAAGCAGCAACTCGTTTACAATTTTGGGGAATCAACAAAGCATTGGTGGGTAAAAGATGTAGACCAACCATATGAGGAAAAGGAGCGTTTTGACTGGATTCGTGGATATCATGTAGGGGGACGATCTATAATGTGGGGGCGTGTCACGCTACGTCTATCACAGATGGATTTTGAAGCCAATCTCAAAGATGGGTATGGTGTAGATTGGCCTATTCGATATGATGATATTGCTCCATGGTATTCCTATGTCGAGAAATTTGCTGGCATAAGTGGTCAAGCTGAAGGGTTGCCGCAACTTCCTGACAGTGAATTCTTGCCACCGATGGAGCTATCCTGTGTGGAAAAAGAGCTTAAAAAAACCATGAAGGAGAAGTTCGGCCGTGTGTTGACTAATATCCGATTGGCTAATCTGACAAAACCTCATAATGGGCGAGGACAGTGCATGACACGAAATCTTTGCGCACGAGGATGTCCATATGGGGCTTACTTTAGTTCTAATGCTGCTACACTTCCAGCGGCCGCTGCCACAGGTAATTTGACGATGAGACCACACTCCATTGTCCACTCTTTGGAGTATGATGACTCCACAGGCAAAGTTTCTGGAGTCAATGTGATCGATGAACTTACCGGTGACATGCTCACCTTCCATTCAAAGATTGTCTTTTTGAATGCATCCACTGTAGGAACAGCCATGATTTTGATGAACTCAACATCTGACAGATTCCCAAATGGACTGGGAAATGATTCAGATCAAGTCGGACGAAACGTCATGGATCACCATTTCTTGGTAGGAGCTGATGGTGTCGTTGAGGGGTATGAGGATCAATATTACTGGGGCCGTCGTCCTGGAGGGTATTATGTACCCCGTTTTCGCAACGTAGGTGCTGACAAACGTGATTACGTTCGTGGCTTTGGATATCAAGGGAACAGTAGCCGCCAAGGTTGGGGCCGCGCTATTGCCGAATTAGCCATGGGGCAACATCTTAAAGATTTTGCTGCAAACCCGGGTCCATGGACCATTGGGTTGTTGGGCTTTGGAGAAATTTTACCCTATGAGGATAATCGTGTGACCATTAATCAAGACAAGTTGGATAAGTGGGGATTGCCCACACCTGTGTTTGATGTCAAAATTCGTGAAAACGAGTTCAAGATGCGTGAAGATATGGCTAATGATGCTGCGGAGATGTTGGAAGCTATGGGTGTAAAAAATGTAAATCCATACGATTATACATATGCACCAGGGTTAGGTATTCATGAAATGGGCACTGCCAGGATGGGACGTGATCCAAAGACCTCTGTTCTTAACAAATGGAATCAAATTCATGACGTTCCGAATGTCTTCATCACCGACGGGTCATGCATGGCCTCTTCTGGTTGTCAGAATCCATCGTTAACCTATATGGCGTTATCGGCGAGAGCAGCTAATTATGCCGCAGATCAACTTGAAAAAGGAGAACTATCATGAGACACGAGGAGGGCAATCAGTCAATGAACGAGACGCAGGTTATTTCTAGAAAAGAAGCTTTGAAGCGCGCAGGTCTTATGATGGGCGGTTTTGTATTCGCTCCAGCAATCACAGGTGTTTTGAATGGGTGTACCCCTCAAGCTGGAGAGTGGACACCTGTGGCATTTGATGCGGATCAAGCAGCAACGATTAAAGCGTTTGTTGATACGATCTTTCCTGAAACCGATACCCCATCTGCATCACAAGCGGGGATTCCAGGGTATATTGATGAGCTATTAACCCGAAATTCCTCACCAGAAGATCAAGAAGAATTCACCTCAGAGCTTTCTACCTTTATGACTCAATCCGAAGCAGACTTGGGAACTCCATTTTTTGAAGCAGATGCTGAAATGCAGCACGAATACTTGATGGATATTCATAAAACTGCGTCAGGTCAGGGAGAGTCATTAAAAGAGACGTCAATCCCTAACTTTTTCATGAAAATGAAGTCAATGACTGTGGTGGGGTATTTCACCTCAGAACCTGGTGCAACACAAGTTCTGAGATACGCGCCAATTCCAGGCCCATATCGTGGATGTGTTCCACTGGAGGAGGTAGGTCGTACATGGGCTACGTAGTCATAAAGTGAAGTTGAATGGAATAACTTAGTGAAACGGAAAGTTATTTTTTTGGGAATTACATGTTCACATTTTAGAGGTGGATAATTTCAATTCTTTGGCCCCTTCATGAGTACATCCAAAATCTGGCTTGTTGGACTCATTGTTTGGGTCTTTGTCGCTTGCTCACCCCAAACCCAAGAGGTTTCTACAACCTCGAAGACGTATCAAAAAGCGGTCAATGACTTTCGTGTGAGTTTAGCGGCGAGTCAAACCGATGAGTCGAGATTCGCATTCAACAAAATGAATGATGTTGTTCTTGCCTACCCACAAGAGGCTGCTGCTTGGGCAAACTTGGGGGTCATGGCGATGCGTCAAGGCAATCGAGATTTATCAATATCTAGGTTTGAACGTGCGCTCCAAGAACAACCTGGTCATCCTGATATCTTGTGGCTATTTGGCGATGCTCAATCCAGATTTGGTGCCAGCGAAGAGGCCGTAAGTTACTTTGAGCAAGCCATTGGGGCACTCGCCAAGTTTACTCCATCCAGTGAAGAGATATCTACGGATGCGATGTCCACGGAACCTACATCAACAGATGCGACAGAGCTGGTCCTCACCGAAAGTCTAGCCCGGTTCCGATATCTCACTGAGCTCGAAAGGCTCGATCCAGTGGCAAATAAAGCCCAAATCCAGTCTGAATTTGAAGTTTTGAGTTCTTTAGAATCCGATAACATCGCCTTCTGGACTGAATGGGCTCAATATGCCGCGCAACAAAATGATCTGGAAATGCTGCGCGAATACACTGAGAAATTAATGTCGTGGACGTTTTTGCCTGCCCAAGCTCAATCGTTTATTCCTCAACTTGAGCAAGCGATATCGCAACAATCTACACAAGACTTAGGTTTGCAGCTATCCCTTCTACGATCACAAATTGAGCCCCTTGAGCGATTTCAGCGAGATCTTGCACGTATTGCATTGCCTGTGAATGATGTGGGTTTTTTATTGCCGAGTTTTTTGGCGCTCCCACCTTGGACGACTACACTCTCTGCAATTGATGACAACACCAAACTCGAAAGAGAACCATACGAGGCTGTTCATCAGGGAGCTGATGCCATCCGGTCTGTCCTTCTTTTTGAGAGCGAGCCACCTTTCTTGCTTTCACTCCATGGTAACGAGCTCAGATTATTGAATGATCAGCGGCTTGATGTTGAGGTATTCCAGTCGGCACAGGGTCAAAATCTCGATCAATCACCTAAGGCTTCCACTGTTGACCTTTCCAATCAGCTCCAGCAAGTCGATTTAGATCTTTCGTTTCGAAATAGTTTGGTACTCGCGGGACAAAATGGATTTCAATATCTACGGCAAACCGAATCGATGACCTTCCAAGACGTCACGTTTGATGTGGGGTTGCCTGAACAAGCCATCAAGCAGCAATTCCATGGTGTATGGATTATCGACTTTGAACTCGATGGGGATTTAGACATTCTTGTGTCACCAGTCGGGAAGCGGCCACAAGTCTTTCAGAATAATGGTGATGGAACCTTATCGTGGTTACAAAATCCATTACCTGACGCACCATTCGATGTTGTGGAAGTTCACGCTACAGACGTAGATCAATCACTCGATCCTGATTTAGTGATGATGACAGCCGATGGAGAGCTAAGCGTGTTACATAACCAGCGGCGTGGGGTCTACAGACAAACGAGCCAAGCTGCTCTATCTTCAACAGTAGCTGATGTGGTTACTCTTGACGTGAACCTTGATGGAGACTACGAAATTATTGCTGTGACCGACCAGGGGGTTACGAAAACGTGGTCTCTGCAAACATGGTCATGGAGTGCTGATTCGCAGTCCTTTACGGCGCAAACGATTGCATCTTCAGAGGATTCAGGTCAAAAAACACCGACGGATCTATTTAAAGCAGATATCGACAATAATGGTGGAGTCGACCTCGTCATTTCCTACTCCACTGAGTCGCCCAATGAGTCGCCCAATAAATCGTCCAATGACTCAGCCAATGAATCAACAGTGTTCATGCAAAAAGAAGATCTGTCCTATTCGTTATCCTACACTCTTGAGGCTGACATCCAGGGTGTATTTGACGTAGACGGGGACGATCGAATCGATCTTCTTGGTAAACTCAATTCCTGGATGAGCCTGAGCCCCACTCCCTATAATGCAAGCTCCCTTCGCCTTCGCGCCTCCTCTTCAACAGGGGATGGACGAATCAATT
>JAVLBP010000060.1:0-2068 GCA_031581145.1 Balneolaceae bacterium
ACGCTCTCGCCATCATGATCTTCACCTCACAGTTGCCGGAGCTCCTGGGTGTGCCGTTTATGGTCTACCCGTTGGTGGCAGCAGGTCTGCTGATCATGTGGCTAATGCCCAAAGTCACCAAGGTGGTTCCCGCCCCGCTGGTGTCCATCGTGTTGGTCACCACGGCAGCAGTGGCCTGGGGGCTGAATGTCCCCACGGTCGGCGATAAGGGCGAACTGCCCCAGTCACTGCCGTCTCTGTTCATTCCCGATGTCCCCTTCACCTGGGAAACCTTGGAAATCATTGCGCCATTTGCTTTCGCTATGGCCGTGGTCGGTCTGATCGAATCACTGTTGACGGCCAAACTGGTCGACGAAATCACGGACACCCACTCCAGGAAAACCCGCGAAGCACTCGGCCAGGGTGGTGCCAACATCTTGTCGGGCTTCTTTGGGGGCATGGGCGGCTGCGCCATGATCGGCCAAACGATGATCAACGTGAAAGCCTCCGGTGCGAGGACCCGTATTTCGACTTTCCTCGCGGGAGTGTTCCTCCTGATGCTGGTGTTGCTCCTGGGGGACCTCGTCGCGATCATTCCCATGGCATCACTCGTCTCGGTGATGATCGTGGTCGCAATAGCCACCTTCGACTGGCACAGCGTCAAGATTTCCACCATCAAGACCCTGCCGAAGAGCGAAATGTTCGTCATGCTCACCACCGTGGTGATCACCGTGTGGACACACAACCTGGCTATTGGTGTCGCCGCCGGCGTGCTGGTGGCCATGGTGATGTTTGCCAGGAGGGTCGCCCACTTCACCAACGTGGCACGCGACGAAACGCACGACACGGACGGCCCCTTCGTGCGCTACACGGTCGTCGGGGAGTTGTTCTTTGCCTCCAGCAACGACCTCACCACGCAGTTTGAGTACTCAAAAGACCCGGAGCGGGTAGTGATTGACCTCTCCCAATCTCACGTCTGGGATGCCTCCACGGTGGTGGCCCTCGACGCGATTGAAAACAAATATGAGGAACGCGGCAAGAAGGTCACCTTTGAGGGGATGAATGACGCCACAATCGCCTTCCACACGAGGCTCACCGGCGAGCTGTAGGCCCAGCATTACCGTCGGGCCAGCTTCCTGAAACGAGTTGCTTTACAAACAGAGGGTTCTCAATGCCGACGCCCAAGGTGGTGACACTCTGAGCTCAGTCAGAGTGGACAAGTAGGCTCAATGAAACGTAGTTCGGGTGATCCGGCCCACCTGCGTACCCGATCGAGGAGAGCCCAATGGCCGCGGGACAGCACAGCCGGCGGTAATGCTTATCGTGTGCGCGGTAACTCAAGGAGCTCCGACCATACAGATGCCAGTCTGGCGTCGTAACTGGCTCTTTAGCTCAAAGAGGCGCTTGCTTCCAGTAGGTCGTCCCAACGGGAAGGAGGATTGCCTGAATCCACCATTGAAGCGAATACGACGTATGCGTCGCTCTTGCTCTCTCTTGCTCGAAGAGAATTCTGATCGTTCATCCACCCGTAGATGATGATGCGTGAGGCGGAATCGAAACGAAAAAATAATCGGTACTGCTGGCCAAACTTTGCTCTGCGCCACGCCCTGTTTTCCACCCCCAGCGTGTTGCCCTGCAACCACAACCTGTTCGCAGGGTCTGAGGGAATCACCTCAAAGACAAGCTTTTCCAAGGTGGCGAGCCGCTTCGTCTTTCGATGCGACTGATAGGAATCGGGCCGGTTGGTGGCCAGTTGGAACACGTCGTTAGTCAGCGTTGACCATTGATCCTCAAAGTGGGGATGGGCTAGAAGGAGCCATCCTTCGTAGCGCTCGAGTGTCACCTCAGCTACTTAAGTCGAAACTCTCGGTCTCCACACCCTGGAGGAGCTTCCTCATGGTGTCATCACGTTGGATGACCGAGAGTTTGTTCGGGTGAGCAATCATGTCTTCTTCGAGAAAGGCCAGATATTGACGAACTACTGGGTCCGACTCGCGGTCTTCAGTCTTTGTGACCTCAACCTTTCCCCCCTCCAACACGGTGAAGGAAATCCGATCGTGTGGCCCAACGGCCAGTGCTTTTCGGACCG
>JAVLBP010000061.1:0-1977 GCA_031581145.1 Balneolaceae bacterium
CCGTGGGGATCGGCGATGGTATAATTGGAGCCATCATTTAACCGGATACGCCGGATTGACCTTTCATCAAAGCCCGTGAGTCCCCGATATTCTATGTAGGCTGTCCTGAAAAAGGATAAATCCATTATAATTGCCTGTAAGTGAGGCGAATAAAAATTAATAAAAGTTGTTTTTTATTTCCAAAGTGCATGGAAAATCCGTATTTTGTAGAAAATATCGTGCACTTATGTTCTACTATCAATCCGCATCTGAGACTAGACACACACTTTTTTCAAACCCCTTTTCTGAGAATTTGAATCCTGAGAATCGCTGGGTGGTTTTAGAAAAAGTTTTGCCATGGGATGGTATGGCTCAAGTTTTTCTGGATCAATTATCTGAGAACACCGGACGGCCAAGCAAAAACTTGCGTGTCGTTTTGGGTGCTTTGTTCATAAAGCATATTGAGAACCTATCTGATGAGCGCACCGTGTTAGCTATTCAGGAGAACATCTACATGCAATATTTTGTAGGTCTACCTGGATTCACAACAGACCCTGTTTTTGACCCCTCTTTATTTGTATACATTCGGCGGCGATTAGGTGATAAGGGAGGCGAAATGCTCAATGACATTATGATCGAGCATGCCATCAAGCATGGAGCTATAAAACATACACGAATGCCGAGAAAGACGAGCAAGGAGGAATCAAACAGAGACAACAACGACACGGGGTCAGGCAATGAATCTCAGCATACAAATAACGAACCTTCAAATGATGACAATAATAGCAAACCAAATAAAGGGACGTTAAAATTAGATGCCACGGTTGCTCCCCAAAATATAACCTACCCAACTGATGTAAAGATACTCAGCACATGTCGTCTCAAAAGCGAACAATTGATAGATAAGATATATGAGGTGCGAAAATCGCTATGGAAGAAAAAGCCACGAACTTACCGCCAGATAGCCCAAAAGCAGTTTGTGGTTTATTCGAAAAAAAGAAGAAAGAATCGCAAAGACAATCGCAAGATGCAAAAGAAACAAATCAACTACTTGAAAAGAAACTGCGGAATCATAGCGGATATGCTTGAAAAGTTGAAGTCTCACGGACTCGAGGTGCCATTTAGTCAACAGGATTGGACGAGTTTAGATGTGGTCATAAAGGTATTAGTTCAGCAAACGGAAATGTACTACAATGGAAAGAGAAGTGTGCCAGATCGTATTGTAAGCTTACAACAGTACTATGTTCGTCCAATTAAACGGGGCAAAGCTGGAAAAAACACAGAATTTGGAGCAAAAATCCACTTATCAGAAACTGAGGGCTTCGTTAAAGCTGATCTGATCAGCTTTGATAACTATAATGAGGGTACACGCCTCATACCTTGTTTAAAAGCCTACAAAGACAAATATGGGTATTATCCGCAACTTGTACTTGTTGATCAAATTTACCTCACGAGAAAAAATCGCAAGTTCTTAAAAGCCAACGGGATAGAACATCGAGGGTTCTCACGTGGGCAGACCACCAAAGAAAAGTAAGAGTGTAAAAAGAAGGGAGAAAAAAGAACGAAACCAAAGAAACACAATCGAGGGCCAATTTGGAGTCGCTAAAACCAGGTATGGGTTAGAGAAAATAAAAATGAAAACAGAACAAACATCATATGCGGCAATCCAGCTTATCTTCCTGGCAATGAATGCAATAAAGCTTTCGAAAAGCTTTATTTTGTCTTTAAAAACGTGCTTGTATGGTTATTTATGGCGCCTCAGAGATGAAATTAACAAAATAGAGAGGATGATTTGTAAAGAAATGAACAACTGCCTGGGAAAATCTTATTTTTACAATGAAAACGCCCCTATATTGTCGACCTGAACGCTAGGTTTTTCAGGATACCCTAAATAATCCATCCGTATCCTTTCGTTCAAATTCTGTGTAAAGAGAATCAATGTTTTTATTTAATCTGTAAGGGTCATGAAAATCGAGGAATGTTGTCTTGTATTTAAGC
>JAVLBP010000062.1:0-1954 GCA_031581145.1 Balneolaceae bacterium
GCCGCCTCGCAAAATATTAAAGAGAGCGAACCGTGCATTGATGGAGTTATTTCCCTGCTGGATGATGGTCCCGTCAGCTGTTGCACAGCATCTTCCCAGAAAAACAGATTTTGATCTGGTGATTATTGATGAAGCCTCACAGATGACTCCTGAGAATTCCATCAGCGCACTGATGCGAGCTAAAAATGCCTTCATCGCAGGCGACACAAACCAGCTGCCACCAACCAATTTTTTCAAGGGATTGTCCATTGATGAAGACGAAGATGAGGATGTCACTACCACTGAAGAGTCGATCCTTGAGCTGGCCAATGTTCAGTTCCATCCAAAGCACCGCTTACTGTGGCACTACCGTTCAAGACATGAGGATCTAATCGCTTTTTCAAACCACTATGTCTATGACAGTGAACTGGTCATTTTTCCATCGCCGACCCCCACGACAAAAGGATTGGGTATCAGCCTCGTAGAGGTTAATGGAACATTGCAGCGTGGCATTAACATGGTCGAAGCACAGGTCATGCTCGAGGCTATCGTTCAGTTTATGAGGGATAATCCTGACCGATCTCTGGGCGTTGCTGTAATGAATCAAAGTCAGATGGAGCAGCTTGAGGCATTGGTTTTAAGGGAGGCTGAAACCAATAGAACAGTGTCAAATTACCTCGACAAATGGGCGACAGCTCGACAAGGGCTCGAAAAATTTTTCGTCAAAAATCTTGAGAATGTCCAGGGTGACGAACGTGACGTGATCTTCATTGGAACCGTCTATGGACGGGATGCGCAAGGTAAGTTCTACCAGCGGTTTGGGCCGATCAATGGCTCTGCTGGTAAGCGTCGTCTGAACGTTTTGTTCTCGCGTGCAAAGGAGCAAATTGTCACTTTCTCATCGATACCACTTGGAGATTTCAATCCGTCGCCCACAAATGAGGGGGCAACTCTGTTGAGGCGTTGGTTGGAGTTCTCCGCGACAAAACGGTTAGGAGAAGTTGCCCATAATCATGATCGCGCCGGGCATACAGATAGTCCCTTTGAGGATCATGTATTGGAAGCAGTGCGATCCCTCGGATATGAAGCCGTTCCACAAGTAGGTGTCTCTTCTTATTTCATCGACATTGGCGTTAAACACGCAAGCTACCCACTAGGGTACATATGCGGTATTGAATGCGATGGGGCGACCTATCACAGTTCAAAGAGTGCCCGTGATCGTGATCGGCTTCGAGAAGAAGTACTAATACGTTTGGGATGGGATCTGTATCGTATTTGGTCTACCGATTGGTTTAGAGATCCTTTGGGCTGCAGAGATGTGCTGAGGGCTTATCTTGCTGAACGGCTTGATGGTCTTTTGAAGGATATGGATGAGACCGACCAATCTGAGAAGATTCAACCTGAGGTGAGGGTGACCTCTCCAAAAATATCGGAACCAGTCTCGGATAGTGGAGTAGAGGACGTCATTTTAGAGTCGAAAGGCGTTATTCCTACCTCTCACGAGGAAGTCGATACTGTAAGGATTGGCTCCAAGTTATTAGTGCGCTTCCTAAACGGCCCAAGGGCTGGAGCGTTACACAAGCTCTGGTTCCAAGAGAAGACTAATGATCCAAATTTCAGCGTTGGTGAACACAGATCAATTGGGACAGATAGTCCATTAGGAGCGGCTCTCGAAGATGCACAGGTTGACGATATTGTGACTTTTAAGGTCAAGGATAAAGAAATCCGCGTGGAAATCATCGAACTCGAAAATACATAAGTATATTGAGAGGGCGATTAGTACTGCTTTTTTGAATCTACAGATCAGGATCCGTTTTTTGTACGATGCCCTTACGAGAAGGTTCAGCCTGCTTAGAGAACTCGAATAACGACTGACGGTTTGATACCGCCCATGGCGTTAAATACGAGTTGATATATCAGAGCCTAAGCCGTGACACCAATACGCTTTAGAAATGTGCAGTTGGATATTATCGAG
>JAVLBP010000063.1:0-1943 GCA_031581145.1 Balneolaceae bacterium
ATAGGCTTGGCGTCAGGGTCGCCAAATTCCGCCCACACAAGGGTATGGCCGTTCCAGTCAAAGGAGTGAGTGGTCATTTCGAGAAATTATGCCTATTGGATCAACAAAAGAAAACCCCATACCCAAAAGGATATGAGGTTTCGTTGTAATAGTCTTGAAAAGATTCACATACAATGAATCTAGTTGCGCATAGTCTGGATTAAAGCTCAGACTGAGGCCTTGCCAAGTATCGGTAGATTTGTCCTCCATCAGTAGGCAAGTCGGAGAGCTTGTCATACCGTCTCATGTCAATCCAACGATGCCCACCCTCAAACCACAAAGAATAGCGTCGTTCATGGAGTATTTGATCGATAACCTCGTCTTTGGTTGCACCTGTGAAGTCATCCAATCCCCATGTTGATCTCACTAAGTTGATGGCATTAGTAGCTGCAGAAAGATCACCGCTTTGTGCATTTGCTTCAGCATAAATGAGTATGAGTTCTTCATTGCGTAAAAATGGAAACTGGGAGCTTGTGCTTTCAAAGCGTCCGTCTTGAAACAGTGAACTTAACCCTTGAAGTGTTACGGGTGATGTCCTTTCAAAGACTTTGTTTGTTACTCTTAGGTCTCCATCCTCAGCATCATCCACAAATGAAGGATGTGCCATGGGCAGCTGAATGGCTGTTGTATTGGGTACGTAGTAGAATGGATTGAATTGATCAGGAGGATTCCCGTAAACAAAGTATCCACCCTTATTCATTACATCCTCGCCTGAAGCTAATTCAAAGAATGGCGCTGCATTTGCAAGTGCTGATTCCGCACCAGACCAATCTTCTGCATAAACAGCGGCACGCGCTGCAATAGCTCTATTGAGTTGTGCAAAGGTAGACGGGGTGGAGAATGCATCAAATCCAGAGGTTAAATCAAATGCAAAACTTTGACCTGCACCACCTAGGTCGCTGTATGCCTCATCCAAAAGGTCACGGATAGCTTGAAGAGCAGCATCATAATCGAGGAATGGCCCAAGATTATCAATGTCACTGACATCAATTCTAATGCCGTTGGAATACTGACCATGCAGAGGGATGAGATAGCTGTATGCTTGGAGAGTTTTGGCAAAGCCGAGATAGCCACTTTTTTCCTGTGCAGAAATAGCATCTGTAGCTTCTGCAGATTGAATAAGAACATTGCCCTGAAGCACCGCTCTATACGGTGTGCTATAGGTGCCTCCTGATCCAAAAAATGATGGATCATTCTCGGCGTCAGCTCCTTCCCCTACACCAACCCATTGATTAACAAACCTTGGATCTGAGGCAAATAGCGGGTAAATCTCACGGCCAAAGGTACTATAGATATTATTCGAACCTGTCGTGGCTCGATGCCTAAACTCCAGACCAGTCACAAGGTTTTGTAACTGAGCTTTGGTCGCGTTACTTAAAACACTTTCAACAGATGGATTATTAGGGTTTTGGATAGGTTCTGGCTCAAAAACACCGCAGCTTGTCGTGAGTATCAACGAAAGGACTACGGTTAGTGAAAGATGTCTTGCTTGTCGTGTTGTTGATTTCATAACAGTCATTCCTTTCAATTAAAAGTCAATATTTACGTTGAAGACAACCTGACGAGAGGTTGGGAAGGGGGTCACTTCTACGGAGTTATTGATGGCTTGTGTTCCAAAAACAGAGGTCTCAGGATCATAGCTTCGATAATCGGAGAACAAGAGGACGTTGTTGGCAGAGACCCCAACTTTAACTTGTCGTACCACACTACCCGTAAACGATTGG
Organism: Balneolaceae bacterium; assembly: GCA_031581145.1. Lineage (GTDB taxonomy): Bacteria > Bacteroidota > Rhodothermia > Balneolales > Balneolaceae > UBA8296. The sequence continues at coordinate 1,764 of JAVLBP010000063.1, forward strand.
GGCAATGTGTAAAACAGTCCAACCTCACGAAGTTTAACATAGGAAGCGTCTTCGATGTAGGCGCCAGACCCACCGTTAATTAAACGTTCAGCCCCCTTTAAGAATGTACTTCCTTCAACGGGCTCATTCCAATCTGGTGATGTCCCCCCTGCGTCTGTAAGCAAGAAAGAGAGGTTGATA
>JAVLBP010000064.1:0-1939 GCA_031581145.1 Balneolaceae bacterium
GTGGCATTTGATGCCGATCAAGCCGCTACCATCAAAGCGATCGTCGATACCATTTTCCCTGAAACCGATACCCCATCTGCATCGCAAGCGGGGATCCCAGGCTTTATCGATGAATTGTTAACCCGTAACTCCTCGAAAGAAGATCAAGCAACGTTTATGACAGAGCTTGAGGAGTTTATGGAGCAATCAGCCGTAGACCTTGGAGTTCCTTTTGCAGAGGCAGAGAGTGTAGCTCAGACCGATTACCTAATGGAGATTCATAAAACCGCTGCGGGTGAGGGAGAAACGCTAAAGGATACCTCACTTCCAAGCTTTTTTATGAAAATGAAGTCTATGACTGTGGTAGGATATTTTACATCGGAACCTGGCGCAACACAAGTCTTACGTTATGCACCGATACCAGGGCCATATCGTGGGTGTGTTCCATTTGAAGAGGTAGGCCGTACATGGGCGACGTAAGGAGAGAGTGAAGATCGATAACCTACTTCCCTTCATCCTCTTAATGGGTCTTGTTGCAAGTTGCTCACTCCAAGAAGAAACACGGTTTGAGTCACTGGATCCAACCATGTCTGGGATAACGTTTGAGAACACACTCGTTCCAGACAAGAATCTCAATATCATCAATAACCTCTATTATTATGATGGTGGAGGGGTTGCTGTTGCCGATGTGGATCTTGATGGATTTCCTGATCTTTTTTTTGTGAGTAATGAGGGGGACCACCATTTATACCTTAATAATGGAGACCTAACCTTTACAGAGGTAACCGAACAAGCGGGTATTACGGATCCGGAAAAAGGTTCGGATGTAGCTTCTTGGTCTACGGGTGCTGCCTTTGCCGATGTGAACGGAGACGGCTACCCTGATTTATTTGTGGTGCGTTCTTCTTTTAAAGGTCGAGAGAGTCGACATTCGCTGTATATCAATCAGGGGGATGGGACCTTTGTGGATGAAGCTGAAGCGTGGGGCGTTGGGATTTCGACGTATGGAACACACGTGGCGTTTTTTGATTATGATCGCGACGGAGACCTAGATATGTACCTCCTTAACCACTCCTTTCATAGTGAGAGAAGTTATGGGGAGGCGGAGCGATTGAGACCTCTAGTAGACCCTATGGCCGGCGATCGTTTGTTCGAAAACACAGGAACTCGGTTTGTAGATGTTACGGAACAGGCTGGATTAGAACGAAGCGCTCTTGGATATGGACTAGGACTTGCGATTTCCGATATCAACCTAGATGGCTGGCCAGATATCTACATAGGCAATGATTTTCATGAAAACGATTACCTCTACATCAACCAAAAAGATGGCACGTTTGAGGAAGTGGCAAGTGAGGTGTTTTCCTACACAAGTAATTCCTCTATGGGGAATGACATTGCCGATCTGAACGGTGACGCTCTGCCAGATATCGTCTCCCTGGATATGATGCCCGCTGAGCGAGAAACGTTTATGAGTAGTGGAGGTGGAGATCAACCCAGAGTGGCTCGTATCAAGCAAGAGCTAGGATATCAAATGCATGCTAATCATAATACACTCCAAGTCCATCAAGGCCTGGATGCTTTAGGGCGTCCAGTCTTCCGAGAAATGGGTATGCTCAAAGGGATTGCGAAGACCGATTGGAGTTGGGCAGTTTTAGCGGCGGATTTCACAAACAATGGGCATCGAGACTTATACATTACCAATGGGATAGGGATGTTGCCCAATGACTTGGATTATATTGAAGCATTGGAGCAATTGGAAGTCAAAAATACGGATGATAGGCTCGGTCCACTTTCAGATGAGGAGATGGCCCTCCTTGAGGTTATGCCTCCTTCCAAAACGCCTAATGTTGCCTACGAAAATCTTGGTAAGGCAGAATTTGTTGATCGCTCAACCAAGTGGGGTCTTGGAGAGTCACTATTTTCCAACGGCGCGGTATGGGTCGACTTAGACAACGATGGT
>JAVLBP010000065.1:0-1927 GCA_031581145.1 Balneolaceae bacterium
GCTCCGGAACCATGTTGCAACACCTGCACTAGTTCTTGGTATCGCAAGTGTTTTCCTATTTCCTACCGTGTTTATCCCGATGGGCTCAATCGTGGTTGGAGGTATCGCATTGGGTAGAGCTTCTGAATTAAAGGCAAAAGGTGTTCGAATCTCAGTTGATGTGGATGAGGCTGCAAAAGACCTGGAACCAGAATACATCGCGGTAAGTCCTGATGGATCGACAGCGTACGTCACGCTTCAGGAGAATAATGCACTCGCCATCGTTGATATTGAGAATGCCTCAGTAAGCGACATCGTTGCCTTGGGCGCGAAAGACCATCGTCTACCTACCAATGCTCTGGACGTATCAGACCGCGATAATGCCATCGCTATTGAGACGTGGCCTGTAAATGGGCTCTATATGCCCGATGGTATTGCCGCCTTTGACGTAGACGGGCAAACCTATTTGCTGACAGCCAACGAAGGAGATTCACGGGAATTTGGAAGCTACTCCGATGAGGTGCGGATGAAGGATCTTATTCTGGACGCATCTATTTTTCCACCCAATATGATGACGGATGAAGGCCTTGGTCGCCTTCAAGTGATGAAACCTTTTGACCCTAGTCATACCAACGATGCGGGTGAGGTTCAACAGGTCTTTGCGTTTGGTGCACGAAGCATGAGTATCTGGAATGGTACTGGAACATTACTCTATGATACTGGTTCCCACATTGAGGAAACCGTTGCTCGTTTATTGCCTGCTGCATTCAACAGCGATAATGCTGAGAATGACTCCTTTGATTCACGCAGTGATGCCAAGGGGCCTGAGCCAGAAGCTGTAAGTGTCGCCACGATAGGAGGACGGGTTTTGGCGTTTCTTGCTTTGGAACGAGTCGGCGGGGTTATGATCTATGATGTAAGCCAACCCGATACTGCTGTCTATGTTGGGTATGTGAATGGAAGAAATTTTGATGTGCCGTTTGGGGAAGGTGATCAAAGTGCGAGAGATCTTGAAGCTGTAGGTGAATCTGGTCCCGAAAAGATCACCTTAATCGCTCCTGAGGATCATCCTGCTGGCACATGGATCATGGTCGTCAGTCAAGAAAGCACAGGATCTATCTCGTTATATACGATCACAGTGCCGATGCAGACCTCATCTCAATACACAGAGGAAGAATCGGCTCTCTCAAAAGGATTCACTTTGTTCCAAAACACACCCAATCCATTCAATCCCGAGACGCGAATTTCCTTTGAATTGATTGAGTCGACTCAAGTTGCACTGTCTGTTTATGACTTGAGTGGTAAAAAAATCAGCACCCTCCACGATGGATATATTCGGGCAGGGATCCATGAAGTTGGATTTGATGGGTCAGATTTTGCGAGTGGGATTTACCTTGTGGAGCTCAGAACCAAAGACCTAACTCAGCAAATATCGATGACTTTAGCGAAGTAAGGTTAGGAGAATGGGCATCCTAGAGAGGATGTATTCGATGTGCTCTCCTCTATGCGGTCGCCTTGATTCCTGTAAAGAAAGTTTGGCTTGTGCTCTGTCGGGTCAAACTCTTTGTGAAACACACTTGTTGCCGAACCTGATAATGGGGGGACTAACCATGACCACTCTCCCGTTATAGGTCGCCCTGCTTCCGCTTCCAACCGCTCAAATTGCTCGTGTTGCTCTACAGCTGTGTGATGATCGACGAGTTTTACCCCTGCTTTTTTGAACGAGTGAAGAACCGCAACATTAAGTTCTATAAGAGCTTTGTCCCGCCAGAGAGTTCGCTCATTCGATCGATCAAAGCCCATTATATCGGCCACAGCTTCTAGTTGATTGTACCGTTGCTTGTCGCCAAAATTACGAGCACCTATCTCGGTCTCCATATACCAACCATTAAACGGGGCAGCTGGGAACCGAATCCCACCGATATCCAGTACCATATCGGATATTATA
>JAVLBP010000066.1:0-1867 GCA_031581145.1 Balneolaceae bacterium
GTAGAAAGTGGGATCACCTCAGCACCATGGTCAGGTGATTATACTGCAGAGCTTCAAAAGGCCATTGAGCATACGGACGCTGTCATCAACTCAGGACTTTATGAATTAGATCCAAACTTTGCAGAGGTATTTGCACCGGACAATGTGGACAACCCAGAACATATCTGGGTCCTGCCATACGACGAAGCTACAGGCCCTGGGATGAACTTTGCCATGATGACGCTTCACTACCCATCACAGCTCACCTACGACCTGGAGCAACAACCATGGAATGGGTATTCTACTCTGGAAAGCTTCTACAACTCGTTTGAAGATGGGGATGCTCGTAAAGAGGCAAGTTTTATTGTTGGTCCACAAACAGACCTCAATGGTAATCCTATCCTTGACGTTGCCTTTGATAAGAACGACCCAGATGGTGCTGCGATTAACTACACGCCTGCCATCAACGAGCTGTTCCCAAATGCCTCTCGCCAAGCAGGAGCACGTCTAGGAAAGTTTTCCATCAAGGTTGGCCAAAAACCTGAAGGTGATAACGACTTCCCACTTTTCCGTTTTGCTGAGATGCATCTCATCAAAGCAGAGGCTACGGCTCGCTTAAATAACAATTGGAGTCATCCAACGACACTAGCGCTAGTGAATATCTTACGTGAGCGTGCGGGTGTATCTGCCTTCACATCACTAAATGCTCAGGAATTTTTGGCAGAATTAGGACGTGAAAAATTCCAGGAAGTTCACCGCCGTACTGATTTGATTCGTTTTGATGCGTGGGGTGATTCATGGGATTTCAAACCAGCTCACTCAGATCGTTACAAGGAAGTCTTCCCGATTCCAAATGCTCAGCTTAATGCAACAACAGATGGTTCATTGACTCAGAACCCAGGTTACTAAACGCTGATCAGACGTACTTTAAAAGGGTTACTACTTGTAGTAGCCCTTTTTTTTTGTCTAAATAGCGGAAAGAAGTGGATATTCAATAGAGGATTGCGCAACAAAAAAGGTGCTCAAATAATCTCTATAGCTAACAAAACGATGAAAAATCTAATTTGGGTGACACTAAGCACGTTTGTAATAGCTTCTGCCTGTACCTCAGAGCCTGCAGACAAAGTACCCCCTACGCAGTGGATCTACGACAAACCTAATGAGTTGTTTCTTGGGTACTCATTTGGGATGGCCAAGCAAGACTTTTTCACCCATTCGTGGGAATTGAACAAGCAACAACAAATACAGAATGGTGCAGGAGCCGAGATATTGCGCGAAGAGACAGCACTCAAAGCGCCTGCAAAAGCAGGATTTTATCCAACATTTAGTGAAGAGGGTCAAATTATTTCCATGCCTATGACATACTCATATGACGGATGGGCACCATGGAATCAACACTTATCGTCGGATTCGTTAGCCTTTGATTTGCAGGAAATGCTCAGTGACTCTCTCAACATTACATTCCAACCTATTGAATTAGCTGAAGATCAACAGGCTTACCTCTTTGATGACAAACTTCCGATGATTCGTATTCAACCCATCGATCCATATCGTGTGCGTGTCATTTATGCGTTAGATTATGAAACGCTAGAAAACTCGGTTCCAAATTCATGAGTCCGTTAAACTTCCTCAGTGGGATTAATCATACCATTATCGGCAATCTAGTTTTGTCTGTATGGTGTTTCTGGGTGCTATTGCTTGCTGGAGCCTGTTCCTCGGATCGCTCATCCACCGTATTTGAAAAGGTACATTCTGAAGATTCAGGTATCACATTCGCCAATCACCTCACACCTACAGAGGAATTTAATATGTACCTCTTCCGAAACTTTTATAACGGGGGTGGGGTAGCTGTTGGAGATGTCAATAATGATAGTTTACCTGATGTGTT
>JAVLBP010000067.1:0-1790 GCA_031581145.1 Balneolaceae bacterium
CTCAACGTTAGATTACCCGTGGCAGCTGCCGCAGGGAGTGTAGCGGCATTTGAACTAAAATAAGCACCATATGGACACCCACGTGAACACAGATTTCGGGTCATACATTGACCTCGTCCGTTGTGAGGGACTGTAAGATTGGCCATGCGGGGGTTTGTTAATACCCGACCAAACTTTTCCATCATGGTTTTTTTGAGTTCCTTCTCGACACAAGAGAGCTCCATAGGCGGCAAGAATTCACTGTCAGGTAATTGAGGTAATCCCTCAGCTTGCCCACTAATCCCAGCAAATTTCTCAACGTACGAGTACCAAGGAGCAATGTCATCGTAGCGAATAGGCCAGTCTACTCCGTGACCATCTTTGAGGTTTGCCTCAAAATCCATTTGTGACAATCGTAAGGAGAAACGTCCCCACATAATGGATCGCCCTCCAACATGATAACCACGAATCCAATCAAAACGCTCCTTCTCTTCGTAAGGCTGATCAGTGTCCTTAACCCACCAGTGCTTTGTAGACTCTTTAATGGTATAGCCCGTACGCATTTGCTTTTCATAATGCTTTCGGTCTTCATGAGGTATATCGTCATTGGGTGGAAGCTCCCAAGGATCAAGGTTCATCGTTGGGTAGTCCTTCACATGTTCTACATTGCGGCCTCTTTCAAGTAAAAGCGTTTTAAGCCCTCTTTCGGTGAGTTCTTTGGCGGACCATCCGCCGCTAATGCCTGAGCCTACAACAATCGCGTCGTAGGTCATATCCTGTTTAGCTTGTCCATTGATATTCATTAAAGTGACCGAATCTTGAGGTTTCTAAATTTCACGAGATCGCCATGATCTTGCAGAGCAATGTGACCTTCTGCTGCCGTACCAAATTCTGGGTGTGGTGCAAATTTGCTACCTGCAACCAGATTTTTCCATTCTTCCGTAGAGCGATCAAAGCTGAGCACCAATTCTCCATTTTGCCAGTGCTCAATCACGTCACCTTTTGCAACAATCTTTACACTGTTCCATTCACCGTAAGGTTTGGCATTTTGAGGTACAGCTGGAATCAAATCATAGAGAGATCCAGCTTTACGATTGCCGTCTACGCCCTGATCGGCATCAGGATGGTTCTCATTATCGAGTATTTGCATCTCTGGGCCTGACCAATACAACGCTTTGTCTTCCTGCTCAATGACATGGTAAAAGATGCCACTGTTACCCACTTCGGAGAGCCACCATTCAAGCTTCAATTCAAAATCACCATAGGTCTCTTTTGTGATGATGTCGAGCCCATATTGATCATTGCGCTGTTCGGGATCAAAAACCATCGCACCGTCCTCTACCACCCAACCTGCGGGAATATCTTCTTGATTATAGACACGCCAGTGCTCCATGGATTCACCATCAAATAAAAGCTCCCATCCATCCGCGATTTCTTGTTCCGTGAGTGTGTTGTGTGCCATGGTTTCTGCTTGCTCTATTGGAGTGGGATCTGGAGAGCCACAAGCCGTCAACAGAAGACCCAAACCTAGGGTGAATATTGTCAATTGATTCATAATTGTTTAATTAGAGTTTAAGATTCAAGAGACTGTCCAACCCGCTTTAGCAAGTCATGGGTTGCACGTATTCCTTCAGCTTCACCAAGACGCGAGCCCTCATACTCAATACCAATATACCCCGTGTAACCTGCCTCTTTAACAATGGTCAGGATACGGTTAAAATCGAGAGACGTCTCATTACCCTGATCATCAAAATCATACGATTTCGCACTCACTCCCTTTGCATAGGGCATCAATTCTTCAATCCCTTTGT
>JAVLBP010000068.1:0-1745 GCA_031581145.1 Balneolaceae bacterium
CTCGAGCTCATCTTGACCGCCACTGCCATGGGCTTCTAAATCAGCCATGGCGTTTTCGAGCAACTGCACAGTAGGATTTGCGATGCGCGAATAGCAGTGACTCGCCCCTCCCTCTTCATGCGAAAAATACTTAGCGCCTGCCTCTACTGATTCAAATGAAAAGGTGGAGCTTTGGTAAATCGGAGCCACATGCGTGCGATAGGGGTCGCTTTCCATGTGATCTACATGGGTGCATCGGGTTCGAATGTCTTGGGAGTTTTGCTTGCTCATATGTTTGTGGTCACTTCCCTGGGTGGATTATGGCGGGGTTTTGTCACTTGCGTCGGTGGGTTCTGTCGGGGTTTTACAAACCTAGCGTTTTTACACACATTACCCCATTCTCAACATGCCATTATTCACCGCATGATTTTAGGGGAATATGATGTGCTAACGCCTCCGTTGTAGGCCTCAGGCCAATGTAGCAAATCGTTCGACCACTGGCGATGTGCTTTTTTTCATAAAACGTTTGAACGGTGAGTACCTCAGGGGGAATCCCTCGCCTTGAACATTCTTCGGGGCTCATGCCCGCAGCGCCAGCTCCGCCTACATCCCCATCATCGCCCGCAACCCCATCATTGCCTGCATAAATATCAGGCATGTCCCACACACAATCAGCCAGTCCCTCACCGATTTGCTTGCGCGTATAGTCTGCAAGTTCCGGCGAATCGGTTTTGAGATGCACCATCCCATCTGACCGTAAAATCCGGCGATATTCAGCTAAAAACCGGGGGGCTGTAAGCCTTTTGGACTCCTTGCCCTGCTTCAAATAGGGGTCCGAGAACGGAATCCATATCTGATCGACAGACGTCTCCGGGATGTATAACTCCATGTGATCAATGTACACTCGCAAAAAATGGAGATTAGTCAGCCCTAATTCTAACGCCTCTTTGGCTCCTCGCCACAACCTTTCCCCTTTAATATCAATGGCTATGAATTGCCTTTCTGAATACCGTTGAGCAAGAGCCAGAGCGTATTCCCCTTTTCCACAGGCAAGTTCCAGGGTCAAGTCCAGCGACTCTACACCAAATGTCTGCAGCCAAAACGCTTCATCCAGACCCTTCCACATTCCAAGCGCCGAGACCTCTGTCACATTGGGTAGCACTTCGACCTCGGCGTATCGATCTAATTTATTTTTGGCCATAACCAGTCAGTCTCGCTACAATCACTCACGCCACAAAATGGACACATGATGGGCACATGATAGGCACATGATAGGCATATGATGAGCACAATCGATTGATTGTCTACGCAAACCCATCTAAAACTATGGGGCAAGACGCTTGCGGGTCCATGTTACCTGGCTATTTTGCCCACTAGAATCCTCAGCCCAGTACCGGAATCGGTCGTGCATTCGCCCCCCTCGACCTTGCCAGAATTCGATCTCGTCGATCGTCAAAATATACCCACCCCAATTCGGTGGCATGGGAATCTCATCCCCTGGAAAACGCTCCTCAGTTGCTGTAAATAATGCGTCCAACGCCTCACGGTCTGCCACCTCTTCACTTTGCGGTGAGGCCCAAGCGCCAATTCGACTCCCGCGAGGACGACTCATGAAATAAGCCTCCGATGTCTCACGGTCTTGTCTGCGAATCGCCCCTCGAACACGTACCTGCCGCTCCAATGCCCCCCACCAAAACGTGGCCGATGCATACGGATGGGCATCTAACTGTTGCCCCTTTTGACCATCAAAATTGGTATAAAACACA
>JAVLBP010000069.1:0-1738 GCA_031581145.1 Balneolaceae bacterium
ATACCATCCACCCATACGATGCTTCCACGGTCTCTTCGCCGATCCCAGTAGTGCGCCAAGGCAGCTTGTGGAACGTAACCAATGCCGAAGATGGCGACGTGGAGATGAGGCAGGGCCCTCTGAGTGAACTCCGGCACCGCGATATTGGGTGGGCGTTGCCCCTCAAAGAACCTGTTTGCAAGCCATGACTTCAACCGATTGAGATCCTCCATCAGGCCCTCCGTCGCGTCAGCAATCGAATAATATCTGGAAGGGTCGGTGGTCAGGGTGAGGAGGACGCCTCTGTCGTGATCTGTTGCAGCTGTTGACCATGCCGTGTGCCACCTGGCGATTGCTCCGTCGAACCTCTCTGATGAGTTGTAGAGGGTGTGATATGGCAGGACGAGATAGGGATGCTCGCGAGCTCTGCCCTCCAGGATCAAGCACTTGTCCTCCGTGGCACCCATCTTCGCCCCGAGACCGCCTAGTACCAAGCCCCTCTTTGAATCGACTTGGATCCTGCGCCGTCGCTTGAGTGCATTAGTGACGTTGGATTTCGCGACCCCGCCCTCGTCGTGCGGTTTTGGACGATGCTTACGAGTGGACAAGTGAAAGGCACCTGGCCTTGGCTCAACCCACCGATGGCGGTCACGTGTGTCGATTTTGAAGTATTCAGCGTATGATGTGTAGAACCGATTCGCTAGTTGGTAATTAGCATCTGCTCCGTCGGAGTCAGCATTCAGCGTATTCCTGACCGCCATGATTATTGGGGCTCCCTCCGGGTTTTCTAGGGCATATCTGAGCTATCTGGTCTTGTCGTCCCCGCGTTGATCAGTGGACCAGGGCAGGTCGTGGAAAGCCTCGGCTTGCTGGGCTAATTGACATTCCAGTGGAGGAACGGTCATCGAAGCTCATCCTGGAACCTCAGCGCCCGCTCAATCTCGTCGAGCGGTAGATGATAGCTGTGGAGTTCCTCGACTTTGGCTAGCGGTTCATCGTAAGTGTAGTCCAAAGAATCAACCAGCTTCTCGACGAGCTCCTCCACTTCTGTTGACGGGGTAGCTACCTCAGAGTCGCCTAGTTCAACTGTCTCTGAGTATGGCCTTCCTCGAAGACAAGGAGACGATCGGAAACGATCTCGTTGTGCATCATCTTCGAAGCAGGACTGCCCGCAATCGAGGCAGACCAGTCGAACCCCGGTTTTAAACGTGGCATCGTTGATCATGTCGTTGTAGCCTGGAGTGTCATGCGGAAAGTCGCCAAGATATCTCCAGAGTTGATTTACCACGCTGAGGTGGGACCCAACACGTCTGATGGAGCGACCTCCAGTCATCAGAGTGCCACCCCAGAGACCGCGTGTGGGGATTCAGATGTATTGGGGTCTGCCTGCCAATTGTGACCTGGCTGATGGCAGCCAATCTGCAGGATATGAATGGTCATATCGGTGAACATAAGATCGAGATTGCGGCGTGGTCACTGGGCCAACTGCTAAACCAAGTGACCCCATCGGGTCAAATGGTCCTTCTAAGATCCAATGACGTGTGGTGCTGGGGATGGCAGTCCCCACCCTCGCCGCCTAGTATCTCAGTCGCCACCCCCTGAGCCGTCGGCCAAATCAAGCAAGGCTCTGGCGTACTTCGCGCACCTCGCATCAGAATCGGCCAGCGCACGAATCACCTCCTCACGCTGATTGACCTTCTCGCGAAGTGATGTCATCTGACACATCAGTCACTCCCGGCGGACTCAATCGTGACCATGA
>JAVLBP010000006.1:0-83372 GCA_031581145.1 Balneolaceae bacterium
CTGTAAATATTAGTTGCCGCATCATCAAAAGGGAGACCTTGGAGCATATCATTTCCTCCAGGAGAGCTGAATAATACAATCTGAGGCGCTCCTACTTGCTCTAGCCAGCCAGGAAGTCCATCTGCGATCTCACCAGATGTCCAACCACTGTGACCATCATGATCTCTGTCAAAAGAGTCATTGTGAATCGCAGGATAAGACGCTGGGTCGGTTTGTGAACCCACGAAGTCAAAGGTCCACTGATTTTCACGTAAATCCATCCATAATTCGTATCGAAAACTTTCAAATAATGGTCTAGCGCCCTCTACTCTAGACGCTCCAAGGGGTAGAATGGTATTTTTGGAGTCACTTTGCCCTGGTGAATCCTTCGAGTTTTCATCGCCTGTAGCACTGCTACATCCGAATGCAACAAGCGTCAAAAGAGTGATGATGCAATGATTGATTCTCACACTCATCCGTGAAAATTTTGTCTTCCAATAATTGCCATGATCTCAATTTGTTCCTTGTTGACACGGAAGTAGATAACATCAACACCACATACACATCTACGATAATTAGGCATCGCTTCTAGTGTAACTTTCCTTAAGGATCTCGTTTGGCGTCAATTCAGTGAATCCAGACTTCTCAGCCAATTCGAGCTTCATTCGAATTAGATGATGCTCTTCTGCAGAGTGTCTTGCACGGCGTATAAGATCATTGACTACTTCACTTTTACTTGAAAACTCTTCGGCTTCGACGAGTTGATTTAACCAATCATTGTTTGGTTCTGTCAGAGAAATACTTTGTCTTTTCATAGGTAAGTTTTTCGTTGTAATAAATATGTGGTGCCAATATACACCACATATACACCTATTTCAATCTGCAAGTTGGTGGATTTTTTATGGCGCGAGCTGAAGATGCAAAAGCGCTGAGATAGCCGCTGTCTCCGCGCGAAGTCGGTTTGCCCCAAGTGAGATGGTTTCTATGCGTGGAATAGAGTCCATTGCGAGTGAACCCAAAAGCTCCCTTTCTCTTGCTGAAATTCCCCCTTCTGGACCGATAAAAACAAGAATTCTGGTTGGATTTGCTAGGCTACTTCTGGCGGGGTGTCGGTTATTGATTTTTGAATCATCAACCGCGTCATTGACCGTTTCGTCGGCAAGCACCACGCGATCAAACGGGGAGAGCTCGTCTGGCTTCAACACATCATCTAGTGATTGAAACGCCCGCAAATCGGGCATAAACGCACCTTTGGATTGCTTTAGAGCACTTTCCACAACGGCTTGAGCCCTTTCAAGCTTCACCACAGAGCGTTCTGAATGGTCCATATGAACCAACCAAAGGCCAGAAGCACCCAATTCCGTACTTTTTTCGAGTGCCCACTCGATTCGATCCCTTTTTTTGAGGAGGCCCAGGGCAATCGTTATCTCTGGCGAACGGGGCTGGACATCTATTATTTCATCGACTCGCAGGGTAAGAGCCGATTGATACATTTCCCTAACCGAGCATCGTGCCTGAAAGCCTTTGCCATCCGTGACAAGACATACGTCTCCTTCCCGCAATCGAAGCACTTTGAGCGCATGTTTGGCTTCATCCCCTTCGAGATGCAGATCGGGTGGATTGGGGATTGTCGGCGATGGAATCAAAAACTGATTCATGTTTGTGGCGGATCTAGGTCAGAAGTCGAGCCTGGCGAATCTGGTGGAGCAGCATCACCCTCTCCAACCTCGAAAGAGGTCTCCCCTGTTCGTAACATGCGCCGAACATAGGGCACACAAAATTGACAATTGGTACCGCAAAGGCCTGCTTCGATGAGCTGCTCAACGGTCGTCAAACCTCGAGCCTCTGCCTGACGCTGAAGTTCAGCAAAATGGCGCTTCTCACATATGCACCACTCAACCGCCATGACTACTGACCCGCTTGCTTAAATTGCTTCCCTAGTTTGAGTCCCTGGCCTTGATAGTTACTCTTCAGATCCGTGCCATAGAGGGTTTCAGGGACTTCCGTGTTGGGTTCAAAACGCATGGAGAAAAACGTTTGCCCATCTTCAATCAGGAATGGCACATCATGCGATCGAACCTCAAGGACAGCCCTAGCACCCTTATCCTCAACGCGGCCACCAAATCCACTATCAAAAAACCCTGCATAATGGGTCCGCAGTTCGCCAGACCCCGTATCGTAGGCAATCATTTCAGCAGCAAGGTGTTTTGGGATTCGACACCGCTCCTTGCTGGCAAAGATGTAAAACGCCTCAGGATCTAAGATGAGATGGTCTTGAGGCTTGGCCAGAATAGGCTCCCAAAACTCAGAGGCGTCATACTCCCCTATTCGATCTAGATCGATCACATCACGGTGTTTTCTTGCTCTATACCCCACGATAGCTCCCGGCTCACCGGAGACATCCACACTCATAAACAACCCCTGATTCACCTTGAGATGATCCAAATGGAGAGGCACCCCTTCGGCATCCATAATCAGAGGATCTTGATCGTGAACTCGCAAAATCTCTTCATCGCTCATGACTACATGACCATGTCGAAAACGGAGCTGATTGAGCATCTGTCCTGTGCGAACCTTGATTGGGAAAGACTTCGGGACCACCTCAAGGAATAATTTGCCTTGATATCCTGGCTGAATTTCTTCAAATCGATGACAGTAGTCGGTGATGACTCGCGTAAAAATATCGAGTCGCCCTGTAGAGCTCTTGGGATTGGCTTTGGCCGTCAACGGATCGTCCGTAACGAGTGTCTCGCCTGCCTCAAAACGGTGTTCTCGGTGTGTAGGCAGGGCAATGGCTTCCAACAAGGGGATAATGTACACGCCATTGGGCTCCAAGACCGCCCCATCCTCGATGGAAAATCGATATTGTTCCAACTTGGATACTTTTTGATCCACCGATTCCGATTCGGGCAAAAAACTGCTACGGACACGGATTGCTTCTGTACCTAGGCGCAGGTCAATCGAATTTGGCTGAAACTGCTCCGGCTTCATAGGATAACGCTCATGCGTCGAGTGCAACACACCTTGCTCGACAAGCCAGTGTAATCGCTGGACGGGAAGAATCCCTTTGGTACGAAGGTTCATGTGAACGCGTTTGGATTTTCCCCTGCAATCTCACACACACGCTCAAATTCTTGCTGAGTGACGGGTGTAATACTCAAACGATTTCGTTTAAATATCACCATCTCTTGGAGCAATGGATCGTCCTGCAGCACATCCCGGCCAATGGTCTCTTTGAAGGTTGTGACATACGAGACGTCAACCAGAATCCATCGTGGGTTGTTTGGGTCACTTTTTGGGTCAAAATAATGATTGGACGCATCAAACTGTGTCGGATCTGGATACGGTTCTGAGGCCACACGCGCCACCCCTGCAATGTGTGGAGGCTTGCAGTTGGAGTGATAAAAAAGGATCAAATCTCCTGGGTTCATTTGATCTCGCATCATATTGCGCGCCTCATAATTACGAATCCCATCCCAGGGTTCCGTCCCATCCGCCTTAAGATGATCCAGGTTGTAGACGTCGAGCTCAGATTTCATTAACCAGTACTGCATACGTTAGACGCTATATTTCTTGACATACCATTGGACGGTGGTGCGAAGCAATCCGTCGAAGTCTGTGGAGGGCTCCCAGCCCAAGGCATGTTTGATTTTAGAGGCATCAATGGCGTAGCGGAAATCGTGACCTAAGCGATCGGTAACAAAGCTGATCAACTTGGCATAATCCCCATCTGGCCCTTGGCCTACCTCTTCATTAAGGAGTCTGCACAAACTATGAACCAAGTCAATGTTTGTCCACTCATTATTGCCGCCAATGTTGTATGCCTGCCCCGCATCTCCACATTCAAACACGGTCCGAATCGCATCGCAATGATCCTCGACAAATAGCCAATCGCGAACGTTGGTCCCTTTGCCGTAGACGGGGATGGGATTGTGGGTCATCGCATTACGAATCACCGTTGGGATAAGCTTCTCATCGTGCTGATGAGGCCCGTAATTATTGGAGCAGTTGGTTATCACCGTGTTCATCCCATAGGTGTGATGGTAGGCTCGAACGAAGTGATCGCTTCCTGCCTTGCTTGCGCTGTAGGGGGAATTGGGGGCATACGGCGTGGTCTCGGTAAACGCACCCTCATCACCCAGTGAGCCATAGACCTCGTCGGTCGATACATGCAAAAAACGCTTCGTGGTATCCTCACCCCAGAGTTGACGGCATTCCTCAAGGAGGTTGAACGTCCCCACAACATTGCTCATCACAAATGGTTCAGGCCCAGAGATGGAATTGTCTACATGGGATTCGGCCGCAAGATGAAAGATCCCATCGGGTTGGGTTTCTTGAAGATGGGAACGCACCGCATCACGGTCGGTAATATCAAGCTGCAAAAACTCATACCGATCTGAAGATGCGATGGGCTCAAGGTAGTCAAGGTTCGACGCATAGGATAACTTGTCCACATTGACCAACTTGGCCTCTGGAAAATGGGTGTGCAGATGGATCAACAGATTGGATCCAATAAATCCGGCACCGCCAGTGACCCAAAACGTTCTTGTATGCATGATGTGTTGATGATGTTTAAATGGATTATTGTAGTAGAAACGGCTTCTGCGTCAAAACATTCTGCGTTAAAAATTCTGCCTCAAAAAAGTGCCTCCTCAGGTAGTTCCTCAAAGCGAGGGAGGTCTAAATCTTTGGGTGAAATCAGTGGCTGGTCAGCTTTATGATTGATGCTCTGCTTGTCTCCCTGCTCGATGCCCTGCTCAATACCCCAATCGATGGCTAGAGTTTCATCCAAGGGATGGATGCCACGCTCAGCCGATGCATCATAATAGGCGGTGCATTTGTACTGTACCAATGCTTCATCGCTGTGCACCGAAAACCCATGGGCAAAACCAGGAGGAATCCAAAGCATATGGCCGTTTTCTGCCGATAGCGTGGCTTGAACCACGTGTCCAAATGTGGGACTTTCTTTGCGTATATCCACGGCAACATCGGTGATCGTCCCTTTGGCAACACCCACAAATTTTCCCTGTGCGGAGGCTCCGATTTGATAATGAAGCCCTCGAATCACTCCCTTGGAGGATTTGGACAAATTATCCTGGACAAACGGTGATGGAAGATCGATGCCATGATCAGTAAACCACGATGCGCGCGCCGTCTCCATAAAGTACCCACGATCATCATGAAACTGCCTTGGGGTAAACAAAACCAGCTCAGGAATCTCCTGTGGACGAATCCAGTCCGGTAATGTGGAAGGTAAATGTGGGGTTGCGGTCATGAGTTAATCGTGCTCCAAAGTGTAGGGTCAGCCAAACACCGACTCAATGAATCTCGCCAATCTGGGGGATAATGGCCAGTGAGTGACGAAAACTTTTCGGTAGAGAGCTTAGAAAAATGTGGGCGAGCAGCAGGGGTTGGGTAGTCACTCGTGGGAATGCGGTGCAGCTTCAGGTCGGGGTGGGCATGGCCGCGAGTGCGAGCCTGCTCGAACACAGCGTCGGCGACGTCGGCCCATGTGCCCTGGCCTGCAGATCCAAGATGGATAATGCCGGAGGCTTGGGCGTGGAGAAGGGCGAGGGTCTGGGTGACGACATCGTCACAGAAGGCCGGGGCGCCGGTTTGGTCGTCGACGACGCGTAGCTCGGGGCGTTGCGTGGCTAGGCGCGCCATAGTTGTCACGAAGTTTTGGCCATGTGGACTACACAACCACGCCACTCGTAGGAGTAGGCTCGTTGATGAGGCCAAAATCCCTGTGGATTGAATCGCTAGTTCACCCGCAAGCTTACTTTGGCCATACGTATTGGCAGGGTTGGTGGGAGCCTCCTCTGGATACCCCTCAGGGTATGTCGCTTGATCCTCCGGGGATCCAGAGAAAACATAATCCGTGGAGTAGTGAACCAACCGACATGCGTGCTCGACACACCACTGCGCAATCCATCCTGGTGCCTCCCCATTGACAAGCATGGCACGCTCTGGCTGTGTTTCTGCGTCGTCCACCTTGGTGTATGCGGCACAGTTCACCCATACATCGGGCACCTCATGGCGGCCAAGAATCTCATCAAAGGTTTCAGGTTTTGTGATATCGAGTTGAGCCGAGGAATAGGCCCAAAGTGTCACCCCAGCTTGAGATGCAGCCCACTGTTGCCATTGCTGACCAAGCTGCCCTCCTGCACCGGTGAGCACGATCTTCATTTAGAAGTCGCTTGGATCGGCAGTAGCCAGCTCATTGGCAACACGGAGTGACTCTAGCGTCCCTGCGTCGGTCCACCAGCCATCCATCACGCTGTAAACCATTTGTTGGCGACGGATGTATTCATTATTCACATCGGTAATCTCCAACTCACCCCGTCCAGACGGCTTGAGCGTCTTGATGATATTAAACACATCTGCGTCATAGAAATAAATCCCTGTCACAGCATAATCGGACTTTGGCTGGGCAGGTTTTTCTTCAATCGATGCAATTTGATCGCCATCCATCTCGGCTACCCCATATCGTTCAGGATCGTGGACCTGCTTCACCATGATTTGGCTTCCAGTGCCAGGATAATTCGCGACCGCTTGTTGAAGCCCCATCTTAAAAATATTATCCCCAAGAATAACGGCGACTGGATCTCCACCGGCAAAATTTTCGGCCAGCCCTAGTGCTTGGGCGATTCCCCCTGCCTCATCTTGCACCTTGTAGGTAAAACGGCAGCCAAAGTCTTTGCCAGAACCCAGCAAGCTCACCACATCACCCATGTGATCGGTACCTGTGACAATCAAAATCTCTTGCATTCCCGCACCAATGAGCTTTTTGATGGGGTAATAGATCATCGGCATGTCCCCGACGGGCAACAAGTGCTTGTTTGTGACTTTGGTCAGAGGGAACAGACGAGAGCCTGTCCCACCGGCTAGGACAATTCCTTTCATAACATCATGGCTAAGGGGTTCTCAAGCATGTGCTTCAACTCATTCAGGTACTCTGCGGCTTTAGCACCGTCGACAATGCGATGGTCACTGGAGAGTGTGAGTTTTAATCGCTTGCCTGGAACAATGGCCCCATCCTTGACAACTGCCTCATCGCGAATACCACCTACTGCCAAAATGGCGGCGTTGGGCGGGTTGATAATGGCGGTAAATTCATCAATTCCAAACATCCCCAGATTACTAATGGTAAAGGTGCTGCCTTCCATTTGTTGGGGTTGAAGCTTTTTGTCCCGAGCCAGTCCAGCCAATTCCTTGGATTCTGCCGAGATCTCCATGAGGGATTTTTGATCCGTATGGGTGATCACAGGTGTCAGCAATCCCTCATCCACAGCCACAGCAAATGCGATATGGACATCATGATGAATCGTCATCTCGGTCTCATTCCACGATCCATTCACCCAAGGATGCTTTTTGAGAGATAACGCGGACGCTTTGAGGATAATATCATTAAAACTAATCTTGACGGGGCTCACTTGGTTGAGCTGACCTCGCGCTGCCACGACATTGGCCATATCGACATCCACACTCACATAAAAATGGGGGTTCGTGAATTTGCTTTCGGACAGGCGGCGGGCAATCACTTTGCGCATTTGTGACACTTTTACCTTCTCAGAGCCACTCGATGGACGTGCTACGGGTGCGGCGGGTTGCGGAGATGGCGCTGGCTCGGGCGCAGATGTGGGTGCGGACACGGTACTCGCCTGAGCTGCTGGAGCTGCTGGCGAGGTTGTGCCCCCAGCAAGGGCTTTTTCAACATCTGCAATCACAACACGGCCATTGGGTCCAGAGCCTTGAAGAGATTGCAGGTCCACACCTTTTTCTGCTGCTACTTTCTTGGCAAGTGGAGAGGCTTTCACACGTCCATTCACCGAGCTTGCACTGGCTGTTGTACTCTGTGCGTCTGAGGACTCGGTTGTCCCAGAACCAAGGCCACCAAAAATAGGGTCGAAGGATTCACTTGCTGGATCGGGGGTGGCAGCCTCATTTGCTGCCTCTCTTGCTGAATCGGGGGCCTCACCCTCATTTGCTGTCTCACTTACAGCCTCACTTGCACTACTTTCTCCACCACTTTCAGCACCTGTTGCTCCACTTGCACCCGCACTTGCTCCTCCAGAAACAAGTCCAGAAATATCCTCGCCAGGCTCACCAATGACAGCTACGAGTCCCCCTAATGGAATGGTATCCCCTTCATCCACCAACAGTTTCAAGACGGTACCTGAGTCAAACACCTCCATTTCCATGGTGGCTTTATCGGTCTCCACATCTGCAATAATATCTCCTGCAGAGACTGTGTCACCTTCCTTAATATTCCACTTTGCCAGAACACCTTCCTCCATGGTGTCACTGAGCTTAGGCATTTCAACTTTTATCGCCATGACTGTCGACTAAGATTTATATAATACTTGCTTAGCTCCATCAACAACATCCTTCACCGATGGAAACCAGGCATCAAACAACGATTTCGAAAACGGGGCACTCACATCTGGCAAGGTTACGCGAACCACAGGGGCATCCAATTCGTCAAAGGCATCACGTTGCAAGAGGTACCCTACTTCAGCGGCTGTTCCAGCAAATGGATGGGCTTCGTCCACGACTACACATCGGTGCGTTTTCTTAATGGAGGCTATGACCGTGTCCATATCTAGTGGCTTCACTGAGCGTAAATCAACGATCTCCGCTTCGATCCCATCCTTCGCAAGCTCATTTGCTGCTTTGACCACCGTATGGTAAATCTTGCCGTGCGTCACCAAAGTGACGTCACTCCCTTCTCTTTTGACAGCCGCTTTGCCAATCGGGATCAAGTGCTCTGGGTCTTCATTCACGTCACCTTTGAGGCCATACATCTGCTCCGACTCCATGAAGAGTACGGTATCATTGTCGCGAATGGCAGACTTTAGCAAACCTTTTGCATCGCCTGGTTCTGATGGGTTAATAACTTTGATCCCAGGGAAATGTGCATACATGCTTTCATACGCGACCGAATGAGTAGCACCCAACTGACCTGCCGAAGCATTGGGTCCACGGAAGACAATCGGAACACTCACCTGGCCACCCAGCATGTACTTCGCTTTGGAGGCATGATTGATAATTTGATCGGCCGCCAATACAGCAAAATTGAAGGTCATAAACTCGATAATGGGGCGAAGTCCATTCATCGCTGCACCGACGCCAATGCCCGCAAATCCAAGCTCAGCAATGGGGGTATCGATCACACGTTTGAATCCATAGGTCTCTAGGAGCCCCTCAGTCACTTTGTAGGCACCATTATACTCAGAAACCTCTTCCCCCATGATGAATACGTTTTCATCGCGTGCCATCTCCTCATCGATAGCTTGGCGAAGGGCCTCTCTAAATTGAAGTTCTGCCATGTTCTTTACTTATGGAATACAGGGTTTGGCTCGGAGAACATATCCTCGTAGAGCGCACTTTCTTCTGGGAATGGTGAATTGTCCGCAAATTCAATGGCGTCCATCACCTCTTCCTCCACTTTCTCATAAATCGTATCAATCGCCTTCTGAGTCGCCATCTTTTTATCAAGTAGGACGGTTTTTAGACGCTCAATGGGGTCAAGTGATTGAAACTCCTCCATCTCATCTTTGTCACGATACTTTTGAGGGTCACTCATCGAATGACCTCGATAACGATAGGTACGAATCTCAACAAACCAAGGCATTGAATCCTTGCGTACGTCGGCTGCCATCTCTTTCATCGCTTCATACACCGATAGTACATCCATCCCGTTGACTACCCGGTGCTTCATGCCATACCCAAGAGCTCGCTCCCATAATTCACCTGTGGAATGACGGCGTGTGGCCGTACCCATGGCGTACCCATTATTTTCTACGATAAACATGATGGGTAGCTTCCATAACTGCGCCATATTCATGGTCTCATGTAGTGCGCCTTGGTCCACGGCGCCGTCACCCATAAAACAGGTCGTGACGCGGTCCAAGTCTTTGTACTTGTTGGCAAAGGCCAAGCCACCGCCAAGGGGAATATGACCTCCAACAATCCCATATCCACCCCAATAGTGCTCCTCAACATTCGCAAAGTGCATCGATCCCCCTTTGCCTTTGGAGCATCCAGTAGCCTTTCCAAATAATTCAGCCATCCCTTCTCGCGCGGAAACACCTCTCACAAGACCCCAGCCATGATCACGATAGGCCGTGATAATGTCATCATCATCCTTTAATGCAGCGGTCGTTCCTGTTGAGACAGCCTCTTGGCCAATGTAGAGGTGCAAAAATCCACCAAACTTGCCTTTCTGATACATTTGCATCGCACGTTCTTCGAATCGGCGCTGAAGAACCATGCTCTCAAACATCTCAAGAAGTTGACCTTTTTTGAGTCCTAACTTTGCAGGCGTAGCGGTTGTGGGTTCGGGCAGATCCACCGCTTTTTCGAATAGCGACGTCTCTTTTTTGCCATTTTGTTTGGGGCTCGCTAACTCTGCGGCTGCCTTCCCAACTGGAGTAAAAATAGCTTCTTTTGTCATCGGCGTTGTTCACTTAATTTGGCTTCGAAGATACGGTTTTTTGGCGGGATTCCACCGGTGGAGTACGCTGAGATTATCAAAGAAGACTTGTTTGCAACTATATTATTTTGCAACTATTGTATAGTTGCTATTATATTAAGCGCCCAGTATCTTGCAACTATGAGTAAGTTGCAAAAAGCTAAGAATAAGTTATTGAATACCAACCAAGTATTCACTATTCAAGAGCTTGACTACTTACTTAAACAACTAGATTATTCCGAAAAAATGACCGGCAAAACCTCCGGGTCAAGGCTAGCCTATATTCATTCTAACACTAAGCATATCATTAGATTGCATAAACCACACCCTGGAAAGGAATTAAAAAAATATATGCGTCAGTACGTTATCGATGAATTAAAAAACCAAGGCCTTTTATGATAAACACATTGAAATACAAAGACTATATAGCGTCGATTCACTACTCAAGCGAGGATGATGTGTTTTATGGGAAGCTTGAAGGAATTGAAGATCTAGTCACATTTGAAGCTGTGGATGTTAAGGGGTTGAAAAAAGCGTTTCATGACGCCGTGGATGATTATCAAGAGCTTTGTGAACAGACGGGTAAAACACCTTTTAAATCATTTAAGGGTTCATTTAATGTTCGAGTAGGGTCCAAGTTACACTCAAAAGCGTACGAGCATGCATTATTGCAAGGGAAGTCATTAAACCAATACGTACATGACGCGATCCAAAGCAAGGTAGAAGAGGGTGAGAGTCAGTACAAATAACTTTGGATCCCGCTACCCCAGCAGTTCTTTTAGCTGATCACCCGCCTTTGCCACGAGTTCATCCATTCCGTCTGGATTTTTGCCCCCCGCCGTTGCAAGATTTGGCTGACCTCCACCTCCACCCCCAACCAAAGCGGCTAAACCTTTTACCCATGTCCCGGCATGACCACCACGTTGAATCACGTCGTCTGTCATTGCTGCCATGAGGGCCACTTTTCCTTGATCGGGATCATGAGAAACCAACACAATGGCTAAGCCGGCTCGCTTCTGGCGCAAGGCCTCATACCCCATTTGTTTTAGCCCGTCCATGGAGGCGCCCGGCACCTTCGAGGCGATTAAGTGAAGTTCATTATTGAGAGCGACCGCTTGATCTATCAATTTTGGCAGCTGCCCAAGAAGTTGTTTTTGAGAGATAGAGTGAAGCTTCGACTCTAACTCTTTTTTTGATTCTTGGAGTTGCTGAATCGACTCACTTAGGCTTGACGCACCTCCACCAACCATTTGTTGCGCGTCCGATAGTGCTTGAAGTTGACTTTGGACGTAGGACAATGCTGCAGACCCTGTTAAAGCCTCAATTCGACGCACACCTGCAGAGGCCGATGACTCAGAAGTAATCACGTACAATCCAAGCTCACCCGTGGCCTGAACATGTGTTCCAGCGCATAATTCCACCGAAAACTCAGGGTCAAAGGTGACAATTCGGACCGATTCACCATATTTCTCCCCAAAAAGCATCATGGCACCTCGCTCCTTGGCTTGATCAATGGGCACATCACGCTCCTCTGTCATAGGGATATTTTCTTGGATTTTAAGATTCACCTGCTGCTGAATATGAGCCAAGGTTTCTTGAGGGATTTGCTCAAAATGGGCGAAGTCAAACCTCATCCGGTCATGCGTGACTAGAGATCCTTTCTGGACGACATGGGATCCGAGGGTTTCTCGCAGAATTGCGTGCACTAAGTGAGCTGAGCTGTGGTGCTTGGCGGTTTCGGTGCGTCTAACTTGATCAACCTGCGCCGTCCATGGTCCTGAAAACGACGCTGGATCTCGATCTACGGTATGGACGAAACCATATGGCCCCTTTTGAACATCCAAGATTTGAAGTGTCTCAGTGGGTGAGACCAACACCCCATGATCTGCGGTTTGACCCCCACTTTCGGCATAAAACGGGCTTTTGTCTAACAGCACAAGGTGTCTGTCTCCTTTTTTCGTCGACAACGTGGCTTTGGCCACTAGTTGCACCTCAGACTCAAGCTTATCATAACCAACAAAGTCGAAGGCGTCCCCAAGTGCGTCTAATGACTTGACCGATGCCTCTGGATTGAGTTTCCAAACCTCGGCATCATTTGCTGACGCTGTTGCGATTGCACCTGCGGCTCGTGCACGCTCTTTTTGCTGGGCCATGAGTGCATCAAATCCCTCCAAGTCCACCTCAAGCCCTTGTTCACGCGCAATTAATGAGGTTAAATCAACGGGAAATCCATAGGTGTCGTGCAGCATGAAAGCGGCCTCTCCTGAAACTTGGCTTTGGCCCTTGGTTAACTCTTGAAAACGCTCAATTCCTTGACCTAACGTCTTGATAAATGACGCTTCTTCTGCTCGGATAATCTCTTGCAATGATGATTTTTGAGCCTCTAATTCTGGAAATACATCCTTGAACTGTTGCGCAAGAGGATCTACAAATCGGTGCATGAATGGCTCTTTGTATCCAAGCCGATCCCATCCATAACGAACCGCTCGCCGTAAGATCCTACGAATGACATAGCCACGCCCTTCATTCGATGGCATCGCTCCATCGCCCGCGGCAAAGGCTACAGCACGAATGTGGTCAGCAATCACACGGATCGCAATATCCGTTGACTCCTCTTTGCCATAGGTCACACCTGCATCCTTGGCAATCGCTTGGATGAGGCCTTCAAATACATCGGAGTCATAGTTGGAGGTTTTGCCTTGTAACACCGCACAGATGCGCTCAAAGCCCATGCCCGTGTCGACATGTTTGTCTGGCAGCGGTTTTAAGGAGCCATCTTTTTGACGGTCAAATTGAATAAAGACGAGGTTCCAAATTTCCATCACCTGTGGGTCATCGGCATTCACTAACGAAGCACCAGAAGTCTTGGCACGCTCTTCATCAGAGCGTAGATCGATGTGAATTTCTGAGCATGGACCACTCGGCCCCGTATCCCCCATCTCCCAAAAATTATCCTTCTTCCCACAGCGTAGGATATGATCTCGAGCAATTGAGGTTTTAGACGCCCAAAGCTCCTCAGCCTCGGTATCGGCAGGCACGCCATCTTGGTCATCCCCACCAAAAACAGTTGCATATAATCTGTCGGGATCCAATCCCCAACGATCTACCAAAAGCTCCCACGCCCACTCGATAGCCTCTTCTTTGAAATAATCACCAAAAGACCAATTGCCAAGCATCTCGAACAGGGTGTGATGATAGGTATCAATACCCACCTCTTCGAGATCGTTGTGCTTCCCGCTCACACGGATACATTTTTGGGTATCGACCACACGGCGAAATTCCTTGCCTTGTACCATATGACCCGCCTGTTGCCCCAAAAATATGGGCTTGAAGGGCGCCATCCCTGCATTGATAAAGAGTAATGTAGGATCATCCGAGGGGACCACAGGTGAACTGGGGACAATTGCGTGGCCTTTTTCCGCAAAAAAATCAAAAAACGACTGGCGGATCTCGTGAGATGTCATTGAGTTAGATGTCACTGAGTTAGATGTCACTGGATTGGATGTTGAAGTCATGTCGTCGGTTTAAGATACCTCCTCCTAATACACCTCCTCAAAGAGTCTATTAGTATACCTCCTCAAAGAGTCTATTAGTATACCTCCTCAAAGAGTCGAGGCCCTGGTTTGACGTTTTTTTTGAAGTCTTCTTCTGTAATGGTTGCCTCACCCGAGGTCACGTCATTCAACCATGCAGCACCCTCTTCATGCTTTGGTTCAAAATAACTTGAATGTCCTTGCTTGAGGAGGGTTTTGTAGATTCCCCATTCCATCCCTTTGAGTCCACAAATGTAAATCAGTGTGTTTTTTGCCGCGACTTGGTCTCGGACAGACTCAGGTGCATCCTCAAGGATTGTATGGACATAGGCCTTGGACCCATCCGAGCGTCGATCTTCACGAGAGATCGCTTTTAAAAAGTGAAAAGAGCGATAATCCTTGGCTAGAGACTCAAATTCGGTGCGGTATAACACATCGGTACGATAGGCACATCCAAATGCAAGAGTGGCAGAGGTCTTGGACAAATCCAACTCTTGAATCATCCCGCGAAAGGGGGCCACACCTGTACCCGTTGCAAAGAAGAGATACTGATATTCATCAGTTTGCTCTGGGAGTAAAAACCTGCGACCGCTAGGTCCCGTAAGCATCACAGGATCCCCTGGCTCAAGGTCACATAGATAATTTGAGGCGACTCCTGTGTAGAGTTTTCCCTCAATTTCCTCAATCGTCCGTTTTACCGTCGTACTGATTAAATGAGCGTGCCCCCCTTCACCTCGCGATGGGGAGGCAAGGGAATAAAGTCGGAGTTTATGAGGTTTACCCTTGGCATCTTCCCCAGGGGCTAACACACCTACAGATTGACCTGCAGCGACTTGCCCCTCTAGCTCTGTCCCAGCAACATCAAAGACAAGGTGTCGCACAATATTTGGACTTGGTGCATCGGTGACAATTCGATTCTCCACAACCGTGGCTTGGACAGGAGATTTTATGTTATAAAGATTGAGTTTAACCTTAGGAAGTGCGATTTCAGCCATGAATTACAGACGCTGGATGTTTTCTGACATCAAAAGATACAAAATGACTGGACCTCTATTTGTCTTATCCAAATGGAAGCGTTTTTTCTATATTCCGGCATGAGCCAAGACCGAACGATTTTAGTTTGTGCCAAAGAGACTCCGGATACCTATTCCGATTTGAGTTTTTCTAATGGCGGTGTTCAATTTTCAAATCCTAGGCCTGTATTAAGCGCCTATGATGCCTCAGCCCTTGAGGAAGCGTTGGTTCTGTCCGAAGCCCATGGGTTTCGGGTTCACGTTGTGATGGTGGGCCCTGAACGGGCGTCCGAAACCTTGCGCAAAGCCTTGGCAATGGGGGCACATGAGGCTACACTGCTGACGGGTGCACCAGAAGAGGCAGATTCAGCTGTGATTGCGAAAATTTTAGCCTCATTTGTCCAACAATTTGGCCCCGATGCTGTGATTATGGGGCGTCAATCTCAAGACACCGATGTTGGGCTTGCCGGCGGCATGCTCGCGGACCATTTGAACTGGCCATGGACAACCAATGCGATTGGCATTCGATTTGAAGAGGAAGCCTTTTGGGTGAAGCGACAAGGAGATTCCGCCCAAGAGTGGATTGCAAGTCCTATACCTTGTTTGATTACCTGTTCCAATAATTTGAATGACCCTAGAATCCCAACCCTAAAAGGGATTATGGCATCCAAGAAAAAGCCGATGCACATTGAAGGGATCGACTCTCTGCCAGGCGGAGATGTGCTGTCCACGCTCGCGCCGACTACATCCATCGAATCGCTCACCCCTATGCCTGAACGTGCGGCAGGAGAACTTGTGGAGGGGGACCTTGAGACGCTTGTCGACGCACTCAAAAAAGGATTGGCATCCATACCAGAAACGGGGGTTGACTCATGAGGGTTTGTGCAGTCATCCCATGTTTCCAGGAAGAGCTTAGAAGCTCGGCACTAGAAGTACTCACCAAATCGACTGAGATTGCTGCCTCATCAGGGGGTCGTGTCGAAGCGTGGCTTGTTGGGCCTACTGCCGAGAGACATTCCTTAAAAGCTGCGCAATATGGTGCGTCGACTCTACGAATCATCGACCTAGATGTAGATTCCAAGGCTAATGGTGTCAGGGTCTCCCTTGGCCGTCGGATCGTCGATGCTGTGGAGAGGCTCATGAGCCAATCGTCACCGGAAGGAGCTAATGGGGCTTCCTCAGTGCCTTCCACAGTGCCCTCCTCAGTGCCTTCCTCAAGCCCTACCCTATTACTTTTCGATAATACCGAGCTCACAAAAGACGTTCTTGGTGCCTGTGGTGCGCGCCTGGATGCCCCCGTCATTGCCGATGTCGTCGATCTCTCATGGGATGGTCACAGGTGCATTGCACAACGGCCTACATATGCCTCTAAGGTGATGTCCACCGTCCATGCAGAAGCCCCCACTATTCTTTGTTCGATACGAGCAGGACTGTTTGAGCCTGTCGAAAAGCCCGTGGACGCGGCTAGCCATCACTACGAATCACCCAAAAGCGACCTTTTGGGTCAAGTGCTCAAAGAACTTGTGGCGCCAGACGGCGACACTGTCGATTTAACAGAGGCACCTATCATCCTAGGGGTCGGGCGGGGCGTTGCAGATGAGGCTGGTAAAGACCTCGTGGCAAAGCTTGCAACCTTAATTGGAGGCGAAATTGCCATTTCACGAGCCCATTTTGAATCAGGGATGTATTCACATACCCTTTTGGTTGGGCAAAGTGGTAAAGTAGTAGCGCCTCGTTTGTATCTTGCACTTGGAATCTCTGGCTCCATCCAACATGTGGCGGGCATGTCTGAGAGTCATACCATTATCGCCATTAACAAGGACCCTGAAGCACCTATTTTTGAGCTTGCCGATCTTGGCATTGTTGGCGATCTCTACCAGATTCTCCCTGCGTTGATCGATGCGTTAGAGTCCACCACTGTTTAACGATTAGACTAATGATTAGAATCACCGAGTATGTTTAATATTCACGACCCTTACCTATTTGAGGATGAGCTAGCCGAAGATGATCGCATGATCATGGAGGCGGCACGGGAGTATTGCCAAGCTAATTTGGAACCAAGGGCACTTCGGGGAAATCAAGATGAGATCTTTGACCCAGCGATTCCGAAAGAGATGGCCAACATGGGATTGCTGGGTGCGTCCATTTCTGAGGAGTATGGAGGTGGCGGCGCGAGCCAAACAGCCTATGGGCTTATTGCTCGAGAGGTTGAGCGAGTAGATTCAGGGTACCGCAGCTTTATGTCGGTGCAATCAAGTTTGGTGATGATGCCGCTTGAAAAGTTTGGCACTGAGGAGCAAAAGAAGCAGTATCTCCCCAAGCTTGCGAGCGCTGACATGATTGGTTGTTTTGGGTTAACCGAACCCGATCATGGATCGGATCCAAGCTCGATGGTGACACGAGCGGTCCCAACAGAGGGTGGATGGGTATTGAATGGTGCCAAAACCTGGATTACAAACTCTCCCATTGCTGACGTGGCCATTGTGTGGGCAAAGGTGAAGGAAGAGGACAAAGATGTCATTCGAGGATTTATTGTGGAAACGTCTTGGAAAGGGGTGTCAACCCCACATATTAAAGACAAAATGTCTTTGCGCGCTTCCGAAACAGGGGAGCTTGTTTTTCAGGATGTCTTTGTCCCCGAGACACATATGTTTCCTGAAATTCGTGGGTTAAAAGGGCCTTTTACGTGCCTTAATTCTGCACGATATGGGATTGCTTGGGGGACGGTCGGCGCCGCAGAATTTTGTTATGAACGCTCCCGGGCCTACACGGGGGAGCGCAAACAGTTTGGCCAACCCCTAGCGGCCAATCAATTGCCTCAAACCAAACTTGCCAACATGCTCACCGATATTACCACCATGCAGATGCTTGCATGGCGCCTTGGTCAATTGCGTGATACGGGCAAAGAAGACCCAGCGATGATTTCACTGGCCAAACGACATAATGTGGGCAAAGCGTTGGATATTGCAAGAGTTGCTCGCGATATGCATGGCGGTAATGGGGTGACGGGGGATTACCGGGTGATTCACCATGTCATGAACCTTGAATCGGTCAAAACCTATGAAGGCACCCATGACATTCATGGGCTCATTTTGGGTCGAGAAATCACCGGGATTCAGGCATTTGTACCCAAAGGATAAGAAAGGTTTCTTGATATGTAAGTTGTATGTGTTTAGTTTTGTGTATATATTTTACACATGGACTCAGTACAACTCACAAAAAAGCAACGCCAGTTCCTCGATTTTATCTTGGCTTACAGAGAGCATTATAATGTATGGCCAACATATCGCGAGATCGCCGAAGAGTTTGGCTTTAAGTCACCCAATAGTGTAACGCAAAATATCCAAGCCCTTACACGTAAGGAGGTGTTGGTTCGCACCCGCGATGATGAGTATGACCTTAATCCTGAATGGGCACGTAAACATGGATTACAAAGCGGACTTGATGACGCCGAGGGAATCCCTGTTCGTGGACTAATTGCGGCTGGGTTGATGCAGGAGGCCGTTGAGGCAGATCTTGGACAGGTCACCATGGAGCATTTGTTCCCAAATAAGGATAAGGTGTTTGCACTTCGAGTCTCAGGTATGAGTATGCAAGACGAAGGGATTTTTGACGGCGATTTTGTCTTGATTACCGAAGGATCACTAGGCAATGGCGAGATTGGCGCTGTGATGTACGACGGAGAGACGACGCTCAAGCGAGTGTACAAAGAACCATCAGGTCTTCGCCTCGTCGCCGCAAACGATGAGTTTGATGATATTGAGCTCACACCACGTGAGGCAGAGGAAGTGACGATTATCGGAGGGTATGTCGGTCATGTAAACCGATCAGGATTCTTCCGAGCTCCCGATAGACGAACCATCCACTAATTTAGCCTGCTCTTTTTCTGGCCTAGTGATGTAAGCATTACGCTCGGGGATGGCATCGTGCAACTGAGAGTCCTTGATCCATGCTCTTCCTCCATCGTGCTTGAGCTTGCGTCGGTTTTTGAGGTGCTTGGCTTGCTCATGGATATCAATTTTATCTTTCACGGGATTCGTATCTTGAACTTTCAGGTGAATGGTTTTATATTATTAGGCTAAGATAAGTTGATTTTGAAGCGATGAAAAATGTTCAACGTGCAATCAACACCAACGTGTCAGTAAGATTATTTACGCAACATTATGTACGCAATTGTTAAAATTGGTGGACATCAGTACAAAGTTCGTGAGAACGAGACGATTTTTGTCAACAAATTGAATACTGAAGAAACAACGGTCACCTTTGATGATGTCTATCTTGTCTCTGATGAGAAAGGCAAAGTAAGTGTTGGCACGCCAACAGTTAAAGGTGCAAGCGTCAAGGCGGCAATCACTGACAATTTGAAAGCTGACAAAGTGATTGTCTTTAAAAAGAAACGACGCAAAGGATACCAGAAAAAAAATGGGTTCCGTCAGTCTATCACACAATTAGATATTCAGAAAATTACATCGTAATACGATTTGAACTAAAGGAGACAACTCATGGCACATAAGAAAGGTCAAGGTTCTACCAAAAACGGTCGCGATTCTGAATCTAAACGTCTTGGCGTGAAGAAATTTGGTGGCGAGACTGTGCGCGCTGGAAATATTCTTGTTCGTCAACGCGGGACAAAATACCATCCAGGACTTAATGTGGGCATTGGTGGCGACGATACCCTTTTTGCGCTTGAAAATGGCACTGTGACATTCTCTGATCGCGGCGGCAAGAAGCTTGTCAACATCGACCCTGCTTAACACCGCTCGGAAGGCACCTCATGTTTGAGCTACCCGGCCTTCCCCATCTTAGCGCAGGAACGCTTTTCTGTATTGGTCGCAACTACATTGACCACGCGAAGGAACTAGACAATCCAGTTCCATCCCAACCTTTAGTGTTTCTTAAGTCGAGAAACACCCTGGTCTATCCTAGCCCTGACGCTGAAATCTTGCTCCCTTCTGAATCTTCTGATGTTCATCATGAGGTTGAATTAGTTCTCGCAATCGGAGAGCCACTTCACCATGCCACCGAAGAAGAAGCTTTTGAGGCAATCGCTGGAGTCGCCGTAGGAATCGACTGCACGGCCAGAGATCTTCAGTCTAAGGCCAAAGAGAAAGGACACCCTTGGACGCTTGCTAAAGGGTTCCACACGTTTTCTCCCATTGGTGAGTTTGTACCTTTTGACCAATTAGGGGCGCATCATGTCACGGATCTGTCTTCATTGACGATTTCCTGCTCCGTGAACGGCGAGCAGCGTCAGATCGGCTCGGTGTCGGATATGATTTTTAGCCCTGTCACGTTGATCCAATACGTCTCGACCATTTGTCCTCTGGTCCCAGGTGATGTACTTTTCACGGGTACACCCGCTGGTGTCGCTAGGCTTCAAGCTGGTGACACACTTCAAGCAACCCTCCATGAAACTTCATCCACCCTTTCCCTTGATGTCGTACATGCCCCCATGGGTGAGTAATGTTGTTCAGGTTGGGCGTTTAGCCAACTTCGCCATTGTTGGATTCATTATCGCGCTTACAATAGCAACAGGTTCAACTGCCAATGGTCAGACCCTTGACTCGCGCGGCGCTGAAACACCTACCAATGCTCAACAATCTGCGACGACACCCCATCCTTCATGGATGACACCTGGGGCTACGTATGCATGGCCCACCACGGCCAGCACCTACCTTACCTCGACCTTTGCAGAAACACGTAGCGCTCATCTACACTCTGCCATTGATATTTCCACCCGAGCTGAGGAAGGCCATCCAGTCCTTGCGGCACGAGATGGTGTTGTCTCTCGCATCATGATGTCTCCATTTGGCTATGGCAATGCGTTAATGTTAACTCATGAAGATGGGAGCCACACACTTTATGCACACTTATCCCATTTCACGGAAGAGATTCAAGCCCTAGGCGATCGCATGAGGATGCCTTCCCTACAAACAGATCTGGACTATTATCCACCACCACAGCGACAAATCCGTGTGAGCAAAGGGGAGCGCATTGGGTTTTCAGGCTCCACAGGTGTTGGGCCTCCCCACCTACACTTTGAAGTTCGCTCTCCTGGAGGCGTCCCTATTAACCCCCTTTTAGTTCCCCTTGAGGCTCCTCTCCGCGACGGTCTTGCACCCGTTTTTTCTTCATTATATGCAGAATTCCTAGATGCAGAGCTCTTGGATGCAGAGCTCTATGATGCAGGGAATCCACCAGCACCCACACGTTTGGGTGATCAATTTTTGGACCTGCGCACAAAGGATCGCAAAATGATTGTTGTTCCAACCCAAAAAGCCCGTTTAAGACTCTCTGTGGATGTATTTGACCAAGCCGAAGGGGGCGCCAACGTCTATGCCGTCTATCGGTTGCGGTTGATGGAAGATGGCGAGGTATTATTTGAGTCACGTGCTGATTCATTCACCTTTGGTCAAACAGCTGATATGGTCGCGGATCGACATCATGGCCTTCTTCGATCTGGGTACGGAGGGTATCAGCGGTTGCATGTGTTGCCGTCCAACCGGTTTGAGATGTACCCAACCACTTTGGGTGCAGACGACCTTGTGCTTGACGGAGACCATGGATCTCATCGAGAGTTCACCCTAGAAGCTGAGGATTTTCGGGGGAATGTGAGCCGTGTATCGGTGGAAGTATTGCATGACTCCACGCGTCAATGGGCTGAGTGGAAGAATCAAGACAAAGGATTGGATCGGTGGCGTCTGGATTCATTACGAGCAGCATGGCTTGACTCTATGCCCTCATCTTTAGTAGAGCACATGACTGTGGATACCGTATTACAAGGCAATAAACGACATGTCATAGCCTCTGTGGATGAGCGATTTGTGGTGTCTATCCCACCAGACGCATTGATCGAACCGACGCGGATCCATTTTACTAGCTTCGCAAGCGATAGCGCTTATCATGTGCTCATGCACTCTGCCCCGACTGGATTTCGACATCGAGCCGATGTACGCGTTTATGGTGATAATGGTGTTGCCGATTCTACCGTTGGGCTTGCATGGGTTGGCTTTGACCCACCAAGAGGGGGCGTAACCCTCTCCCCTATGGGGGTAACTCATGCGGGGCGAGCATTGGCAACCACCACGCGTGATTTTTGGTCGTTACAAACGATCAGGGATGTGTCATCTCCCGAATTAAAAACGATCCACATGCGACAGCACCCAGTGATTGGACGCACCGTTTCATTCTTAATTAAAGAAGAAAGCCCCCTGGATTTGAGCTCCGTGAAGATGCGGCAAAATGACCGAGATGTCCTTCCTATTTATGACTTTGAGGATGATTCTTTTACAGCATATCACCCCAACTTAAACACCAAGTCTGGCGATACCTTTACCCTCGAGCTGAAGGATCAACATGGGCATCATAACTCATTTCAATGGGTTGTGCCCTAAGTGGGTTGTGTCGTAAGTGGTATACCGTAAGAACAGAGCTGGTATAACTGCTATGCTGGCACCTCAGCAATCATAGAAATTTCCACACGTACTTCTTTAGGCAGTGTTTTGACCGCAACGGTTTCACGAGCAGGGGGGATATCACCAAAACTCTTGGCATAGATCTCATTTACGGTAGCAAAATCACCCATATCCGCGAGAAAAATGGAGCATTTTATAGCATGATCGAACGAAGATCCTGCAGTTTCAAGAACCGCGCCTAGATTTTTCATCACCTGATGTGTCTGTTCTTCGATCGTTTCTCCCACCAACGTCATCGTTTTAGGGTCAAAAGGGATTTGTCCCGAAATATAGGCCAAGCCGTTATGAATAATGGCTTGGGAGTATGGACCTATCGCAGCGGGGGCGTCGTCGGTGTGTATCGCTTTTTTCATGTGTTCTTGTTTTTCATGTGTTCTGGCTCCAATTTTTCATGGCTCTATCAGGTTGGGTAACATACGAGTTGGAACTCATCTTGACCACCATTTATTTTGTGAATTCTACGGTCAAATCCTACCTTTCAATCCTACAATTAATTTGATTGAAAATTCACTCTCATGAAATCTTTTTCACTCCTCTCACCGCTTGCTGTAGCCATTCTGCTTGTTGGATGTACCACTGTGAGTCCACTCGTTAAAGAAACGCAAGATAATATCGGTACCGGCAATTATGAGGCCGCCCTTGAATCCGCCGAACTAGCCATCGAAGAAAATCCTACAAATGGTCTCGGTCAGTATTATAAAGCTGTAGCGCTCGGGTCTATTGGTCAAGAAACGGACCAAGTCGCTGCACGGCGTGGATATTACGCGGATGCCTTGTCAACTATGGAAGAAGCAAAGTCCCTATTTGACGCGTTAGAAGATCGCCCGGATGAGGCCGATAATACGGATAATGTACTCCGCTCCATTTGGGCAGATGAGCATAATAGTGCCGTAGAAATTTTGACGGTTGACTCCATTGCTGCGTCTTACGAAGACCCGAACCAAGTTGCTGTGGACCACTTACTCAACGCTACCAAGTTGGCACCCGACAGTGTAATTTCGCACTCCGTTCTTTCTTCAGCATATTACCGCACAGGAGATATCGCATCGGCAACTAATGCGTATGAAACCGTGATGGATTTGATTCCAACGCCCGAGGCAGATGATTACAACTATATGATTAATCTCTTCTTAGCCTCACAGCGCTTTGAAGATGCACGAGATTTGGCAACAGAGGCTCAAAGTACGTTCCCTGATGATGAGCGATTTATTCAATATTTAGCCGACTCGTACCTCCAAACAGGAGAAACAGACAAGGCGATTGAGATTGTTGAAGATCTTATTGCCTCTGATCCTACCAACCCACAATATCGTCTCGTGTTGGGTACACAGGTCTATCAGACTGTAACAGAGCTTACAGATCAAATCAGTGAGATGTATGTGGAGCTTTATGACCAATCCCAAGCACTTAGTGGCCTCTCTGGTGATGCAAAAACTGAAGCGGAGGCTGCCCTTGCAGAGCTGCAAGAAGAGGCTGATGCATTGGAGGCAGAAATTGAGGGGTATACCGATCTTGCCATTGAACAAGTCACTCGTGCCACAGAATTGGATCCAACGTCTTCAAACACGTTCAACATCTTAGGTGTAATTTATCAGAACAAATCGGCACTTTATTTCGAAAAGCGTAACAATACAGCCGATTATGACCTAGCCGACGAGTATGATGCACAGGCTCGTGAAGTTCTGGATTTGGCACGTGTAGCTTATGAAAAAGCAACCGAGCTCGATGGAGACAATCCTGAGTATTGGCAATCATTATTCCAAATCTACACGACGCTGAATATGCCCGAAAAGGCACAGGAAGCGATGGAAAAAGCCGGAATTTAATCGCTGCATGCACTCCGTAGTCGTCGTTGCGGCGAAACGCACTCCTATTGGCTCATTTGGCGGTTCGCTGTCCTCCTTTTCTGCAGCGGAGCTCGGGGCCATGGCGATGTACGAAGTCCTCAAAACAGCTGGTGTGCCAGGTGAACAGGTTGATGAGGTGATCTTCGGCCATGTTTTATCTGCCGGTGCTGGGCAAGCTCCTGTACGCCAAGCACTCATCAAAGCAGGATTACCCAACACTGTACCGGCTACGGCAGTCAACAAAGTGTGTGCCTCTGGCATGCGATCGGTCATGGTGGCTATGGACCAGATTGCTTTAGGGCATTCCGATGTCATCGTGGCAGGTGGAATGGAAAGTATGAGCCAGGTTCCTTACTACCTACCCTCGCAACGTTTTGGGTCAAAATTGGGCCATACGCAAGTTCAGGATGGGATTCTCAAAGATGGGCTCTGGGATGTCTATAATGATTACCATATGGGCTCAGCAGCGGAGTTGTGCGCACGCGAATGCTCCATCTCTAGAGAAGATCAGGATGCCTTTGCCATTGAATCCTACAAAAGAGCGCAAAGTGCGCAAGAATCTGGCGCCTTCGATGACGAACGCTTTGAGGTAAAAGTGGTGGGTCGCAAGGGGGAAGCGACGATGGTTCGGGACGATGAAGAACTCTCAAAAGCTCAATTTGATCGCATCCCAACACTGAAGCCTGTGTTTGAAAAAGAGGGTACAGTGACCGCTGCCAATGCGAGCTCACTCAATGATGGCGCTGCAGCATTATTGCTTATGAGTGAATCCAAGGCTAAGGAGCTTGGAGTGACTCCTTTGGCCAAACTCCATAGTCATGGGAGTGCAGCTCAAGCACCGGAATGGTTCACAACAACCCCATCCCTCGCTATACCCAAGGCCTTAGAACGGGCAGGGCGTCAAACATCAGACATTGATCTTTTTGAGATTAATGAGGCGTTTTCTGTTGTCTCCTTAGTCAATAACCAGAAACTTGATCTCGACCCTGAGCAGGTGGATGTTCATGGCGGTGCGGTAAGTCTTGGGCACCCTATCGGTTGTTCGGGAGCTCGCATCTTGGTTACCCTAATTCACGCCCTAGGATGGCACTCCAAGTCTATGGGGTGCGCCGGCATATGCAACGGTGGAGGTGGCGCCTCTGCCATGGTGGTAGAAAGACTATAATCATTGTTTTTTTATAATTAAGGGTGTATGTTAATACATAATTCCTATCAAAAACGCAGTTTCTGCCTATCGAATCAACGCTACGACGTCTAACACAACCCTAACTCGTAGTTGAGCTTTGCTCGTAAAGCTCTCTTTTTGATGATTCGATTGTTGTACCCTTACATTTTGTTGTGCCCATACATAGTGTGTAGTTACCTGCGGGCTCATGTTGTATCGCCTGTCTCGCGGCTTTGTTTACCCGTCTTACGAATCTGTCGTGCTCAGCTTTGTGCCTATGGTCTATTTGGGCTAACACTACTTGGGATGGTCCATGCATCAGCTACACAAACTCAGGCTCAGTCCATTCAAGAAGTCCAACGTACGATGGATTGGATCGATTTTGAGGTTCACAATCCAGATGGGGTACTTTCAGTTCCACTTTCAATGCTTGTTGAAGCTCCTGTGCGAGGAGACGTTGAGGTCCTTTCTTCGTCGCGTGAGAGGCCAGAGCAGCGAACATCTAGTCAGGGCCTTTCTGCGGTTTCAAAAAACACCGATGCTCTAGGTATTGCTTCTTCGCTTCCCTTGGCTGAGGTTGTCTCATATGCGGGTAAAGGCTCAGAGCTACGAGTCTCTTTGTGGAATGGCACCACTGTCTTAACCAGTGCCCGTATCCGAGTCTACCTTGACCCACAACGTCCCTCTGAATCGAGCGTGACCGACCGTACGACAGAATTCCGACAACAAACAGATTCACCTCTTGCCTCAGGGACATGGATCCGATTTGCGATCCAAGAATCTGGTCTGTACCAGTTGAGCCCCTCCGAGCTCACGGAAGCATCGTCTTCATTTACAGGGATAAGCTCCGATCAACTCCAATGTTGGGGGCGACCCGGCGTGGAGCTTCCTGAGGTAAATACTGCCCCTCGGATTTCTTTCCAGCAACTCCCTTTGCGCATTAGCGATGGAGGTGATGGCGCGTTTGATAACAATGATCAAGCATGGGTTTATGTGGAGGGACCCACAGGTACACGTGTCGCATCCGATGGTACGCTTGAGCATCGTGTTCATGACAGCGCTACCCAAACGTACCTTTATTGCACCCCTGATGGGGATCCTGATGCAACTCTTCGAATGGACACAGGGGGCACGACTCAAGCACCCATTCAAGAGGAAGGGCGTCAACTTGCATGGATTGAAGAGGATTTGCGCAAATCAGAGGATAAAATTCGATCGGGTCGACAGTGGTTGGGTCAGGCGCTTCAAGCAACAGGTGCCGCGTCTTCAGCGAGTATTTTACAGGTCGAGGAATCTCATGTCGTAGCCAACACCCCTATGAGGGTGACCTCACAATGGGTAGGCCGTTCGCTTTCTGCTGTGACCGTCACTCAATTTGTAAACAGTGGGAGTGCTGGCAATACCACCATCCCGAGAATATCGAGTTATACCTCTGAAGAAGGTCTCTCTGGCGTGCAACGAACCCTTTCAGGAGTGGGCACCTTTACCCCTTCGAACGGTGTCTATGACTTAAATGCCTCGATGTCTACAAGTGATGCATCTGGCGAAGCTTTTTTGGACTGGGCAAGACTCGAGTACCGAAGTACATTGACCGCTCAAGATGGCATGCTCCAGTTTTATGGGATTCAAGGGACGCCTACTGGCCAAGCCCTACGTTATGCAGTTGGAGGCTTTGAAAGCACCCCTGTTGCCTTAGAGATGAGTGATCCCATGTCACCACGATGGCTGCCCGTCACGTCTGAAGCAGTTTCTGGGCAAACCAAGCAGCTGGTTCACATCGATGAGACGTCAAATCATGGGGAGGCCACTGCCATACTTGTGAGCTCGTCACCCAAAGTCTTAACGCAAGCAGAATTGATTGCCAATCAGAATCTTAAGGGGACACATCCTGATGCCGATGTGATTGTCGTGACGGATGAAGGCTTACTTGAGGCGGCAAACGAATGGGCGGACTATCGCACATCGACTCGAGATCTTTCGATTCATGTGGTGACGCAAGAGGCCATCTTTCATGAGTTTAGTGCCGGTGCTGTGGATCCAGTAGCTATCCGTGATTATCTAAAACATCTCTGGGACGGAGCATCGCAAGATCTTGGACGTGCGCCAAGGACACTATTTTTGTTTGGAGACGCCACCTACGATCCGCGAGGTATTGTGGAATCAAATCGACAAAATCGTGTAGTGACGTGGCAAAGCGAAGAGTCTCTCAATCGCATTAATAGCTACGGCAGCGATGACTTTTTCGTCCTCCTTAACAATGGTGAGGGGCGTTGGTCCCCTGGGTCGTCCAATGAACGGATTGATATGGGCGTGGGTAGATGGCCTGTGCAATCGGTGCAGGAAGCGTCCGTTCTGCTCCAAAAGCTCAAAACCTATGAGTCTATGCCCTCCAAAGGGGACTGGAGAACCAAATTTACGTTTGTGTCCGATGATGATTTCCCGGAGGTAGAGATCAATCGTGATCTTCATGCGATTAATGCAGAGGGGACGGCGGAAGTGATTGATGCGAATGCAGCAGGATTGAAGATAGATCGAATTTACATGCTCTCTTACCCCGTTGAGAATACGGGCGGTGGGCGCCGAGTTCCTCAAGCCAATGCCGATGTATTGAGTGCGTTTAATGAAGGGTCTTTGGTGATGAACTATTCCGGCCATGGCAATCAGTTTGTGTTGGCGGATGAGCAACTCTTTACCACCGATGTGATTCCCTTATTATCCAACACCACAAGGCCATCCATTTTTGTCACGGCGACTTGCCAATTTGGTCGATATGACGATACGGATGCACAATCCGGCGCGGAACAGATCTTGTTAACCCCAAATGGTGGGGCGATTGCCTCGTTTACCACAACAAGAGTGGTCTATACGTCCTCAAGCCCTGGAGCCAATAATTTTGGCCTCAATATTCAGCTAACTCGAGCCATGATTGCCCGAGAGTCCAATGGGCATCCCAGAACATTGGGTGAGATTTACCGCCGGACAAAAAACACCTCTGAGGGTGCGGGTTTTAATTCTCGCAAGTTTATTCTGCTGGGAGATCCAACCATGCGGATGGGGCTGCCTGAGCAACAGCTCACATTTGAGACGCTTAATGGGGAGTCGTTAACTCAAGATCCTGCACCCGATGACCCCCTACTGTCACTCCAAGCGCTCGACGAGGTCACCGTGACAGGTCGTGTAATGGATCCATTAAGCAGGCTAACCTCCACCACATTCAATGGCGAGATGATCTTGCGTTTGTACGACGCTGAGCGTGAGGTAAGCCTTCCAGATCGTGAGTGGGTGAACGAAGGGCGTTGCTACCTTGAAAACTGTGCCTACACCGCGGAAACTGATTTGCTCTACACGGGGCGTGTGTCAGTGACGCAAGGCGAATTTGAAACGACCTTTCGGATCCCACGAGATGTTC
Organism: Balneolaceae bacterium; assembly: GCA_031581145.1. GTDB lineage: Bacteria > Bacteroidota > Rhodothermia > Balneolales > Balneolaceae > UBA8296. Next base: position 28,899 of record JAVLBP010000006.1, read on the forward strand.
GATTTGACGAAAAACCGGCTCGCCTTTTGGGCTACGTCACGTCTGCGACATCGGATGGCGTGTCGAGTACTGGCGGAACCTCAGCGTCTGGAAGGGATGCCTCTGGCTCCACCAATGCGTTTCGGTTCGAAGGGGTCAACACAGAGGTCCAAAATGATGGACAAGGCCCGCAGGTCGACCTTTATCTCAATAGCCCAGATTTTGTGAATGGCACATTAACCAACCCAAACCCAACCCTATTCGTTGAGTTGCGCGACGAAACCGGGGTCAACACATCCGCAACAGGTATAGGACATGAGATCATAGCTACAATCGATACACAACCAACACAGGAAATCGTCTTGAATGACTATTTCCAAGCCAACCTTGACGATTACCGTGGAGGTCGAATCGAATACCCCCTTCAGGATCTACCTGAAGGGGCGTACACGCTTGAAGTTCGAGCATGGGACGTATTCAACAATCCAACGGAGGAGGCCATCGCGTTTGACGTGGCTACATCCGATGAATTACAGATTCGGGGCGTGGCAAACTACCCCAATCCGATGAATTCGTTTACACGCTTTTATTTCGAGCATAATCAACCGGGAGTCCCTCTAGACGTCGATGTTCGCATCTTCACACTAAGTGGAAAACCGGTGATGCATCTCAGAGAAACCTTACAAACATCCAGTGCATATGCTTACATTGAATGGAATGGTCGCGACCGGGATTATGATCGCCTGGCTAACGGTACTTATCTTTATGTGCTTCGGGTTGGAGCAGATACCGGCCAAGGAAGACAATCCAGACAAAAAACAGAAACGCTCGTCATCCTTCAATAATTGAAGGTGAGCCCCGTTATGAACCTATAAAATTGAAATCAAACGTCTTATGATTCGTCGACTTTGCCTCCTGGCAGCCTTTTTGGGTTGCACAGGTCTTGGACATGCCCAAGTTGGGATTACGGCTGTCCCTTTCTTACAAATTGAACCCGACTCGCGTGCTGCGGGGATGGGCAACACCGGTGTAGCACTTGCCGATAATGCCTCGGCCATCTTTTGGAATCCCGCAGGTCTTGCGTTCCAGCGTCAAACCAATGTGAGTATTACCCACGCCAATTGGTTGCCAGCCTTCAACGCAAACCTCTTCTATGATTATCTCGTGGGCGCTGTTCACGTCGATGGAATCGGTACACTTGGTGGACATATCACCTTTCTAAATCTTGGTGAACAAACGCGGACCGACGAAACGGGGCTTGAACTGGGCCGTTTCAATAGTTATGAGCTTGCTGCTGGACTTTCCTATGGGTATGAATTAAGTGATAATCTTGCCCTCGGAACTGGCTTTCGGTTTATCTATTCGTCACTTGCCAGTGGAAGTGTTGGGGGGCAGCGAGTCAACCCAGGCTCGAGCGTTGGGCTTGATCTAGCGGCCATGTACCGCACCAATGAACTGAATATTGGCAACAAAATCGGCCGTTTTCAAGCAGGTGTGAATCTCTCCAACATCGGTCCAGGTGTTCAATACACTGATAATGCCCAAAAGGATCCTCTACCCACCATGTTTCGATTTGGATGGGCGTTCACGATGGAGTTAGACCAAAATGGAGTCAACACCCTGACCCTCGCTCAAGACATTTCAAAGGTAATGGCTCGCAATGAACAAGTCGTCGCCAACGGGGATACGACGTTTCAGAGCATGCCTGTACTGAAGGCGCTCTTCAAATCTTGGGGGTCTTATGAACGAAACACGGGGATTGAGACCGTCGAGCTGAGCTTTATGGATCAGCTCATGATGGGCGTTGGGCTGGAGTATACGTACAACGATTTGTTTTCGCTTCGAAGTGGCTACTACACCGAGCATGAGTATAATGGTAATCGGAAATTTGTCACGCTTGGTGCAGGTTTACGGTATGCCATGTTTGGCGTCGATTTCAGTTATATTTATACCCTAGAAGAGGATCATCCCCTCGCCGACACCATCCGTTTGAGCGTATTGCTCAACTTGTAAGCTGTAGAATGAATGACCTTGAGACGACGTCTCTCCTGTAGATTTAGTGGAAAGCTACCATGGACCGTCGTCCAAGCCGTTTTAAACGGTATCCTTGTGATTGGGGGGCTCCTGATATGCGTGCTGTGGTTGTCGGCTCCTGTTGCAGAGGCACAAGACGTACAGGCACAAAATCCTGCAACTGCCAGGCCCGCCCCTGTAGAAGGTGAGTATGCACTTGTTGCCCTCCGCGTGGAATTTCAACCCGATGATAATCCTTTTACCTCTGGAAGTGGCACCTTCGGACCAGGGTCCATTCCCTATCTGGAAGAGTTGGCCACAAACATCGACCCTCTTCCGCATGACGCTGATTATGTAAAAAGTCACCTGGAGTTTGCATCAAACTATTTTGCAACTCAATCAGCCGGCCGCGTGTCGATCAAGACCTTCGTATTACCTGAAGTGGTGCGTGTCTCCAAGCCCATGGAGGCTTACTCACCCGTTGGCGAAGATCCTACAAACGAACCCATTGCTGAATTGACCCACGAAGCTTGGTCTTTGTCTGCCACCCTTGCAAGCCATCAATCAACACTACAAACGATTTTGGACCAAGGTATTCCTGCTGATCAAGTGATTTTTGTGATCGTACATGCAGGCATAGGCCGCGACATTGAGTTAACGGGAACTACCTTAGAGAAAACGCCACAAGATCTCCCCTCTGTATTTTTAGACCAGCAAGCACTTGTGGATTTGGAGGCATCACCCAATGGAGGTGGCTTTGGGGGCGGTAACTTTCGCGGTGCCATCGCGACGGGTGTGCCTAATTTGGAGGTTACCCATGGCATGCTTATCCCCCGGACCCAAACCAGAAAGGGGTTTTACATCAATGATGAGCCATTTCTAGTCCCTTTGTCTATTAATGGGATGCTCAGTGCTCAAATTGGGAGCTTTTTTGGGCTGCCTGACATGTTTAATACCGAGTCGGGAGAGTCTGGCATTGGGCGGTTTGGCCTGATGGATGGCGCGGGGATTTTTGCCGTTGCTGGGTTGTTTCCCCCCAATATGTCTGCCTGGGAAAAGCAGTGGCTAGGGTGGGTTGAGCCACAATCGGTCTCTGAGGAAGACTTTAGCTCGTTTGGATCGGCTTCTGTCAGCCTTGCAGCTGCTCGAAATGATCTCGAAGGCGATGTGCTTCGGCTTGAAACCTTGGCGGCGGATTACTTTTTGATTGAGAATCGTCACCGTAATCCCTCAAGCGAGCTCATTGAATTGACGTTTAGAATGCCAGATGGATCCGAAGACGTTATCACACGTCCCGCGACCGATTCACTTTTTTCGGTTCAATTTGAGGGATTTGATCAATCCTTGCCCAAAGGTGTATTGGTCGATGTGAGTCATTATGATGTGGCTTTACCCGGTGGCTTGGATGTAGGGGAAGACCAAGAAGAAGGTACCGAGGATGATCGAGCATTGATGGGGGGCGTCCTGATCTGGCATGTTCAACCTGGTAAGATTTCCACGGCACTTGCCCAAGGTGAGGGTCTCAATGACGATCCAGATGCCCGCGGTGTAGATCTTGAAGAGGCCGATGGCGCGCAGGATATTGGCTTCCAAACCCAAGTGGGCGTCACCACGTTTGACGCAACAGGATCCGCCTTTGATTTTTGGTGGAATGGCAACGATGCCCGTGTCGTACGACCTGGTGGACAGGATATTCAGTTGTATGCTAATCGCTTTGACGCAACCACGATTCCATCCAATCATACGACTCTTGGCGCACCCACATGGTTTGAGTTATCCGACTTTTCGGACGCTCAACCCGTGACAACATTTTCCCTTCGCAAAGCCACCGAGAGGCAAGATCAAGCATGGCTCCAACGACTTTTTGTGAAGTCACTTGAGGATTTAGACCCGAGTCTTGAGGAGCAGCCAGCCGATGATGTGGCGTCACTACCCATGGCAAGCCCAGACATTGCCACTCCTGAGATGCAAACCTCTGACATGGCAAGCTGGGAATCAGATTCTTGGTCATACGCATGGTTTGCGAGCCATCAAGCTCTTTGGGAACTTCAGTGGCCAAAAACTACAGGCTCCTATGGATCGGGAAGTGTGCAACTCCAAAAAGTTGCCAATGGCACCTTTGGAGCTCCTTTATTTGATGGTGAGCGGCTTCTTGTGGGGCGTCTCAAAAAGGATGCAACGGAGGTCATGGCCTTCGCATGTTCCGAGCCAGCAGGATGTTCGGATGGCCAAACCGTAGCCGCACCCTTGTGGGAGACGACTCTTTCTAACCAACCCCAATCGACTCTCATCGCTTCATTACGCCGAGTCGATGACCATACGATTGCAGCTTTGTATTCCACATGGCGAATAGATACTCGCACAGGGGAGTCACTCATGAGTCTTGGTCAACCTTTTCTTGAAAATCGTATTGATGGCTATCATGCCAAATGGACAGGCTCCACCGTTGAACTTCAAACCCCATCAGGGTCTGGAAGCATCTCCACAAATAAGGATCTTCTGCGTCTTCTTGAGCCCCTTTATTCTAATGATGGCAGTAATGATGCTACCCTTGTGGATGGATTTCAACCCCCATCGCTGCATTGGATAGAACGACGTCACACAAATGGAGAGCGTCTTGGCTTCGATTTGGTGCTATCGGCTGAAGGCCAAGCCAAATGGGTCGATTTGTCCAAACCGGTCTCACAGTGGTCTGCTACGCCACTCAACACATCCGGTGAAACACCTAGCTCTATCAACTCGTGGATGGATGTAGACCAAGATCAGATCTTAGATTGGGTCTTTCCTTACAGCGATAGGGCGTCATGGGCTGCCCTCAGTCTTGAGGGAGGAGTAGCTAATGGATTTCCCTGGTCTGCGCAAGATCCATTATTAGCAGGTACCACATGGATTGATCGACCGTTAGGCATTCGACTCACGAACGTATCCGAAGAGGGTGCTACCAATAATACCGCCTCGACTACGACAGACATTCTCGCATTACCCCAGACACTGGAAGGAACCATCGCATTGCACCCTGTGGCCTTGACCCCGTCGCCCATCACACGTCGACCAATTAGTCTCGGAAGCACGCTAGGCTCTACACATGAGCCAAATGAGCCCAAAACAAATCACTCCTTAAAACTTGCGTTTGTGGGTGATGAGCTTGTGAGCGTTAGCCCATCCGGCGAGGTTGTTCTCTACAGACTACCACAAGATGCTGAGGTCACACTTGGGCAGTCTGTTACGTCATGGGCAGGGTATGGCACCGCCTCGACAATGGTGGATGGAGCAGAACCAAACCAGCCCAATGAGCGCCTTTTGGTCCTAGATGAAGTGTACAATTGGCCCAATCCAGCAAATGAGGAAACCGTCATCAGGGCGATGACTACCTCAGAGGCTACAATTCATGTGCATGTCATCACAATGGCAGGGGTGACCCGTTTCAAAGGTGAATTTACGAGTCTTGGTGTAGCCCCTGCAGAACTACCCATAGACACTTCGGACTGGTCATCTGGCGTGTATGTTGTGCGGGTGACCGCTCGATCAACCGATGGATCGACCAAAGATGAGCATCAATTTAATTTGGCCATCATTCGATGAAGAGACGTACATCACATATCATGGGTCTTTTGGGAGGGTCGCTGGTTATGACACTAGGCTTGACACTATGCTTGACACATAGCGCTTGGGCTCAAGTCTCACCATGGATGCTAGAGTACCCTCAAAATCATCTCGAGTGGAACACCCTAGAGTCGGAGCATTTCCTGGTGCATTACCAAGATGGATGTGTTGAGGGTGCCACTGAGGGATTCGCGCAGGAGACCTCAGAGGACAAAGCGGTACAGGAGGAAAAAGACCGTGAACTGTGTCCTGAGCAAGGGTATGTTGAAGAGACAGCCCAAGAGATCATAAAGATTGCCAACAGCGTTTACGAGCCTATTACCGGGTTGTATGGTCATGAGCCAGACACCAAGGTGAGTATTATTTTGAAGGATCGTGTTGATTACTCCAACGGTGCGGCCTACTTCTTTGATAATACTATTGATATTTGGCTTCCATCACTCGACACCCCCCTTCGTGGGACGCATGAGTGGTACAAAAATGTGATTACGCACGAGTTCACGCACATCGTGCAGATTCAAACCATGATGACGCGACGACGCTCTGTCCCCGTGGTCTATTTGCAGTGGCTCGCGTACGAAGATGAGCGTCGCCCCGATGTGTTGTATGGATTTCCGCGCCACGTGGTCACCGTACCGTTTGCCTCTGTGGGCATCCCTGCTTGGATGGCGGAAGGGACAGCTCAGTTTATGACCGACTCTGTGAATTATGACCAGTGGGACACCCACCGAGATATGCTGTTTCGCACCCGACTGCTTGGAGGGACGTCGTTGGGGTTTGAAGAGATGGGCACCTTCACCTCCAAGAGCTCTATTGAGCGGGAAGCCGTGTACAATCAGGGCTTTGCTTTTACGACATATCTTGCCGATCGCTTTGGTCAAGACGTCTTGGAAAAAATAAGTCGAGAGGCCGCATCGGGGGGTAAAACCGACATCTCTGTCGTGATGGAACGTGTCACGGGCTATTCTGGGAAAGCGTTATTCGAAGCCTTTATGAAGGAAAAAGAGAGCCATTATACCCAATGGTTTAGCTCCATTGAACAGGGCAGGTGGGCTGATGTAGACACCTTGGATGTGGAGGGATTCTATAATATGATGCCTCGATTTATCCCAGGAACCGATTCACCTGGAACCGATTCATTAGTGTGGTTGTCGAATGGTGACCGTGATTATGCTCGAACACAACTCATGGTTGCGTCACTAGATGAGCTGACACAGCAACAGCCTCCTACACCTCTCGCGGTGACCCAAGAAGAGGGTTGGATGTCTCAAGCCTTTGGCCATTATTCTGCGCACGGCTTGTTACAGGAACCGCTCGTAGATTATCTCACAGGTGGATTTTCCTTTAGCCCAACGGGGGATCGCATTGTCTATACCAAAGCCCGAAAGCCTAACGCGCAAGGCGAGTTGTACAATGATTTGTGGATGTTTGAACTGGACTCTCGCGAAGAATCACAACTAACAAGCGATGCGCGACTGAGTGATCCTTCATGGCATCCTACCCAGCCTTGGGTAGTTGCGATTCAAAATCAGCCGGGTCGACAACAACTTGTGATGATCTCGTTGGAGGATCCGACGGTGGTTGTGCCTCTTACCAATTCACCGCTTAGTACCACATATTCATCCCCACGATGGAGCCTAGATGGACAAACACTTTGGGTTGCGAAAGGTAAAGAGCATGGACGCCAAATTGTCGAGATAAATCTCAATTGGGAACAAAAGCAAGGGAGTGTAGATAAACGTGGCCCAAAGGCCTTTCCTTATGTGGAACAATCGCGCGTATTGCTAAATCGTGAGGGGGTCGACTTTCGTGATATGGTTCCTGACTCCGACCCAACATCCCCCTGGCTGTATGTCATAGCGGATCATGAAGGACTTTTTGGGCTGTATCGTCTCCATCGAGAAACTATGCGAATGGAAGAGGTTGCCCTACACCGTGGTGGATTATTCATGCCAAGCCTAAGTGATTCTACCATCTTAATGTCGGCATTTACCGCGCAAGGCTACAAACTAGCCCGTATGGATCGCCCAACATCCGAGGAGGTGCTACCTGTCGTAGACTCCTGGGATCCCCAAACAACACGCGAACCGCTTGATCCACTTGATCCACGCGATCCAACCGACTCAAAAGATGATATCTCAACAACATCCCCACAAACCGTCCCATCCAAACCCTATGAGCAAACAACGCATGGGTGGAGCTATTACCCTATGGTTCGGGTCGATGGGTATACCCAACAAAACGGAACCACAGCCTCAAGGCTTTGGGCGCTTGATGGGCGGGCCGCAGTGGATAATCTATGGAGAGATATCAAAATCGGGACCTATGTCGCCTCACGTGATGTACTAGGCCAAACAACGTTATTTGGGGGTCTCGCCATAGGGCCTGGATCCACAGATGCTGGCTCAATTAGTGACGGACTGAGCCCTTCGAATCTTTTGGCCATGGACCGAGATCTCTTTTTCTCTATGGAATTTCGTGGCTTGCCATTTATCAAAAAGCGGTGGTCACCCACGGTGACAGCTGAGCTTTTTAATGTGGTCCGTAATGTCAAAGGGGGGCTAAGCATTGAGGAATTTCCATGCACCTCGTGTCTTCCTCAAACCACCAATGCAGATATTCGATACTCAGCTTGGGAGGCTAGTCTTACCTTTAGGAGTAAGTTGAATCGATATTCTTTTTTGGAGAGTGGTATCGCGTATTCCCCGTACCGTGTCACAAGTGATGGATTTGTAAGTAAAGAGCTCAAACAATTTATTCCTGAGCAGTCGAGTGAATATTTTCGAGGTGTCTCGATGTTTGCGGGGGGCGTTGTGGAGCTGCTTGAACCCAATCGCCATAATGACATCGCTATGCAAGGGATCAAAGCACGGGTTCGCTACGCCTATCAACCCTCAAAGCTCCTAGAAAATTATGACATCGAAGATGGGGCGTTGTCGCCAAATTATGCGGTTTCAAAGAATCACTCGTTGGAGCTAAAAAGCTATCTCGGGCACCGCTGGACGGATGTTCTTGGGAATCGGCCTTTATACACATTACTCAAAACAAGGGGCTTTGCCTACTTCAACAACCCAACAGATTCGTTCTATCACGACTACATTGGGGGCTATAGTGGTATTCGATCCTATCCATTTTTTGCACTTGGCGGTATGCAGTCGGCAACCTTGCAAGCCAGCGTGTCAACCCCCCTTCTCACGGGTATCCACAAGCAAATAGGCCCAGTAACTCTAGACAAGGTATTCCTCAAAGCGTCCTATGAGGCTGGAAAAGTGTGGAATTCGACCTCTGTGGCAGATGAGTCTCTCAAGCATGGGGTTGAGGTTGAGTTACGAACAGCACTCAATCACTATTATCTCTTCCCATTAAAATTTTTCGTGAGTGGCGCTTACGGTCTCAATCGTTTTAATGTGAATCTTTCGGAGGATTTTGTGACGCCCGATGGGATTCGTAGCGTTGAATATGGCCAAGAGTGGCTATTTTATCTTGGATTCACGTTTGATTTTGACCCATTATAATGCGCCTTTTCTCTTTGAACATGTCGAAGCATCTCTCATATTCCCGCTTGCACGGCCAGGGGCAATGTAGCCGTTCTGTATATACCTTTTTGAATACGTTTATGTATACCCTTGTGCATACTCTTTCCCTGGGAATGTTGCTCGTCGCCCTGTTTGGGTGGAATGGACTCTCCGCGCAGGTAATAGCTCAAGGACACGGCAGTGTTGAATTAAAGAAGGAGCCTCATCACGGCCTTCATGATACACAAGACCATACGGACCCTCAGCAGTTGAGCTTGATGGGGCCCACACTCCAACATAGTCCACGTATGGCTCTGCAGTTGGAGGAACAGCTTGGTGGGCCATACCGCTCTGATTTAGACCCTAAATCGAGCCTACAAGGGTTGTACTCTCCAGGGGTTGGATGGGCAAGCTCACTCATTTTGCCGGGATCCGCTCAACTTGTGGACCAACAATGGGTCCGTGGTGGGCTTTATCTTGGGCTTGAGGTGGCCGTATGGGCTATTTACGCGTCCAATGAGTCCTCAGCTAGGACAGGCGAGCGAGCGTATGAACAATATGCCAATCAAAACTGGAGTGTGGTGAAATATGCGCAGTGGATCATCGATTATCACGAAGCTCATGGACTCTCCAACCCTCATCTATCCGATCTACAAGCAAAGGTCAACGGGAAACAACCCGCCTACAATATCGATGTCGATTGGAACAGAGTGCCTATTGAAACTCTCCGGAATGTCGAACGGAACACCCTATACGTGTATGGCACCCAGCGAGGGGTCAACAACTTTTCACATGTGATGCCCGACTACGGGTCTCAGCAATATTATGAACTTGTGAGTAAGTATTACCAATATGGCCCCGGATGGTCTGATTTTGACCCTTCAGACCTCTATTTACCCTGGGATGGTTCTGAAATGTCACCTAATTTCTATGAAGGGCGAGATAAGGCCCAAGCCTTTAATGACCAGTACCGAACAGCCTCATCCATGTTATCACTTGTCATTTTGAACCATGTGATCTCTGCTTTTGACTCGTTTTTTTCCCGAAGATTGGCACAATCAAGGCTTGAGTTAGACGCTCCATCGACCCCCTCGGAAGTTGCAACCTTTCGACTCCACTTTTAATGAAAAATCCATTACGTCGTATTCGTAAAGATGGATGGCAGGCCTTAGGAGGTATTATTGTCGTTGGCGGCGTAGTTGCGAGCATCATGATCTGGATTGTCATGCCTTGGTACACTCGCTTTAATCAAGGTGTAACAGTGCCAGAACTCACTGCACTATCCTACAACGAGGCGGTCTCAACACTGGAGCAAGCTGGACTTCGCATAGGGGTCGCTGCACGTCGCAATCAAACGAATGTACCACCCAACGCGATTATCGATCAAAATCCTAAACCGTTTAGCATTGTCAAACCAAACCGGCGAGTCTATGTGACGGTGAACGCCCAATCACGCCCCAAAGCTGTGGTCCCACGTGTGGTGGATATGTCACTACGCAATGCGACCATTCAACTCGAAAATTCAGGGTTAAGCGTCGGGAATTTACGCTATGAATCGAACCGTTTTCGCAATACGGTGCTTGATCAATCGCTCATTGCAGGTGATACCGTTAATAAAGGCGCGCGAGTCGATCTCGTGATTAGTGATGGGTTGGGCGATACGCGCGTTCGTGTCCCTGAGCTAGCAGGATTACGATTACCGGAAGCACAACAACGGCTCCAGGCGGTAGGTTTGCGTATTGCCGAAATTCGATTCCAACCCGTGAGCGATGACGTCACACCCAATACCGTCCTTGAGGTGATACCCGATGATGTGTTACTTATTGAAGGGGAGTCCCTAACACTCATTGTAGCTCAACAACAAGGAAGCCTTGAGCAAGCCGAACGGGAACAAGCCAGTGTGGAAGGTGGATCAAGAGATTCACTTCCTTGAAATGGGCTCAAAACTGTATCTTTTGGCATGCCCTTGACCAATCCATCCACTCCATTTATCGCACCTTCCATTCTGTCTGCTGATTTTGGGCATTTGGGTGATGATGTTCGCGAAGCGGTGGGGCTAGGAGCAGCGTGGATTCACTGCGATGTCATGGATGGTCATTTTGTGCCAAATTTAACGTTTGGACCCGATACCGTTCGCGCTGTACGATCAGCCGTACCAGACGCCACGTTAGACGTGCATTTGATGGTAGAACGTCCTGAAGGGATGCTTGAACCCTTCCGGAGCGCAGGTGCAGATATTCTCTCGGTCCATGTGGAGGCATGCCCCCATTTACACAGAACCATTCAACAAATCCATAACTTGGGTGCCGCAGCCGGTGTGGCATTGAATCCAGCAACCCCCTGGCAGAGAATTGAGCCCGTATTATCCATGGTGGATGTCGTGGTCATCATGAGTGTAAACCCAGGCTTTGGGGGACAATCCTTTATCATGGAAACGCTCGATAAAGCCAGAGCTCTGCGAGATTGGCGCTCCAAACATGAGGCCTCTTTTTTGATTCAGTTTGATGGTGGTGTCTCACCCGATACCATCGACGCATGCCTAGATGCAGGGGGGCAATCGCTGGTGGCAGGCAGTGCATTTTTTAAGGCTCCGGATCGAAAGGAGCGGTGGGCATTGTTTCAATCAAAAATCGAGCAAAACAAAGTAAATCAATGAGATCTCGCATGCTGGTCATAGAAAAGCAGATGTTAGAAAAGCTGATGATAGAAAACGCACATGAGTGAATCCTCCTCAGTCACAGAGTCTGTCCAACCCGTCGTATTTTCGCTAGAGCACAGCACACCTGTTGAGCTCTTTGGGCCTGCGGATTGTCATTTAAAACAACTTGAAGCGTCATTCCCCGATTGTGTCATCACCGCAAGAGGTTCTACGCTCAAACTCTCAGGAGAGGGGAAAGAAACGGCTGCTTTGCGGGAGATTTTTGCTGAATTGGAGTCGATGATTCAGCGTGGGCAACAAATTGATGCCCATGATATTGATACACTCGTAACATTATGGAGTCCTGCTCCACACCGCCCAGCTGATGCCCCCCCATCCAAGGATTCTAGCAAGAAATCTACCAAAAAGCGTTCCAAAAGTGGTGATAATGATCCTTCTGCCATCCTTCATACCCACCGTGGAGAGCCTGTTTTGGCTCGCACCAAAGGACAACAAGCCATAGTCGATCAATCTGAAGACCATGATATCGTATTTGCGATAGGCCCTGCAGGGACTGGGAAAACCTACACATCTGTAGCCCTAGCGGTTGCCGCATTAAAAAGTAAGCGGGTTCAAAAAATTATCTTGGCACGCCCAGCTGTAGAAGCTGGGGAAACGCTTGGGTTTTTACCTGGGGCCATTAAAGAGAAAATCGACCCTTACCTCCGCCCTCTGTATGACGCCTTGGAGGAGATGATTGATTCCGAACGGCTCGATTATTTTGTGTCTAAAAACATTATCGAGATCGCTCCACTAGCATACATGCGAGGTCGAACGCTTAATAATGCTTTTGTGATCCTTGATGAAGCTCAAAATGCCACCCAGGCACAGCTAAAAATGCTTTTGACTCGGATTGGATTCAATTCCAGGGCAATTATTACGGGGGATATTACCCAAACGGATTTGCCAAATTCCGCACATTCTGGCCTAAAAACTGTGCAGTCGATTCTGGCAAATATTCGAGGTATCTCCTTTGTCCATCTTGATCGAAGCGATGTCGTACGCCATCGGTTGGTGAAGGATATCATTCAAGCGTATGAATCGTTTGAGGATACACAAGATCAACGGCCACATAAGCGATCTTCCGCAAAGGGGGAATAGCCATGGCTATGAGTGGACTGACTCGACACATGTATGCCTTGCACGAAGGGGTGTTTTCGGTAGGAATGGACAAGGTGTTTCATCGTCTCGTACCAGGTGAAGAGGCTGCCAAAGGAGCCTTGAAATTATCATTGAATCCCTTTTTGATCCTTCAAGATGATGCCGTGATTCTGTTGGATCCAGGGATGGGGGAGTTTACCCAGGATGGTTCTGTAGAAGTGATGCGTCAAAATCTTGCAGACGTTGGATTGACCCCTGAGGATGTGACCGATGTAGTAATCTCTCACCTTCACCTCGATCATATTGGGGGCTTGGCTCATCAAGAGGATGGATACTGGCAACTGACGTTTCCTGAAGCTACACATTGGATCAATCGTGATGAAATCGCGCGAGTTGAAACCAAGGGGACCTTTTATGGTGAGCGCCAAACTGAATTCTTCTTTTTTGTGGTCTCTAGAGCCTCTATCGAGCGGATTGAGACAGGAGCCATTCCGCTCAGAGGATGGTCTTCACGTCATCTTGGGGGGCATACAAGCCATTCTGTGGCATGGATTATCGGGGAGGACTCCCCTTCTGAACCTACGTATGTCATGGCAGGCGACGTGGTGGGCTCCAAAGGGGCGTTGCTACGACGATATCAAGCCAATTATGATGTAGATCCTAAGCAAGCCTCTGACGCTAGAGAAGCCTTAAAAAAAGAGGCGTTTGATAAAGGTTGGACGTTTATGGCTTATCACGAAGCTACTGCTCCCTTCATGAGATTAACGGCTTCTTCGACTAGTGGTTACACAGTTGAGGCAGTCAAGATGGATCAGGGTATGCCATTAGGCAGCACTGATCAAGGTTAGCCGTACTGTTTTCGGATGGCTTCGATATCAGAAAGCTCCCCGATAATGGAGACCTCATCCCCTTTCATGAGCTCGGTATCCCCGTGAGGGATGGTCACTATGCCCTGTCGCCGTATAACCGCAACAAGACTCTGACCTGGGAAGCGGATATCACGAAGTTTTTTTCCTATGACTGCATTGCTCGCTTCTGTTTCCCCAATAATGAGGTTGACAAATCGTTCGTCACGTAGCAAGATTTCGCGCAAATCGGTCTCGTCATCGGCCTTATCCCAGTGTCCAAGGAAAGTCGTATTGTCAATCACTTCAGCCAAATGAGCAAGAATTCTCAAATGCTGGGTGGCGTTGTTTGTAGAGCTCACAAGAAAAATAATGGCATGCAGAGATTCATCTCCTAACTCCTTAAAAACAGTGGGCTCGGCAAGCCGGACCAAAATCAATTCTGAGGAGGTTGCGTCTGGGATTCTCACATGATGCAAACAAACACCTTCGGTAAGCGTCATAGCATGATCATCGGGGCCTTCGGCGAAACGGTCTCGCAGCAGGGTTGCATCACAATTGATTCGACTTGTCATATGATTCGCCACTTGGGTGAGTAACGTCTCATAATCCTTTTTGAACTGGTCAAATACCGCGGATCTCGCCACTACAGCTTCGTAGGGATCGTCCTTTCGTAGTCCTTTCTCACGCATGATACTTCGAAGTTCACTATCCAGCCCCTCATCCACATGCCGACTCATGCGCGCTGTAACGTGGAAAATGGCACCCTGCCGATCCACTTTGTCCACTGCGTAATAGAAATACCACAACACACAGACAAAGATGATGGCGATTGTGAATAGGACACTTAGAATACCCATTTCAAGGATGAGTACCACCGAAATGAATATCCCAAAGATTTGAACCCATGGGTAAAATGGTGATTTGAACCCCGGATCATAGGACTCGATCTTACTTTCGCGCATCACAATGACGGCCACATTCAACAATGCAAACAGAAGCAATTGAAATGCAGAAGCCAATTTTGCTACTGACTCCACATTAAACATCACCAAAAGCAACACCATGGTCCCCGTTGTCGCGATGACACTGACTACCGGGGTACCATTGCCACTAATCTTGCCAAAAAACGATGGAATGAGGTTGTCCCGAGCCATGGCAAAGGGATAACGTGATGCCGACAAGATGCCCGCATTTCCCGTGGATGCAAACGCTGCAGCTGCGGCAATCACCACCAGAGCGAGCCCCACACCCCCTGGCAGCCAGTCCATAAAGAGATCGCCTGTTGTCGCGACCGGCGTTAAATCTTGAAAAAATTGTGATGGCTCAAGATAGATCACCATCAAAAGCACCCCAACAACGTATACAATAGAGGCTGTCACGAGCGATAAAATCATCCCGAGCGGGATATTTCTATCGGGGTTTTGCACCTCCTCCGAGACACTTGCAACCTTCGTTAATCCCGTGTAAGACACAAAGACCAGACCGATGGTTGACAAAAAGCCATGGGGTCCAAACTGGAAAAATGGATCGAATCGATCATTCAAAATGACCTGAAGATCCAGACTGGCGATTTTGAATACCCCCTGCAGGAGGTAGAAAAACATGATCGTAATCAGTATGGCCACCAAAAAACGTTGCAAACCTGTGGATTCTTTGGCCCCAACGATGTTAAGAACGCCAAAAATAAGTGTTAACACCACCGCCACAGGGATAATGGGAAGGTCAATAAAGACAGCGATGTAAGCCCCCATTCCAATCAGAGCGAATGCACTCTTAAAAATTAAGGCAAACCATGAGCCCATTCCCCCTATGGTTCCCATCACAGGTCCAAGGCTCCGATCGATAAAGTAGTAGGCCCCACCTGCACGTGGCATGGCTGTTGAGAGTTCTGCAACGCTAAACATCGAGGGTAAAATCAAAAACCCCGCCAATAAATACGCTAAGAAAACAGACGAGCCCGTTTGGGAGGCAGCTAATCCAGGAAGTAAGAAAAACCCGGATGAAAACATCGCACCTGTACTAATGGCGAAAACGTCCATTAGGGTGAGCTTTTTCTCTAATTTTTCCCCTTTTTTTGCCAAATTTGCGCGACCTTACGTTGTTGAATGTTGAAGTAATATATTCTTTTCTCCAAAACTCTGATGCGAACGTGAGCCAAACACAACCCAACAGTAAACACACTCTGGTCAAATTTGGAGGCTCATCACTTGCATCACCTAACGCATGGAAGCTCGTTTTCGGTCACATTCGTGAAAGTTATCAGAAGCAACCCTTAATCGTTGTTGTTTCTGCGCTTGGCAAAACCACTCGAGCACTCGTGGGTTGCATACAAGAGGCTACTCTCGGTAAACGTGAAGAAGTTGAGCAAAAACTCAACGAAATCTGGGCGACTCATAAACGTATTGCCCTTGCGTCCTTAGACTTGATCTTAGCAAAAAATCTTGAGCAACGGCCGCGACTGGAGAAGCAGATTGATGACTTCTTGGCGAGCTTGCATCAAGAGGCTATGCTGCTCTGCGACAAACTCCACCATCACCCCTCCCCCATGTCGTCATCCTATGGTGATGCCATGCTAAGTTTTGGCGAACGCGCTACCTCACAGATTTTTCAGTGGGTTCTTGACGTAGCTGGATACCCCTCGGTATGGATAGATGCTCGCGATATTATCATCACAGATGAAACGTTTGGTGCAGCCAAACCAGATCAAGTCCGTACCCAGCATGCGTTGAGGCAGCATCCCTCCCTTTCGACATTTTGGTCAGCTGTTCAAAAACCACAAGAGCCATTACAAAAACCACCACAAGAGCGACCTGATGAGCAACCACTCAGAAAGGAGATCCCAATCCCTGTGATTGGGGGTTTTATGGGACGCTCTTTGTCAGGATTCCCTACAACTCTTGGGTTTGAAGGGTCTGATCTCACCACAACATTGCTTGCGGAGGCCTCTGTTGCTGAGCGTGTTACAATCTTCACCGATGTGGATGGGATTATGACGACAGATCCGCGCGTCGTGCCTCATGCAAAGCACATTCCAACCTTATCCTATGACGAGGCTGAAGATCTAGCCATGGGTGGTGCTCGGGTCTTACATCCTCAAACCTTAAAGCCCGTCATCGAATCAAAGATTCCTGTCCATGTGCGAAATACCTTTCGACCTGATCATCCAGGCACCATCATTGGACCCCAACATGCAAAAACCACGCACGCCCCGTTTGTGGAAGGGTGGAAAGCTGTAGCCATGACTCTTAAACAAAAACGTGATGATACCAACGAAACCGACGACACTAATAATACCGACGACACAGCAGTGTTAACGTTTATACATGCCACTGATGAGGGACAGGCATTGTTGCGTCAATGGAGCGAAGCGTATGACCTCAAGCTACATGTTGATGCACATGGGTGGCACCTTTATCTAGCCTCTTTGGCAGTCACAAAGTCAGTCACAAAGTCAGACCCAACGCCTGCTTCAGAAGAAAGGCAGCCATCTGAGCCCCCGTTTGCGTTGAGTTTACCCGCAATCCACGACATCTTCTTCCCTTAGAATCTGTATTTTACGTTCAAATAACCTGCTTATGTCTACCCCTGTCCGCGTCCGTTTTGCTCCATCTCCCACGGGATTCCTTCATATTGGAGGACTCCGCACCGCTCTGTACAATTATCTCTTCGCAAAGCATCATGGTGGATCCCTCATTTTACGCATTGAGGATACCGATCAAGCTCGTTTTATTGAAGGTGCCGAAGAAGACATACTAAGGTCCCTCAAGTGGTGTGGAATAGATATCGACGAGAGCCCCATCCACGGTGGTGAAGCGGGACCGTATCGACAAAGCGAGCGAAAACAGCGTTACAATGACGCCGCCAAGCAGCTGCTTGAGGCCGATGCTGCGTATTATGCATTCGATACAACCGAAGAGATCGAGACCATGCGAGAGCGACTCAAAGCATCGGGTAATCCTTCCCCATCGTATGATTCAATCACGCGTCAATCGATGAAGAACTCCTTGACGTTACCCTCTGACGAGGTTCAAAAACGTCTTGAGGCTGGGGATCCCTATGTCATTCGCCTCAAAGTTCCACGCCGGGAGTCCGTTCAGTTTACAGACATCATTCGTGGGGTTGTCACCTTCGAGACCAAAGGGATGGATGACCAGGTATTGATGAAATCCGATGGCATGCCAACGTATCACTTAGCGAATGTTGTGGATGATCACGATATGGGCATTACCCATGTGATTCGTGGGGAGGAGTGGCTAAGTAGTGCACCCAAGCACATGTTGTTGTATCAATATTTTGGGTGGGAACCACCCACGATGGCGCATTTACCACTGATTATGTCTCCGAGTGGAGGCAAGTTGTCCAAACGTAAGGCTGAGCAAGAGGGAATTCCTGTAAATACGAGAGACTACATTGATGGACATTATGAGCCTGAGGCTCTGGTCAACTTTCTGGCTTATTTGGGCTGGAGCCCAGGCGACGATTCAGAAATCCACTCCATGGATGAGCTTGAGCGTCTGTTTTCACTCGAGAAAGTAAGTAAGGCTGGGGCAGTGTTTAATTTCAAAAAACTCATGTGGTATAATGAGCATTATCTACGTCATCAGACCGATGAGTCGTTGGTCCAGAGGTTGCTTGAGCTCCCTGCAGCTGACGCATTGCCAGGGGTGACAGCAGAGCGACTTCATGCACTATTACCGTTGCTCAAAGAGCGCATTACCCGGTTGGATGAATTTTTTGAGATGGGAGCATTTTTCTTCGAGGATCCTCAAGATTATGATGAGAAAGGGCTCAAAAAAGCTGGTGAGACGGCGCCACCCATGATCGAGGCATTAATGGAGAGCTTGAGGGCCCATCCAAAAGATGAGTTGAGTGCCGAAGAGTACAAGACTTGGCTCCATGACACCGCCGAAGCTCAAGGTGTGGGTATGGGAAAAGTGATGCTACCTACGCGATTGGCCATATCGGGTGCGGGTTTTGGTCCTGATCTAACCCCAAGCCTTGCATTGTTGGGTAAAGATGTCGTGATTCGTAGATTACAGACGGCCCTAAAACATTGGTCTTCATGAGCCTATACTCTCTAATACAAATTGTAGCTGCGTTTGTATGGGATGGACAGCCAATTCTATTCTCCATCCCAGCGATCGACTTGCCCTTCAGCATATCGTGGCTAGCACTTCTAGGAGGCTTCTTTGGTGCTCAATGGTTGCATAATCGCTGGCAAAAAAAAGGTGTCTCCCCCATCCCCTTTGGATTTTGGGGCATTTTTGTAGCACTATTCGTTGGGATTCAACTTATAGACTTGATCATTCAAGGTCCAGGCTTCTCGACGGTTGGGCCCATCGAACCTCGCTGGTATGGCTTAATGTTCGCCCTAGCATTTATCTCAGGGTATTGGTTGGGTTCTAGGGAGTTAACCTACATTGGATTGTCCCCCCAAGAATTGGATCGCCTTCTTATGGTGGTATTAATCTCCACCGTGGTGGGCGCACGATTGGGTCACATCATTTTTTATGACCTAGAGTTTTATTTAGCCAATCCAGGGCTGATTCCACAAATTTGGAGAGGTGGATTGGCCAGCCATGGTGCCGCGATTGCCATTCCGCTCGCTGTGTGGTTCTATGCAAGAAGCCTCAAAAAAATCACCTTTCTTCAACTCGCCGACCGCATCGCCATTGGGGTCGCCATAGCAGGAATGTTTATCCGCACGGGGAATTTCTTCAACTCTGAAATCCTAGGGCAACCTACCGATCTACCTTGGGCCATCGTTTTTGCTCAACGTGACCTGTTGCCTCGCCACCCAACGATGCTTTATGAGGCTTTGTGGTGTCTGGTCGTGTTGGCGATACTGCTGTTTCTCCTCCATCGATATGCCAAAAAGCCACCCAAAGGGCTATTGCTAGGAACCTTCCTGAGCGTCATGTTTACCGGGAGATTTATGTTAGAGTTCACAAAAATGCGCCAAGCAGCCTTTGCAACAGACTGGACTCTAAGTATGGGGCAATTGTTGAGTATTCCTGCGGTCCTTATTGGACTTTGGCTGATCATCAGTGCTCTACGAAACAAGTCAAAAGCTTAGAAAGCGAGCTGAATATTTAGCCTAAGCTCTGTCTCCTCAAACACATAATCGGCGTCCATATACCCAATCACATTCACCTGGACGGCAATCACATCATTCAACGCACGCTTGTACCCAAGGGTTGCGTCATGCTTCAACAATGCGCTTGACGTTCGATCCATCCGCTGCCACCGCACGGCAAACGTATTGATCTCGCTCGGCGTATACCCCAACGTGACAAACCCAGACATAAACTCTACCTCTTTGTCCACAACCAAGTCGAGCTGTGAACGGATCCCTTCAGCAGCCAGAAACCATGATTTGGATTCAAGTCGTGTATCGACACCGATCGATTCTCTGTACCCATCTACCAAGAACATCCGTTTTAGCCCTATGCGCACTTGATCGCTGAAACCCGCTTGGACAAACGTCCCCACTTTCATGTTGACCCCCCATCGGTTTGCCTCGGCTTGTAAACGCCCCACGCCTAAGAATTTCTCATCTTGATTTGCTGCACGCCCGTCGCCGTTAAACATCCCAAGCCATGCTGTCACAGGGCCATGTGAAACTCTTCCACGAACCCCAATTTCTTGGCCTCCTAAGAAGTAATTTGATCCAATATTTCGGCCGATGAAATCGTCCTCTGCTGGGGAAGGAAAGAAGTCTAAATTGGTCAACATCTTGACGTTGCCAACCCTCAGCTCAGCTTTATTTTGCCAAAAGGTTTTGTAAATATTAATCCCTTGAAACCCTGGGGTTGCCGATGCATTGTACTGCAGCTTGAACCCAAACCCGTCATCAAAGGCTCCCTTGAGCCCCAACCTTGATTGGGCCACCCTGAATTGATTGGATCCGAATGTGGCGTTTTCATAGGGTGTTGCATACGCGTGAAATTGAATCATGGCTAGCCATTCAAATTCCCCAGAGTCTAGGTAAGATTGGATTGCACCAGGCTGTGCTTTCTCCTGGCCAAGCACAGTGGAGGATGCACCTACGCTTAGGAGTCCAACCAACAGAGCAAGCGGTATGCGAAATCTAAAAAAAGCTTTGGCAGAAGGCTGAGGGGTGAGCTTGGCCATCAGATGGGTAGGGTTGAGTAGTGTGCGGATCATGTGTTTTAGTCCAAATGGTTTATTCTTAGATGTATTTGCCTAATAATAGTGTGCTTGTAATAATGTTATGGTAATCGTGCGTGATATTCATAGTGTGCTTGTATTATCTTGTATTTTGACAAGATAATGGATTTTGAAGCCGTCTGTACACTTCCACATGCCTCAAAAACCGTTACCTTTCAACACACCCATTTCCTTAATCCGTACGACTCAAATTCTTTGACCTATGATTCGATTTGGCACCGACGGCTGGCGAGCCATTATTGCAAAAGACTTCACCTTCGATAATGTGAATCTCGTGACCCAAGCGACGGCACGATGGATTCAATCGGAGTCCATCACCTCACATGGCGTCGTCATTGGCCATGATGCACGTTTTTTGGGGCGGGAATTTGCGGAGCATTGCGCATGCACTTTTGCGGCAATGAGTATCCCCGTGAAGATCGCCAAGACGATCGCTCCCACACCAGCTGTGAGTTGGGGAGCCTTAGAGTATGACGCCGTAGGAATCGTCATTACAGCGAGTCACAATCCACCAGCGTACAATGGTTTCAAAATTAAAGCACCCTTTGGTGGGCCCGCCACACCAGACCAAATAACTGCTGTGGAATCCTTTCTCCCCTCGATCGACGCACCCCTCACAGTTAAGGATTTTGAGACCTACGTAGCCGAAGGGTTAATCCAAGAAATCGACCTCGTGGACGACTACATGAAAGATCTTGCCGCAAAACTGGATTTGGATGCCATTCGACAGAGTGGGCTCAAGATTGCACATGATGCCATGTACGGCGCTGGGATGGGCCTCATTGAGCAATTGTTACCCGGGCAAGTGGTGTCGTTGCACGACGACGTGAATCCAAGTTTTTATGGCCAGGCCCCTGAACCTATTGAGCGAAATCTTCCAGAGCTCCCCAAAGCCGTCTTGGACCATGGATGCGCCGTGGGGTTAGCGAATGACGGGGATGCAGATCGTATAGGGATGGTTGACGAGCGTGGGGTTTTTGTCGATTCCCACCAAATGCTATCATTGTTGACATGGTATCAATCGCAAGTCAAAGGGCTCAAAGGGGATGTTATCAAAACGTTTTCGACAACGACCATGCTCGATAAAATGGCCGATGCCTACGGTCTTGGCTTCGAAACGCGTCCCATTGGCTTTAAGCATGTTGCAGAGAGGATTATCTCTGGGGATGTCCTTGTAGGGGGTGAGGAATCTGGTGGTCTTGCCGTCAAAGGGCACATTCCAGAAAGAGATGGTTTGTATATCGGACTGTTAATAACAGAGATGGTCGTTACCTCCGGAAAAACATTAAGCGAGCTCATCCAAGGATTGTTTGATGAGTTTGGCCTTCATGCCACGTGGCGTGAAGATCTTCACACCGAAGAGGGCAAAAAACAAGCCATGATGGACGCTTGTAAAGCAAAGAAAATCACTGAAATTGCCGGGTTGAAGGTCCAAGATTGGGACATGCTCGATGGAGTCAAACATCTTATGGACGATGGCTCATGGCTACTCGTTCGTCCCTCTGGCACCGAACCTGTGCTGCGAATCTACTCCGAAGCAGACACTCATGACAAAGCGCAAGCGTTGGTGAAGGAGACCGTGGCCATGGTGGACAATCTACCCGTCTAAGCGTACAAACGATGGAGATCCTTCAAAGCCCCCTGGCATGGGTATTTGTTGCAGCGCTGATTACTGCAGTGGCTACAGGTTTGGGAGCTGTACCTTTCTTCTTTGCAAAGGAATTTAGTCCCAAGTTCTTGGGATCTGGCAATGCGTTAGCTGCTGGGCTGATGATTGCTGCAAGTTTCAATTTGATGGCTGAAGGAATTGCAGAGGATGCCATCATGACCTCATGGGGTATATTTATTGGCTTGGTATTCATCGTGTTGAGCGCCATGTTTTTGGAACGGCATGAGGATATTCAATTTGCCCATATTGATAAACTTGAAGGTCGAAAAATCTTGCTGATTCTAGCCGTAATGACGGCTCATTCCTTTACGGAGGGGATTGGGGTTGGGGTCTCTTTTGGGCGTAGCGAATCGTTTGGATCCCTCATCTCAGCAGCGATTGCACTACATAATATACCCGAAGGGCTCGCGATCTCACTTGTAATGGTGCCCCGAGGCGTTTCTGCCCTGAGAGCCATGGGGTGGAGTATTTTCTCAAGCCTACCTCAACCTCTCATGGCGGTTCCTGCATTTCTGTTTGTCGAGACGTTTTCTGAATTCCTACCCGCAGGTTTAGGGTTTGCTGGCGGTGCCATGATCTGGATGTCTATTTCAGAGATCTTGCCCGATGCTGCAAAGGATATAAGCTGGAATCGAATTGCCATTATTGTTGTAATTTCCCTTATTGGAATGATCCTTTTTCAAGAATTTCTATCATAAGACCGCTTTTGAGTGTCTGCATGATTAACACCCCAACGTGGACCATTATTCACAAATCCTACATCCAATGAAAAAACACTTCACATCCCTTTTGATCTGGATGGTGCCTGCCCTTTTGGTGGTCGCTTTTCAGCCAGTTTCCTATGCCCAGGATATCGACAAAGCCGTTTATAGTTCGCTTGAAGAGGCCTTAGGGGCTTCGGGCCAGCTTGGTGGATCTAATGGCCCTTCCAATGTACAGTGGATTGATGGTGGCGATCGTTACTCGTACACCTCTCGCACGCAAGATGGGCCTGAAATTAGAGTCTACGATCCAGCCACGGGCGATGACGAGTTAACGTTCAAAGCCTCCGATTACACCTTTCCAGGGAGTGACGAACCGTTTGAATATCGCTCCTTTCAATGGTCTAAAGATTTCAAATTCATCGTGTTTGAGACCAATTTTCGACCGATCTATCGCTACAGTGGCGTCTCAGATTACTATATGTTCAGTGTAGAAGATGAAACGCTTGAGCCTGCTGCCATGGATGCGTTCACCGCGGAGCTATCCCCTGATGGAACGAAGATGGGCTATGAGCATGAAGGAAACCTCTTTGTTTTGGAGCTCGCAACGGGTGAATCAACACAACTCACCTTCGATGCGGAAGAAAATGTTTACAATGGCCGTTTTGGGTGGGTCTATGAAGAAGAGTTTAGCATCGTTCAAGGATGGTCATGGTCCTACGATAGTGAGCACCTAGCCTACTGGCAAACCGATGAGCGTGATGTCCCACTATTTGTCTCAACCGATTACAGTGGGAGTTATCCAGAATTTGTTGAGATTCCCTATCCCAAAGTAGGCGCAACCAATCCAAGCGTCAAAATCGGGGTGGTCAATGTAGATTCTGGCGAAAAACGTTGGATGGACCTAGACCTTGGTGATGGGTATGTGCCACGTATCTATTGGACTAGTGATCCGTCAAAGCTGGCGGTTCAACATATGAACAGAGCCCAGAATCACCTCTCTTTGTACATGTTTGATATCAATACAGGCCAAGGCGATGTCATTATGGAGGAGATTGCCGAAGATGGATGGATTGATGTATATGATTTCTTTGCCGGCATCTCCAATTTGATGTTTTTCCCTCCAGATCGTGAGGAGTTTTTCTGGATTAGTGATTCTGACGGCTGGAGTCATGTGTACCGTTATGACTACGAGGGCAACCTCCTCAATCAAGTGACTCAAGGGGAATGGGAAGTGACCAAAATCCATGCTGTAAACTCCGAGACCGAAAAGATTTATTTCGAGTCCACAGAAGCTTCGCCATTAGAGCGTCAACTCTATTCAATCACCTTTGATGGCGGGCAGAAGTCTCGCATTACCCAAATGGCCGGGCGTCATGACATTACCATGGGGCCAAATGGATCCTACTTTATCACGAGAGTCTCCAATGTTGAAACCCCTAAGCAAGTGGAGCTTTGGGCGACAGCTTCTGGAGGGCAAAAACTTGAGACATTGGTAGCCAATGAGAGTGTAAACGAGTACATCGCTGAGCACTCTTACAGTCCACGTGAATTAACCACCATTACCACATCAGATGGCAGAACATTGGATGCGTATGTGATCAAGCCTTTTGATTTTGACCCAACCCAAGAGTACCCCATGCTATTAAGTATTTATGGAGGTCCTGGCGCACAGGGGGTGTATAATCAATTTGAAACCAGCGGTTGGAATCAATACTTGGCCCAGCTTGGCTTTGTGATTGTGAATGTGAACAACCGAGGCACAGGTGGGTATGGTGCTGAGTTTGAGAAGTCCGTGTACAAGCAACTTGGACTTCTTGAAGCCGAAGATTTTGCCGAAACTGCAACGTATATGGGCGCAAAAGAGTGGGTGGACGAAGATCGAATGGCAATCCGTGGGCATAGTTATGGTGGGTTTATGGCGAGTCTTACGCCGGTCTTGTACCCAGATGTGTTTGACGTCGCGATTGTAGGGGCTCCCGTCACAGATTGGCGACTCTACGACACCATTTACACGGAGCGCTACATGGGGCTTCTCGAAGATAATTTGGAAGGATATAAGAAGACTTCAGTGGCTACCTATGCGGAAAACTTAGAAGCCAAAATGTTGATTGCTCACTCCTCCATGGATGAAAATGTTCATGTCCAAAACACCATGCAAGCCATCCAAGCCTTTACCGATGCGGGCAAAGATGTGGATCTGCGCATTTATCCAGCTGGAGCGCATGGGGTTGCCTATAACTACAACAGCTATGTGTTGCTCTATGAGACCTACACGAATCTGTTGAAGGAGGAGTTTGGACTCGAGGCAAACTATGCAGATGCACAGCCGTCAGCCTATTAATCTTAAGTCTTTAAGCCATCAAGCGTTACGGGACTACTGTTCCGAGCAAGGGATCCCCTCCTATCGAGGGGATCAGCTGTTTCAGTGGATGTGGCAAAAGGAGGTGCATGATCTTGCAGAGATGTCAAATCTTCCCAAATCTCTGCGGGAGTCACTTGAAGAAACTACCTCCATTACCCAACTAGAGCGCCGCAAAGAGACTCGGTCCAAAGACGGGACCATCAAAATTCTCTTTGAGACAGGTCGTGAGCAATCCCCACCTATGGAAGCGGTGCTGATTCCAGATTTTGATCAAGAGGGTGCACCTCAACGGATGACCGTTTGTGTGTCCTCACAGGTTGGGTGCATGTTTGGATGCGCGTTTTGTGCAACGGGTAAGATGGGGTATTTCCGCAATCTGGAGGCCTGGGAAATTGCCGACCAAGCTGTCCAGATGAATCGGGTCGCACTCAACGCATACGGAAAAGGGATCACCAACATTGTCTACATGGGGAAGGGAGAGCCTTTGCATAATATGAGAGCTGTCGTTGATTCTGTTGAGATGGTCACCTCGCCTTTGGGTCTTGAACTTTCCCCACGTCGTATCACCGTCTCCACTGTAGGCCTTGCCAAACAAATCAAGCAACTAGCCCAACAAAAGGCCACGTTTAACCTTGCGATTTCACTTCACGCACCCAATGATGAAAAGCGTGATAAAATCATGCCCATCAACGAATCGCTCAACTTGTCAGCGCTCCGTGAAGCCCTGGAAGCCTACTATGAGGCTACTCAAAAACCTGTGACGTACGAATATCTTTTGTTTGATGAGTTTAACGACTCGGCCGAAGATGCTCGTGCTTTGGCTGATATTGTTTCATGGATTCCTTCCAAAGTGAACATCATCATGTATAATAATGTGCTTGGAGTCGAGCTCAAACGAGCAAGAGAGCAAAGATTAGACCGATTCATGCAAGCGTTGTCGAAACGGGGGGTGCGGGCCACCGTCCGGAGAAGCCGTGGCGATGACATTGATGCGGGGTGTGGACAATTAGCTATCCGAGAAGGGATCGAAAAAGGAAAATCGATCGCGAAGGCCTAGCGAGTGGGTTGAATGGCTCACTGGTTCATTCACTCACTGGTTCATTTACTCACTGGTTTACTGACCCACTGATTTACTGACTCACTGATCGTGAATCACCGTAAACATCCGACTAAAGTCGGGCCATCCTTGGAAATCCCATGAGAAGTAGACCAACCACGCCTTGCCTACGATGTGGTCCTTGGGAACAAAGCCCCAAAAACGGCTGTCCTCGCTGTCATCACGATTATCGCCCATAAAAAAGTAATAGTCCTGCTGGATAGTGTAAGTCTCCGCTGGCTCACCATTGATGATAAACTCCCCACCCTCTACCAAGACGTTATTTTTTTCGTAACGCGTCACGATGTCTTCGTAGAGATGCCACGTATCTAGGGATAATTCAACCACTTCCCCTTCATATGGAATCGGAATGGGCCCCATATTGTCATGATTGATAAACCCCTTGGAGAAATCAAACGGGCGTTGACGGAATTCTTGATAATCCTTAGGTAAAATGTAGGGGACAACCGAATCGACATTCGCGGTCGCTGCTAGATCCGATAGCGCGTCCATGCGAGCGTTCACCAAATACATGCGATCTTGATCATACTGCAAAATATTGGCGTCTAAATCCTTCACAACCTGTCGATCCAACATGGATCCTTCGTTCACAAACACCAATTGAAGGGTGCGCATTGAGGGGACCGTTTCTTCTGGCACCCCATCGATGTACACCACTTTATCGCGCACCTCAAGCACGTCACCTGGCATACCTACCAGTCGCTTGATGTAGTTGGTCTTCATTGAAATCGGTTTGACTTCCATGGGGTAATTGAACACCACTATATCATTACGCTGAATCTCACTGTGGCCAGGTAAGCGAGTCCAAGGAAGGTTCACACCTGGGATGTACCACTGGAACATAGGAATCCCTAATACCATAGGCGTTCGGGGGCCATAAGCTAGATTGGATACAATCAAGAAGTCACCCGTCTCCATGGTATCTTCCATGGAAGGGGTTGGGATTCTGTAGGTTCCAAAGACAAAGACTTTCAGCACCGAAGCAACAATCAGGGCCACGATGACGGCATCTAGCCAGCTTCGGAGCTGCTGGTAAACGCTAGAGTCTTGTTTGTCAGCTTTATCAGTTTTATCAGCCACTGGACTAGGGCTTAAAATTGTTCAGGTTGATCGGTCGTATCGCGGGCAAACTCACCATTTTGGTAAGATACAAAATACCACTGCTCCCGCTCAGGGGAGAAAAACACGTCCTGATACTCTCCTAGTTGCTTTACTTCCTTCATGAGCAACTTGTCTAGCGTCCGCTTAATCTCGGGGTTGCGGTCGACAAATCGAGATGCCCCTACATACACAAGCCCATTCTCAAATGGACCATCCAGATCTAAGATCATCATGGGGATTTCGCCATCAATGATAAACCAATACTCAAATTGAATCGCTTTTCCGGGTCGGTAGGTGGGTGTGCCCCAAAGATCACCCAGGGTGACGGTTGGGTCGCCAAACTGCGCTTGAAGTCTGGCACGTAACTCAATGGTTGGAATTCGGTCAATGGTTGCGGTTTGATAGAGCCCTTGACCCGTCCATTTGGTATCGGCAAAACGCTTTTCAAAGGCTTGAGCATCCACAGCTTCAACTTTTCGAAAGATAGGGTCCTGAAATTGAGCGTTAGCCTGCCCCGCGACCCCTATCCATAGGACGAATGCCACACACGCTACCCAAGACGATCGCTTTTTAATCATGTTTCTCTGGTTTTTCCTTGAGCGTACTTAATCATCGTTGTTCATCGAAAGGACCGCAAGGAACGCCTCTTGCGGGATTTCCACAGCACCAACCTGCTTCATGCGCCTTTTCCCTTCCTTTTGCTTCTCTAATAATTTACGCTTTCGTGTGATATCCCCGCCATAACACTTTGCAGTGACATCTTTACGTACAGCACGAATCGTATCTCGTGCAATCACTTTATTGCCAATCGCTGCTTGAATCGCTACCTCATATTGCTGCCTTGGGATCAATTCCTTGAGCTTTGCACATATTCTTTTGCCGTATTCGTACGCCTTATCGCGGTGGGCAATACTGGAAAGGGCATCAACAGGCTCGCCATTCATCAAAATATCAAGGCGTACGAGTTGTCCACGTCGATTCTCTATAAACTCATAATCGAAGGATGCATATCCACGCGTCCCACTTTTGAGGCGATCATAAAAATCAAACACCACTTCTGCCATCGGAAGCTCGTAAACAATCTCAACGCGATTGTTCTGCATAAAGGATTGGTTAATATAGACCCCACGTCGGTCTTGGCAAAGATTCATAATGGGGCCGATATAATCTGCAGGGGTGATGATGCTCGCACGAATAAACGGCTCGAGCACATAATCAA
Source organism: Balneolaceae bacterium (assembly GCA_031581145.1). GTDB lineage: Bacteria > Bacteroidota > Rhodothermia > Balneolales > Balneolaceae > UBA8296. The sequence continues at coordinate 58,019 of JAVLBP010000006.1, forward strand.
TCAGTCCCGCTTCTGGCATTTCACTAGGGTTATCGACAAATACACTCTCGTCGTTGGTGCGCCGGACCTCATACCGCACGTTGGGGACGGTGGTGATAATGTCGATGTTGAACTCACGGTCCAATCGCTCTTGGACAATTTCCATATGAAGTAGTCCCAAAAACCCTGCTCGAAATCCAAAGCCAAGTGCTTTGGAGGTTTCAGGAGCGTAATTCAAAGACGCATCATTAAGCTGCAATTTCTCAAGCGCAGATCGAAGATCCTCAAAATCCTCACTTTGTGTGGGGAATATCCCTGAAAACACCATAGGTTTTACCTCTTTGTACCCAGGGATGGGCTCAGCCGCCCCATTCTTCTGTGTCGTGAGTGTATCCCCCACACGGCAATCTTGAAGTGACTTCACGCTCCCCACAACGTAGCCAACATCCCCTGCTCGAAGTTCTGCGGTAGGTGTTTGCTTCATCCTCAAAAAGCCAACCTCTTCTGCATTATACTCCTTTTCAGTGGCCATAAAATAGATTGGATCCCCTTTTTTGAGAGTCCCTTCCATCACACGCACATAGGCAATAGAGCCGCGGTAAGTATTAAAAATGGAATCAAAAATGAGCGCTTTTAATGGCTTATCCTCTTCTCGCTCAGGGGCAGGGATTCGTACGACGATGGCTTCCAGCAACTCCATCACCCCTTCGCCTGTCTTTCCAGACACCGCTAATATCTCTTCACGACTACACCCTATTAAATCGATAATCTGTTGAGCAACTCCTTCGGGATCTGCACCGGGGAGGTCAATTTTGTTTAGGACAGGGACAATCTCTAAGCCTTGGTCAATCGCTTGATACAAATTGGAGATTGTTTGAGCTTCAATGCCCTGACTTGCATCAACAACCAAAATAGCACCTTCACACGCTTTCAACGCTCGAGACACTTCATAGGCAAAATCGACATGGCCCGGGGTATCAATCAAATTGAGAATTACCTTCTCTCCAGTGGGCCGCTCATAATCCATCTTAATGGCGTGACTTTTGATCGTAATGCCACGCTCTCTCTCCAAATCCATATCGTCTAGGATTTGGTTTTGCATATCACGCTCAGTAATCGTGCCAGTGCGCTCTAACAGACGATCCGCAAGGGTCGATTTGCCGTGATCAATATGTGCAATGATGCAGAAATTCCGAATATCAACCATAGACGTGGGATCAGGCCATCGGACTTAGCAGCTCGATATGAAATCGAAACTGTTCGTCTTGGGCACTCATGGTGTCATAAACCTCTTTGATGAGCGCAAAGATGGTCTCTTTATCTCCTTTAATGGTTGTTGACAAGTGCCCAATCTCTACATCAACATCCTCTTGGACAAAAAATTCCAACAACTCATCTACCTTTTCTTTGGGATGATCCGTGTATAGGGGGATGAATGTAAGCTGGGCAATGGTTGTCATAACTGAAATATAGGATTTTCGGATATCAAGTTTTGGATGTCTTTATACGGATGAATGTCTTTGTATTGAAACGTCTTCAGATGTTGTTTTGTTTTAGCGAAGTTCATGATAATAGGCATTTTGACATACCCCCCCAACTCATCCTCACCGCTTTGTCAACTGTTGCGCCAACATGATGTGGACTGCATATCTAGCACGGATCCCGAGGTATTAACCCGCGCGGATGGTCTCATTATTTCGAGTCCAGGACCGGCATCCAACTCCATGAATGCCTTTGATGCCTTATCATGTACGCAATGGATACGTGAAATCAACAAGCCTGTCTTAGGGATCAACCACGGAATGCACCTTCTCACCGAAGGTCATGAAGAAGACCAGCACCATTATCTAGGTGTTGTGCCTGGTCGTGTCCAATCGTTTCATCAGCATCAATGTACCGCCTCAAATATGGGATGGCATTCGTTGCATTTGCGTCAGGAACACCCTCTGCTACATGGTATTGGACCCGATCAACGACTCTATTTTATCCATCAAGATTTCCTTCCTCCGCTAGAGCATGCCATCGCCACGGCGACTTGTGAGAATACATTTACGGCTGTGGTTGCAAAACATCATTTTATGGGAGTTCAATTTTCCCCTGAGAAATCGGGGCGAGCTGGGTCCATGTTATTACAAAATTTTCTTACCATTGTAGAGAAGCAGGACTAACCCATTCGCTCCGACATGTCTACGAAGGTTGACCAAGCCCCCGTGCTTTTCTTGAAAGAACTAGAACGTGTTCTTCAGAGTCGTAAAGATGAAATGCCTAAAGGGTCGTATTCGACACGCCTATTCAAAAAAGGGATTGACAAAATCGCGCAAAAATTAGGTGAAGAGGCTGTAGAGACCGTTATTGCCGCAAAGAATAAAAAGAAAGAAGAAACAATTGAAGAGTCTGCAGACCTACTTTATCACCTGCTCGTCTTGTTGGTAGAAAAAGAGATTTCTATTGACGATGTGGTAGGTGAAATGATTATTCGAAGCAAGAAGTAACCTTAATACTGCCCTAAATCTATGAGTGACGCCTCGACTCCATCAACTGCTGGAGAAGAATCTGGTACGGATTCCTTTTCCCCACCTCCCAAACCAGAGCCGATTCATGTCTCCATGAAGCGGCTCAACGATGCGATGCTCGTAGAGGCGACAAATGACTCAGGGGCTACCTTGCGTTTGGATGGTTCACCAGATATTGGAGGGGTGAATGGTGGGTTCAGCCCCATGCAAGCCTTGATCGCGGCCGCTGGGGGATGTAGCGTGATCGATATCGTGATGATCTTGAATAAACAAAAGCTCACGATCCAGGATCTTACCGTCGAAATCGACGCAAAGAGAGAGCAAATGAAGGGATACACAGAATTTTCCGCAATCCACCTACGCTATCACTTGATCGGTGACATTCCACAGGATCGTGCAGAACGTGCCATGAAACTCTCTGTCGAAAAGTATTGCTCTGTGCTAAAAACCCTCGAGAAAACAGCGGACATCACCGCTGACATTGAGGTTACCCAACCCGAGTGATCAGCTCAGCCGTACGATTGGAGTACCCAGCTTCATTATCGTACCACCCTGTCACTTTGACGAGCGACCCAGCAGCCATGGTCATATCACTATCGTAGATACAACTATGTGTGTTGCCGATAATGTCTGTTGACACAAGCGGATCAGTCGAATACTGAAGGATTCCTTTAAGGGGTCCAGAGGCAGCTGCCTGAAATGCTTCATGAATTTGATCTACGGTCACATCTTTGGACAATTGCGCCGTGAGATCAGTCAGGGATCCTGTGACAACCGGAACTCGAATCGCTTTTCCATCGAGTTTGCCATTGAGATGTGGCAACACCAAACCAACCGCTTTAGCGGCACCTGTCGACGTAGGGACGATATTGATCGCTGCTGCACGGGCACGACGTAGATCTTTGTGCGGACCATCAACCAACGCTTGATCACCCGTGTAGGCATGGGTTGTGACCATGAATCCTTTTTGGACACCAAACGCATCATCAAGAACCTTTACCATAGGGGCGAGGCAGTTGGTCGTACAGCTTGCATTGGAATAAATGGTGGTGTCTGAGTCTATCGATTCGTGATTCACCCCAAGGACAACCGTTTGTACGTCCCCTTTTGCGGGAGCTGAGATAATCACTTTCTTGGCACCTGCAGCAAGATGAGCTTCAGCCTTCTCTTTTTCGGTGAAGAATCCTGTAGACTCGACCACGGTGTCCACACTTCTAGCTCCCCATTCTAGTTTTGAAGGATCCCGCTCAGCTGACACCTTAATTTTGTGCCCATTCAATACGAGATGATCGCCATCCACTTCCACAGTTCCTTGAAACGCACCTTGAGCCGAATCATACTTAAATAGATGTGCCAACGTCGCCGCATCTGTTAAATCATTAATGCCGTTAATGGTGATGTCCGATGCGTAATTTTCGAGGATAGCGCGCGTTACAAGACGTCCAATGCGCCCAAATCCATTGATTCCAACCTGGATTGCCATAGTATTAAGTGTTCTTTGAGTGAGAGTTTCAGGACCTCGACAACAACGTCATAATCAAGGCTCTACTGAATACATAAATGTGAATACATGAATGAGTCTTTCATTGACTCAAGCATTCGGATAAATGTAGGATTAATCCTCCTCTTTATCACGTCCAAGGTCAACCTCTTCTTCCTCTATCTGAGTGACGTCTTCCTCCTCATCATAGAGATCGACTTCCTCAGGGAGTTCATCAGCAGCTGAATGTTCCTCATCATCGGCAGGTGTTGCAACGACCTTTGGTTTTGGCTTAGCGTAATCGACGCCTGCTTTACGGAGGATATCAGCAACGTCGTCTTCATCATTTTCTATGGCTAGAGATAGTGCGGTTTCGTCATCCCTATTTTTAAGCTTTGGGTTTGCACCATGATTAAGCAGACACTCCACTACATCCTGTCGACCATCACGAGCCGCCATCATAAGTGCTGTAAACCCCCATGGAAGTTGTCCATTCACATCCACGCCTTGATGGACACACCATTCAACGACGGGTAAATGACCCTCACGAGCTGCCATCACCAATGCAAGTAACCCTGGGACTGCACCAGCTTTGTGTAGTTTTTGGATTGTAGCAAGGTTGCCATGCTCCGCAGCTCGGTTGAGCGCCGTCCCCCCTGTTTTTGTCGTAAGGGTTGGGTCTGCGTTGTTCACCAACAATTCCTCAACAATCTCATCATGATTATGTTGGGCAGCTAGAATTAACGCTGTTGAGCCATTAGGAAGAGATTCGTTGATGTTTTGTCCATCTTTAATGAAGGCTTTAACGCTTTCTACATCTCCTTGTATAATGGCATCAAAAAAGGGGCTGACTTGTTCCATCTCCATGCTTCAGGTCTAGTTGGATGCCTAAATCTACTTGGATTATCCGATTTGTACCACCGTTAATTTCTGCCCACGTTTACGTCTTGAAATCCCAAGATAGAGCTTGTCTCAAAAATGGTTCATTTCTTTGTCTTGTCTGGACTCTCTACGCTTTCTACGCCTTTTGCTCTCAATGAGGTTACCTCTTTTCCTAAACTGAATTCATAGCCTGAAACCGCTGATTTTCCAGGTTGTTGCAGTGAAACAATCTCCACAACACTTTGCTCAGCACAGCCCAAAAATAATCGCTTGTCCCAAACGGCAAATGATCCTGGCTGAACACCAGATTGTCTGCTTGTGCCTTGATTCCATGAGCCTTGATTCCCTGACCCTTGCCTGCTTGAGCCTGCATCTTGTGCCTCGCCAATCGATTCTTCCATCATCGCTTGCGTAAAAGCTTGCAGTTCTCGCAGTTCTAGGAGCCTTGTTCGTAGAATTTTGACTTTATCACCATCGAGCTTTATCCATGCCCCAGGGCTAGGTGTCATAGCTCGGGCTTGATTGTGGACCTGCGCAGCACTTTGCTGAAGCCTCAACCATCCATCTGCAGAAAACACTTTGGGTGCGGCAGAGGCTAGCCGTTCATCTTGGCTAATTGGCTGAATGTCTCCTCGATTCCAAGCAGGAAGTGTCTCTACAAGAAGTTTGGCTCCCACGTTTTGTAGCCGCTCATATACATCACCTGTTGTATCATTTGGATGAATTGGAGCAGTTTTTTGGGCTAATATTTGACCCGCATCCATGGCTTGATTAAGCATAAACAGTGTACATCCTGTCTGCTTGTCGCCATTCAACACAGCATGGTGAATGGGTGCTGCGCCGCGATAGGCAGGAAGTAACGAGGCATGAATATTCACAGCGCCCAACCTGGTAGCATCCAGTACAGCTTTGGGTAAGAGTCTAAAGGCCACCACTACAGATAAATCGGCATCGAGTGACCTGAGGGTTTCACAAAAGACTGGATCCTTGACGTCTGCCACATCAACAGTAGGCAAGCCAAGTTCGATGGCTTTTTTCTTTACAGCTGTAGGTTCAGGGTCTCCGCCCCTCGAACGACGTTTGTCTGGGGGCGTGCACACCATACACACATCAAACCCTTTTCGAACCAATGCCTCCAGGGAGGGTACCGCAAAGTCTGGTGACCCCATAAAAATGACTTTACATACATCAGTTGATGAACGCTCAGTAGCCATGATATGCGGCGTTATGAACGGGAGGATTTAGGCGCCACGTCATAGCCAGCGTCCACCTCATTGGCATCAATAGAGGCAAGTTTTGCGTTGTGAAGAGCACGTTTAAACGCAGAAATTCGGTCAATAAACAAGATGCCTTCTAGGTGATCCATTTCGTGTAAGAAGACACGTGCGGTCCACCCACGCAGACTCATTTCATGCGTCTCAAAAGACGCATCTTGGAATCGGACTGTAACATCGCTTGGTCGACTGACCTGATCACGTAGATCCGGCAGGCTCAAACAACCCTCTTCAAACGTGACCAAATCGTCGGATTCAGATAGAATCTCAGGATTGAGTATAACTCGACGTCCTATGGGGGTTGACTCAGAGGGGGTCTCGTCGTCAAGACCATCAGCATCGATCACAAAAAGTCGAATCGATCGACCCACTTGCGGAGCTGCAAGCCCCAGTCCCTTGGCTTGACTCATCGTATCAAACATATCTTGGATAAACGTGTCAAGGTTTGGCGTGTTTTTTGTCACAGGCTTTGCGACCTGTTTCAATACTGGATCATTGTATGTGACAATTGGGCGGACAGCCATAGATCTAGAATCATTTATACGTTTCAGCCACGCTGGTCGAGGTACCTTTGTAAGATAACGGCTGCAGCGGTAGAATCCACTGCCCCCTTTTGGGCACGTTTCTTCTTTGCAATGCCGGACTGAACCATCTGTTGCATGGCTTCTTGCGATGAGCCAAATTCGTCTTGATGATAAATAGGAACAGTAGGAAAGGTTTGCTGAAGCCATAATTCAACATGACGCACCTCCTTCATGGACGAGCTAGGGCTACCATCGGCTTGAAGTGGCCAGCCCAGCACAAATCCAGCAACACCGGGTGAAGGTTCCGCACCAATAAGTTCACGGAGCTTCTCCTTCAATTTTTCCTTTGAATACGTCCCAACGACCGAGGGAATCATCTGTAATCGATCCGTCCAAGCAAGACCACACCGCTTAGCGCCAATGTCGAGACCTACGAGTCGCCCTTTATCCGTCAATCCAATCAGTCTAGTGGCTGGCGCAAAAAATCTTTAAGCTTTCTGCTGGGCTTAAAATGTGTTTTTCGATGACTCGGTACGTAAATAATCTCGTTAGTCTTTGGGTTTCTAGCCTTAGGCTTAGCCTTGGTTTCTTTGACTTCAAACACCCCAAAATCTCTCAACTCAATTCTACATTCGGGGCTTGCCATCAACATGGTCCCCCGTATAGAATCGATCACCGCATCGACATACGGCTCTGCTTGATTTAAAGGCACCTGCATCGTTTCTGAGACCCTACGTACAAGGTCTTTTTTTGTATACGTCATCATATCTCCATCCCTTATTAATCAGTTTTCCCAAACTGTTTCTCCACTATAAATATACAAAAGATGGGAAAGGACGCTAATATTAAGGTCACTTTTACTCAAATCGGTGCGCAGTTCGGATCCCCTCTACACGTTTGAGCTTCTCCATGATTTGGCCCAAATGACTCAAATCGCTCACATAAAGTGTTACGATTCCCTCAAAGACCCCACTATCACTACTCACGTTAATACTCTTCATATTGGTTTTCAGAGATTTTGATAGCACATCGGTGAGATCATTAATGAGACCGACTCGATCCTCTCCAACAAGTTTAATCGCAGCCAAGAATTGCATTTCAGGCGTCCGCGCCCACGATGCCTCCAAGATTCTTTCCCCGTCCGAATTCATTAAATGGATGGCATTTTTACAAGACGTGCGGTGAATTTTGACATCCCCAGCTCGACTAATAAACCCCATAACCTCATCACCCGGGATAGGATTGCAACAATTGGCAAAATGATATTTCACATGGTCTAGCCCCCCATCAATCAACAAGGACTGTTCATTGATCCCTTTTTTGGCCTCTTGGTTGAACTTTTGGCCAACCTCCTCGAGAGTTGGCGTAAGAATTGAATCGAGCTCTTTTTGCTCCTCCTCTTTCTCTAAGCGCCCTTTGCTTTTGAAGTCTTTGACCGCTCGATAAAGCTTGCCGAGGTCGTACTTTTCTGCACCTATTTCGTAAAACATCACCTGCAAGCTATCAAATCCAAGTTGGTGGGAGACTTTCATGAGCTCTTGGTCAGATAACTCGATATTACTTCTCTTGGCACGCTTTTCCCAAGCTTCACGACCTCGATCTGAGACTTCCCGCTGGCGCTGTCGCACAAATTGTCGAATCCGAGCCTTGGCTTTGTGCGTCACGACGTCCTCGATCCAATCAGGATTCACATTCACTTTGGGACCTGTGACAATATCCACCTGGTCCCCAATCTTAAGTTTTTGACGCAATGGCACAAGCTTTCCATTCACCTTGGCCGCCATGGCTCGCTCCCCTACTTCAGAGTGAATTTCAAAGGCAAAGTCAATGCATGAAGCACCCCTCGGAAGAGTTTTGAGATCCCCCTTAGGGGTAAAAACATAAATTTCATCTTGATAAAGATTGAGCTGGAAGTCTTGCACAAACTCCGTAGCAGCCTCCGGGCGTGGGGTATCTAGCACTTCTCGAACCCAACTCACAAACTGTTCCAACGTTTGGGATCCAGAGTGGCCTCCTTCTTTGTACTTCCAATGAGCCGCAAGTCCACGCTCGGCAATTTCGTCCATTCGTCGCGTACGTATCTGAACTTCCACTCGTTGCCCCGATCTGGTAATCACCGTCGTGTGAAGCGATTGATACCCATTGGCCTTGGGCACAGATATAAAATCGCGAAACCGTTTTGGAATAGGTGTATACCAATCCGTGATCATGGAGTATACTCTCCAACAATCCTCTTTGGTGTGTGGTTTTTCAAGAATCACGCGAACGGCAAAGAGATCATAAATCTCCTCAAAAGGTTTTTGTTGCCGCTGCATCTTGCGATAAATCGAATAAATATGCTTCGGACGCCCTTTGATTTCAAACGTTAACCCATGGTCGCGAAGCTCATCCTCAATGGGCTCCATAAACTCTGAAATGAAGGCTTCACGGGCAGCTTTTTTTTCGCGAAGCTTTCGAGCCACAAAATTGTACGAGTTTGGATCCAGGAGTTTAAAACATAGATCCTCAAATTCATTTTTGATTTGATACAGGCCAAAGCGGTGCGCTAAAGGGGCGTACAGATCAAGAGTCTCCGAGGCAATCTTCATCTGCTTCTCTCTGGGGAGATATTGCAAGGTTCGGATATTATGTAGCCGATCCGCAAACTTGATAAGGACTACCCGAATATCATCTGCCATGGATAGAATCAGCTTCATGAAGGTCTCAGCCTGCTTGGATTGCCTGTTCTTGAAGACCCCTTCAATTTTGGTCACACCATCGATGAGATTGGCCACGGTCGGGCCAAATACGTCTCGGACGTCATCCAATGTCACATGGGTATCCTCGACCGTGTCATGAATAAGTGCCGCAACGACTGACTCCCCATCTATGGAAAGATCACTGGCTACAATCTTGGCAACTTCTAAGGGATGATGATAATAGGGCTCGCCTGAGGCTCGAGTGGCTCCCTTGTGGGATTGACAAGCCAAGGCAAAGGCATCACGGATCATGGCTTCATCAACAAACTCCAAGTGGGTACGACACACATCTAGTAGGTCCGCAAGATGCTTCTCTTGCTCCTTGTCCAACTCAACAATCGCAACCTCTTGTCGTGTCATACCATGGGGCTAAAATTGAAGTTTGAGTCCTAATGAGATCCGGCCATTTTGACTGTAATTGATCTCTTCATCAGTCAAAAATGTGGAAAAACGGTATTCAACAAATGGCTTAAGCAAAGGAATCGGTGATATTTCTGTACCTACGAAGATGTTCCCATAAAAACCGTTATCTGAAAGTGACTCCTGAAAGTCTGGCGGAACAGTCACGGATGAGGGAATGGCATAGTCAATCTTGTAAGACTCATTTCCAAGCCCTACGCCGCCATATGGCTTGACAATTCCTAGATTGACACCCATCAACACAGCCAACCCAAAATCATAGGAATCGACTTGAGACAAAAATTGCTCTGTTTCAGAGAGTTCCAATTGATCTAACACGGCTTGATCACGCACAGATATCTCATCCGCAAACACACTGAGATGCAATCTTGTTTTGAGTGAGATCATAGGGAATCGTTTCAAAAACCCATTCTCAATCATCACCATATACCCTGTTTTGGGCTCTTCATCACGCAATTCATAGCCACCACCAATCGCAAATTGAGCCTTAGATTGTGATGGAAAGAGAAGTCCCACGAGGAAAAGACATCCTATCATGGGGGCAAGGGTTGAAATTCGTCGAGGCATGGTGTTATACTTTGGAATTGTCATGTAAAAAATGGCTAAAAAGTCAGCAAAAGAAAAGATGACACATCAATCTAGCCCTGCAAAAGTACCATTATTTGAGACTTCTGAGGTGGCAAGATTATCAAAAGAGGAGATGTTTGAGGCCTTGGTTGAGCGAGTTACGGATCTTGGCTTCACGTTGATTGGAGAGGATCGTCATCGCCCTTGGGGAGGATTTTTGCTCGTGGATGAATCACAGGCCCGCATCTTTGCCACGAGCTGGTTTCCGGAATTGGATTGGCAACACTTGAAAGGGTACTCCAAACTAAGCCCTAAGTTCCTTTTGGTTGAGCCACATGCTATGTTATCGTGGCAATACCATCATCGTCGCTCCGAAATATGGACGCTCATCGCAGGTGAAGCTTCACTGGTTCGGAGCCACACCGATAGTCTGGGTGCGCCCTCCCCGTTACGTCTTGGTGAAATGGTAGAGTTGGCTTGTAAAGAGCGCCATCGCCTCTTAGGAGATGAACAGTGGGGTATTGTCGCTGAGATTTGGAAGCATGAACTTCCTCAACACCCAAGTGATGAAGACGATATTATACGAGTAGAGGATGCCTACGGCAGGTAAGCTTAAGGTTGCTTATTGTAAAACACCGGGACTATCTCACGTATAGGAGCTTCATCAAATGGTTGAGCCGCCCCCTGACCATTTGGTTCCACTCTATCGAGCCTCATTTCGTAGGCAAAGGCATCACTTTTATAGTATCGTTTTTGATAAAATATAGGCTTATCGCCGACGGTGTACGCTATTCGGTGAAGCAAAAGCAAGGCAGCTCCTTCTTCTGTGTCAAGGCAGCGCGCAAGGTCTTTTGTTGCCGTTGTCGAGGTGATTTGGTAGCACCCACGCATGACAGGAATTTCATAGTCTTCCTCGAGGATGGCAAAAATGGTGCGATTACCAAGGTCTACTTTTTCAATAAGCTGTCCATAAGCAAATGGTAGCCAGGTTTCGTCCATTGCTAATGGTGTATCATCTCCAAGGCGTTGTCGATTTAGTTGAAAGACCTTTTGCCCTTCAGTGACACCAAGCTGCTCGGCTACAGCTGCACTTGCATCCACAACTCCCATGGATAGAACCGTCGATTTCGCCTGCATGCCTGCACGATGCATATCCTCCATAAAATCGGTCAAACGCACAAGGGGTTGACGCGTTTTTCCCTTTCCAACAAATGAGCCCAAGCCTTGGCATCTGTAAATCAGACGGCTAGATTCTAAGGTTTGTAAGGCACGCCGAACTGTGACGCGACTCACATTAAACATTTCGCTGAGTTGATATTCCGACGGTAACTTTTGATCCGATTCGTACATCCCTTCATCAATATTGGTTTCAATCCAATGACTTATTTGCTCATGAAGCGGAAGACCCGGTTTAAGCTCAGAAAGATTGATGGTAGCGCTTTCTTTTTTAGAATTCATTGAATATGGCACTTTTGGAGGGGTTTGCGTGGCTTGACCTATACAAAAAAAAGTTTAGTTTACAGTTAGAATGAAGCGTCCAACAGTCATAAATACAAGTAGTAATAACTAAAAAAGGATGGACTATGGGTAAACAACAATCTCTAAACACAGTTCAGGGGCAAACCGTTCCGGCAAATCAATTCATGCCATATGCCTCACATCACAAGGTCTTAATCGTTGGTGCGGGTTCTGCGGGTCTAACCATGGCAGCCATGCTTGCCAAAAAAATGGATTATCCAGACGTAGCGGTCATTGACCCCTCAGAGTCACACTATTATCAACCTTTATGGACACTGATTGGTGCTGGTGTCTATGATAAAGAAAAATCACTAAAGCCTATGGCAGAGGTGATTCCAGATGACGTGACATGGATCAAAGATGCGGCGTCCACATTTTTTCCTGAGCAAAACATGGTAACCACTCAATCAGGAAAAGCGTATTCGTATGAGCAACTTATCGTAGCACCTGGTATTCAAATCAATTGGGATGGCATTCCTGGATTGCTTGACAATCTTGGCAAAAATGGAGTGTGCAGTAATTATTCCTACAGAGATGTTGAGTATACACACGAGTGCATGAAATCACTTCAGAAGGGGGATACGGCTATCTTCACACAGCCTGCGACGCCTATTAAATGTGGTGGTGCTCCTCAAAAAATCATGTATTTGACCTGCGATCACTTAAAGAACCAAGGTCGATTGAATGATGTTGAGGTCCTCTTCAATTCTGCCGGTGGTATCATTTTTGGCGTACCTGAGTTTGCCAAAGTGCTCAACGAGGTGATAGACAAATATGGCTTGACCACCAACTTTAAGCACAATCTTGTGGCTATCCACGGGGACAAGAAAGAGGCTGATTTTGTTATTACAAAAGAAGATGGGTCAACGGAGGAAAAAACCTTCAAGTACGACATGCTTCATGTCACTCCACCTATGCAAGCGCCAGAGTTTGTCAAAAATAGTTCTTTGTCCAATGAAGCTGGATGGGTAGAAGTAGACAAGGAAACACTCCAACATGTACGCTACTCAAATGTCTTTAGTTTGGGAGATGTCGCAAGCACACCAAATGCCAAAACTGGTGCTGCGGTTCGTAAACAGGCACAAGTCCTCGGACATAACATGATGCAGTACATGAAGTATGGAGAGATCAAATCGCCTAAGAAGTACAATGGGTATGGGTCTTGCCCACTCATCACTGGGTATGGAAAAACCGTTCTGGCTGAATTTGACTATGACAATAACCCAACACCATCCTTCCCATTCGACCAGGCTCGTGAACGATGGGATATGTACATGGTCAAGAAGCATGGAATTCCATTTTTGTATTGGAATTTGATGATTAAAGGAAATCCATAAACATTTGGTATACAGGTAGGTCAGGTTCCAAGCACCATGCTTGGAGCTTGGCTTGTGTGAACTTGTATTAACAAGTATTGACATTATCAAATAAATACTTTATGTTCTCTATTGAAGTGAATCAATCATGCAACAAAAGACAAAAGCAACTTCATGGAATTTTTAACACAACCGTGGCCCTGGTACATTGCCGGACCCATCATTGGTTTAATGGTACCCATTATGCTACTGATCTCAGGGAGGCAATTTGGCTTCTCAGAGAACCTTCGTCACATTTGCGCGTCTTGTAATGTCGCCAATGTGGACTTTTTCAATTACGACTGGAAAGCCAAAGGAGCTTGGAATCTGATGTTCTCGATCGGTGTTATCCTTGGTGGATTCATCGGTGGGGTTCTGTTTGCAAACCCAAATGCTGTAGAATTATCCGCTGGGGCAATAGACAAACTCCAAGGGTTTGGGCTTACCAATTTTGATGGATTTGTCCCTGTTGAGCTCTTTACATGGGGCGCTCTTCAGAGCAATCCAGGTTTATGGGCTGTATTAGGAGTGGGTGGATTTTTGGTCGGCTTTGGCACGCGCTATGCTGGTGGGTGCACCTCAGGTCATGCCATTTCGGGGCTTTCGAATCTACAGCTCGCTTCGTTGATCGCGGTCATTGGCTTTTTTATAGGAGGGCTTTTGATGACGTACCTGATTCTTCCCAACATCATTTAATTCGAGGACTAACACATGAGAGCAAAAGATCTTATAACCTTTTTTATCCTTGGAATCTTCTTTGGCTTCATCTTAATGAAAGCCGAGGTTATTTCATGGTTCCGCATCCAAGAGATGTTCTTTTTTGACAGCTTCCACATGTACGGCGTGATTGGCTCCGCAATCGCTGTAGGGGCCCTAGGCATCATTTGGATTAAAAAGAGTAACGTAAAAGACTCCGATGGCAACCCCATCACCATTCCACCAAAGGACCCATCACAAGTGACCCGTTATATCGTGGGTGGCTCCATTTTTGGATTAGGTTGGTCGTTAATCGGAGCTTGTCCTGCACCGATGTTCACGTTGGTTGGTGCGGGCGCTACCGTGTTTGTGGTGCCGATACTCACGGCCATCTTGGGAACGTATGTCTATGGAATGGTGCGTCACCAGATTCCCCATTGATAAAGAGCATTTCTCAACAGCTTTTAAATAGTTAACAATCAAGCAATCATTAAATCATCAAGTCATAAAACAAACAGGAGTTCATTATGTATTTCAAACAATTCTTTGACGAAAAACTTGCCCAATACTCTTACATGGTTGGCTGCCAAGCCAATGGCGAAGCTGTTGTCATCGATCCTATGCGTGATATCGATCAATATATCGAAGAGGCAGCTGCTCAAAAGCTGACGATCGTTGCAGCAGCCGACACCCATATTCACGCCGATTACCTTTCCGGTCTACGTGAGTTTGCAGAGCGTGGCATCAAAGTTTATGCCTCAGACGAGGGCGATGCAGACTGGAAATATGAGTGGTTACTCAACAATAACTCTTATGATTACCAGCTCATGTATGATGGAGATGCGTTCAAAGTGGGTAATATCGAAATCAAGGCATGGCATACCCCTGGCCATACACCAGAGCATCTCAGCTATTTCATTACTGATGGCGCCGCTGCTAATGAGCCCATCGGCATAACGACAGGCGACTTTGTCTTTGTAGGTGACGTAGGTCGCCCTGATTTGCTCGAATCTGCAGCCGACGTCGTAGGGGCGATGGAGCCCTCAGCTCGAACACTCTACAGCACGGTGGAGAGTTTCAAGTCGATGCCAGAATACATGCAAGTATGGCCAGGACATGGTGCTGGGTCGGCCTGTGGTAAAGCCCTTGGTGCTATTCCAGAGACAACGGTAGGCTATGAGCTTCGGTATAATGCGTCTATCAAAGCCGCTTCCTCGGAAGATAATTTCGTGAACTTCATCCTTGATGGGCAGCCTGAGCCACCGATGTACTTCGCTCGCATGAAGCGTGACAACAAAATTGGGCCACGAGTATTAAAAGATAATTATCCGAAGCCTCGTCGCTTGAGTGTTCAAGAGTTTGGCGATTTAGACACGTCCAACGTCGTCGTGCTTGATACACGCAGCAAAGAGGATTTCATCGCAGGTCACCTTAAGGGTTCTTTGCTCTCACCAATGGACAAGCAATTCAATACTATTGCAGGTTCTTTTATTCTCGAAGATGAAGAGATCTATCTCGTCATTGATGAGGATCGTGTAGACGAAGCGGTCACCGATTTAATTCGCATTGGACTAGATCATATCAAAGGGTTTATCACTCCTGCCGATTTAGCTTCGTATGGAGAGTCATCTGGGGGGTTAGAGACCATGTCAACGATGACCTTTGAGGATCTTGACACTAAGGTGAACGAAGGCTTCCAAGTGGTAGATGTGCGTAAGGCTACCGAGTATGCAGAGGGTCATGCTGAGGGAGCCACCAACATTTCACATACTCGCTTAAAAGCTCGAAAAGATGAGCTTGGTGAGGGTGGAAAATATGTGGTTCACTGTAAGAGTGGTGCGCGTGCAGCGGTCTCTGCTTCACTACTCAAACGAGAGGGGCATGAGATTGCACTCGTCCAAGACGATGTTGCCAATCTGGCCTCACCTGTGACAGCATAAAGCCTGTCAAGTACGATTGACGATGATCTCTTCAATAACACGCTTATTGCCAGGATTAAAGTGGGTCGGCAATTATAGTGCCGACCTCTTTAAACGTGACTTAACTGCTGGTCTGACCGTTGCTGTGATGCTTATTCCTCAGGGAATGGCATACTCCGTTTTGGCAGGTCTTCCTCCAATCTACGGTTTGTATGCCTCGATTGTGCCGATTCTGGTCTATGCCTTGTTAGGAACATCG
Source organism: Balneolaceae bacterium (assembly GCA_031581145.1). Classification (GTDB taxonomy): domain Bacteria; phylum Bacteroidota; class Rhodothermia; order Balneolales; family Balneolaceae; genus UBA8296. The sequence goes on from JAVLBP010000006.1 coordinate 74,143, forward strand.
GCACAATTAGCGGTGGGCCCTGTCGCGATGGTGAGTTTACTCATCTATACAGGTGTTGGAGCCATTGCTGAGGTTGGGTCTGATGCCTTTATCCAGTTGTCCATCTTAGCGGCACTTGGTGTAGGTGTAGTTCAGCTAGCCATGGGACTATTTCGGATGGGCTTTATGGTGAATTTCCTTTCCCATCCTGTATTAACGGGTTTTACCTCCGCTGCTGCCTTGATCATTGGGACGAGTCAATTAAAAAGTCTTTTTGGCGTGGATCTCCCCTCTTCGAAACTCATTCATGAGGTTTGGGGAGCCTTCTTTCAAAATCTAGGAGGCATTAATGGGGTGACTGCAGCCATTGGGCTTGGGTCCGTGGCGTTACTCATGGGTCTTCGAGCGTGGAACAGAAAATTTCCTGGAGCCTTGGCTGTCGTGGTTCTCGGGACTGCTATTACGGCGATGATGAGTTTGAATGGACAAGGTGTTGCCATTGTGGGCGATGTCCCTCAAGGCTTACCATCTTTTAGTGTACCCGCTTTTTCATTGGCTAGCCTTCAGGCACTGCTACCCACCATCTTAGCGATCGCGTTGGTTGGATACATGGAATCGATCGCCGTGGCTAAGTCTATTGCCACAAAGCGGGGGTATAAAGTGAATCCCAATCAGGAACTCATTGGATTGGGTGCAGCCAATATCTTTGGATCATTCTTCCAATCCTTCCCCACAACAGGTGGGTTGTCTAGAACCGCAGTCAACGATCAATCAGGCGCTGAAACCAACTGGGCGGCGATCATTAGTGTAGTCTTTATTAGTCTCACGCTATTATTCCTAACACCTTATTTTTATTACCTCCCCAAAGCAGTTTTAGCGGCCATTATTATGGTGGCTGTGGCTGGGCTTTTTGATGCCAAAGAGATGAAGCATCTCTGGCTCACTGATAAAAAAGATTTTGGGATGTTGGCTGCTACGTTTGTCGCTACGCTGACTCTTGGGATTGAAGAGGGAATTGGCGTTGGGGTCTTGCTTTCCATCATTATGGTGGTCTACAGTAGCTCCAAACCACATGTGGCTGAATTGGGTCGGTTGGAAGGGACTCGCACCTATCGCAATCTCGCACGTTATGATGAAGCAGAGCGTGTGGATGGTGTATTAGTCTATCGATTCGATTCCCCCCTCTTTTTTGGCAATAGTGAACAATTTGGGGATGCCTTGCGAGAAAAAATGGAGGCTCGAGAAGATGATATATCACAAGTAATGCTAGATTTTGCAAGTATTCATTCCATCGACTCTACAGGAGTACATGCTCTGGAGACACTCGTTCAAGAGCTTCAAAGCAATGGTATTGGGGTGAAGCTAAGTGGTGTCATTGGCCCAGTGCGTGACAAACTACACAAAACTCATGTGATGGATCTTGTGGGTGAGGGCCACTTTTATTTTGATGTACAAGAAGCTATAGACTCGCTATCGGTTAATGGAGTCTCTGCAGGCAGTACGGCGAAGACAGCTCATTCAGCTGCTCAAGTGAATGGGAAAACCTAAGACGTTCCATGGACACCTCTTCTTAATTTGGGGATCTCTGTAAGGATTCGCGACTAGGTTCATAAATTCCCCTTATATTTGTTGCTTCCTTCGGTTGCCGCCGTGGCGGAATTGGTAGACGCGTTGGACTTAAAATCCAATTCGATGACAAATCGAGTGCCGGTTCGAGCCCGGCCGGCGGTACATTTCTGAAAAGGCTACGAATTGACCCACTAAATGGACAACCTTGATCTAGCAGCCTATCATCTAGTATCCGAGTGTCGACAGAATCGAGGTTGAGTCTGCCGGATCGCGAAAGAGCTCAACACTCGTCTTTCCTTCTATTTCACGCACTAACACATGCTTGGGTTCTGGAAGGAGGCAATGCTGCAATCCACCATACCCCCCTACCGTTTCTTGGTATGCCCCCGCATGAAGAAAGGCCACAAAAAGCTCTTGAGTCTTGGCAAGCGTGGGCATGTAGAGGTGGTGCACCTCTTGGTCCGTAGCCGATGAGCTAGAAGAGAGCATGATGGTTCCTTGATCATTATAGTAGTCATCCCCATCACAGGTCATCCCCCCAAGTAAGACCCGCTCAAAGTCCTCGAACCATCCATTCGTTGGCAGAGTGATAAATCTTTGGCTAATGGCCCACGCATCCGGAAGATTCGACATAATGGAGCCGTCAAGCATATTCCACCGCTCACGATCATTCTGACTTTTTTGAAGCACTACACTCATCAGTAATCCCCCGCTTTCACCAACATAATAGGAGCCAAACTCTGTCATAATGGTTGGATGGGGGGTATCAACCTCCCCACATGTCAATTTGATTTGGCCAACGAGCTGGCGAATTATCGAAGCTTGATCAACGTCAACATCAAGCGATTTTTTAATGGGTAATCCACCTCCAATATTAAAGAGTTGGATACTGGAGCAAACGCGTGAGGCCTCAGTATAAAGTCGACACGCTTTGATAAATTCATTCCAAAAGTATGCGGTGTCTCGAATGCCTGTATTGATAAAAAAGTGAATCATTACGGGTACAAGGACCTTTGAATCACTGAAGGAAGCCACTAATTCCATAATCTCGGTCGATTTCATCCCGAGTCGCGACGTATAAAACTCAAAGGATGGATCTTCTTCTGTGGCCACTCGAAAGCCTATTTTAAGGCCATTTGGCTCACTATCCAATAATTTTTGCGCTTCGAGCTCATTATCTAGAATACAGACAAGGTTTTGCATGCCCTGTTTGTGCAACCGCAAGATGGCATCAAGGTAACGGTCGGACTTAAAGCCATTACAAAGAATGTAAGCTTCACTAGAGATGAAGTCGTTGGCAAGCAGCCACTGCACAATCTCGAGGTCAACAGCCGATGATGTTTCGATGTGGCATCCAGCCTTGGTGGTCTCTTCTAAAGCAAACCTAAAAGGAGAACTTTTGGTGGCGAATGCTGGAATGTACTCTCCTTGGTATTGGTGAGCTTGAATGGCTTGATCAAACCAACCATTTGCTTGCTCAACAGCGCGACGGATAGAGGGGATGTGATGAAAACGAAGGGGTGTGCCATACTCTTTGGCAAGATCAAATAGGTCAAGACCATGGAATTTAAGTGTCCCATGGTCCGAAACATCCAAACCCGGTTGAGGCCATGTATAGGTTTGGGAAAGCAGATCTATAAAGCGGCGGTTCATCATTTCAAAGATACAACTTTGGTATCTGGGAATGATTACCTGAGAATGATTACCTGAAAATCATTATCCGGGTATGATGTTATTGGCTGAACTTATGCCCCACGTTGGGCAAGTGAAGATGCCGCTCCGTGATCTGTTTCGTATCGATGCTCATACCAACGAAAGACAAAAACCGTGAAAATGGTAAGAACTACAGTGACGATACCCATCCAAATGCTCAGGCTCTTGAAGAACTCCAACCAGCTAAGTTCAGCCACAAAAAAGTCTTTGTAGAGCATTACGGCTACACTCGCCAAGTAACCAAAGGCATCACAGATATACATGAGATACCCGATATTACTCTTGGTCTTGAATAGGGCAATCCATCGTTCAAACAGCATGGTATGGTAAAACATGTAGGCTAAATACATCCCAAATCCAACACTGATCATCCAAAATGCCGGTCCAATGATATTTTGGTTGAATAAATAAGTTGTGACAATGACCGATAGTCCACCAAAGAGGAACATGGCAAAATTGACATAAAAGGCAGATCGGTTGTTGCGTAGTAAGATCATTACCCCTGATATAATCAGCACAAGTACGGCTATAGGAATCTCTGCAAAGGTCAACATCTCAGGCACATCTGCAAAGCCTAGCCCATTCCATATTTCAACGGCAAAGTTATCCCGAAAATCTCGATAAGCATTTAGCAACATGTAAATCACTGTGAGAGAGACAATACCTACAGAAAATTTCTTGAAAAACGCCCCTCGGTCTGCACGCGTCATAGGGACCCGTTCTGTACGGTGATCCTCATCCTCCTCATCGGGCGGTGCCATCTTCGATAGAAGCCAAAGCCCTAGAAATAACGTTGGTACAAAGCATAAGCCGGTCAAAAAAGGCATCCAAAATTCGGAGACACCTGAAAGGACAAATGTTCGACCTACAGACTTCACAAAACCTGAGGCAACAATGAAACTTGACGCCATCCCTGCCGCCAATAGTTCTGTTTGCCGACGCCCCTCCAAAAACGCAAAAACCATTCCCCATATCATTCCAAGGGGTAGACCATTAAAGAAAAGGAAAATGAAATTATACGGCTGTGGCACCAGACCAAAAAGTAGCAATGCACCCCAAGCGACTCCGATCAAAGAGACAATCATCGTGATGCGTTGATGTGGTTTCAACTCTGAGACCACCTTAATACCAAGGAACTTAGAAATGGTATAACCGATGACTTGGGTGATAATCAAAATGATCTTATAATCCACACCCCAAAGACTTAGATCCGCAAATTCGGCCGCCGAAAAAGGCTTTCGAAATGCATACATACTGAAATAGGTGATAAAAGCACCTGCAATGCCGAGGAAAACCGTCCACCTTTGATGTTTCTGAGTCTCAGATTGTTGTAGTGGATTTGTCATAGGTGGACTCCTAGTTCGTTTTCAATAACCTCTTCTGCAAGTCCAAAAGAGAGTGTCATGCCTGCGCCACCTAGTCCATTGACAATAGTGACACCCTCTTCGGGTTGGGCAATAAATTCGGTTTTCGAAGGGTGTTTAGGGTAGATGCCATGCCACGTTTCATCCATTTCAATCATAGATGTATCCATCATCGTTGATAGATAGTGCATGATCCACTCGTTCACCTCCGCTTTCTCAAAGGGGTCAAATCCTAACCCATATTCATGAGAATCACCGATCGTGATTTGACAGTGATTGTTGAAGGAGGCCATGACATGAATACCCCATTCAACAAACTGTGGCATCGTTTGTTCAAAACGTCGACGGAGTGTCTCTGTTTGAGGACATTGTTTTGTGAAAGAGGCATAATGGGTCAAGGTTAGTCCCCCGCAAAGGGTTGGCCCTTTGGCTTGGTGTGCAGATAATGGCTTGGTTCTTAGCATTTGAAGCTTGGACAATATCATTCCCGACTCCATCATCACATCTGGATACAGAGTTTGTAAATCTTCCCCTGAGCACACAAATACATGGTCCACTTCGACCTGCTGAGTGGATGTGTGAACGATCCCTTGCTCTATGGCCAACACAGCATCATAAGTTGAAACCGTTGCTTGTGGATGATTCGCAACCCACTCATGAAGAGCCCAAATGGCCTCGGGGGGATTTACGGTGGATTCAGTTTCACTAAATAATCCACCTTTGATCTCCTTGGCGTTGGATAAAGGTGAGATCTCCTGAATCTGGTCGGGAGTCATGAGTTTCACGCCTTCACCTTCAACGACATCGACATACTCCTGCAAAACGGCCATTTCATCGTCGTGATGCGCAAGATGAAGGGATCCATTATGCTGAATCCAAAACCCAGCTTCTGCTGCCATCTCCTTCCAGATTTCACGGGTTCGAACCGCACGCTCAAATGTAGGGCCTTGTGGTTGACCAATCGGCCAAATAAGACCAAAATTGCGTATAGAAGCCCCGTATGGCTTAGGGCTTTTTTCAAAGAGTGTGACTCGATATCCACCTTTGAGTAAAGCCACGGCATGGGCAAGTCCCACAATACCACTCCCCACAATCCCGATATGCTCTTTCATTGATTATATACTATGGTTGGTGGAATAATGCTGGAGCAGGTAGTTCCATCGCGGACTCTGATCCTGCCATACGGCTATCAGGACCTTGATAATAGACTTCTAAGCCCTCCCCTCCTGCCATTTCAAACATTTGTATATGAATAGGATGGTAGCCCGCTTCTAAAATGATTTCCCCTGACCGCTCCCGCATACCATGATCACCATCGTTATCCACGATTAACTGGTCATGAATGTAGAGAACACTTCCGTCATCAGAGACGGTTGAGAACGTATATCGTCCAGGATTTTTGACAAGTAAATACCCTTTATACTCGAGGCCAAAACGATCTTCACGCCGCTCAATCGAGTCAAAATCAATATCCTTTGCTACTTCGGTTCGTACCGATTGTGTTTTAAACGGATTCGAATTTTGTAGAAGGCTACGTATTTCTTCTTCGTAATAATCGAGGGTCAGTCCTGGTGACAGATTCATTGGAGCTACATTCACTCCAGCTATTGGGTCTAGTTTCCGAAAAGACGAACTATTAACTCGTGACAGAAACATTTCATCGTTGTAAGCTCTTGTACGTACTGTTGCACTTTCGTCAATTGTGAAAGGTCCTTCATATTGTGTTGAGGAGAGTGTCGGCTCTGATCCATCAGTTGTGTAAACAATAGTCAAGTTTTCAAAAGCCGCCCCAATTGAAATTGTAAGTTCATCTTCAAATACAGAGACTAAGGGGCGAATTCTGGGTGCAGGGGGTTCGACAACGGTTGAAGTTTCTTCCCCCTCTTCTTTCGTAAGTTGTATGGTATCAAACAAACGCCCTTCATGGTCAATGGCCTTGAAGACGAGGGTTCCATCATGAATCGAAAATGTGCCATAATGATGACCTTTTTGTAGCTCCGCGGTGAACCAGTTACGAGTTGGAGCAAAATCCTCAATGAATCCACCTGCACCACCGGAGTTAATATAAATCACCCCCTCTTTTTGATTGACCATCTCTTCTTTCAGTGGCCAGGTTCTTTCATACACATGTGTGTGCCCAAAGAGATTAAAATCGACGCCATACTTCTCATATAATGGGACCAAGTTCCGAGTATGAGTACCCATGGTTGATGCTGCATAATTTGCATCGCCGTGGTCGTTCTCTTCCGAGGAGTAGGGTGGATGATGATGGACCACGAATTTCCAAGTGGCGTCCGATTTGGCGAGTTCCCATTCCAACCAATTGTACTGCTCTGATCCTTCTTCAACGTCTCGATTGGAATCAATCATAAAAAATTGAGCATTGCCGTAGGTAAAGGTGTAATAGTACTCCGGCTCGGGATTAGCCATGTAGTCATAATAGTACTGTGCATCGTTCTCATGGTTCCCCAAAACCGTGTACATCGGGTAACGTGACATCAAGGAATGACCCGGGGCAAAGAATTCATCAACCCAGTCATCTTTCATCCGGCCGTCGTCAACGATATCTCCAACATGAACTACAAAATTGGGGCGCTCTTCCCACACACGCTCTGCAATTTTGCCCCAAGCCCATGGGGTACGGGAATTGATTTGGGTATCACCAATCAATGCAAATGTGTACGCTGATTCATCATTCACTTTGGTTTTGAAACTAAAAAGATCACTTTCGTACACTTCGCCAGACTCGGTTTGTCCAACGACTTTCCAGAAATAGTTCGTTTCTGGTTCTAGATCTGTCAGAATCACTTCGTGCAATTGTTTCATGTCCTGTGAAAAAACCTCAAGGTCTAGCACGGCATCATCAACATTAAACCGAGCCTTTCCGTATTGCACTACACCTGTAGAGAGTTTATCTGTCTCCCATAGGACCACCATAGAAGTCTTTGTAGAGTATTGTAAGTAAGGTTTTACTAAAAACGACTCACTCTCTTGCGCTTTTAACGGAGTTACGATAAATAGTGACGCAAGTATAATTAGAAGGTGTTTTTTCATGGATGATTTATGTAAAGAATTAACCAAATATTAAATGTTGAAAAATGCCCATGATTCAACAGTTTTCATATTATTTTTACATGAACAAACAGCACTGAACATTTGAGTATATTCCACTGACAGACCTATTCCATCATGCAGACACCTCCCCCTTTCGAAGAGCTACAGCTCTTTGTTTTTGACATTGCTGGGACCACACTGAATCATAAAAATGAGGTTAATGCCTGCTTTGAAAACACCCTTGAAGCACACAACATCCCTATTGACCGAGAGCATCTAAATAGTATCATGGGATACAAAAAACGAGTGGCTATTCAGATGGCATTGGCGCATCAAGGGCTAGACGATGAGGATAAAATCGTGGATAAAATTCATGACGAATTTTTGGCAGCAATGAATGACTATTATGAGACATCAAGTGAGGTTGAAGCAGAAGAAGGAATTACGGAGGTTTTCGAGTTTTTAAGAGCTCATGACAAGAAAATTGCTCTAGATACAGGCTTTAGTCGTTCGACTGCTGAGATTATCATTCATAGAGTTGGATGGGATGCCAAACACTACATCGATGCATTTATTGGTAGTGATGAAGTTCCCCAAGGACGACCTGCCCCTCATATGATTCATCGCCTTATGAAGGAGTGCGGCGTGCAGGACGCTAGTCATGTGGCCAAAACAGGGGATACACCCTCCGATCTGCTGGAGGGCAAAGAGGCTGGTGTTGGGCTCAATGTTGGGGTGACCTATGGGACACACTCGCAGACAGAACTCTCAGCCTATGACCATGATCTGTTGATTGGTCATCCATCTGAGCTTATCGATTACTTAAAGGCTCACTAACCATGTCACCCTCCAAAGGTGTATCTAACCATCCCGATTTAGATTCAGAGGGGGATAGTAACTTATCCGCCTCAAGAGTGCGTTGGCAGCAAGGTCGAACAGAAGAAGAACATCACTGGTTGGATCGAGATTCTAAGGCATTTCTTCATCAAAGTCTTTCGACCCCCTGTTTAACCGTCCTTGAGTCTTGTGAAGGGGCCGAATTTATTGATATTGAGGGTCGTCGTGTGCTTGATTTCCATGGAAATTACATCCACAATCTTGGCTTTGGACACCCTGATATCATCGAAGCGATCCAAGATCAACTCAAGACGCTAAGTTTCTCCACGAGACGCTACACCAATAAGCCTGCAATCGAACTCGCAGAAAAACTGGGTGAGCTATCCAATGGGTCGTTGACTCGTGCCTTATTTGCCCCTGGTGGAGCCGAGGCTATGAGCATGGCTCTGAAAATTGCTCGAATGGTTACCGGTAGGCATAAAACGATCTCTATGTGGGACTCTTTCCATGGCGCTACACTTGATACCATATCCATAGGGGGTGAGGCGACGTTTAGATACCAAGCTGGCCCCCTTTTACCTGGTACCGAGCATGTACCACCCTTTAACCCTTCTGAATGTCCGTTTGATTGTGGATCATCGTGTAGTGGTTCATGCGCTCGCTACATAGACTACGTGCTTGAAAAAGAAGGCGATGTTGCTGCTGTGATAGGTG
>JAVLBP010000070.1:0-1296 GCA_031581145.1 Balneolaceae bacterium
ACGTATAGACTATCTCACCAATCCAATCTATCGATATAAATTCAACCTTCCAGTGCTAAAGCAGTTTCCACTATTTCGATGGCTGCCAGGGTTTCGCAATGTGACTACAACTTGTATATATTCTTTAATACGACCTACCTCTTCTTAAAAATATCCAGATAGCTCAAGCACTAGGAGCAAAAGAATACCGACTGATGAATTGGAGTCAATGTAGAAGTCCATTAGCAATCATTGCATTACTAGCATTGGTTGTGTCCACTGTAATAAGGATCATCCAAATCCCCAATGGGCTTCCACATTACTCCATTGATGAAAACGATATTGTGGAGTTTGCTCTTGGGTATTACGGCGGTGATCTAAACCCTCACTGGTTCAAGTATGGCCCCCTTTATACGTATTTCTTAGCAGCCATGTATTGGGTCATAAGTGTTTTTCAAGGAACCAATATTCACTTGTTTGTTGAGAATTACTTTGAAGACCCCACCCTTTTTTACGTCACAAGTAGAGCGTTTAATGCGCTAATTCATACAGGCCTTGCCTTTGTAGCATTTCAGATTGGCCGATCGTTTTTTAGCCTCAAGGTGGGTTTGATTGCCTTTATTCTAGCGATTATCCCGTTGGCTGATGGACTAACGAATTATACCACCAGGGTGGATAGTTTGTTGGCCCTATTCATGAGCTTGTCGCTCTATTTCTCACTTTGGATGGCCAAAGATGTCAAAAACGTCAAGTGGTACATTCTAGCAGGAGCCATGCTTGGGTTTGCCATTGCCACGAAGCCTCTGCAAGCCATCGTGATGATGCCAAGTATTTATGTGGCTTATGTAGCGGGGCAATACGCACAACTGCGCTCAGAATCACGCAAAAAAAAGAGATCCAAACAACCGAATGTGTTTTCCATTATTCTTGGATCAGTCGTCGAAAGAAGGCTTTATATTCTTCTTGGAGCCACTCTGGGAGCACTATTTATCGGGCATCCATACCTCTTTCTAGATTTTGAGTCGTTTTGGAGAGATACATTCACAGCCATAACGGGTGATACTCAAGCACCATGGCAGAAGGGGTTTGAACTCAATCGCTTTCGCGGGTCTCTAGGGTGGATTGTTGTAGGATCTGTTGCACTCTCATTGGGGTATCAATGGTTTAATTCGACGAGAAAATTTCGGTCTGAAACTCTTGTAATCTTAACATATATCAGTGTTTATTGGTTGATATTCGCCTTTATTCCTGCACGAAACTACTTCTATGTCGTTCTGATTCCAGCCATTGCTGCACTTCTGGCAATGACCATTATAG
>JAVLBP010000071.1:0-1272 GCA_031581145.1 Balneolaceae bacterium
CATGCCCCTTATGTCTTGGGCTTCACGCATGCTACAATGGCCGGTACAGAGGGCTGCAATACCGCAAGGTGGAGCGAATCCCAAAAAGCCGGTCTCAGTTCGGATTGAGGTCTGCAACTCGACCTCATGAAGTCGGAGTCGCTAGTAATCGTAGATCAGCAACGCTACGGTGAATACGTTCCCGGGCCTTGTACACACCGCCCGTCAAGTCACGAAAGTCGGTAACACCCGAAGCCGGTGGCCCAACCTTTTGGAGGGAGCCGTCTAAGGTGGGACTGGTAATTGGGACTAAGTCGTAACAAGGTAGCCGTACCGGAAGGTGCGGCTGGATCACCTCCTTTCTAAGGAGCATCTCGAGTAGCGCAAGCTACTCAACAAGAGAGCCAGTACTAAAGCGAATGTTTTTAGCTGGTCAGCTCATGGGTGGAACATCGATATTGAATTTTTTGTGAAGCGTGGACGCTAGTACGCCTTAGGGCTGGAAAGTGGAAACGAATAATGACTAATTAGCGCGCTGTTGGGTCCTTGGGGATCGGGAAACCGAAACTCAGGGGCCTAGAAGACTTTGGTCTTCAGGCTGGTCTGGGACTCAATCGAAAGAGAGAGGCCCAGAACCGCCCGTACTTTGAGAACTACATAGTGGACGCGAGCATCTTATAAATATAGATCTAGCTATTTATAGTTAGATCACTTTGTGTGTCAAGTTCGAAAGAGCACACGGTGGATGCCTTGGCAATAGGAGCCGAAGAAGGACGTAGTAATCTGCGATAAGCCTCGGGGAGTTGATAAACGAACCCTGATCCGAGGATTTCCGAATGGGGAAACCCGGCTGGACTAGATTCAGTCACCCTCACCTGAATATATAGGGTGAGCGGAGGGAACGACGGGAAGTGAAACATCTCAGTACCGTCAGGAAGAGAAAACAACAGTGATTCCGTTAGTAGTGGCGAGCGAAAGCGGAAGAGGCTAAACCAGTCATGTGTGATAGCTGATAGGCGTTGCATGGCTGGGGTTGTGGGACTTTTCAGCAGCTCTATCAGGCTGCAAGAGGAGGAACCAGGATAGACGAACGACTTTGAACAGTCGGTCATAGAGGGTGCGAACCCCGTAGTCGAAATCTTGTCTACCCTCGAGAAGGATCCCAAGTAGTACGGAACCCGTGAAATTCTGTGCGAATCTGCGAGGACCACCTCGTAAGCCTAAATACTACCTATTGACCGATAGCGGACAAGTACCGTGAGGGAAAGGTGAAAAGTACCCCGGGAGGGGAGT
>JAVLBP010000072.1:0-1216 GCA_031581145.1 Balneolaceae bacterium
TTGCGACAGGTCTGCCAGGTCGAGGATCGTTTGTCGATTTAGTGGATCCATCCGGAAAAGATATTTCTAAAGCGGTCGTTACTCGCACGGTAAAAGAAAAGGGAAGTGGTCCTTTGCATGCGATTATTCGTGTTGAAGGAGAGTATCAGTATGAAAATAAAAGCCATCCATCCGCCCCATTTATCATTCGGGTCCATGCATTTGCAGGCAAGACATTTATTAAAGTGGATCACACCTTTGTCTATACAGGTACTCCAGACCAATCTCCGAAACTCGAAGAAGGCTTTGAATATGAGGCGATAGCCACACAAACGGAGAAAATTGTGGATGAATCTGTTTTGCTAGACCACCCTGGATGGACCCTTCCTAATGATCAAATTCAAGCGGCTGGTGTACGTCTTCAGTATAAATTTAGTGATCAAGCAACGGTTACAAGTCAACTCTCAGAGGGTAATTGGTGGCAAAGTAATCCTGGAGAACTACGCACTTCTAAACTAAACAATCGAGCTACTGCTTCCCTTACCCAAATGGGGCCAAACCCAAGTCAAATTCCACCACTAGCTAATAGTTCTTCTACAAGTAGGTTGTCTGACGTATTTGACGCAAGATTTGAAGCCTCAGGTGAGGCTATTGAAGCGGAACGTGCACCAGGATGGCTCATAGCGCATGACAATCAATGGGGAGTTGGGCTTGGGTTCACATCCTTTTTTGAGGAGTATCCTAAAGAAATCCAAGTTACAGAGTCTGAAGATATGCTTACAGCTTACAGCTGGAGCCCCAAAGCGGGGCCTTTATCTTTTGCGCGCAAAGATGGTGAAACAGACAGCGGCATGATTGCAAATTTTGCAGCTGGTTTGGCAAAAAGTACCGAAATGGTGTTCCATTTCTTCAAGGTAGACGCCGATGTAGAAAAGACCGATCAAGTGCCTAAGGAGGTGGATGAGGCTGTTTCTCAAGTTGACGCGCTTATGGATCCTCCTGTTGCTATCGTTGATCCTTTATGGACTGCGTCTACCAAGGTATTTGGCAATATCTCACCATCGTTAGGAGCAGAGGATACCTTTGAGCGAGGTCTAGACTATAAACTTGATTGGATGATGTTCAATCAAGAATGGGAACCATGGTATGGAATGCTCAATTATGGCGACTTCAAAACGTACTACTATGATGAAGAATGGCAAATGTGGACTAATAATGAGCCAGCTGCTGATTTTAT
>JAVLBP010000073.1:0-1162 GCA_031581145.1 Balneolaceae bacterium
CCCCCCTGAGGGCATCACCAAGACATCGAGCTCCTGCAATGCTTGAGTCGATAGATTATCACCAGGGATGAGTGTGGCAGGGTAGCCAAGTTGCTCATCCATAAAGTGCCAAACCTCTCCCAAGGATAGTGAGGATGTTGCCTCCTTGGAAACAACACCTACATTGGGAGCCATCACAAGTTCCATGGAACTCGCACCAAAATCGGACCCTGTAGTTACAGCCCCCGAAGAGGTTGCATACACTGTACGGTTATGGATTTTTGCGAGAGCTTGAAGCGTGGAATCAAATGCCCCCACCATGGCAGGGTTTGCCTCGCGAGTGATGACTAAGGTCCCACGATCAAACGAGTCCTCTCCTATTGTAAAGGGTTTCATAGCGACCTGAACGTGCCCTTTTTGTTCAAACCAGTCACCCAAAAATCGAGCATCTTGCAGCGATGTCCATGGTAAGAGATAGGCATACGGACGGCCTGTTGGCTCTAATGGGCTTTGGAGTTTTTGGGAGCGTGTGGCAGGGCCCTCTTGAACGACGTTCAATTGATACTCAGGCGCATAATCGTCGGCTTGTTGCACTTGTTCCAAAGATAATGCTGTAGACACTGCATACGCCTGAAGCCCATATCGATAAGGCATTTCCCACGATGTAATATCATACGTCATGGAGTCTGAAAGCTCGGGTCGTGGATCAAACAACACAGACACAAGCTGACCTTTGGGCTGAACAGCGGGAATAACAAGATCCTCCGATGACACCCGAACCCTTGTCTTCGACCCTTGGGCATAATCATAGCCCTCCAACGGACGGCTTGCATCGGCTAAACCATAGGTTATGCCTTGAAAATCTAGAAATGAGGTAAGAGCATGGAGTTTATCTTGCCCTTGACCATGAGGAATCACGTAGGCACCATACACCCCATGAGGTTCGCTCATGGTTGATTGATGATGTTTGGCAAACTCCGCCACAACTTGCTCGGCATTCTGTGCAACCGCTTTGATCGTTGCAAGCCCTGAGCTGTGGTGGTGTAGGAGTCGATCGGCTAACGTCAGCTCCCCTCCTTGTGGTAAAGAAATAGCCAAGCCAGCGTATCCCCCGCCCGCTTGTTCATAGGTCATCCCAATGGATCCGTTAAACGTTGGCCACGTATCCCCATAGCTTGGATAG
>JAVLBP010000074.1:0-1146 GCA_031581145.1 Balneolaceae bacterium
TCTCGATACGGTTAAAGTGGATGACACCACGATCAGGAAACGGGAGCTAAACCGGTTGTGGAATGTGGCATAGATATTATGGACTACGTTGCATAAGAGATTGAGTCTGCCCAATCAGGGACCACACCCAATTCAATACCAAACCACCACATTACCAAGATGTAAGCGAGCAAGGTAATTAAACCAATGAACAAAAGGTTGACCAACAAGCCCGCTTTGGCCATTTGAGGAATAGTAATTCTCTCTGTTCCATATACAATAGCATTAGGAGGAGTAGCAACAGGGAGCATGAATGCACAACTAGCCGCAAAAGTCACCGCCATGGCCAACAATAGAGGATTCTCTCCCAAACCTAAGGCTAGAGATGCAATAATTGGCAAGAATGCTGCAGTAGAGGCTGTGTTGCTTGTCAATTCGGTTAAAAAAATCATTAAGGATACTACCCCTATGATCAACACCACTGTTGGCCATTGTCCTAGAACCGTCAAATTCTGACCAATCCACTGAGCAAGCCCTGAACCACTGATTGCTGATGCCATACTAAGTCCCCCTCCGAAAAGGATTAGTACGCCCCAAGGCATCCGCTTGGTGTCATTCCAAGAAAGTAAACTACGCTGTGATTCATCTAAGGATGGAAGTAGAAACAGTATGACTGCAGATCCAATTGCAATACCCGCGTCCGAAAGACCAGGTATCCACTCAGAAATAAAAGGGCGTATAATCCACAATGACGCAGTAATAAAGAAGACCATTCCTACCATTGTCTCTTGTGCCGTGACACGCCCCATGGCAGTCAACTCACCCTGAATAAAGGCCTTCCCACCCTTTAATTCAGGCAAATGAATTGGATATATGAACCGAGTCAATAACAGAAACGCAATGGGCAGAGAGAGGACCACAATAGGCACACCTATAATCATCCAGTCTAAAAAACCTACCTCAAAGCCGTAATTCTCCATAAAAAATCCTGCAAGCAATGCATTTGGGGGAGACCCAATCAGAGTGCCCATTCCTCCAATATTACAGCCATAGGCTATGCATAGAATGAGCACAATCTGGAAATTTCTTCGTTCATATTCTGTCGCATCTTTTGTGAGATCAAGAATAGATATAGCGATAGGAAGCATCATGATTGCCGTTGCTGTA
>JAVLBP010000075.1:0-283 GCA_031581145.1 Balneolaceae bacterium
CGAGTTTGATTGGCCTTTCACCCCCATCCTCAGGTCATCCCAAAACTTTTCAACGTTAATGGGTGCGGTCCTCCACTATGTGTTACCACAGCTTCAACCTGCCCAAGGATAGATCACCCGGGTTCGCGTCTATTGATAATGACTAACGCCCTATTAAAACTCGCTTTCGCTACGAATCCCCCGCTCTTGCAGGTTATCCTCGCCAATACCAATAACTCGTAGGCTCATTATGCAAAAGGCACGCCGTCACCACGCCAAAGGCGCGGCTCCGACCGCTTGTAAG
>JAVLBP010000075.1:293-1140 GCA_031581145.1 Balneolaceae bacterium
CTCTTAACTGTATTTAGCCTTACCGGATGGTCCCGGTGGATTCATGCAAGGTTTCTCGTGCCCCGCACTACTCAGGATACTACTATCTATATATAAAATTACCTATACGTGACTATCACACTATTTTGTTAAGCTTTCCAACTTATTCTAGTTCTCTTATATATAAAATATCGTAGTCCTACAACCCCGATACTGCCGTAACAATATCGGTTTGGGCTGTTTCGCGTTCGCTCGCCGCTACTAACAAAATCACTATTGTTTTCTCTTCCTCTGCCTACTTAGATGTTTCAGTTCAGCAGGTAATACTCCTCGCGGATATCATGCATAACATGATAGGTTGCCCCATTCGGATATCTGCGGATCGACTCATATGTGCTAATCCCCGCAGCTTTTCGCAGCTTATCACGTCCTTCGTCTTCGTTAAGAGCCTAGGCATCCCCCATACGCCCTTTCGTAATCTCTCTAATAAATTCTATCTATTCTATTATAATTCCAATATGTCAATGTACTTAGTGTCTATTTAATCTCCTTTATGTGTTTAAAGGATGGTATAACTTACATCAAGTAAGTTATAAAAAATGTTTTATAAAAAAATTGGCAGCAGATTAATTTAGTTAACTATTCAAAACCGAATATAAATTACTCTAAAAAAGGAGATATTCCAGCCGCACCTTCCGGTACGGCTACCTTGTTACGACTTAGCCCCAGTTACCGGTTTTACCCTAGGCCGCTCCTTTCGGCTACGGACTTCAGGCACCCCCAGCTTCCATGGCTTGACGGGCGGTGTGTACAAGGCCCGGGAACGTATTCACCGCACCATGGCTGATGTGCGATTACTAGCGATTCC
>JAVLBP010000076.1:0-295 GCA_031581145.1 Balneolaceae bacterium
TAGTACCTGAAACCGTTTGCTTACAAACCGTTGGAGCTCCCTTGTTGGAGTGACAGCGTGCCTTTTGAAGAATGAGCCTGCGAGTTAGCGATATGTGGCGAGGTTAACCCGTGAGGGGTAGCCGTAGCGAAAGCGAGTCTGAATAGGGCGATTCAGTCGCATGTCCTAGACCCGAAGCGAAGTGATCTATCCATGGCCAGGTTGAAGCGACGGTAAGACGTCGTGGAGGACCGAACCCACTTGGGTTGAAAACCGAGGGGATGAGCTGTGGATAGGGGTGAAAGGCCAATCAAAC
>JAVLBP010000076.1:305-994 GCA_031581145.1 Balneolaceae bacterium
GTGATAGCTGGTTCTCTCCGAAATGCATTTAGGTGCAGCGTCTTGTGTTTCTTCATGGAGGTAGAGCTACTGGATGGCCGATGGGCCCAACAAGGTTACTGACGTCAGCCAAACTCCGAATGCCGGTAAGTGAGAGCGCAGCAGTGAGACGGTGGGGGATAAGCTTCATCGTCGAAAGGGAAACAGCCCAGACTACCGACTAAGGTCCCAAAGCGTGTGCTAAGTGGAAAAGGATGTGGAGTTGCACAGACAACCAGGAGGTTGGCTTAGAAGCAGCCACCCTTGAAAGAGTGCGTAATAGCTCACTGGTCAAGTGATTCCGCGCCGACAATTTAACGGGGCTCAAGCACATCACCGAAGTCGTAGCATTTGCACAATAAGTAGGCCTTCGTGGTCCAGCCGTGTGGATGGGTAGGAGAGCGTCGTGTGGCGAGCGAAGCGGCGGGGTGACCCAGCCGTGGACGCCACACGAGTGAGAATGCAGGCATGAGTAGCGAAAGACGGGTGAGAAACCCGTCCTCCGGAAGACCAAGGGTTCCAGGGCCAGGCTAATCCGCCCTGGGTAAGTCGGGACCTAAGGCGAGGCCGAAAGGCGTAGTCGATGGACAGCAGGTCAATATTCCTGCACCACGATCGTGGAGCGATGGGGCGACGCATTAGGATAGGCCAACCGGAGCCACGGCAGAGCC
>JAVLBP010000077.1:0-859 GCA_031581145.1 Balneolaceae bacterium
ATAAATGAACACACACGTACACAGCATTTACTACCAATATATCAAAGAACAGTCCCCGCCAACGGCGGGAAACAATCAAATTTCACATTCCAATGACCACATCTGATGGTGATTGGAATCTGGAATTTGGGGTGCCGAACGACCGGAATGCGATCGGCCACCACCCACTTGTCAACACTCGTGGAGCTACAGGGATTTCCCGACCACCCGGGACAGGCTTCTCATCCCTACGCTCTGTGGAGCTACGGGGATTCGAACCCCGGACCCCCTGCTTGCAAAGCAGGTGCTCTAGCCAGCTGAGCTATAGCCCCGACTACGCCAAGGCTTCGTCGGGCACGGCCCAACAACGCCGGCATGGCTAAAACCTCTCAGTGGGCCTGCCCACCAAAGCTTTAGCGACGGTGGGCTTGGCAGGAGTTGAACCTGCGACCTCACGCTTATCAGGCGTGCGCTCTAACCACCTGAGCTACAAGCCCATCTTTCAGGAACTCTTGCCAGGTTGGCCTTCGCAGGGAACCTGCGAACTTCCCGACTCCTCGGGACGTTCTAACCACCTGAGCTACAAGCCCTACTACGCTCCTGTGGAGCTTCGTAGGGCAGGCCCTTTCGGTATCGAACTTGCCCTTCGAAGCGATCCGCCAGGAAGGACTCCTGTCCACTTCATCGCAGACAAACATAAACAGATTGCTGAGCGGCCGGTAAATAGATTTCCTCTTAGCAAAGGAGGTGATCCAGCCGCACCTTCCGGTACGGCTACCTTGTTACGACTTAGCGCCAGTTACTAGGCTTACCCTAGGCACCTGCCTTCCCGACTAGGTCGGGATTAGCACGGCGACGTCAGGTACTCCTAACTTCCATC
>JAVLBP010000078.1:0-813 GCA_031581145.1 Balneolaceae bacterium
GGCCTTGGGGACGACCTGATCTTGCACTTTTTAAATTTGTCTCAGCCATTTTAGAGGATCGCCCAATCGATATCTATAACCACGGTAATATGTACCGTGATTTTACATATATAGATGATTTGGTAGAGGCTATACGCTTATTAATAGATGTACCACCTAAGGGAACAATACCGGAAGGTACAATCGAGCATGGTGTAACTGACTCTCATACTGAATCACCTGTTGCTCCATACCGGGTGATTAATATTGGAAATTCCACAAAAGTTAAACTCCTCGACTTTATCGACACGATTGAGGAAGCTTTGGATAAAAAAGCGATCCGTAAGTATCTCCCCATGCAAATGGGCGATGTTCCCGCGACATGGGCTGATACAACTGAACTTGAGCAACTAACTGGATTTAAGGTAGGAACAGACATCCAAAACGGAATCTCACGGTTTATAGATTGGTATCTAGAGTATTACCAAGTTCGAGTAAATGTTTAGCGTGCAGAATTCGTGGGCAGGCTTAATGCGATTGGATGCTGAGTTGAACTGTGAGACCGAGATAAGGAAGTTGTGCCCCACCAACATTTGTCTGTCCTGAATCAATGACCCGTAACCCCCTCCGCGACATCCCCCACTACCTGCGTGTGTTCCAGACGTATCTGGGGGCGCGGATGTATCTCGTCTTTGGCCTCACGCTCGTGGCGGTGGTGGCCGAAGGGGTGGGGCTGCTGATGCTGCTGCCTCTGCTTGCGGGGCTGGATGACTCGGCGGGCGGCGAGCCCACAGGCGTGGCTGCGATCGTGCAGGATGGGCTTGCCTGGTTGGG
>JAVLBP010000079.1:0-753 GCA_031581145.1 Balneolaceae bacterium
CGGCGCGCAGCAGCAGACCTTTCTACTATATTGCTATTGCTTTCATCATGTCAAAGAACTTCGCCGGGCGAGGCCCTGTCTTAGCAGCTGCTCGCCCACGAAACCGCGAACCGCGCGGCCGGTGCCGGTTTGCCTGAGCGCTAAAAGCGACTCTTCAAACCTAAACAATCTTATAAAAAACTAATGTTAGCCCGGGCTCAACGCCTCTCACATCTAACATCTTACTACTAATATCTTAAAACCACTGTGGAGCTACGGGGATTCGAACCCCGGACCCCTGCCTTGCAAAGGCAGTGCTCTAGCCAGCTGAGCTATAGCCCCTTTGTTCAATACTTGTGGGCTTGGGAGGACTTGAACCTCCGACCTCACGCTTATCAGGCGTGCGCTCTAACCAGCCTGAGCTACAAGCCCCCTTCGCGGGTTGGCCACAGCTGCAGGCGGTCTTCGCCGGCTGCGGCGGGCGGTACCCGCCGGGTACACAGTCAACAAAAAAAGTACAGATCAGATTGTTTGCCACGAACGAGTGCGTAGCGTCGTAGTCCCGATAAAATCGGGACGCTCTCCTTGAAAGGAGGTGATCCAGCCGCACCTTCCGGTACGGCTACCTTGTTACGACTTAGCGCCAGTTACCAGGCTTACCCTAGGCACTCCTTAGCGGAGCGACATCAGGTACTCCTGACTTCCATCGCTTGACGGGCGGTGTGTACAAGGCCCGGGAACGTATTCACCGCGTCGTTGCTGATACGCGATTAC
>JAVLBP010000007.1:0-79227 GCA_031581145.1 Balneolaceae bacterium
GTAGATCTTGCAGATATTGGATCCGTCGTCCGTAGCGCATGTGTTTAGAACCAATGGCTTGCTGAATGATTGCCTCGCGATGAGACACTACGGAGGTATATGCGTTCTCATAGTCTTCATCCACATCCATTCTAACATCGTGCAAAGCAGATTTTACATCCACGAAGTTCCGGGCTGTCGTTCGACTGAGCTGTTTGTCTTGGTGAAGTTTATTCAGGTATTCATACGATGCTATCATCGATTGCCACTCCTTTGATTTGGTAAATGATGATGGCAAGTTGGACGGAAGTGCTCGCAACCACTGTGCTAGTTTAAGGACTAGCGATGTTGCATAGCGTTGATGTTTGGAGTTTAGGTTTTGTGAGTTCATAAGCTTAATGATTAGGTTAAATCAAGGTAAATGAACTAGCCCTTAGGACCGTTCATACCATTACAGAACCTTATAAACTCAAAACCTTACTAAATAAAGCGTAACCGTATTAAAACTGGGGGCGTAAAGTGGCGTTACCGATTTAACGACCAAGAAAGTACCTTTCCACGATGCAGCGATCATAAAACCATGACGCATAAACTCCACTCATTCAGCAACATGTCCTAAAACATGAGATTACTTCTCGCATTCGTTAAAAAATCTATGATAAGAACCAGTTCCCTCATTCTCCTGCTGATCTCAATTAGTTTTGATGCTTACTCAGCTACAACAACGATTCTTGATGCAGAAAATGATTCAACGCACGTAAATACGATTCAAGGAAATGATGGTGTGGATATTGAATCTCTTTTAGATGACATGACGCTTGATGAAAAAATTGGTCAGCTTTTTATGGTTCGAGCGTATGGTCGATTTTCCAACAACCGCGATGTTGATCACCTTCGTTTAAGAGAATTGATTAGCGATTATCATGTTGGTGGGGTCATCTTTTTCCAGGGAGATGTCTACGGTCAGGCCATGAGAACTAATGAACTCCAAGATTTAGCTAAATATCCATTGTGGATTGCGCAGGATATGGAGTTTGGTGCTGCTATGCGTATTGACGGAACAACAAGATTTACCCCAGCAATGGGGGTGGCCGCTACAGGAAATCCCTACAATGCATTCGTGAAGGGAAAAATAACGGCAATGGAAGCAAATGCTCTCGGAGTGCATCAAATTTATGCTCCCGTTTTGGATGTAAACAACAATCCGAATAATCCTGTGATTAATGTCCGTTCCTATTCTTCAGATCCTCAAATGGTAGCCACATACGGGGGAGAATTTATGAAAGGAGTTCAAAGTCAGGGATTAATCACAACTGGCAAGCATTTCCCTGGCCATGGTGATACCGAAACAGACTCACATTTAGCCCTCCCAACCATTACACACGATTATGCGAGGCTTGATTCGCTTGAACTCGTCCCCTTTCGCGAGTCTATTAACAAAGGAATGGAGAGCGTGATGAGTGCGCACATCGCCTTCCCCAATATTAGCGAAAATGAAGGTCTGCCAGGAACACTAGACCCATCAATATTAAACAGAATTCTGATCGATAGCCTCTCGTTTGATGGATTAATTGTAACCGATGCTTTAGAGATGCAGGGTATTGCAGCCCACTACTCACCCGGCGAAGCTGTGATGAAAGCTCTTGACGCTGGAGTAGATCAAATGTTGGTAAGTACCGATGAAAAAGCGGCGATTAATGAACTTATAGAGGCTGTAGAAGCTGGAGAATTGTCAGAAGAGCGAATTGATCACTCCGTTCGAAAGATTCTTCAAATGAAAGCAGAAAAGGGGATTTTTACACATCGACTTGCAAATATAACGTCGCTAAGCAACAAGATTAATACCCCAGAATTTCAGAATGCAGCCAATCGAATAGCACGAGAATCGGTTACTCTATTAAAGAACGAAAAAATCCTTCCGATACGGCAGGTTGACTATCCAAAAATTCTGATTGTTGGAATATCGGATGGAGAGGAACACTCATCTGCTCTCACGCTTAGGAAGGAGATCAGTCGATACCACAACAATACCCAATACCACTCACTGGATTCAAGAACAAGTGACGAGGAGATCAATGAGTTAATGAAGGATGCTCAACAAGCCGACCTTATTGTTCTTGGGTCTTTCATACGAGTTCGCTCTTATCATGCACTGCAGATGCCCGAAGAATACCACCAAATCTTAAAACAACTATCTGGATTCGATAAACCAGAAATCCTGGTCTCCTTCGGCAACCCCTACATTGTCGAACATTTTCCAGACGCTGACGTTCATTTGATGGCATGGTCCGCCGCAAGTGACCAGGTTCGTGAAACCATTCCATCAATATTTGGGGCTTCTGATATTCAGGGAACATTCCCAGGTGAAGTTCCCGGGATATACAACATTAGAGATGGAATTGAGATGCCTCAAACAACGGTTCGTTACGACGATCCAATGGCTGCCAATATGTCTATCGATTCACTCATCGAGGTAGATAAAATCATGCAACGTGCTATCAACGACTCGGTCTTTCCTGGAGGTGTTGTCGGAGTGATGAGAAACGGTGCTCTCGTTTGGCAGCAAGAATACGGGTATCACGACTATTCTAAGACCCAGGCGGTTCAATCAAACGGAGTGTATGATCTTGCATCCATCACAAAAGTGATGGCTACAACAACAGCTATCATGAAATTGGTAGATGAAGGAAAAATCTCTTTGAATGATCCTGCCTCAAAATATATTCCTGAATTTGGTAAGGGGAAAAAACGGGAGATTACAGTCCGGCATTTATTACTTCACACTTCAGGCCTTCCTGCTTTTCGAACATATGTAGATGAATTACGCACTCGAGAGGAGTTAATCGAAGCCGTACGGAATGAACCTTTGATTAATCATCCTGGTCAGGAGTATGTTTACAGCGATTTAGGATTCATCATCCTAGCTGAAATTATTGAAGAAGTGAGTGGAAAACGGATTGATCAATATGTTCACGATGAGTTCTTTGAGCCAATGGGCATGATCTCCACTACCTACAACCCTGAGTTATCTGGTTCAGATTTCACCAACAGAATTCCACCTACAGAAATCGATACGGTTTATAATCGCGGCCTTGTACACAAAAAAGTTCATGATGAGCGCGCATATTTTATGGATGGAGTTTCTGGCCATGCAGGACTTTTCTCGTCAGTTCAAGATATGGCGAAATACTTTTTCATGCTTCTGAATGACGGAACCTATGGTGGACATCAGTATCTTACCCCTGACATCATTGACCTATTTACAAGCCGCAAGTCACCCATTAATCAGCGAGGCTTGGGATTTGATCGAAAAAGTGAAGGCTTTAGCACAGCTGGAACACTGACAAGCAACGATAGTTTTGGGCATACAGGATTTACGGGTACCAGTTTTTGGGTTGATCCGGATAAAAACATTGCCATCATTTTTCTAACGAACCGAACCTATCCAAATCGACGTTATGGCAGCCAAATCAATCGTGTACGTTCAGAAGTTGCAGACGCCGTGATGAGAAGTATCAATTATTGATCGATCGAAGAGATAGACTTATGAAACACTCGTTCGGTAAGACTTGAGTCTATCTCGATCAATCCTCGATGCCGTGGACATCTTTAAGAATGGCGGCTGCATTTTTGTCCCCGTCTTGCATGGATCGATGTTGTAAATTCGTCACAATGTCGGGTTGTGCTTTCTCCCATGCTAACTCTTTGGCCTCGTCTTCTGACGTCGCACGAATCAAATCAAACACGTCATCTGCTCGGACAATACTGTAGAGTTGATCTTGGTTAAATGCGTGGGAGCGCTTCGATTCAAACTCTTTAAACAAATCGGGGAAATCCTTTGTATCTACTTCTTGATTCAACACTTCAACATCAGACACGCCTGAGGCGCTAAGTGGGGTTTTGCATAAATAAAAGGCGTGTTGTTTGTATATCATGATTGAATAATTAAACAGATAAAAGGAACTAAAATGCGAGCAAATGGAGTCCATAAAATAGAATGTTTTCACAATTTTTACATTGTCGTGGTGCCATTCGTTTGCATATCAAAGACTGTGCGACTATTTTCAGTTTTTAACTAACCAAACGATTTACCCTCATGGGACTCGCTTCTCGTACAAAGATTTTAAGTATTGTGCTGTTTGTGATCGTCGTGGCTCTTTCCTATCTGCTATACCGTTCCCTTACAGATCCATACAAAGCCGTGATCGCTGAGCAAGAAATGACTGAGAATGTACGTCATCGGATGGAGCTGGTAAGAGATGCACTTGTACTATACAATTCACGGGAAGGGGAATACCCTCCGACAGAAAACGGTTTGACCACACTTGTTGAGTGGGTACAATCGGATAGTTTGGTATCTGTCCAGGCAGATTCGTTGTTTGCATTTCTTCCCCCAGACACATTCGTCGCGGATCAACTTATTGTTTCACCAAGAACCGATAGTACGTTTATCTACACGCTAAACGACACACTTCGTCCAAATATCTACCTTTTAGAGGATCCAGATTCTGAAGACCAAATTGGAGATTTGAGACGCACAACCATGTTGAACGCTCCGAATTGGAACTAGGACCGCAGCGTCATTGAGAATTATTGCCGGGACATTCAAGGGTAAGTCTATCCCTGCTGCTACAAATCACAACGTTCGCCCCACCTCTGACCGAACCAAGGAGGCCATATTTTCCTATCTAGATGCACGATATGTGTGGAAGGGTCACACTGTGCTCGATTTGTTTGCAGGCACGGGGAACCTAGGCCTTGAGGCCCTCTCACGGGGTGTAGAATCTGTAGATTTTGTAGAGACAGAAACCGATGTCGTAAAGCGACTACACTCAACATGCCACTCTTTCGGAGTTGAGTCTCAGGTCAGAATTCATCATGTCGATGTCGCTACATTTTTGGAGCAAAGCTCCCAAGCCAGTCACATCAGAGCATATGACATCAGAGCATATGACACCCAAGCCTATGATTTTATTCTTGCAGACCCCCCATACGATTGGTCACATCTTCCTGAACTTCCATCCATTATCCTAGATGGAAATCTACTTTTGGACGACGGAACATTTATATTGGAACATGATAAACGCCATTCTTTTGACACGCACCCCAAATGTGTCCGCTCAAAACCGTATGGTCGCACGATTGTAAGTATATTTGAACCTTAATTAGGCCCAAGAACCATGTCTAAGTCCGCTCTGTTTCCTGGTAGCTTTGACCCCATTACCAATGGACATGTTGATTTACTTGGTCGAGCATGCGAGTTATTCGAAAAGATCATTGTGACCGTCGCGGTCAACAATACCAAGACTGCCCTTTTCACGGGTCAAGAGCGGGTAGAGATGATTCAACTAGCCATTCAAAACAAACCTTGGGCGGGTCAAGTTGTTGTAGAACAGTTTCAGGGACTCCTCATTGATTATGCTAGACAAAAAGAGACCAAAATCGTGGTACGTGGAGTGCGTCAAGTCTCTGATTTTGAATACGAGTTTCGGATGGCATTGACCAATCGAAGACTTGCACCGGAGATTGATACCATGTTTTTAATGCCAGATGAGCAATTAACGTTTATCTCTGCATCCGTTGTCAAAGAGATTGCAGCTTGGGGAGGCGACTTATCGTCCTTTGTACCTGAACCTGTTGCGAAGGCGCTTCGGCACAAGTTGCAAAGCCCCTCATCCACCATGTGATTCACAAACCATCAAGCATTACGTTTATTATCCATTCCTATGGCAACTCAAGTATCACATCGCGCGCAATCTCTTGCCCCTTCACAAACCTTAAAATTCTCGGCTAGATCAAAGGAATTAGCCGCGGAGGGTAAGTCTATCGTTTCGTTGACTGCGGGTGAGCCAGATTTCTCTACACCTGATGTGATTTGTGAGGCCGCTATGGAGGCAATTAAAGCGGGCCACCACGGTTACACTGTCAATACAGGTCTCCCTGCATTGCGTGAACGTATCGCTGCCAAAATTAAACGGGATCAAGGTCTTGATGTGGGATTGGACCAGATCGTTGTCTCCAATGGAGCGAAGCAATCGATTGGATTTAGCATGTTAGCGACACTAAATCCAGGGGATGAGGTGATTATCCCAACACCCTATTGGGTATCCTATCCCGAAATGGTCCGTTTTGCTGAAGGCACCCCCACCTTTGTGAGAACGACGTATACATCTGCATATAAAATGAGTGCAGCCCAACTTGAGCGGGCCATCACACCCAAAACACGAGGGGTCATTCTGTGTTCACCCTCCAATCCAACTGGAAGCTGTTACACCCATGAGGAACTTTTGGAACTTGCTGAAGTGCTTCGAGCGCATCCCGATGTGATGATCTATTCCGACGAGATTTATGAATATCTCGTGTATGACGGTGAGGCACCGAGCTTGTTTACTGTGGCTCCAGATCTCTTTGAACGAGGGGTGATCATCAATGGCTTCTCCAAGGGATTTGCGATGACAGGATGGCGGCTAGGGTACATGGTTGCACCTGCAGAGATTGCCAAAGCATTGGCGAAGATCCAAAGTCAAGAAACCTCAGCTCCCTCCACAATTTCACAGTATGCTGGGATTGCAGCCTATGATATGCCCTTATCAGATTTAGAACCGATGAAACAAATCTTCAAATCTCGGCGTGATAAGATTGTTCAAAGGCTACAGGCGATACCAGGTGTGAAATGCCAAACGCCGCACGGTGCGTTTTATGTTTTTCCCGATATTTCCGAGCGATTGGGTCAAACTACAGATTATGGTGTCTCACTTGAGACCTCTACCGATTTTTGCATGGAAGCCCTCGAGCATGCAGGTCTTGGAATGGTCCCTGGAGATGCCTTTGGAGAACCGAATGGAATCCGTCTAAGTTTTGCTGCCTCTGATGATCAACTCGAGGTGGCCTTAAGTAGACTCGATACATTTGTTGGAGGTCTTACCGGTACGTCATCGTAGCGTTATAGTCATCGTAGCGTGTCAATCATCGTTGAATCCTCATCGTAGTAATCACACAGTCGCAATAATAGTCGCAATTCCAGTCTCTATAGTCTCATGGCAGATTCACTCCCTAACAATGCAGATCACCAGGATCTAGTTAAATCCTCTCGGGATAAATCCCATCAAGATTCTTCCGCACAAGAGTCTTTGGAACAAACTCGAAAAGATTTTGTGGAGTTTTGGAGTGAAATGGCCCATGCCTGGGGTATCAATCGATCCATGGCTCAGATCCATGCCCTCCTATATCTGCATCCCGAATCGATGACAACAGATCAGATTATGGAGGCTCTTTGCATAAGCCGAGGCACGGCCAATATGAATCTACACGAGTTGATTCATTGGGGACTTATACAAAAAGTGAACAAACAAGGAGATAGAAAGGACCACTATGTTGCTGAAGCCGATGTGTGGGAAATTGTTTCATGTATTGTTCGAAATCGGCAAGAGCGAGAGATTGCTCCCGTGCAGCATAAAATGAGAGAGTTACTCGACGCATATCGTGTCGATCCCACGTTGAAAGAAAGTGAGGAAGTGCATCAGCGGATGAACAATGTGCTGGAATTTATCGAAATGTTTGAAAGGTTTTCGACGGCCATTACTCCGTATATCAAAGGGAAGCATCAACAATATCTTAAGACCTTGGTACGAGTCGCAGAGGCTGGACAAGCGTTGCGAGGTAAATCAGAATGACCAAAAAGCAAGGATTAGGGGCAATCGGAGAGGCAGCCGCAGCTGAATTTTTGGTCGGCAAAGGGTGGACGGTGTTGGAACAAAACTACCACTTCGAAAAAAGTGAGGTGGACCTTGTAGCCTATGATGGGTTTTGTATTGTATTTGTAGAGGTAAAAACGCGTACAAACACCGATTTTGGCTATCCAGATGAGGGGTTAAGCGATGCGCAGTTGCGAAGGGTTCAAAAAGCAGCTGCTGCCTGGATTTATGAACGCAAAATGGATCCCTCGCCCACACGTATTGATTTGATCGGCATTGTCATGGACCCAGAATCGGACCTGCCACCCGTTATTGAACATCTTGAGGGGGTTGATCGATGAATGCTATCTATGCCATTCGGAGTGGATTGGCTATAGCGCTATTTGTGATCCTCATGCTGGCCATGTACCCCATCGTGATTCTTGCCAATGTACTAACGCTAGGGTACGCGACAAATCCACTGACTCAGTATGTACTTCCATGGTTTATGGCCCCCTGTTTTTGGGTTTTGGGGATTCGTTTTAAACGTCATGTACATGAACAGGAATTGCCAAAACAAGCAATCTATATCTTCAACCACAACGCGACCCTAGACCTTCTGACCATTTTTGCCCTCGGCATCCCACGCTCCAGGTATGTGGCCAAGTGGGAAATCCAATATATCCCTGTACTTTTTCTTCTTGGACGCGTGTCAGGGCAGATTTTCATTAAGCGCCAAAACTCAAAACAGGCCGTACAACACCTTCACAAGCAATACAAGCGAATTTTGAAACAGCGGTTATCCATTGTCATTGCACCCGAGGGGACTCGAAAGCATAAAGGGCTTGTAGGTCCGTTCAAAAAAGGCCCTTTCCGCATGGCTATTGATTTAGGCATTCCTATTGTGCCTGTATTTTTTGAAGGGAACCGGGATCGCAATCCAGGGGACTCACTGGTTGTGACACCAGGCAAGGTACGAGCTCACATTATGCCTGCCATTGATACATCAAGCTGGAGCACGTCTACGCTACCTAAACACATTGAAGATGTACGTAATCTTTACATAGGATGGGAAGAGAGCTCGCCACAGCATTCTGTCGCATAACTCTGTGGCGTAAACTCTAACTTGTACTCTATTTCTCCCTAAAGAAATAGATTTTTTGTTCTTTAGCGTTTTTCCCGCTTTTGATCTTCACATTATTTTCTTGATTGTACTGATACACAGCTGTACGCATTGAGTTCACACTTTTTTCTGATGCGTATGCCACTTCCACGGCATCCCCGCCTGGCTTAAGCTTATCGAGTGCCTCCATAAGGGGTTTGAATTTTGAAGCACGACGTTTCGTCGACTTTACTTGAGCTCTATTGACGAACTTTATTTCCATAATTGATTGATTTGAGAGAACGTTTATTAACGATATCGTAATATAAACTAATTCAATATTATGAACAATAATTTATTCAATGGTTTGTTGATTAATATCAATGAATAGATTCTACATTAATAACGTAAGACTTCGTTGTTTTCTATAAACGTCTTCAGTTAATGTAGGATACCGTAGCATGGACGAAGCCAAAGTCTTAAGCTAGGTCGTAGAGTTTATGGTATCTATCTTGGGGGGCCAGGTTGGGGGCGAAGGATGTGGGCGCAGAGGGATTCGAACCCCCGACCCCCTGCTTGTAAGGCAGGTGCTCTAAACCAACTGAGCTATGCGCCCGAGAGGACACCAAAATTACATCCATTTGGTAATCTTTCCAATAGAAAGGGAAAAGTACCAGATGTTCGTATCTTTTAAACGAATGATCAAATCATGACATCCCTACAATAACACCCCTTGCTATGTACGTTTTTTTAATGGCCCCTCCATCTGGTGGGCAAGAAGGAGCTATCCTAAACTTTGTATTTCTGGGCGCCTTATTTCTTGTTTTTTACTTCTTCATTATCCGACCTCAGTCACAAAAACAAAAGAAGGTGGAGAAGATGATTTCTGAGCTCCAAAAAGGTGACAAAATCGTAACAACAGGAGGGATTATCGCTCATATTCAATCTATTGAAGACAAGAGTGTGCTTGCAGAAGTAGATAGCGGTGTGAAAGTGCGGTTTACAAAGGCCTCCATCGTCGACGTAAATCCTACGAAAAAGGACTCCTAAGGTTGCTCAAAAGGACGTAATGACGGCAAAACAGCCCTCAACAGATACCATGTTTGCAACGATTGATGAGGCTATAGAGGAGCTCCGTCAAGGTCGCATGTTGATAGTGGTGGATGATGAGGATCGAGAAAACGAAGGAGATTTCTTGATGGCTGCTGACAAAGTCACCCCAGAGGCCATCAATTTCATGGTCAAATATGGTCGCGGACTTGTATGTGTTCCTATCACTGCCGACAAAGCGCGTAGTCTTGAATTGGACCATATGGTATTACAAGGCGCAGATCCTGAAGAAGCTGCCTTTACCATTTCGATTGATCATAAAGCTCGTACCACAACAGGAATTTCCGCGCCCGATCGATCGGCAACCATACAAGAGATGTTGTCTCAACAGACTCAAGCAGACGACTTTCGCAGACCTGGTCATATTTTCCCACTTATTGGGGTCGAGGGCGGTGTTTTGCGTAGACCTGGTCACACAGAGGCCTCTATTGATCTCGCCAGATTAGCGGGGCTTCAACCTGCGGGCGTCATTTGTGAAATCATGAGTGACGACGGTGAAATGGCTCGGGTCCCGGAGTTGATGGAGATGGCGCAGCGCTTCGACCTTCGTATGATTACGATTGAGGATCTTGTTAAATACCGCCTTGAGAATGAATCACTCATACAAATACTGTCACAACAGCCATTCACGTCCGAAGTTGGCGAATTTACCTTAACCACAGTTGAAGAAGTCACCACAGGAGATCGACATTATGCCTTAACAAAAGGGGAATGGTCGCGAGAGGATGCCGTTTTGGTACGGGCTCATTCGTCGGATGTACTCGCAGACACCTTTCAATCAAAAGACTCAACGCAATCAGGGGTGCTTCAAAAGGCCATGCGGATGATTGAAAAAGAAGGTCAGGGTGTTGTCCTATACATGAATCATCATATGAAGGTCCACAATCCACAAGATCACGATGGGCGCGCTAGGGACGATAAAGATTATGGTGTGGGTGCACAGATTCTCTTTGAGCTTGGCATCCGGAAATTGAGGCTCCTCACAAATCATCCTACCACACGTGTTGGGTTGGAGAGTTTCGGCCTTACCATGGTTGAGACGGTTCCCTTAAGCTGAAGACTCACTAACTGAAGACTCACTGACTGAGGACTCACTGACTGAGGACTCACTGACTGAGGACTCATAGTCTGAAATCTCACTCTCAGGTTCTGGGGGCAATATGCGGTTCCGAAAAATCAGCATCGTGATAACGGAAACCGAAATCGCAATGTCGGCAACATTGAAGATGTATGGAAATACAGAAAAATCCTGGATCCTGAGGCTAAAGTGTAAAAAATCGACGACGTGCCCCTCCATAAATCCACCATACCCTTCCACTAATCCAAGGAACATTCGATCAATAATATTACCGATCGCTCCGCCTGTCACGAACCCCATGGCAATTAAAAACGCCTTGGGAGCTTTTGAGACATTTCTCCCTACATAGTATAGTATGCCTATGGTTGCGGCAGTTGACAATGTGCCCACGACTGGCGTTGGCAACCACTCAATTCCTAACGCCATGCCTGGATTCAGTGTGTAGGTAAATCGAAACCAACCTGGAATAATCTCCAAGGCGTGCAATGATGGATCGTGACGAACCCACCATTTGGTAAGTTGATCTATTGCAATGACGACGAATATCGGTGCAAGGAACCAGCCAAGTCGAAATGGTCTCTTACCCTTGGATGGTGAAGTCGTGATTGTCGGAGCGTCTTCTGTCATTGCGTCGAGAATTAACGACGCTTCAGTTTCGCCTCAATACTCAATTGAGTGTGGGGTACAGCCTCTAATCGCCCTTTATCAATCGGTTTTCCTGTGACCTTACAGATTCCATAGGTCTTATTCTCAATACGCTGAAGTGCATCATCGAGATACCGAATAAATTTTTTGGTGCGGTTAAACAACATGTAGGTCTTCTCCCGCTCTTGGGCATCCGTGCCAGCGTCCGCCATATGAAATGAATAAGCAGACTCGTTGGAGGAATTCTCCATACTCTCCTTGAGATAAGATTGTAAAGAATCCATCTCCTGCTCTGCTTCCTCACGTTTCTTGAGGATAATGCCCTTGAAATACTCCAACTCCTCGTCATTAAACGGGGTAATATGCTCTGGAGTTTTTGATGAAGATTTATCAGCCATGGTTTGTATTAATTACTCTTCCTCAAAATGGCGATGGTACATTCACGCCCATCGAAATCCCACGTTTTGGTGAAGTCAGCTGCGTCTAGTGCTGAGTTTGTTAAAGACTCAGCGAGTGTTTCGGACTGAATGATATCCGAAAACTGCGTCATTGCGCCGTGTATCTCTTTCGACGCACTAATATAACTAATTTCTATACGGTCTGTGACATCATAACTAGCTTCTTTACGCATGTTTTGAACCCGGTTGACAAATTCGCGGGCAAGGCCTTCATGGACAAGATCCTCCGTTAGATCGACATCAACAGCAATCGTAAGTCCTTGTTCCGACTCTACGCTCCATCCATCCAACCCGGTGCGAATAATCTCAACATCCTCTGATTCCAATGTTATAGTTGAGCCATCTTCTAGTTTGAGTGCCGCCCCACCCTTTTGCTCAAAATCGTGAACCTCTTCAGAAGACCACCCTTGGATTTTTTGGGCTACAGCCTTCATGGCGCCCCCAACTTTTTTCCCTAACACAGGGAAATTGGGTTTGGCAGCTTTGTGTACAATGTCTTGGTCATCATCTACAGTTTCAATCTCTTTGACATTGACCTCATCAAGAATGATGGATTCAACACCTGCTAAATCTTGTTTAATCTGCTCATTGGCAGGTAATAATATGCGCTGAAGAGGTTGTCGGACATTGAGCTCCGTTTTGTTACGTACACGCAGCACCATGCTTGAAATGGATCGTGCAAGCGCCATACGTCGTTCAAGTGCATCATCCAAAGACGTCAATTCCACTGACGGGAAATAGGCTACGTGCACAGATTCGCCCTCCTTCAAGGTCACATCATTCAATTTATGATGTAGCCACTCTGCGAAAAATGGAGCTATGGGTGCCATCATTCTCGCTATCGCTGACAAACTCTCGTAAAGGGTTTGGTAGGCAGAGGCTTTGTCTACACTTTGCCCTTCCTTCCAAAACCGGCGACGTGAACGACGAACATACCAATTTGACAGATCGTCAATAAATCGCTCCATAGATCGCGCTGCTCGGGTGGCATCATACCCATCAAGGTGATCGTCTACTTCTTGAATTGTCCGATTTAACCGTGACAAAATCCATCGATCAATCTCTGCTCGATCTTGTTTGGCAACTGGAGCCCCATTATAGGTGAATTCATCGATATTGGCATAGAGCGCAAAGAAGGAATAGACATTGGTCACAGTATTAAACACTTTGCGCTGAGTCTCTTCCAGACCTTTCTCACTAAACTTGAGATTATCCCAGGGCGCAGAATTACTCATCATGTACCACCGCACCGTGTCTGCACCGTACCGCTCAATCATCTCAAAAGGGTCGACGGTATTCCCTTTAGACTTACTCATTTTTTCCCCTTTGGGATCGAGTACAAGACCGTTGGAAATCACTGTTTTGTAGGCAGGCTCATCAAATAGGAGCATCCCTAAAGCATGTAGCGTATAGAACCAACCACGGGTCTGATCGACCCCTTCAGCGATAAAGTCTGCTGGAAAGCCCATCTTAAATCGATCTTCATTCTCAAAAGGGTAATGCCATTGAGCAAATGGCATGGCACCTGAATCAAACCAAACGTCCAACAAGTCTGGAATTCTTCTCATTACATGCCCCTGCTCGTTGACCCATGTCACTTTATCAATAAATGGGCGGTGCAAATCTATCTCAATATCATCATCGAGTCCAGCTTTTTCACGAAGCTCTTCCATGTTCCCAATCACTTCGATGATTGATGGATCTTGCTCACTCACCCAGATTGGAATCGGTGTTCCCCAATAGCGTTGTCGCGATATCGCCCAATCGACATTGTTCTCAAGCCATGTGCCAAAGCGACCCGTGCCCGTACTTTCGGGCTTCCATTGGATCGTTTGGTTGGCTTCAACCATTCGATCCTTGATGGCTGTTGTCTTGATGAACCATGAATCGATCGGAAAAGACATCAACGGAGTCCCTTTACGCCAATCAAATGGATAACTGTGCTCCAAAACCTCTTGTCGAAACAGATGACCTGACGCTTTCAGCTCTTTGGATATGACTTTATCGGCATCCTTAAACCACAGGCCTTCAAGACGTCCAGCCTGTTCTGTAAAGGTTCCGTCGCGGCTTACGGGATTAAAGA
The DNA here is from genome assembly GCA_031581145.1 of Balneolaceae bacterium. Lineage (GTDB taxonomy): Bacteria > Bacteroidota > Rhodothermia > Balneolales > Balneolaceae > UBA8296. Next base: position 14,129 of record JAVLBP010000007.1, read on the forward strand.
GAGGAACATTTGCTTTCTGACAGGTCTCAAAATCGTCCGCCCCAAACGCTGGAGCTGTGTGAACAATACCTGTTCCATCATCCGTGGTAACATACTCAGCTGGGTGAACCTTCCAAGCTTGTGAGGTGTCTTGTTCCTGCCCGTTACCATCTTGTCGGTTATTAGCTGACCCGTGCTCCGCAAAGTAGTCCTTAGCATAGCTTGTTGGAGGCTCGTAGGACATGCCCAGCAGCTCTTTTCCTGTCCATTCATGCTGAATTGAGGGCGCTTGCTCCTCTGAGAAATTCCTCGCAAGACACTCTTTGGCGAGGATATAGCGTCTATCATCTTCTTTAATCGACACTTCCACATACTCTAGGTCAGGGTGTACAGCAAGTGCCATGTTCGAGACGACGGTCCATGGTGTGGTCGTCCAGGCTAGAAAAGCGCGATTTGGCTCACCTTTAACAGGAAACACCACGGTAATGGAGGGATCTTGCACATCTTTATACCCAAGACTCACCTCGTGAGAGGACAATACGGTGCCACTTCCAGGGGAATACCATGCAATTTTGTGCCCTTTATAGAGATAGCCTTTCTCATGGAGCTTCTTTAGCGCCCACCATACTGATTCTATGTACTCATTGTTGAATGTGATGTAAGGATCATCCAAATCGACCCAGTAGCCCATTCGCTGGGTCAGCGTATCCCAGAGCTCTTTGTACTTGAGCACATTCTCTCGACACTTCTCGTTGTACGCTTTGATGCCATAGGCTTCGATATCTTCTCTGGACTGCAGGTTAAGTTCTTTTTCCACCTCAATCTCAACCGGCAAGCCATGCGTGTCCCATCCCCCTTTTCGAATCACTTTGTACCCTTTTAGCGTCCGATAGCGGCAAAACAAATCTTTCAGCGTCCTGGCCATCACATGGTGGATCCCAGGCTTGCCATTTGCTGTAGGGGGTCCCTCATAAAATGTAAAAGGCAGACCGTCCTCTCGAGTCGAAACACTTTTGGAAAAGGTATCTTGCTCGTCCCACCACTTTAAAACTTTGGTTTCAAGGTTTGGATAGGAAAGTTGCTTAATTTCCTCAAACTGCCGTTGCATGATCCGAATTATGGTTTTTTGGGGAACCCCAAAGGTACGAATTTTTATTCCACTTACCCTTTTTTGGGTGCTTCTTGGAGGACTTACAGGATGTACAACTCTGCGTGGAGGACTCCTTACAGAGGCAGATCTACCAGTCTCTTCAAGTAGCGGCCTTGAAAACATCTCCTTTGAGTCGATTCAGCAAATGAATCAAAGAGCCAAGAAGCTGATCTTTGAAGGGTCTATCTTTGTGAGTACACCAAATGGAACAGATCGGAGCCGCGTAAACGTGAGATTAACTGAGCAAACATCCTTATTTGAGATACAAGGACGGATGGGAGTCGGCAAAATGGATCTCCAATGTGGAAGCCAAACAAATTTATCGATTGATCCTCCTCAAGAATTAAGCTCCGAGGAAGAGAGTATCCTTGATGTTCTTTGCCAGTCCATCTATCCTTTGACTACACTGTCAAGCCAGTATGAGTGGTCTTTGGTGGAACATGATCAGCCCGAATTTTGGGGGGCCAAAACACAAACAAATGTAGACGGTGAGCCATTCAGGTGGACATTAGAGCGCTTCAACCAAACAGATGGACTCGTTTTACCCCAAAAACTAACGTTACAACATACTTCAGAGCCTTTTCGAGTGCGGATACTTTTAAAGGTTATCAAAGTAGAATCGACGGCAACAAAATTAGAGACCGAATGAGCAGAAGATTCAAAGCAATGTATTTGAACTTGTTTCTACTCGTGAATCTTTGGTGCGTTGTTGGAATGGGCAATGCCTTTGGTCAAAGTGTCTATCTAGAAAGAAAAGCTCTATTGGAGGGGCAGCAGCGTGAAACCCGAAATACCATCGATCAAATTGCTGTGCAGCTTCAGCGTAGTAAGTCGCTACTGGATGTCACCTTAAAAGAAGTTGATCAACAGTATCGTCTCGCAACACAATTAAATAGGCAGATTCAGCTGCAAGAGGAAAAAATCCGTGCAATTGAGCAAGAGATCTCCCAATCCAATCAAAAAATTAAACTCATTGAGAATGATATCGCACAACTCGAAAGAGATATTGCTGGAGCAATAAACAGTTACAAAGAGACTCTGACCTATGTGTACAAATTCGGAAAAATGAATACCCTGTCGGTAATTCTGACGGCACCCTCTCTTAACACCATGCTAAACCGATCGATTTATCTACGCCGATTTGAAGCCTTTCGAGAGGCTCAAGTTGAACAAATCCGCATGAATCAAGCTAGCCTACAGACCCGCACGGAAGAATTGCGTGAAGAGAACCTGCTCAATGAGCGCCTAAAAGAGGAGCTCTCCCAAGAGAGTAGCAGCCTGGTCGACCGTAAAGAGCGTCTTGATCGTAGAATTACACAATTACAGCGTGATAAGGGGAATTTGGAACGACAAATTGGCTCTTATCAAAACGAGCAAGAGGAGCTTGAGGACGCATTGGATTCGTTTTCAGCGCAAGCAGATGCTCTTCGAGAAGCCGAGCTTGAACGGCGTCGAAGACTGCAAGAAGCCCAAAAGATCGCCCAAGGGGCCTTGGAGGGATTAAACAGTACACCGTCGCCTGAAAACCCTGGTGCAGTGGCTCCTGGAGCAGTGGAATCTGGCCCTTCAGCACGCGCAACCTTTGCTGAGGAAGACGATAGTGAAGCTCTTTTAGTTAATTTTGAAGATCAATTTCAAGACCAAAAAGGGTCCTTGCCATGGCCTGTGAAGCAAGGGGTGGTAACCAAAAAATTTGGCGTCCAAGTGCACCCTGTTTTCGGTACGAGAGTGAATTCGTTGGGCGTCGAAATATCGACAGCAGGTGGTGCAGATGTCACAGCCGTGAGCGATGGGATTGTGGTGGCCATCCAGCCTATTCAAGGGTATGGGGATGTGGTCATCCTGAACCACGGTCGATACAAAACAGCGTATGGTAACTTGAGTGACTTATCGGTTCGTCGAAATCAAGTCCTTTCCGCTGGGGAAAAAGTGGGTGCATCTGGAACCGCATCTTCGTCTCGTGGCGAGGTTGTCTTTTTTGTGGTTCGCGATGGAACCGAAAATGTCAACCCTGAAAACTGGCTAGACTGATGGACCGCTTTTTTGCATATATCACCTTTACGATCGTCCTGTCTAGCATATTATCGCTTTTACTGCACCCTCTAACCCCCTATGTCTTAATGTTATGGGCACCCATGGGGGGTGTTGTGGCGGCTGGATTTTTGGCTCATGGTTTTGTCGTCTATCGCCTTATTCGGAGGTATTTGCGACGTCCAACCCCATTTAATCATGCTCAGTGGGCCCTTTCTGCCATCTTTATGGTGGCACCCGCAGCTTGGTGGACCCTAACCCTCGATTTCACCTTCTGGTCTACAGCATTTTACTGCGTTTTTGCACTTCTGGGTGTCCTTTTGGGAACCCGACTTGCTATGCGGTCTCAGGTTGAGCCTCAATCACCACCGACCGTTTCGTAACTTTTTCCAACAAAAACGATTTTCTTTTGGCTCCCCAGAGCTCTAATTCGGGATCTGAGGTCGTTTGAACGGATATATTGATGTCGTTTTTGGTTACCTCCACATCCATATCCACGACATTTTGATAATGGCTACGATCTAAGCCATCGGCAACACGTAAGATCGCAGCGAGTTTTTGGATTCGTTTCTTGAGGTTCTTGTCAAGCTCTGCATAGAGTTCATGTCTCTTTTTGGGTGTTGAACGTCGATGATATCGAGCAACATGCGCCATAATCTGGATTTCTGCTTCCGAAAACCCGCGTAAATCAGCATTCATGATGAGATACAGTGCATGAATATGGTGTTTACGATGTGAGATGTGGTAGCCAATATCATGCAGAATGGCGGCATACTCGAGTAGCTCTCGCTCGGTATCGTCTAGCTTTAGGACCTCTTGCAACGCATCAAACAACTCTAGCGCTAGATTACACACCTGAACGGAGTGGGATTCATGCCAATTACATTTAATGGCAAGCTCCATGACGCTATCACGTCTAGGGTCCTCTGTGACGGGCGATGTGGCAAGTTTTGGATACATTTTTTGGATGTATCGAATCAAAATCCCCTCTCGGAGTGCTTGCGTGGAGATTTTAACCCGTTCTACATTAAACATCCGCATGATAGAATGGACCAAAATCATACCTGGCAAGATGAGTTCTGAGCGCTTCTCTTCCAATCCTGCGACCTTCAGACGCTTTTTTTTGGGCAAAAAGAGAAACTCATCAAAAAGCGATTTAAACTCTGACCAGCTAAATTCAAATTCATTGGCAATGATCCCACCGTGGCCATTGGGTCGTCTTGCGTCTATCATGGCCGCTATCGTTTGATAAGTCCCGCTAGAGCCAATCATCAGACCGCTAGGAAGTCGTCCAATTTGTTGCTGCATGGGGTCAAGCGACTTTTCGATATACCGCTGAATACTTTCCACTTCCGCCGGTGTAATGGGGTCATGCTCCAAAAACATGGATGCCAGACGGGCGACACCTATTTTTTTACTAGTCAAATAGGACGTGGTGTCCTGTGTACCTACAATAAACTCAACGCTACCCCCACCAATATCAGCCATGAGGACAGGTGTGGAGCCAATCGCTACCCCATGCTGAACCCCATAAGCAATTAATTCAGCCTCCATGAGTCCAGAGATAGCATTAATCTTTATGCCAACGTCATCAATCACCCGCTGAATAAATTCTCCGCCATTGGTTGCCTCCCTTACCGCACTTGTTGCGTAGGCAATGATGGCCTCAGATTGGCGCCCCTCACTGAGATTATAAAATTTGCGAAGCGCGGCAACGCCGCGATCCATGGCACCTGGGGTAAGGTCTTTACCTACCCCTTGTTCGGCCATTATGACCATCTCTTTAAGCGCGTCGACGATTTCGTAGTGACCATCATCAAACAAATCTGCGATGATGGCATGAAACGAGTTGGTTCCCAGGTCGATCGCGGTAATGCGCTTGAGCCGTTTGGATGAACCATTTGATGCTGGCGTAACGTGTGCAGGTGAAGAGTGTGTGGCTTGCACGGCGGATGTGTTAAACAAAACATTAAACAAAAAGGGGCAAGCACTTCATATCACGCCGCTACGACCTCCTACCGCTGCTGTCTTCCGACCCTGACGGACTTCAGAGGGAGCTGGCTGTATGAAACTTGCCCCCGATTCTTCACTGTGTGGAGCTATGGGGATTCGAACCCCAGACCTTCGCGCTGCCAGCGCGACGCTCTAGCCAGCTGAGCTATAGCCCCAAGCGAATACCAAAGATACAATCTTTCCATTGAAAAGGTAGACTATTCACCTATCTAAACATTTGTTCCGTCACTATCAGTTACGTAAATTCCTTATGCTGTAAAGTGTATTTAAAACTAACTATAGACGTACGTCCATGAAAACGACAAAACTCTTTCCAAAATTTCTCACTCTCGTGGCGCTAGCTGTGGTTCTGTCTAGTTGTGCTTCCAACAAAGTAGATCCAGCGACCATTGATACCGATGGAGATGGTCTTACAGATATGAACGAGACCGATATCCACAATACCGATCCACTCAATCCAGATACAGATGATGATGGTCTGACAGACGGTCAAGAAGTGAATGAATTTAATACCGATCCCTTAAGTGCTGACACTGATGAAGATGGTCTATCTGATGGAGAGGAGGTAAACTCTTTCAACACAGACCCACTTGCAGCTGATAGTGATGGTGATGGCCTAAGTGATGGAGCCGAGGTGAACGATCATAACACCGATCCACTAAATGCTGACAGTGATAATGATGGGCTTTCTGATGGAGAGGAAGTCACACAGTACAATACAGATCCATTGAGTCCTGACACGGATGGTGACGAATATGGCGATGCCGATGAGATTGCCAATGGTACAGACCCAAATGATGCATCGGATCCTGGTCGTGTACGTGAGATGGCTACCATTACATTCGGGTTTGACCGTTCTGACATTACAGACAATGCAGCTCAGGACCTTGCAAACAACGTAGAAAAACTACTTGCAGCCCCTGCAGTGGATGTGCAGATAGACGCCTACACGGATCATGTTGGTGGCGATCAATACAACCTCCGCCTTTCCCTTCGTCGAGCGAATGCCGTCGTTGATTTTTACAGAAACAATGGTGTTAGTGAGGATCGCATTGAGTCACGTGGCCTTGGTAAAGCTCCCGTACCATGTATGGAGTCTGAAATGGACGCAGACACCCCAGGTTGTGAGAAAAACCGTCGCGCAGAATCAGCACCAATCCATCCGTTTTAAGCTATCGTCTGAATTACCGAACTTGACAAGAGGCGGGTCATTGACTACGCCTCTTTTCATATAAATTCAAGGTGACATCCATGAAGCTATCGATATTAATTCCCTCATCACTTCTTGTTTTAGGTATCCTAACTCAATGCACTCAACCTGGCGATGATGCTGAATCTTTAGCTGAACCCACCCCTGAGCAACAAGCCGCTGCAGAGCAAGCACGTCAAGACTCTCTTCAGGAAGTAGCCAGAGCCGAGGAAGCAGCTCGCCAAGAAGCACTTCGTCAACAAGCCGAAGCTGAGCGCACGACCCTCAACTACGATGACGAAGGGATGTTTGTGGTACAACTATCAGCATGGAGGTCTGCCGACAAAGCAGAAACGATGAAGTCATACTGGGTTGATCAAGGCTTCGAAAACTCAAGTGTGGTTGAAGTGGGTGATCCATCCACAGGTGAAATTTGGTATCGTGTTCGCATAGGAACGTTTGCAAATGAGCAAGATGCCTCCAAAGCGGTAACGTTGCTCATGGATGATCACAGTACCGAGGGGTGGGCATATCACCTAGATGACGCTGAGACGATTGATTGGTAAAAAATCATGTCTCAGGACAGCTTTCAAATCCACTCGCAGACAAAGGATGAGTTTACCATTTTAAAGCTCCAAGGAGAGCTTGACGCCCAAACGGCTGTGGTATTGGAAGATGAATTTGAAAAGCTACTAAGCAAACAAAGATACCAAGTCATAACCAATGGGCAGGCGCTTCAGTACATCGCCAGTGCCGGGCTTGGTGTTTATATGGCTTACATCGAACGTTTTCGTGAAAATGGGGGTGATATCAAAGTGACCCACCTATCGGAGCGTGTTCAACATGTATTTGATTTGCTAGGGTTACCTAAGTTAGTCGATGTAGTAGATACGGATGACGACGCAATGCTACGATTTCAGTCCACTTCATGAATGACAGCACTTCAACACCATCTAGAGACTTCCTTTCCTGCAACCCGAGCCTATTGTAGCGAGGTGCGTGCACTTCTTGAGTCAAACCTTGCAACTTTAGCACTTCCACCTTCCAAAGATCTTCTTCACAACATCATCCTTGCCACGGATGAACTTTTTACCAACACAGTCAAACATGCCTACCAGGAGGATGCAACAAAGGTCGTTGCCCTAGAGATTCGTGTTACAGCGACCCAAATTGCGATTGAGATTCGGCATAAAGGCACCCCTTTTGATCCGTCGTCGTACACACCTTTTGACCCGGAAGCGACCTTAGAACAAAGAAGAACCGGTGGCATGGGTGTCTTTATCATGGAGCATCTTGCAGATCACGTAGCTTTCGACTCTACTGACGCCGGCGAACACCGAGCCATTCTCCAATTTAATCGGCTTAATACCTCAAATTAATCGGTTTCAGAGATGTCAACACCCACAAATTTTGAGGGTAATACAGATCTAGACCGCAAGGAAAGTGAACTTGTCGCGTTAACGGAAGCCATCACGAGTCTTCACGCTCAACATACAGAAGAGGGTGTGCTACGGGTTTTTAAATATACCTTGATGGGGCAATTGGGCATCAAATCCTTTGCCTTGACGCGCCTAGCGGACGATGAGGAAGAGATTCTCGTGGCACATGGTGTTGATACAACCTCTACGGGTGCTGCTTTGATGGACGATGTCGTTTCCGAACAAGATTCAGACAAACGTCAAGATGATAGAGCAGGGTACCATGCCAAAGGAAGAATTACCATTATAGAGAGGTTTGTGGCACATGACTTACAAGCTACCGACATCCGATTCATCAAAACATTGACCCAACTATGTCTCCAATCCATTGAAAAACTACGATTACAACGAATAGAAATTGAGCAAGAGAGCGTGCAAAAGGAATTATCGATTGCGCGTACGATTCAAGACTCGTTATTGCCCAATCGTAAGGGTCCTCATGAACCTTGGGATATCGCCTGGGTGCATCAATCAGCGAAAGAGGTTGGGGGTGACCTCATTGATATCGTTGAGGATACAACCAACCGTCGCCTAATGGTTATGATTGCTGATGGGGCAGGCAAGGGAATCCCCGGAGCATTATTAATGTCGAGTTTGCAAGCCTTGTTTCAATATCTGGCAATGCAAGGGGCTTCCGTTGGAGATATAACACATGCCATGAATCACCAATTACTCACAAGTACCCCTGATGATACCTTTGTCACTGCCGTTTTTTTAGAATTGAGTGTACCGTCCACACATGATGGGGCTTTTCAGGTTCAATATGTCAATGCTGGTCACCCAGCTGGCTATCTTATCAAGCGTGGTGACCAAGGATTTATGCAAGGATCTATGCAATCTTCAATGCAATCCTCAATGCAATCCGAAATGTCTCTGAAGAAGCTCCCTTCTACAACACCCCTTTTAGGTGTGACGCCATGGGACCCATCACAGACTGAAAAGGGTACACAAGCAGTGAGTATGTCAGCCAAAGACATACTGTGTTGGCTCACCGATGGTGTTCTTGAACAAGAGATGGTGGGCTCTGCACCGAATCATGAGGGTTATGTGGGAGAGAGTCGTGTGGGAGAGGCTCGTTATGGGGACTGGCTTCTTGAGGCGTTAGGATCATCGCCAACTCATACCGCATCACAAGAATACCTGGAACGTTTCCTCCAACGTTTTCACGCAAGGGTGCACCCTGTCCAAGGTGACGACCAAACGATTGTTATGTTGAAGAGCGGGCACTCCACGTCAGGCTGATTCCTCCCATAATAATCACCATACCCCCCACAGTCAGTGCAGATGGAACTTCCTGAAACAACACAAATGCAAAGAGTGTTGCAAGCACCGCTTCAGAAAGGATTAGGGTGGAAAGAGCTGTCGCAGAGTAATAGCGTACTGCAAAATTAAGGGATCCATGGCCTAGGATTGTGGGGCCTATGGCTAATAACGCCACCATAAGCCATGCGATACCTCCAAATCCTGAATATGAATCTGCAAGGAAGACAAACAGCAAAGACGCTGTGATGAATGCAGCCCCGTAAACATAAAACACATAATCTATCCATGTCGATTTTTGACGAACCGAGCGTCCAATAAGGAAATAAAACGCAAACAATATAGCCGCACTGAAAGCTAGGATATTGCCAAGTAGAGGCTGCCCTTGACTCAATGCTAAGCTGTCACTTTCGGAGCCAAGCGCTAGGATGATTGTCCCTAATAATGCCGTTATAACCCCAAGCCAGGTACGCCAGCCAAATGGGTGTCTGAATATGACACTCTCTAATACAATAAATAAGATAGGATGCATGGTCACAAGTACAGTCGCTGAAGCTACACTTGTGAACTGGATTGATGTAATAAACAACACGAGATGGGCACCTAATAGGGCCCCTGATAAGATAATCGCCCATGGTTCTACCCCTTTTTCCCGTTTTAAAATGCGCAAAGATGTCCCATTGCGTAACCAAAATGGCCACAGCAAGGCCCAGGCCACACCTAACCGACCCGCCGCTAAAAAATATGGATCTGTTTCACCAGCCCATCGCACAAATATTGGCGAAAAACTAAAAGATAGAATGCCTAGTCCCAAAAAAAGAGGAACCCAAAGAGGTGGAGTTGAGGTTTGCGAGGAGCTCACTTGGATGGGGTTCTACGGGTGGGATCTACCAAGAGACATGGGGTCTATTGTTAGTGTCTATGGTTAGTGTCTACCAAGAGAATAGGGTTTACCGAAGACGGTCCACGGATGCAAGCAGTGCTTGATCCATCTGTATGGCTCGGCGACCTAAAAAGGCTAGCACCAAACTGCTTCCTGTAATCGCCGCAGAGATCGCTTCATCCCACAAATAGGGGCCAATGCCACCCAAAGAGAACAAGATAGCCACTTCGAAAGCGAAGACTCCAGCCAACGAGAGTGTACCAATACGTACAATCTGGAGCTGTAATGATGGTTTCTTAAACGAAAAGATAGCCACCAGTAATGCAAAAGAGGCAAGTGCCACCATAGACATGGGTGCCCAATAGATCCATTCAGCAGGATCCGCAGCCATCCTCTCTGGCATGGGTGTCAGTAGCATCAATGGATTCAGAGCGGCAGCTAGAAGAAGCCATAAAGACTGAATGCGTTGGATCATAACGACGACTTTGGGTTCTTGTCTATCTCATTTAATATACATCTTGGGATGTAGTCCTACGCACTTGGGGTAGAGTAAAACACCCCTTTGAGTAGCGCAGACACGCGTTCAATGAAAAGATACAAGACTGGCACCAAAATCAGCGTAAGAGCCGTTGCAAAAATTAACCCAACAATTACCGCTACAGCCATAGGACTCCACCATGCGGCTTGCTCACCACCCCAATAGAGGTATTCGCTAATGTTGGTGAAGAATTCTACGGGGTTATTGGTAAACGTAAAAAAGTCAATATTGAACCCGATAGCCAATGGAACCAACCCTAATGTTGTGGTAATAGCAGTCAAAACAACCGGTCGGAAGCGGGTAGATCCAGCCATGATAAGGACATCATACGTCGACTTATCTGGATACTTCGTGCGCAACACGTCAATGTAGTCAATCAAAACAATCGCATTGTTCACGACAACTCCCGCTAGCGAGATAATCCCTATCCCCGTCATGATAATCACAAAAGGCATCTGAAAAATCACCAATCCATAGAGCACCCCAGAAATGGACATGATCACAGACGTTAAGACGATCACCGGTTTTGTGATTGAATTAAACTGCGAAATCAAAATGAATGCTATCAGGAATAATGCGATTAAAAAAGCATTACTTAAGAAGCCAATGGCGTCAGCCTGTTCTTCCTGCTCACCGGTCCACTCGTACCGTACACCTTGAGGAAGGTTTGATAATGTATTAGCCAACTCTGCTTGAACCTCTCCTAATACCTGATTTGGATTTGCGGTACTACTAACATCTGAGGAAAGAGTCACAACCCGTTTTTGATCCTTGTGCGTTATACCGCCATAACCTTCTTGTGTGGATAATGACACGACTTCAGAGAGGGGGATTTGCTGTCCTGCCTCGGTAAGGACGGTTAATGTACTCAATGCAGATAGATTTTCACGGCTTTCAGGATTAAGCCGAACGGTAATATCGTACTCATCTACACCATCGCGATAGCTTGACGCTTCCACACCGTTAATCGCAGAGCGGATGGTCGAACCAATCTCTTGTGTATTGAGACCATATAGCGCGGCACGCTCACGATTAACATCTATACGAAGTTCGGGTCTTGATTCAGGGAGGTCTGTATCCAATCCCTCCAATTGTGCATACAGTGGGGAGTTTTCGAGTTGGCGCTGTATGGACTCAGAAATCTCCATGAGTTGCTGCATGTCATCGCCAATAATCTCTAGATTAATAGGCTTGCCAGTAGGGGGTCCCTCTTGTGGCTTTTCAATCACAACTTCGGCCCCTGCAAGGTCCTCAGGTAGCGATTGACGAAGGTTCTCCATCGCATCAAAGGTAGAGCCATCGCGTTGTTCATAATCGACAAAATTCAATACGATTGTCCCTTTGTTTTGGGTCTGACCACTGTTGTCCATCCCCGAAGAAATGGGAGCACCTGCCGTGGCGACGATGGTTTCGACATCGCTGATTTCTGGAATTTGGCGCGAACGTTGTTCAAGCGATTCTATAAACTCACGAGTCGTTTCGACATTGGTTCCTGCAGGGGTGGAAATCTGAGCATAGAGTCGAGCAGGTGGGATATCCTCAGGGAAGAATTCCACTTTCGTGGTTTGAAATACACCCAGTGAGATCCCAAACATCACAAAACTCGACAAAAATACTCCAACCGCCGTCAACAAGACGACCCATTGGTGGCGCAAAGCCCACCCTAATGAGCGTTCATAACGAGCGATACTTGCCGCCATCCCTTTGGTTTGCCACCATGACGCTACTTTGGTCAAGGCATAACGATGTAAAAGGTAAATGCCACCTGCGATGGTCAATAACATGGACCACAGCACGGGATTTTGGAAGAGCAAAAAACCAATGACAAACACACCTATCCCAAGGATGATACGACGACCCGTTTTTGACATTTTAGATGCCGACGCATCCTCTTCCCGATTTGGGACACGCATAAACAAAGCGCACAACACAGGATTGATGACAAGGCCAATAAATAAGGATGCGGCAAGCGTAATAATCAACGTCTTGGGGAGGTAGGACATGAATTCCCCCACAGTCCCTGGCCAAAACGCTAGAGGTGTAAAGGCGGCCAAAGTTGTGGTGGTTCCTGAAATAATCGGCACAGCAACCTCACCTGTCCCCTTTTTCGCCGCTTCAATGTTGGAGTACCCCTCCTCGAGGTAGCGATAGATATTCTCTACCACAACAATGGCATTATCCACCAGCATGCCAAGCGCAAGAATCAGAGAAAACAGCACAATCATGTTGAGTGTGATACCCAACGCTGTAAGGACCAAAAAGGTAATAAACATCGAGAATGGGATCGCTACACCCACAAATGTGGAGTTTCGGACACCCATAAAGAACAGAAGGACCGCAATCACCAAGATCAACCCAGAGATAATATTATTCTCGAGACTTGAGACCATTTTGCGAATCTCGGTACTCATGTCTGACGTGATCTTGAAGGTCGTTGTTGGAGGGACCAGTGCCTCATTATCCTTGAGAATCTGTTTGACCAACTCAGAGGCATCAATAATATTCTCTCCCGTGCGCTTGACAACAGAGAGTGTAATGACAGGCGCTTGATCTAGATAGGAATAAGACTCTCGATCTTTTGGCGCAAAGCGCACCTCTGCCACATCACGAATATAGACAGGACGATCATTCGTGCTTGTCACCACAATGTCTTCTAACCGTTTTGGATCCTCATATTCACCAGGCACACGAAGCAGGTATTTTTTGGTTCCTACATCGATTGAGCCCCCCGGAATCGTCACATTCTCATTTCCGATAGCTTTAGTGATATCATCGAAGGCAAGATTATAGTAGCGTAGTTTGGTTAAGTCGACATCAACCTTCACCTCATTTTCTAGACCCCCAGCAAGGTTAACCTCCAGGACTTGAGGTAGAGCTTCAATCTCATCTTGAAGATCCTCAGCAACTTTTTTTAGCTCGTCAAGTCCATATTCACCCGATATATTGACCTGCATAATGGGGAACTGAGACAGGTTAATCTCATCCACCACAGGTTCCTCCACGTCGCCGGGTAGTTCCGACTTTGCAAGGTCCACCTTTTCACGCACCTTGAGCAGGGCCTCGTCGATGTTGACATCCGAATTAAATTCCAGAAGAATGCTAGAATAGCCCTCCGCAGACGTGGACGTCATTTCCTTGATTTCGGAAATATTAGCTAATTCATCTTCCAACACGTTGGTAACCAAAGTCTCAACATCCTCAGGTGCCACACCAGGATAGGCTGCTCGAACCACAATATTGGGAATCGTGATATCTGGCTGTGCCTCTTTGGGGAGCGATAAATAGGCCGATAATCCTCCAATGACAAAAATGACACACAGGACCAAGACACTAATGGGATTCTTAAGCGACAGATTGGTCAGCGGAAATTCACGGCCTTGAAATTCAGATGGATTTTGAGGAGATGATTGGGTGTTCATGGATTTGGTAGGCATGGGTGTGCGCGAAAGGAGAGCATGTTTAATTTAGCGTCTCAGATATTGTAGACTCACTAGTTGCAGTCTCACTGGATGTGGACCCTGAGCTATTGGAGGAAGAGCTCGACGTTCGAATCTGCAGCCGTGTGCCATCTTGGAGATAAGACGCGCCATTGGTTATGAATAGATCACCAGGATTTAAACCCGATAAAATGACGGTTTGACTCTTGTAAACAGGCCCATTTCCAACCTCCACTTCTCTAGAAATTGGGTTGCCCTGTTCATCTTCATCCACAATGTAGGCAACCATACGGCCTTGCTTGTTAAACACAAATTCTTCACCCACCACAATCGAATTGGGCATGTCATCTAAAACAACTTCTACATCGGCAACCATGTCAATTTTGATAACTTCATTTGGGTTGGGAAACCCAACCTCAACTTCAAATGTGCGAGATTGTGGATCAATCGTGTTACCCACAAACTGAATACGACCCTCGACTTGTAAATCATCTCGTTGATTGAATTGGAGTCTAACGGGGTCTCCCTTTTCTAAAATCCCAACATAGCGAGAGGGAATGCCAACCGTCACATAGAGCTCGGTCGTATTCACCACTCGAGCAATGGGTGTCCCAGGCGAAAGAAGCTCCCCTGGATCAGCATAGGTTTGCTCTAGAGTTCCACTAAAAGGTGCTTTCAATTCCGTGTGATTGAGGGACACTCGAAGAGATGCCAATGCAGCATCCTGTTGTTCATAAGCTAACTCGGCATTATCAAGATCACTCTGAGACCCGACGCCTTTGTCAAAAAGATCTTTTTGTCGGTCATACTGGAGCTTTGATTGACGCACCATCGCCTCCATTCGACGAACTTCTTGCTTGAGTGAAGCATCGTCAATTTTGGCTAGGACTTGACCTTCTTGCACACGCTCTCCTTTGGACACCGTGAAGCGCAGGAGTCGGCCTTGTACCTCTGACGATAGGATTGCATCGTTGTCTGAGGTCACGGTCCCCACTTGTTTGAGGTAGCTTCGAAACAATTCTGGTTGTAGAGTTTCTGTATCGACGGTCACTCTACGTACGAGTTCTTCGGGCGCCTCCATGGTCTCCGGTGGGCCACACTGAATGAGCAGAAACGAGCTCAACAAAAGGATAGAAAGAGTGGAAAAAGGTTTCATAAGATTATGGATTTAAAGACGTCTGAATCGAAAGGTTTTCGGAGAAAGGGACACTGCCAATGGCAAAATCAAATGATGCTTTGGCGTTTAGGTAATCATGTGCTAGCTGAACAACGTTGAATTCAGCCTCTTGAAGTTGCAATTCCGCTTCGGTAATCTCCAGCTGAGATCCATTGCCTGACTCAAGCCGAAGTTTTGCACGCTCAAACCCCTCCTGAGCTTGCCTCAAGGCCATTTGGCGGGCGTCGTAGCTCAAGAAAAGTCTATTAAACTCATCTTGAAGGGTCGCTATTTCCTGCGCTGCTGAGACCTCCGCTTGCTCTAAATCGGTCTCAAAAGTCTGAAGCTCAATCGAAGCTCTTGACACATTTGCGATGCGCTCCGACCCTTGAAAAATGGGTAAAGAAACCGCCAATCCAACCGTTTGAAAACGAATGGCATCCTCAAACACCACCGGCGATCCAGGCTGAGATGAGGACCATTGCAAATTATAAACCGCACTTATCGATGGAAGGTATTCACTTTTGGTAGCCAGGAGTTGCTTTTCTCGAAGAGCTACTTGGCTTTCCAGAAACTGAATGTCAGCCCTTTGGTCCACCACATCTTGCGGTTTTAATAAGGATTGGGCCGAATGGCCATTTGCTTGATCTATTCGACCTAAATGTTCATTTGTAGGAGCAGGTTGATCGGATGTCGAAATCACAAACGATGTCAAGTCTCCGACAACCTCGAGTGAGCTGTCTACTGGAAGACCAAGTACCTGGACCAACCCTCTGAGGGCTTGCTTGTACCCATTTTGAGCCTCAATCAGAGAAGGGCGCTGGTTTGCCAGTTGAACCTCGATTTGAAGCACACTATAATCATCCACCAATCCTGCGTCTCTTCGGGCCTTCGTTTCCTCGAGAACACGCTCAAGCCTTGCTATAGATGTTTCTAAAAGCTGAACACGCTCCTTAGCAAGGAGTGCCTGATGATACGCTTGGCGTGTTTGTGTTATGATTTGTTGAGACGTAAGCTCAAAATTTTGGGACTGTGCGAGTTTATACAGTCGTGATGTGCTCAGGCCTATGATGGCTTGACCCCTAAAGATTGTTTGCGAGACTGTGAGGCCTCCCTGCCAATTATTATCGGTGCCAAACTGCACCGGAACCAATTCGCCTGCAGGGGCGGAGGGATCAAAAACTTGGGCTGGGATAAAATTGACTGGGATTTCAATGTTTCGGGTATAATTCGCGCTGGCACTCACATCTGGAAGTACTTCAGACCAGGCATTGAGTACCTGCGCATCCCCATCTTTGACTCCAAGGGCCGCTTTTCGAATCTCCCTATTGCTTGCCAATGCGGTCTGAATCGCTTGGTCAAGCGTCATTGTAAGTTGTCCAGATGTTGACGTTGACCCTGTCGCGCTACTCATCGCATCATTCGTTGCGGGGCTCATCACACGATTTTGAGCTTGAACCACCGCGTGGAACCCACCGATGAGTACCCAAGCGAGCATTACCGCGACTAGTTTGGACGTGAGACTTTGTTGTGTGTGAGACATCATATTTTGACCCATGGTCATGACTTCAATTCCGTTTCGATTGGTTTGATACCATGCAAAACTACTTGCATAAACTGTTTCATCGCTTCATCAGCGGTCACATCATGGACCAAAGAGTGGCTGAACATCTCCTGTTTTGGAGATTGAAATAGATCTAACATCCCTTTGGATGCAGCAAAAATCATAAGGCCCAATTGCTCAGGCTTGATATCGGCTCGAATGGATCCATCTGAAATCCCTATTTGGGCTGCCCGAATAATGTAAGACAGCGCATTATCCACCTCCGTTTTGCACGCATGAACAGAGTCACCTGCATCAACGCCGTCTCGTGCCACAATATTTTGATAAACATACAAACTAGGTAGATACAATGGGTGACTTTTTACGTACTCTAAACGTTGATGCCCAAATGTTTGCAACATCTCCAAACCTGTCAACGACTGGGTTAGAATCAGGCTAAATTCCTGATTTAAATCCTTGCAAAAACCCAAAGCAATGGTTACGATGATGTCATCTTTACTCTCGAATTCGAGATATAACGCCCCCTTGGAGATACCCGCATTTTGGGCGATCTGACTCATAGACACATGCTCTATTGACTGCTCTTCAAAGAGTTTTGTCGCCGATTCCAAAATCGACTCCTTGCGCTGAAGGGTCTTTGTACTGACTGACATGAGGGTTGAACAAGCTTTTAGCTCAAGTAATGATACAGAATTTCTGCAAGATTTATGACCAGCGGTCATGAACTAACTATACGCAAACGCCATCAAGTAGTTTCATCGTTCGTTTTTTTGGGAAGTAACATTGGGAATAAACAAACGTGCAGTTTGTTTTATTTAAACTGCTTTAGCGTGTATCTTTTGTATGTGATAAGAATAGACAAACCACGTATGTCTGTAGCGCTAAAACCAATGGCTCAAAGAGTCAACAGGAGTAATGCCACAAAGTACTATAAGGCAACATTCTTGCTTGCTCTTTTTTTGCTTCACGGCATGCTGGCCGTTTCATCTTTTGGGCAAGATATACCGCTCCCGACACAGAATAATGGGCAGCAAAGCCAACGCCCTTTGCCCAGCGTATCGATTTCAAATCCGTTAAACCTTACCTCTAGAAGCATCAACGTTCACGTAACAGGTGACGTGCCTCTTACGGGTGTTTATAAAGTCCCTGTTGGGGCTAGAGTCGATGAAGTCTTATTTGGGTTCGATATTCTCAACAAGCAATCTGCGCTTGAGCAAGCAACGCTTGACTTTCGCAATGTTCTTGTATTCACGCAAGATGGTGATACTCTTTCAAGCGACCTGCTAGCTTACAATTATGGTGGAAAGTTGTCGGAGAATGTGATTGTAAACGATGGAGATGTGATTCATATACGTCAAACAAATCCAAGATTTGAGCGGGTAAGTATTTCTGGTGAAGTCGTTCGCAATTTAGACCTCCCTTTTAAAGAAGGCGAAACGTTCGAAGATCTTTTAGAGATTGCCGGTGGGTTTAGTGACTATGCTTGGACAGATGAGATTGTCATGTTTTCTCCTGAGCGCAAGGTTATGCCTTTGTCTTCGGCACTTACATACCAGGTGCAGCCAAATGATCGATTCATTATCCGAAAAGATGACTCTAAACGTCCAGAGAGTACGGTAAAATTAGTAGGTGAAGTACTTCAACCTGGTATTTACCCAATATTGGAAGACGAAACTCTTCTTGAGGAGATCTTGCTTGAGGCGGGTGGGTACACAAAAAACCCCTCCAATCTCTCGATTATCGTTCACCGTAAAGATGACGACTCTAAACGGGAGCAATCTAGACAATCGGAAGAAGAACTCCAGCGATTTCAGACGGACCTACTTCGTCAGTCGCGAACACAACGCGTGACCCCTGATCAGTTACGCATGTCTGATCAGTATTTAGAAAATTTCCAGCTCTTCTTCGATGAGCTGGACATGGAGCAAACCTATTTATATGTAAAACCTGAAGATGTGCAATCAAGCGGTGTTGCTCTGGCAGATCAAGATAGTATTGAGGTTCGGTATACTCCCAGTCACATCCGATTGATGGGACAAGTCAGTAAAAGTGGTTTTTATCCGCTGGAAGTGGGTAAAACTGTAGACGAGTATATCGCTGAGGCTGGAGGATTGGGACCTGCGTCCGATGATGATGGAATCTATGTGATCAAGAACATCTCTTATGCATGGGTGCCTGCTGAGGAAGCAACACTTGAACCAGGAGATATTCTTTTTGTTGACCGCACGCCGATCACTACCTACGAAGTAGATCAACAACTTGAGATTCAGCGTTTAGAGGCTCAACTAGAACGACAGGAGTCTCGCTTCAGAACCGTCATTTCTACGGTGAATGCACTTGTTAGTGTGGTTCTTTTGCTGACACGACTCTAAGACATCTCTTGAAGAGGATATTATACATCAGTCAGTATTATCCTCCAGAGGTTGGAGCAGGAGCCGTGAGAGCTGAGGTAATGACGCAGGCATTATCAGCAGCAGGCTACGAAATCCAAGTGTTAGCAGAGCGTCCCAATTACCCTCTTGGCCAGCCTTATCCTGGTTACAAAGATCACCTACATACTGAAGAAGTCTATAATGGAGTGTCGGTAACAAGGTCTTGGGTTGCGATGAATAGACGTCGCAATCTATGGGAACAAATGACGTTTTACCTCTCCTTTATGGTGAGTTCACTGGTCACGGTTTTGCGATCTACGCAAAAATATGATCTAGTCATCGCCACCTCACCGCCCATTTTTGGAGCCATCACTGGCGCCTTGTTAAGCCAATGGTTAAGATGCCCTTTTGTGCTAGAAGTTCGTGATCTGTGGCCTGATTCAGCTGTAAAAAAAGAGCTTTACTCGAATGACTCTTGGTTTATCCAAGTCGGAAAAAAAGTAGAGGCATGGCTATACAGACGAGCAGATCATGTCATAGCTGTTACCGATGCAGCAGAATCTATTATACAACAAAAAGGGAACCACAACCGAACTAGTGTCATCTGGAATGGGGTCGATACAGACCTATTCAGAAAAATCCCGTCAGAGGTCTGGCCCCAAGACGCTAAAAAACGCAAGGGTGTTTTTCGTGTTGGATATGTAGGTTCTTTAGGCCAAATCCATGATATCAAGTCGTTTATCCTAGCTGCAAAGGAAGTGGAAAGTGATCATGATATTGAATTCATGATTGTAGGCGATGGTGGTCAACAAAATCAACTTCAAAACCTTTTAGAGACCATTCAACCAAACAATGTTCGTTGGGTGGGTTTAAAACCGCATGATGACGTACCTGCATTTATGTCTAGTTTTGATCTTGCAGTAAACCCAATTCATGATTCAGAGGCATTCCGCTCTATCATTACTGTAAAATTTTATGAGTACCTAGCATGCGAAGTACCTGTGATATGCCTTGCTAGTGGAATTCAGGAACGAATGGCCAACGCCTCTGGAGCAGCTATCGTACACCCACCGAGTGATTGGCAGTCACTGGCAGATGATGTCGTTAGATTGAAGAAAAATCCAAGAGAGCTTAATGACCTTAAATCCAACGCTCGACCCTTTGTGGAGACCCACTACTCTAGAAGCTCTCAAGCTGCGCAGATGGTCGATTTTGTGGGGTCAATGGATCTTTAGCCATTGATTCAAATTCTTGAATCTTCAAGCTTGTGAATCTTCAAGTCTATGAATCTTCACGTAAGCAAGCATGCAACCCAGGACGACCATAAGGGGTGCGTTAGTGAGAAACCGTGGTAAAAATTGATGGAAGACAAAATACGCCAGAAAGGTACCAAGTAGGGTGATGCCTAGTATATGACCCCATGAGCCAATCTGTTGTTTATACGATTGCATCGATTGCCACGCCATCCGACCCATAGCTAAAATGATTCCGTGAAATAGAAGGAATCCAGCGAGACCAAGCTCTGCCAACATTTGGTAGGAAATATTATGGGGTTCATTCACATAGGTAATACTATACAAGTCATAGCGTCGGGCAAATTCATATGAAAAATCCCGATAGCCTACACCAAATCCCCATGAGTCGGCAAACATTTCTAAGGCTGCTTGCCCAAGAAGAAGTCGGATTGAACTTGAAGCATCACTTGAGATATCCAGCAAGCTTAAGGCTCGATCTGCCACAGAAAAAAACAGAACTTGAACCTGAGGAATAGTCAGTAGTGCCAGGACAGAAACACCAAAACCAAGCCATACAAATCGGAAGTTTTTGAGTTGCCAAATCACAAAACCAACAAGTATCACAACAGCTACCCAACTACTTCTTGAGTAGGTTGATAGAATCCCTGCGATTAAAATGAGTAATGAAACGACAGCTAAGACTCTTTGCCAAACAGCCATGGATCGGCTATGTAGAAGCGCCGTGGTAAAGGCGATACCTACGAGCAATGACGAGGCAAAGATATTTGGATCTGCATCGGTCACTGCGGCACGACTGGCAACACCAATTCCACGGAGTTGAATGTTAATCGCTGCCTGTTCAGGATTCAAAATGGTAAACACAGCGGCGTAACCTGCAAGTGCTGTCACCAACGCCGTAATGAAGATCAACAAGATGGCCAGCTGTCTTTTTGTCTGAAGCACCTGAACTAGATAGAACACAAAGACAAAATTCAAAGAGACGCGGAGAAGACGGAGCAACCCTTCTTCTACATTGGTGCTAAACAGCATGGAAAAACACGCTAATGCCAACAATGCCACCACTGGCCACTCAATCCCAAGGAGTGTTAGTCGATTTGAAGTGATTGAGCGATGTATACTCCACAACCCAATTGCTAGGATAAACATAATCTGGAATGGAGTAATCGGAAGGGTAAGCTCAAAGACTTCAGCAAAAATCCCTCCCAAAAAGGCTGATAAACATAAAGGAAGGGCAACCCAAAAAGGATCTTCCACGGATTTCAGGGCCCAAACGAACGCTGCTGGTAGACCGATCAAGACCAAGATAGCTACAAAAGGATCGAACCGTGTCAGTAAAGGAGCTATAAACACAAGAAAGGCAAGCCCTGCTGCCACTGAAAGTCCTATGGGGCGTGAGAGGGTCACGATGTTTTAAAAGCCTGCATCAACTCTTGATACTTTTGATAAGCCTCGCTTTGTTCTCCTTGTTTACCCTTTCGAATAAAGTCTGCGAAAGAGACCGCAAAAAAGGCTGCAAACAACCCAAAGAAGAAACCAGCAATGACAATGAATGCTCGCTTCGGTTTTTCTTTGTATGTAGGAAGGTTGGGTTGATCAATTAATTCAATACCTGAGTTGGATTCCATTACCATCATTTTTTGCTGTTCATATTGAGGAAGAAGAACCTTATAAATCTCCTGCTGAACAGTAGCTTCACGGAACAACCTGAGATATTCAGCTGCTAAGGAAGGCATCTCTTCAAGTGATGGAAATACATCAAGGGTAGCATCTGTAAAAAGTTTCTCAGGGGAGTCAATTGTATCACCTGAGTCAATTGCATCTGATGGCTTGTTGATTAACTCGCTGTAGGTCTCCTCGAGCTGTCGTTTTCGCTCGAGCAACTCGGTAATCTCCCCAGATGAGGCACTTAGTAACGATTGAGCCACACCAATCTCAACATCTAAAGCAGTCATCTGTGCCTTGACCTGTGCAGCATTGCCAATCAGAGCCGCTGTTTGCGTTTGAGGCTCTAAAATGCCATAAGTTTCCTGAAAGTCGACAAGCTCTTGTGTCGCTGTTTCAAGATCAGACAAGTTTTGTTGGTATCGAGCCTCATAAGCTGTGAGCATACGCTGAGCATTGCGTCGATTGATCTCCACCATCCTCTTCTCTAGTTCATCTAGATAGAATTCCACCATCTCTTTGGCCCTTTGTGGATCTCGGTCAAGAACCGAGATTGAGACGGATACGATGGGATTAAACCCAATCCCGGCTTCTCTGATCTCTTCAATAATCGTATTCTCTTCAAGTTTTAAACGAAGTTCTTCTTGAATCTCTTTTTCGTATACCGAGGCTAGATCAAACTCCTCAATCACAGCGTCGAGCATCGTTCTACTTCGTAAAATTATAGCAGACTGCTCTGTATTAACTTTCTCACCGCCCGAAGGAAGATTGGTGAAATTGCTGATTAA
Organism: Balneolaceae bacterium; assembly: GCA_031581145.1. GTDB lineage: Bacteria > Bacteroidota > Rhodothermia > Balneolales > Balneolaceae > UBA8296. The sequence goes on from JAVLBP010000007.1 coordinate 36,885, forward strand.
TCCACCAAGTGATCCACTCACAGAGCTATCGTATTGCACATATTTTGCTGTAGACATGTACGTTTTGGGCCAAAGCAGTGCTACGCCTAAACTCAGGAGGGTAATGCCAGTTAGAATGCCAAAAAAACGACCTCTGTAGCGAGCTATGACAATAAAGATGTCTATAAACATACTGTGCCTATGGGTTTATGAATTGGCTCAATGGGGTAAAGATAATGGCTTTTTTCAGAAACTATGTTTTTGACTCTTTTAGACACTCCTTAAGGTTAGCCCCTACTCATCAACATTTTAGCCAAACCTTCCGTAGCTTTTTATATGGCTTTCCCCATCTCTGTATCCGGCTCAGCGATCAAGCAGGTGCGCTCCCTAACCATAGGAACGTTTGTCGCTCAATTATTGGTGCTTGCCTCAAGTCCTTGGATATCCAGACTCTATAGCCCTGAAGAATTTGCAACCTACGGGTTATTTGCCTCCTTCGTACTTGTAGGCTCTATAATAATGACTGCTGGTTATGATGCTGCCATTCCCCTGCCAAAAGAAGATGGAGATGCTCGTGCTTTACTACGAAGTGTCCTTCAATTGTGCCTCATTTGGACACTCGTTGGTACACTGTGTATTGCAAGCATTCATGAAAGATTTCACCCTGTTTGGATAGGGTTGCCTCTCGCCATTGGACTTCACGGAGCCATGCAAGTTTGGACCCAATGGACTCTACGAACTGAGCAAATTAACACTCAGGCGTGGTCAAAAGTAGCTATGTCTGCTGTATTGGTCAGTACTCAGTTGGTTGGTGGACGTGGTGGACTCGGGTCATTCGGATTAATTATTGGATACATACTCGGCCGAGTTGTGTCGATTGGCATTCAACGTGATTCACTGCTTCAAGATGGGGCAAAAGACTCTTTTGAAGGGGGTAAACACACGTTTTCATGGCATAAAATGTCTCTTGGACTTCAAAACCAAAGGCGTGTACTCAAAGAATACATACAACAACCCATGTTTGTGATGCCATCTAGTCTTTTGAGCATGGCTGCCAAAGAGGTTCCTGTCTTTTTGGTCGCAGCATGGTTTAGCCAGGAACTGCTTGGTCAATATAGTTTTGCCTATAGGATATTGGCAGCACCTGCAACTCTTTTGGCAATGAGCCTGGGTGCCATTTTTACTCAAAGAGCAGCCAAAAGGGTTCAAGAGCAACAAGTATTGGGGGTGTGGGTTCAAAAACTATGGGGTAGCTTGGCAGGTACCGCCTTCCTTCCATTCCTTATGATTGGCTTGTTTGGTAAGCCATTGTTCACATGGGTTTTTGGTGAACCTTGGGCGGTTGCAGGTGAATTATCACAATGGCTTTCATTGATGTTGTTTTTGCAATTTATCACGTTGCCGACATCTAGAATTTTAATGGTCATAGGTGCTGCCAAATGGCAACCCATTTCTTCAGGTATTGACCTTTTTGTACGCATACTTGCGCTTTGGTTTGGGTATACTCAAGGTGGAGCATTTGCCGAGCCAGGGTTTTTAGGGGCTATTCAAACCATGGTGATCGCTCAGGCTCTTGTACAAATAGGAAACCTAATCCTGATTTGGTCTATTACTAAAGCCTATGACAGGAACGTGAAGCACAACGGAAAGCAATAACCAACCAAGTGGCAATACATTGAAGCTTGTTATTCTTAATCACCGCTTTCCTACACAAAGAGATCCTTCTGCACAGACCTTTATCAAGGATCATGTAGACATGATGCTACGTGAAACAGCCATGGATGTATCACTGGTTGTACCAAGAGTATACTCAGTACCTGGATCTCGACGCTGGAGAAGAGATCATAGTCCTCTACAAACAACAGTCTCTTCGACGCGACCCTACTACTTATCGATTCCAAAAATGGGACTTCCGGCTCAAAATGGTGAAGCTTTTGGCAAAGCAGCCCTGGCAGCTGTGAAAACTATTGGAGATCCTGCCGACACCATAATCCATGCTCATATGGTGTATCCCGCTGGCTTTGGATTGCATGTGCTTGCAAACCATGGGTACAAAACCGTACTGAGCATCCACGGCTCCGATTGGTTTCATGCCGAGCGCTATCCAGTTTTGACAGCCAAGGCATGTACCTCCGCTGAGATTATCCTGACAAGTAGTGAATCTCTCGCTCGTGAGGTAAAAGATTGGGCCGAAACACACCGTTTAGGCAGCCTTAACGTGCTCCCTGTAATGAACGCGGTTGACACAGAGCTATTTAAACCCGAGGAGCTCAACAACAAGGCCAAAACCCGCTTAGGATGGCACCCGAAGGAACCTCATGTTTTATTCGTAGGCAGGCCCCACCCTGTAAAAGGGCTGGATATCTTACTTGAAGCACTCGCTTTGTGGCCTAAAGATGAAGTACCATTCCCGCACATTCATCTTGTGGGAGTTGGCGATGGAAGCAAAACACACCATGACCTATGGCGTCAAGCACAACAGTTCCTGCCTCCTGAGCGTTATGCAAAAATCCATATGGAACCACCCGTCACTCGAGAAAACCTGGTCTCAGCCTACCAAGCAGCAGATTTGTATGTGTTGCCGAGCCGATCAGAAGGATTTAATGTGTCGCTCTTGGAGGCCGCTGCTTGCCAGTGCACAATCGTAGCAACAGATGTGGGCGGCAATCGAACTATAGCTGGCCAGCAAGGGAATCTGTGTGTAGAACCAGAAAATGCACCTGCACTTTTGGAGGCCATCATCTCAGCACTTCAATCATCAGAATCTCACGAATCCGCCATGCGCAATAAAATTATAGATCAATACTCCTTTGCCGCCATGGCAAAACGTTTGATATCAGTATATGAGTCACTTTAAATGAAAAATACCTCGGGCAGGATATACTGTTTACAATCATCATGAATAATGGTAGAAATGTCCTTAGGAACCACTCATGCCTTTGCGGATCCATGACTTGTAGGCTTCCACGCCCAGAAGTTGACCTAGCTTTATACGCATAAGAATCGCTGCATACTTAAGGGTCATCTTGATCCAAAAACTGAGTCCACCTACCTCATAAAAACGACGGTGATGTCGTCTATAGAGCATCGCCGATCCTTTGTATTTCTTCGAGAGATTCAGGCTAATTGATTCCTGAGACGCATAATGACGACTTAGAATGTAAGGTAGATAGCCTAAGTCTGCATTCTTTGCCAATCGAATCAGCAAATCATACTCTTGGGATGACGGAAGGTCTTCGTCAAAACCACCTGTGTCCAACAGTGGTTGACGTTTGTACAAAACAGCCTCTGTTCCTGTATTAGCAAAACCATTCAAGAATGAGACGTATGACGGATAGTGCTGGGTATTATGAATGACCAACCTTTCCCCAAAACGTTCATCTTCAACGTCATGCGTTACACCAAAGATGGAAGCATCCGAAGTTGCAAGAAACTCCACTTGCCTAGCAATCTTTTCAGGAAAAATCTCGTCATCATCATCCAAAAAACAGATGTACTCACCCCGTGATTCATGAAGTCCACGGTTGCGTGCGGCAGGTGCACCAACGTTCTTTTCCTGTCGTATCCAACGAATGGAAGGGTGCTGTTGATATGCTTGCGACATCGATTCGTGTGCCGGTGGACTGGATGCATCATCTACCACGATGATTTCCAGTGACTCGTAGGTCTGCTTCAAAGATGAATCGATCGCCCTTTGGAGCGAGAGCGTTCGATTATGAGTTGGAATAAGTATCGATACAAGTGGGCCTCCCTTCACCTCACTCATACTCACTTCGACGCTTGAGTTGAGGCGACGCCACGACCACTTGCGTCACTCTCCGAAGAGCCACTCAACAAGTATAGCACAGCCATTCGTACCGCCACACCATTCGTGACCTGATCCAGAATAAAGGCTCGATCACTATCTGCCACAGCGTCCTGAAGCTCTACACCCCGGTTAATAGGCCCAGGATGCATAATGTTCAGATCTGGAAACATCTCTAAGTGCTCCATTTTGATGCCATATTTTTGATGGTATTCTCCTAGGCTTGGAATACGCCCAGGCACGTCGGCTTGACGCTCCATCTGAATCCGCAGTGCAATGGCTACATCCGCCCATCCCAGCGTCTCCTCCAGGTGGTAACTTACATGTGCGCCCAAGGTTTCTGGGTAGAGTGGCATAAGTGTAGATGGACCACATATCATTACCTCTGCCCCCATCTTTTGAAGCCCGATGATATCCGATCGTACCACACGGCTGTGAGCGATGTCCCCGATAATGGCCACGTTTAACCCTTCGAGTGAACCCATTTTCTGTTGCAGCGTAAACATGTCAAGCAATGCCTGCGTCGGGTGCTCATGAGCCCCATCACCCGCGTTCAAAATGGCTGAATCCACACATCGGGTTAGATAATGTGGGACCCCAGGGCTCTTGTGACGAACGACCACCATATCCATTTTCATGGAGTCAATATTCTGGATGGTATCACGCAACGACTCACCCTTGGAAACGCTTGAAGCCGACGTTGAGAAATTCACGACATCTGCACCCATGCGTCGTTGCGCGAGCTCAAACGACATCCGCGTTCGGGTGCTGTTCTCGTAAAAAAGGTTGACAATCGTTTTATCGCGAAGCGTAGGAATCTTTGGGACCGGTCGATCCAAAACCTCACGAAATCGTTCGGTCTGATTAAGCACATAGGCGATGTCATCCCGGCTATAATCGGCCAATCCAAGTAGGTGTTTTTGAGCGAACTGATACTCTTTTGGTATCGCAATCATGCCTCGCCTCCATCAGTCGTCATCTCCACAACATCTACGGCATCCTCACCATCCATTTCTGAGACTCGTACGCGTACCTCTTCGTTTTCCTTCGTTGGTACGTCGACCCCAACAACATCGGGCGCAATCGGCAATTCGCGGTGACCACGGTCAACCATACAGCAAAATTTGATGGTCCGAGGCCGTCCATAATCTAAAATGGCACTCATGGCTGAACGGACCGTTCGACCCGTAAACAAGACATCATCAACTAAAACAATATCTCGATCATACAAGTCAAACGGAATATCCGTCACTTTGACCTCGGGCATTTTTAGCTTGGTCCTGAAGTCGTCGCGGTAAAATGTGATGTCTAGCACGCCGAAGTCTAGATCAATGCCTGACGCTTGTTTGGCCGCTGCTTGAATACGCTTTGCCAGAAAGACTCCGCGAGATTGCATGCCGATAAGAGCAGGATAGGGAGCTGAATCAACGTTTTCCAATATCTGCATGGCAAACCTTTCATAGGTTTGGTGCATCGCGTCATGGGTCATGATTCGGCGGCTCATACAATGAAATTTAGCGAAATCTTCAGCTAAAACCTTTTATCTTTCGCCCATCACAAAACGGCAATCTTTTCTTAAGACTATATGAATATCCACGAATACCAAGCCAAGGCTCTGCTTGCTGAGCATGGAGTTTCAGTTCCAGCGGGAAAAGCCGCAACTACGACAGAAGAGGCAACCAAGATTGCGAAGGAGATCTTCGACGGTGGATCAGGGCTTGTGGTTGTAAAAGCGCAAATTCATGCTGGCGGCCGTGGGAAAGGGAAAACAAAAAACAGCGGAGCCAAAGGTGTGATTCTCTGCAAGACCGTTGAGGAAGCCACGGCTGCAGCAGAAGCTCTATTGGGTGATGTGTTGGTAACAATCCAAACAGGCGAGGCTGGTCAAGAGGTTAAAACCGTTTATGTCACGGACGGCGTCGATATTGAGTCTGAATTCTACCTATCGATTCTCCTCGACAGAACACGCAGTCAGCACGTTGTCATGGCCTCTACCGAAGGGGGTGTGGAGATTGAGCAAGTCGCTGAAGAGACGCCCGAAAAAATTATCAAAGAGTGGATTGAGCCTGGACTCTCTCTACAACCCAGCCAAGCTCGCCGGTTAGCCTTCGCGTTAGGTCTGCAGGGTGATGCACTCAAAAGTGGTGTGAAGCTCTTTATGAAGTTGTTCGATTTCTACGACAAAACGGATGCGAGTATGGTGGAGGTGAATCCGTTAGTCTTGACACCGGGTCAACAGGTGATCGCTTTGGATGCAAAAGTAACCTACGACGAAAACGCGTTGTATCGTCATGATGATCTTGCGGCTCTACGTGATGAATCAGAAGAAAATCCACTAGAGCTTGAAGCCTCCAAGTTTGGCTTGAATTATATCAAGCTGGATGGCAATGTTGGTTGTATGGTCAATGGCGCTGGGCTTGCCATGGCCACCATGGACATCATTAAGCTGTCGGGTGGCGAGCCGGCAAACTTCCTCGATGTTGGCGGTGGTGCCAATGTCGAAACGGTCAAAAACGGCTTTCGAATTATACTAGAGGACCCAAACGTCAAAGGAATTCTAATTAACATCTTTGGTGGAATTGTACGTTGTGATCGGGTTGCTAATGGGATTCTAGAGGCCATCAAAGACCCTGAAATCGCGAAAAAAGTAGAGCAGGTTCCCATCATCGTTCGCCTTCAAGGGACCAATGCTGAAGAAGCGAAGGAAATTATTGACGGAAGTGGACTCAATGTCATTTCAGCCGTATTGCTAAAGGAAGCGGCCGAAGAGGTGTCCAAAATCTTCGCTGCGTAATTTTCACTACGTGATTTTCACAGCGCAATCTTTCGTTGCGCAATATTCACAGCTCAATCTTTCGCCGCTTGATTTTTCTCAGCGAGACGTAGTCTACTGCCGTACGTTGGTCAAGCACTTCTGGTAAAACTCCTCGTACACCTGGACCACTTTGGACTGCTCGAACACTTCAGCTCGAGCCCGAGCATTGTCAGACAAGCGCTGTTTCAAAGCGTCGTCTTGTAGAATCTTTAAGGTGTAATCGGCCATCGCCTCCACGTCATCCAAGTCAACCAGATACCCCGTTTCTCCATGAATATTCACTTCGGGAAGCCCTCCAATATTGGTAGACACCACCGGAACGCCGCATGCCATCGCCTCGAGTGCTGCCAGCCCAAAGGTCTCAGAACCACTGGGTAGCAAAAACACATCCGACATCGACAAGAGTTGCTCCACTTGCTCTTGCTTGCCTAAAAACCGTATATGACGCAAAACGCCTAGCTCTTTTGCCAACGATTCGGCTTTGAGTCGCTCCGGCCCATCCCCAACCATGATCAGTTTAGCCGTGCCCCCCTTTTCCAGCAATTTGGCCATCATTTCCACCAACACATTCACCCGCTTCACCTTCCGAAAATTGGAGACATGCATTAACAACGGCTCCCCTTCAGGCGCTAACTCGTGTCGTAGTACAGGGTTTGGAACTCTGGCAAACCGTTCCAAATCGATAAAATTTGGGATCACCTCCACATCTTGATGGATATCAAATTGCCGAATCGTCTCTGCTTTTAGGTATTCAGAGACCGCTGTTGTACCGTTGCTTTGGTTTAGCGAAAAATCGACAATTCGTTTATAGGTTGGATCTCGACCGACCAGGGTAATATCGGTGCCATGAAGGGTGGTCACGATGGGGACTTCAGCACCACGATCCCCTAGGATTTGACATGCAAGATAAGCGCTCGTCGTATGAGGGAGTGCATAATGGACATGAAGCACGTCCAATGACTCGTTTTCGATGATGTGAGACAACATGTTGGCCAGAGCCAGACCATAAGGTGGATACTCAAAAAGAGGATATGATTGTACGGTAACTTCGTGATATACAATATTTGTCTCAAAGGCTTCAAGACGAGCAGGTCTAGCATACGAGATCATATGAACGGTATGACCTCTTTTAGCCAATCCCTTGGCTAGTTCTGTAGCGACGACCCCACTCCCACCAAATGTGGGGTAACAAACGATCCCGATATTCATGATTTACAGTTGAATGGTGTATCTTTTTCTCTTGGTAAAACTCTCCTAAACTTAACACCATGGCAGGACATTCCAAGTGGGCAAATATTCGCCATAAAAAGGCGAAAGAAGATTTAAAACGGGCCAAGGTCTTTACAAAATTAACCCGTGAAATCACCATTGCAGCTCGAGAGGGTGGCGATGCTGTGGAGTCTAATGCCCGTTTGGCACTCGCAGTGGATAGTGCAAAAGCTGCTAATGTCCCAAAGGACAAAATTCAAAAGGCCATTGATAAAGGTGCTGGCAAGGATAACAAAGAGGGTGAGATTTTTACAGAGGTCTCCTATGAGGGGTATGGCCCTGGTGGCGTTGCCTTTATTTTGGAGGGAACCAGCAATAATGTTCATCGAACCGCTGGGGAGGTTCGTCATATGTTTTCGAAAGGTGGTGGGAATCTGGGCGAAACAGGGTCTGTAAACTACCTGTTTGAAACGAAGGGTCGGCTTGAGTTTGCCACAAACGCTGAGGATGAGTGGCCCATTTTGGAAACTCTTGAAGAGTATTTGGTCGATGTAGAACTCTTTTACGGGCGTGCTGAGGTGATGACTGCTCGGGATGAACTCATGGCGGTCAAGAATGTGTTAACCATGTCAGGCACGTCCGTTGAAAGTGCTGAACTGGTGAAGGTGCCTGTGACGACAGTCGAGGTCGATGAAGAAACATACATCAAAAATCTAGAGCTCTATCAGAGGTTCGAGGAGAATATGGATATTAGTGCCATTTTTTGGACTCTTGCCCCAAATGAAGAGTTTGAGCAAAAATATTTTAATGGGTAATACGTTTTCAATGCCTATGAAACCACAAACCTCACATACTATCCAGAGCATGGTCAGCTTGATTCGTTCACTGGCTACAGTTTTGCTGGTTTTTAGCTCATTAGTTCTTCTACATGTCAATCCCTTACATGGTCAATCTTCTCCCCTAACGCCTTGGGTTCAGCCAGAAAAAGAGGCAAATGAGCTCTATAATAAAGGGACCTATGATCGAGCAGCGGAAGCATATCGGGGATTGTTGCAACAGCAGCCTGTTGATCAAGACAAACCGAGCCAAACACAACCTAAGCTCTGGTTCAATTTGGGGAACTCATTAGCGAAACTTGGCGATACCGATAAGGCTATAGAATCATATGACGCGTTCAAGGAATCAGGTAATTTGCAAAGCTTTGATCCCAGCGAATTATCCAAGGCTGACTACAACAAAGGCACTTTACTTGCACAACAAGACCCTGAAGCCGCGATTGATGCGTTGAAGCAAGCGTTAAAAGCCAATCCACAAGATGCTGATGCCAAGCATAATCTGGAAATGTTGCTCCAACAACAGCAACAAAATCAGCAGAATCAACAACAGAACAATCAAAACCAGGACCAAGATTCTGATCAAAACTCTGAGCAAAATCCCGATCAAAACGAAAATCAAGAGCCACAAGACCCAAATTCTGATCAAAATCAGGATGGACAAAATCAAGATTCAGAGCAAAACCAGGACGGCCAAAACCAAGATCCAAACCAGCAAAATCAGCCTCCACCACAACAACAGCCTCAGCAAGGTCAAGCCCCGTCCATGCAACCAAGAGAAGCTGAAGCACTCTTGGACGCATTAGAGCAAAAAGAGAAGGATCTGCTCAAAGAGATGAAAAAAGAGGCGAAGGAACAACAAAATCGGAAGACCAAAGATTGGTAAACCAGGTGATGATGTCTACATGGAACCCATGGATACATCATGTCCTACAGCGGATGGACATATGTCATGTCCTACAGTGGATACAGTGGATGGACACACGTCGTGATGTTCGGCTTCGAGGGGTTGTAGCTGCTTGTGCAATGATGGCCATGTCGTTGATCAACACGCCTTTGGCCCAGGGGCAAACCCCAGAGATACAAGCGACGCTCTCCAACACCATTATTTATACTGGTGAATCCTTCAATCTGAGCATTGAGATCAAAAACGGAGCGTTTTCAAGCGCTGATTATCCTCAAATTGGCCAAATTCCTGGGGCAAGAGTCCTAAACAGGGTCCCATCACGTTCATCGAGCTACCAAATTATTAATGGGAACGCCTCATCGTCATTGACCTACACCTACACGTTGATGGCAGAACGTGAGGGCTCATTTGAGATCCCTGCTTTGGAGGTGGTGATTGATGGCGAGACGTTCACCACAGATCCTATACCCTTTCAGGTGCAATCTGCTTCAGCAGGCGCATCAGCTGACGACGGCTCGATTCCTGATATTTTTATAGAGATGGAATTTGAGGATTCCACACCTGTGCTTGGACAAGAGATGCTAGCGGAAGTGGTCCTCTATTTTCGCGATGGGCTTGAGGTGCAGTCGTTTCAACCCTTGACAGGATGGAGTGCAGATGGCTTATGGAAAGAAGAATTAGAGGGGCAGGCTCAACCGCGGGCTGAGGATGCGTTAATCCAAGGCCAACGATTTCGTCGTGCCACGCTGCTAAAATTTATAGTCTTTCCTACACGTACAGGATCTCTTCTTGTTGACCCATTCCCAATGGTGCTTGGAGTCCGTTCACAAGTATCAAGTCGAGATCCCTTTGGCAGCATTTTTGACAGTTTTGGGACTAATCTGCGACGCGTGACGCTGCAAACCGAGGAGGTTAATTTAGATGTGGAGCGCCCCGATAATCCACCAAATGTAGATTTCGTTTTAGATGCTGTAGGTTCGTTTACCGTTACAAGGAGTGCTTCTGCCCGTGAGGTGCAGGTGGGCGAAGGGATTGAGATCACCACCACGTTGAAAGGATCGGGGAACCTCCCACTATTGACCCGTCCCCAATGGGCGTACCCTGAAAACTGGCAAGAGTATTCACCCCAAGAAGCCTCCGATTTTCGAGCTCGGAATGAGCGGGTTGAGGGACAAAAAACGTTTACAGATCTTGTTGTCCCTTCTGAGGCAGGCCGAAGTGAAATTCCCGCAGTTGACGTTGCTTATTTCAACCCATCAATAGCTCAATGGGAAGTGACCTCACTGCCTGCCATTCCGCTTATTGCTCGTGAAGCATTAGGACAAACACCGGTCAAGCTCGCAGATGCCGCTCGGCAGTTTCCGATGATGGGTGGGGGGCCAAGCTGGATTCAAACTGTTTCTATCACGACGTGGTTCTGGCAACAAGGTACCTGGATCACCCGTGTGGCACTCCCAACGGGCCTAGGCCTCGGTTTGTGGATTGTGGTGATGGCACGTCGAGTCAGGGAAAAACAAGCGCCCACAAGGCGACGACATGCGGCAGCAAAAACCCTTCTTAGCCAATGTGAAGAGCACGAACATCAAATACATGAGCTTGAACCCTCATCCAAAGAGATTCAACAACGCTACACAACGTTGGTCCAACAAGTACTTGATTATCTTCGGCTAAAACTTCAACACCCAACGGGGGCTTTCACCTTAGCAGATGCAGAGAGGCAGATGGAGTCGATGGCGATAGATCATGATTTTCTGGAGCGTTCACGGGTGCTATTCAAGCAACTTTCTCGGATGTCATACTCCCCAGCAGCCTCAGAGGAGAAACTCCGAGAAGATCTTCGTGCCGTTCGTGAGTGGGTAGAGTTCGCAGAAGAGTTCCTGAACCAAAAAAAGAGCTCATGAGTGTTGGCCTAATTTTTACTGTGCTAATGCAGGTCATGTTACAAGGTGAGGTACGTGATCCGTCCTCTGACATTCAATCCGCGCATGAAGCCCGCTTGGTTGACGCAATCGACGCCTATCGTAGTGGACAAATTATAGAGTCGTATGAAGCACTCCATCAGATTGTAGCAGAGGGTGGTCAAGCTCCAGAACTCTTTTTTAATTTAGGTGTAGCATCGAACCGAATGGGGCGATTAGGCGAATCGATGGGGTGGTTTGTTCTTGCCTCTAAGGATCCAAGACTCGAAACTGAAGCACTGGATGCCTATAACTCCGTGCAAGAACAATTACCCTTCACCATTCCTGTGCTTCCAAAAACCCCTTGGCAACGTAGCTTTGATACGATTCAAGGGGCTTTTACGCCCGATGGGTGGTCATGGGTGCTTTCCATTGGTTTATACATCATTGTCCTAGGTCTAGGGCTACGCTTGTTTACTGCACTGCCGTGGCGGTACAATGTTTCGATAAGTGGTCTTGGTGCTGTGATGGCCCTGTTTGCTTCGATCATGTTGTGGTCTGGTGCAGCACAATACGCCGATACCGTAAAAGGGTATGTCACTGCAGAATCGGTGAGGCTCTATGATGACCCTAATGAGGAGTTACCTAGTGAAACCACAGCATACGAAGGGGTCGAGTTTCAGTTACGAATGAGTGCACTCAATTCGTATGCATTAACGAAGAGCTCAGAAAGCAACGCTGAGAACATCGACATGGACTCAACATTCCCCATCCCGGATTGGCTGCCCGTCACGCTGTCCAATGGGTCCTCAGGCTGGCTCCAATCTGAGGATGTATTCCTTGCCGATACCCGTTATCTTGGCTCCATGTAAACAAGACGCATTCACAAGTCGGCGTTGTACAACGTTCGATTCAATATCTAAGCCTACGACCACCACATATGGATGCCATACGCTCCTATCTTGAAGATCAAAAACAGTCCCATCTTGATGCACTCAAAGAGATCCTCCGCGTCCCAAGTGTAAGTACAAATCCAGAGCACGAAGGTGATGTCCAATCGCTAGCCGAACATCTCAGCAATCACCTAGAGTCTATCGGGATGGAGAAGGCTACCGTCCACCAAACACCAGGTCACCCCATCGTTACAGCCGAGTGGCTTCATGCGCCGGATGCTCCCACAGTACTCATATATGGACATTATGACGTCCAACCTGCAGATCCACTAGAGCTATGGGACACGCCACCTTTTGAGCCAATCCAAAAGGGAGACCGGCTCTATGCCCGAGGTGCTAGCGATGATAAAGGCCAAAGTTTTATCCATGTGTGTGCGCTAGAAGCATGGCTTGCTACAGAACAACGCTTGCCTGTGAATGTCAAAATCCTTCTTGAGGGTGAGGAGGAAATTGGATCCCCAAACCTCGTCCCTTTTCTTGAAGAGCACAAAGCGTGGTGTGCCTGTGACGCCGTTTTAGTCTCCGACACCGCAATGTATGACAAAGATCAACCCTCGATTACCGTGGGTCTACGGGGTCTAGCCTATCTAGAAGTGCATGTCGAAGGCCCCAACCGTGATCTCCACTCGGGTGTTTATGGAGGTGCTGCGCCAAACCCAGCCACCATTTTAAACGAGTTGTTATCCCAATGTATTGATCTCAAAACGGGGAAAATTCTAATACCTGGTTTCTATGACGATGTGCTGGAGCTGAGTGAGGAAGAGCAAAAGGCCGTCCACGCGCTCCCATTTTCGATGGACACCTACACCCAGGCGATTGGTATTGAAGAGGTCGTTGGGGAGCCAGAATATACGGTACATGAGCGGGTCTCTAGTCGCCCGACTTTTGATGTGAATGGCCTCTGGAGTGGATACCAAGGTGAAGGTGCCAAAACGGTGTTGCCGGCCAAAGCTGGAGCCAAAGTATCCATGCGGTTAGTTCCAAATCAGGACCCACACACCATTGCCGAAGCGTTCAAATCCTTCATACAGTCGATTGCACCCCCTTCGGTTCGTGTCCAGGTCGTAGATCATCACGGGGGAAGTCCTGTGGTGATGGATCTCACGTCAGAACCAATCCAAAAAGCTGCTCAAGCTTTCGAAGATGTATACCAGACAGACGTATTTTTTACCCGAGAAGGTGGCTCCATTCCAATTATCGCCGATTTCAAGCGTATTCTGGGCGTAGACTCTGTATTAATGGGATTTGGACTCAATGAAGATGGACTCCACTCGCCAAATGAAAGTTTCTCCATCGATGATTTTTACCGAGGACGTGAGGTGTCGGCTACATTCCTTGCCCACATGGCAAGTGGCGCTTCAAAGGCTTAAAAGGCTGACAAGATCAAAGACAGTCAAGTTCAAAGGCTGATCACTTCAAAGACTTAAAGCTCTAGCTCGTAGGTAATAGGAGATTGATCCTCAAAATCGTAAAGCGTAAGACGGCGCAAATTATATACGCCAAGCCAATACGTACGAAGGGCCTGGATATAAGCACGTTTCGCGGAATCCCGTTCATTTTGAGCAATCAATAGATTGGTAATATCAATATTCCCAATGAGGTAACGGTTACGTGCAACTTCATACCGACGTAAGGCGATGGTGTCAGATTGAGCGGCGATTTCTAATTGACGCTCGAGTTGCAGAAACTCCGTCACAGTGTTTTGGACAGCAAGCTCAAACTGAGCTTGTCTGTAGGCGATTTCATCGGCAACTTCGCGCTGAACGTTTTGCGCCGACTGAATCTCAGCGCGAGCCTTGCCCCAATTAAAAATAGGAATATCGAACCCAAGCGTGATGAATTGTTGATCCAATGGGTCATTATAGACCTCGTTGATGTCTTCTGCCGTTTGGTTAAAGCCCACGTTGGCGATAACATTGGCTGAGAATGTACTTTGCCTCACTGCTTGTTCAAGCTGACGACGAGCATCGATTTCTTGAAGGGTATTGTTCAGTGATGTACTGTTGTTTTGTTGCGCCATGGCAAGAGCCTTATTGGCGGTCACGTCAAGTCGAGGGAGCTCTTCTGGAATGCTCACGTCAAAATCTGCATCTGCTGGCAACCCTAGCAACAACCGAAAATTTTTGATTTGCTGATCATACTGTATTTGCGAATTCGTAAGGTTGGTCTCCGCATTTCTGAGCGCCAGTTCACTTTGCAGGAGGTCGTTTTCAGCAATTGTCCCAATATTGAATCGACCCCGCGAGATATTATAAATCGAATCATTGACAGCCACATTTGTTTGGGCAATATCAAGATTGATTTTGGCAAGTAACACATCAAAATAGCGTTGTGTCACGGTGTAAGAGAGGTCTTCAAGTTCCTCGACATACTGCTTTTCAGCAATGGTTAAGCGAAGAGGCTCAATCCGGTTGCGCCATTTGAGCGCGTTGTATTGAAAAAGGGGTTGACGATAACTTACAACCAGTGGGGTTGACCTCCACAAATAGGTGTTCTCATCGCTGAAAATCCCCAAACGGGTCATCCCGCTGGCAATCGAAATGGTCCCTCCTGTCCATAATAGATTCTGATTTATGCCTAGCTCAACATTCGCATTCGATTGTTTCGTGGCAATAAACTGCGTGCTCCCATCTTGTTCCAAACGGGTAGAGAGTCGGCGGCTGTAGTTTGGCACATCTCCAGAGAGGTCTAGACTAGGGAGAAGATCCGCACGGAAAGATTTATAACGATACTGACTCGCAACCAACGAATATTTGGCTGCACGTGACAATGGACTTTGCTCAATGGCCAGCTTGATGGTCTCTTCTAGCTCAAAGACTTGTTCGGGGGCATTTGTGGTTGGCGTCGCGGATGATCCACCAGAAGATTGAGCGATCACAGATAATGGGGTCCAAGCCAGCCAAAGGGACATAACAACCCATGCCAAGCCTCTTGATGATGCTCTTTTCCACTCTTTTTGGCCCAACGTACGTGAGGATTTCATAGGATTACTCATATCTAAGTGCAACGACGACATCTTGTTCAGAGGCTCGTTTGGCCGGGACGTATCCAAAAACAACGCCAATCAAGGATGCAACCCCAAACGATATCAAAATAGAGGCGAGCGTGACGATTGTCTGAATCCCAGCAAACCATTGAATGACCAAACTCAATACGATGCCGAGGATAATTCCAATAAATCCTCCCACAAAACAAATCGTCAGAGCCTCCGTCAAAAACTGCATGCGGATATCTTTTTGCTGAGCCCCAACTGCTCGACGCACCCCAATTTCGCGATACCGCTCAATCACAGAGGCAAGCATAATATTCATAATCCCAATTCCTCCAACAATCAACGAGATGGATGCAATGGCCGCGAGTACGATATTGAAAATGTTTTTTGTCCGTTGTTCTTGTTCCAGTAACAACTCCGGGACGATAATCTCAAAATCTACAACGTCGTTGTGTCGACGTTTCAACATTCTTGACATGATTTCTGAGACGGCAATACTATACTGATTGTCTTCAACTCGAACAATCAGACGATCCACTTCATTGGTGTTTCCATCCCCGCTGGTGACACCTGAGGAAGACCTCGAGATTGCAAATCCACGTCCAAAAAATCTCGTTGTAGATTCCCCACCTCCTCCAACGTCATCACCCGTGACCACCGATCGGTTGCCGTAGCGAAGCAAGACCGACGTGGCAGGTGCATAGATATCCATGTTATAATCCCGAATCCCAAGATTCTCGATCTGTTGATCTGAAATCCGTTTTTCTTCAAGGACTCCTGCCACCCGAAACCACACTTTTCCTGCCTTGATCCGTTTGCCAATAGGATCATCCCCAGAGAAAAACTTCGCCCGTATCCCCGACCCGATGATGGCGACTGGCAAAGACTCCTCAACCTGTTTGTCCGTAAAATTTTCCCCAAGCTCAAAGGAGGATTCATTGATATCAAAGTATTCGTCCGACACACCGATAATTTTCCCCGTCCTCATACGACCTGCACGAATAATTTGTGTGTCGTAAATAATCTCAGGTGTCGCGGTTTCTACATAAGGGACTTTCTCCTGAATGGCTTCAAGATCTTGGAGTGTGAGCCCTGGAGAGAACTTCTTGGAATTTGATTCTGAAGGTACATTGCTCCCAGTTTCCTCTACATTTCCCTCTTTTTGCTCCACCACAGGTTGCACAATGATATTGTTGGTCCCCAGAAGCTTCATTTGGTCAAGGACTTCCTCCTGCGCCCCACGACCAATGGCCAGCATCGATATGACGGAGGCCACGCCAAAAATAATCCCCAATGATGTCAAAAACGACCGAAGTCGATTTTGTTTCATTGCCTCTAGAGCAATGTCAAAGTTGTATCCTAGATTTTGGAGATCCATAACGCCCTACGAGCCAGACTCATTAACAGACTCGTTAGACTGTCCCTGTGAACTTTCCTGTCCACCGTCGCCACCTCGGACTCCAGCCGATCCAGCACCTCGGTTCCTAAACTCCTTTCGAAGTGAATCTCGTTGCTCCTGCGTCATATTTTGAAAATTCATCCTCATCATTCTTCTTTGGCCATCTCCTTGCCGATTTTGGCGTGCTTGTTGCTCTTGTCCACGCTCCAGCTCTGCTTGTTCGAGTGCACGGATTTCCTCCAAGACATCCTCTGGTAGTGGACTAAATGTGAGACCAGCCGTATCGACTGGCATCGACATCAACATCTCGTCGCCTTCCTCAATCCCAGCTTTCACAACTACATCATTCTCATTCATTGAGCCGAGCCACACTTGTTGCCTCTCCAAACCCAACCCAGCTTTTTTATACACAATATCCATACCATTGAACTCGAAGACCGTCTCGAGTGGGACATAGACTACATCCTCAAGTTGCTCAATCATAATCTCGTTTGAGGTTGTCATAGAGGGTCGAAGCGTGGAGTCTGATTCGTTGATTTCAATCATCACCTCAAAAACCTTCGAGTCAGAATTTTGACGTTGCTCTCCAATATTTGCGACTGAGGTCACGACCCCTGTTAATGATTTCTCTGGAATGGCATCCAAACCGATATCCACAACTTGATCTGCACGAACTTTTTGGATGTCCACTTCATTCACATATGTAATCGACTCCATGACAGAGAAATCGGGAAGCTCCGCGATCACAGGATTCCATGCGCTCACACTACTCCCTTCAGCAACTTTTGAGCCTCCATCACGCGTGTAGATTACCATCCCATTCTCTGGAGCAAACACTGTGAAGTCATCAATCACCTGTTGGATTCTTTCTAGATCGCGCTGCTCTTCAATCAATTCGGTTTCCAGCTCCCGTAGTCTGGCCTCTTCTTTGCGCACCCGTGTTACATAATTTTCACGCTCTTGCTGAAGTTGCCTCTGGGTCTGCTCATACGCGATCTCAGCTTGGCGCTGTACAGACGGTGATTCATAAATCGATTGCTCTACAGCGAGTTGGCGCTCCTCTACTTGAAATTCAAGATTTTCGAGGGTGTTTCTTGCAGCGGACAGGGTTAGGGAGCTGTCAAGTTGTGCTTGCTCAAACTGGGACTCTGCCTGTTGGACGTTCAATTGAGCATCTTGAAGCCGTGTATTGGCCTCAGACCGATCTAACTCCGCCACAAAATCGCCACGTTGTACCACGGTCCCCTCTGGGATAATACGCTGGATGTTGAAATTATACACTCGGACATCTCGTGCATTTCGTGGACCCATGATTTGTGTCGAATTTTTGGCTTGGAGCTCCCCTGTGGTCGTAATCACCACTTCAAATGGGCCACTCTTCGCCTCTGCATAAATTTGTGCTGAGTCATCATCGCCACGCCCAAGTACAAACCATAATAGACCAATAGTAAGTATGGCTCCACCAAGGATCCATAAATTTCTGTTCATTTTCATAAGGATATACTCACTTTGTAGAGCCTATTTTGGCTTGTTTTGATCGTCAACGAATGTAACGTTGGGGGTATGGTTGGCGATTTCATCTTCATCAAAAAGACCGTAGGCGATCACGATGATATTGTCTCCAATTTGCGTAAGGCGCGCGGCAGCCCCATTTAAACAACAAATACCCGATTCCCGCTCGCCAGGTATGGTATAAGTCTCTAATCGGTGGCCATTATTAATATTGAGAACTTGCACACGCTCATAAGGTACGATGCCGGCGTGGTCGAGTAAATCAAGATCCAAGGTGATCGATCCTTCATAATGAAGGTTCGCATCGGTCACAGTTAAGGGCTGAATCTTTGCGTGAAAAAGAGTTCTTTTCATAATAGTCTTTTATTTCCACGAAAACCAACCTCGCTTGCAACGTTGCTTTCCGTATTGATGAGGATATTATCAATGAGTCGCGTGTCACCCATCCAACCCGCACCTGCGACCACCAAAGGTTGGTCAAGAGTTGATTCTTCTACAGGTGACAAGATCTCAACAGATGGCATCAGCTCAACAGGTGCCAAAGTGGACACATCATATACATCCAAGTATTCTAAACGAAAACCAGTCTCCGAAAGTTGCGCGTGGAGCTCATTTCGTGTTTGTTGGAGTTGTTTGGGGGGGTGTTTCGCCTCAATGGCCAGCTTCAATTGCTCAAGTGCTTGAAACAAAGCTACAGCAGATTCTCGTTCTTGCGGGCTCAAGTATCGATTTCGACTACTGAGAGCCAATCCATCAGCTTCTCGAACGGTCTCTACGCAATGCATTCGAATGGGAAGGGCAAACTCATCCACCATTGCCTCAAGGACGCGGTACTGTTGGAAATCTTTTTGACCAAACCAAGCCTCATCCGGTTGAGTAAGGCTAAACAAGCGCATCACCACATGACAAACACCCTCAAAATGTCCTGGACGATGGGGACCACACATATGCTGGATGAGCCCCCTAGGTTGAATCATAAAATGTTGCACATCCAAGGCCATCTCCTGTAACGTTGGAGCAAACAGCACAGAGACTCCTTCTTGCTGGCACACCTCCTGGTCGTGAGTTAAATCACGCGGATACCGCTCAAAATCCTCGTTAGGTCCAAATTGCAAGGGGTTCACAAATATTGTCGCCACCGTGGGACCTTGTTCCACTGCATGCTTAAGCAATTCACGATGACCTTCATGTAGCGCTCCCATCGTCGGCACAAGCTGCCGGGGTGCATTCGGATGCATGCTTTGGAGCTCAACAAGCGCCTCCTGTAGCTCATGAATCGTCTGGACGAGTTCCATAGGACCCTGCAGGGCTATGTTGGGATCAGTGAAAAATGGGTTGCCGGAGCACTACTAAAACGATCGATTCGGATCAAAGCCTTCCAAAAGCTGCTTGACCCGATTCAAGAACGCTCCACCATGTGCCCCATCAATCGAACGGTGATCATAACTCATGGATAAATACATTTGGTGGCGAATCGCAATCACATCACCATCCGCTGTTTCCATCACCATGGGGCGTTTTTCAATCGCTCCCGTACCAATGATGGCCACTTGTGGCTGATTAATGATCGGCGTCCCCATAAGGTTACCCACACTTCCATAATTGGTCAGTGTAATAGTGCCTCCTACCAAATCATCTGGGCTTAGGGTCTTGGAGCGTGCCTTCGTGGCTAGATCGGTAATCGCATGGGCTAATGCTGCGAGATTCTTGTCCTGTGCATGTTTAATCACGGGGACAATTAAGCCACCAATGCCCCCTTCACCAAGTGCAACTGCTAGCCCAAAATTGATGTTTTTCTTTATGTGAATTTCATCACCTACGATGGAGCTGTTCATCAGCGGGAATTCACGTATCGCTTGGATAATGGCCTCCACAAAAATGGGGGTAAATGTGAGCTTCGCACCCGTTTGTTGCAGGAATCGATCTTTATTTGCGGCTCTCCATTTCACAACTTGTGTCACATCCACATCAGAAAACGTCGTGACATGGGCAGACGTCTGCTTCGAATTTACCATATGCTCTGCAATCATCTTGCGCATACGGTCCATTTTGATCACTTCAACTTGTTGCTCGGGTGCCTTCACATTGAGTTGACCAGCATTGATAGACCCTGAGCTTGACGCTGCGGGGGTAGCACTCGGTGTAACGGCGGCCGGCGTAGGAGTTGCTGGGGCAGGAGTAGCTACATCTGGCGCAGCAGGAGCCGGGGCACCTGGACGTGATAGGCCACCGCCAGAGCTAGGTTGCGCTGAAGGGGTAGCTGAGCTAGCGGGTGATGCTGACGCCCCATCTTGAGGTGGGCGAATGGACAAGAAGTTCAACATATCCTTCTTCGTGAGTCGACCATCTTTTCCTGACCCTGGAATTTGATCCAAGGTTTCAACTGGGATACCCTCTTTTTCGGCAATCGAACGTACCAGTGGGGACAAAAATTTACCCGATGGCGTAGAGCTGGGGATTGACCCCGCTATAGACCCCGCTGTTGTTGCGCCTGTCGTTGTAGGTTGTGTTGACGGCTCGGGTGCGGTCGTAGGCTCTGATGCTGCTGCAGGTGGAGGGGTCGCATGTTGCTGTGATGAAGCAGGTTGTGCATCTGGCTTTGCGGCAGGCTGTGCACTACTACCGGCCGGTGCAAGCCGTGCAATGACCTGACCCACTTGAATCGTATCACCCTCTTGTGCCAAAATCTCAGTCAACACACCTGCTTCGGGTGAGGGAACTTCAGTGTCGACTTTATCTGTCGCAATTTCTAAAAGGGTCTCATCGACCTCGACCGAGTCACCTATCGCTTTGCTCCAACTCAATACCTCACCTTCCATCACAGACTCACCCATTTGCGGCATCATCACTTCAATGGATTCCCCCGTGGCCGACTGTGTAATGTCCTGTGCAACTTCCTGTGCAGCTTGAGGTGCAGGTGCTTCTGATACAGTATCAGTGGGCACTGTATCAGCAGGAACAGGAGCTGTTGCTTGTGCTGTCACAGACGCAGGTTCTGGCTCAGACGCAGGAACAGGAGCCGCTGGCGCCTCAGGTGCTGCATTCGCATCCGTTTCGATAATGGCAATCGGCTTTCCAACTTCCACAGTATCGCCTTCCTGGGCAAGAAGCTCGACAATCACCCCTGCTTCTGGTGATGGGACCTCTGTATCTACTTTGTCGGTTGCAATTTCTAGAAGAGTCTCATCAACTTCTACGGAATCACCTATGGCTTTGGACCAGCCTATCACTTCCCCTTCCATTACAGATTCGCCCATTTGGGGCATCATAATCTCAACTTTAGCCATGGTTGTTTTACTGTCGTTTATTCGAGTCGTCGTGTCAATTTTGGGAGTGATCCCTTCAACTTCAGGTATTGTACAAAATATGTGTGCTAGAACGTGAAATCTTGGTCAAATTCCTCAAACTAGCCTTCATAAAAAGTTCTCATTATTTAATATACTATCAAATATGTGCTATAGGTGTGTAATGTTGCGTAGATTTTTCGTTTGAGCCATCCAAACATCACCTATCGCTATTCCAAAAGTTATGGACTAAAAAGTATACGACCATACAGTTCAGGACCAACATTCAAACCCGTTAAAAACACTCCATGAAGAACTGGCTCTATTTTATCGCGCTCACATGGTTTTTCACCCTGTTTTTGCCATGGTGGAGTCTCCTTCTATCTGGACTTATCATCGGCTTGTGGCGTCAACCCTCGTGGGCATTTCCTGTGGGGTTATCCGTTGGGTTTATCGTATGGACAGGACAAAGTGTCATTACTGCAGCCCAAAATAACTTTATCCTGAGTGAGCGACTCTCTGTGTTGTTTGCAGGAATGGAAACACCGTGGGTTTCACTTGTGATGGCTGGGCTTGTTGGGGGATTGTTGACGGCTAGTTCTGCATGGTTTGGCAAAGAATTACGGGTCAGAATTGCCTCATAAACATCGTCCTCCATGGAGTTTATCCATTGAATAGTTTGACAGGTTTATGTACATTTGATTTTATGCAAAGCTACGAGCGACCGACTTCCAGATCGATCACTTTCCCATCCGACGCGGGTTCCGTAGTCGGATTTTTTTTGAGCTTTTTTAGACCCCTTCCAAGCAAGAACCTCTTCTTGCTTGCATCTCTGACCCTCAACTCTTCCCATCGACATGAACAACACCCCGAAACTCTATTCGGCTAGGCTCGCTCTATCAGACGGACTCATTTTTTATGGACACGCTATTGGTGTTCCTGGCACCGTGGGTGGTGAGTGCTGTTTCAACACCAGCATGACGGGATACCAAGAGATCTTCACGGACCCAAGTTATTACGGGCAGCTCATGGTCATGACATACCCTCACATCGGTAACTATGGTACAGCCTCCCAAGATGATGAGGCTAGCAATGTGATGATCTCGGGATTAATTATTCGGTCGTTCACAGAGCGATATAGCAATCCGTCAGCAGATGCAAGCTTGCGAGACTATATGGAAACCCACCAACTCACAGGAATTCAGGGAATCGACACGCGTCAACTGGTGAAGCACATTCGTGAAAAAGGGGTGATGAACGCCGTAATCTCGACGGAGGATGTCACAGATGAGGAACTCGTCTCGAAAGCCAAACAATGGCCCTCCATGGCGGGCCTTGAGCTTTCACAGCATGTGACACGCCAAGAGGCACAGTCTTTCCCAGCCGAAGGGGATTCCAAGTATAAAGTGGCGGTTATGGATTATGGGATCAAAAAAACGATCCTCGAGCAACTCCGTTCCAGAGGGTGCTCCCTGCGCTTATTCCCAGCACAAACACCCCTTGAAGAGGTTCAAGCCTGGAGTCCTGATGGAGTCTTTTTGAGTAATGGGCCTGGCGATCCCAATGCCACGGCTCCCTTTGCAGCCCCCATACTTGAATGGGCCAAGAAAGAGAAAAAGCCCCTTTTTGGAATCTGCCTCGGACACCAGTTAATGGCTCTATCGGAAGGGTGTTCCGTGGATAAAATGTTTGTGGGACACCGGGGTGCCAACCAGCCGGTACAAAACCTCTCCACAAAACTTGTCGAAATCACGACGCAAAATCATGGGTTTGCCGTCAAAGAAGATGAACATATTGAGCGTGTGGCCACTGTCACACACAAAAACCTAAATGATGGGTCCATAGAAGGACTACGCTTCAAAGAGTTCACTGGATTTTGCATTCAGTACCACCCTGAAGCCTCACCGGGACCCCATGACAGTCGATATCTATTCGATGAATTTGTCAAAGACCTCGCTGCCGCCGATCCCTCTAGTGCTTCCGGTGGCTCCAGCGCATCCCTTTCCTCCGTTGCTTCAAACGCTCCCCATTAATTGAGTCACCCATCTCCTTGATCCCATGCCAAAACGCGACGATATCCATAAAATTTTGATTATAGGCTCTGGGCCTATAGTGATTGGACAAGCCTGTGAATTTGATTACTCCGGCACCCAAGCTTGTAAGTCTCTTAGAGAAGAAGGCTACAAAGTTGTGCTAATTAATAGTAATCCTGCCACCATTATGACCGATCCTATGATGGCTGATGCGATCTATTTGCAACCTCTGACACCCGCGTCCATCAAAGAAATTGTCGATAAAGAACGCCCAGATGCAGTTTTACCCACCATGGGAGGGCAAACGGCCCTCAATCTTGCTCGTGAGCTCTACCTAGATGGGTACTGGGAAAAAGAAAACATTGCGGTCATTGGGGTGGATATGGACGCGGTGAATATCACAGAAGACAGGCAGTTATTTCGCAACCTGATGGAGGATATCGGCATCACGCAGTGCCGCAGCCGCACCGCCGAGTCCCTCCTAGACGCCAAAGAGATCGTCGAAGAGCTTGGCGGCCTCCCCATCGTGATCCGACCATCGTTTACGCTCGGCGGCAGCGGTGGCGGCATCGTCTGGACAGCCGATGAGCTCGAGCGCAAGGTGCTCCGCGGCCTCGAGTTGAGCCCAGTGCATCAGGTCTTGATCGAAGAATCGATTGTGGGGTGGAAGGAGTATGAGCTCGAGCTGCTGCGGGATGCGAACGACAACGTGGTCATCATCTGCTCCATCGAAAATGTAGACCCCATGGGTGTGCACACCGGTGATTCGGTCACGGTGGCTCCAACCCAAACGTTGCCTGACAAAACCTATCAACGACTTCGTGACGCTGCCATTAGAATGATGCGATCGATTGGCACCTTTGCCGGTGGATGTAACGTCCAATTTGCTGTAAGTCCAGATAATGAAACCCTTGTTGCCATTGAAATTAACCCAAGGGTGAGTCGCTCTTCGGCCCTAGCGTCCAAAGCTACAGGATATCCCATTGCAAAGATTGCCACAAAATTAGCCATAGGCTATACCCTTGATGAGCTCCCTAATCCCATAACTGGCGTTTCATCGGCCTGTTTTGAGCCGTCTATTGATTATGTCGTCGTGAAGTCACCCCGCTTCAACTTTGACAAGTTCCCAGGCGTAGATGAGACCTTATCCACCCAAATGAAAGCCGTGGGTGAAGCGATGGCCATTGGTCGGACCTTTACCGAAGCACTCAACAAAGCGTGGCAATCTCTTGAAATTGGTCGCAGTGGACTGGGTGCAGATGGATATGAAGAGCTTGATCCGCGCGAGGTATCACATCGACTCAAGCATCCGTACTGGGATCGTACCCTTCAAATACGCAATGCCCTCAAATTGGGTGCCTCCGTGGAAGAGATACAGGATATCACCAAGTTTGACCCCTGGTTTATTTCGCAGATTCAGCTTTTGGTGACCCTCGAAAATCAAGCAGAAGGAAAAACACTCGAGGCGATCACCGTCGACGAACTCCTCGAGCTCAAGCGGCATGGCTTTTCGGATGTTCAGATTGCATGGTTATTGAGTCAAGGAGGAGAGACGGTATCCGAAGATCAGGTGCGTGAAAAACGCAAATCAAGCGGGCTAAAGCCTGTCTTTAAGATGGTCGACACGTGTGCTGGGGAGTTTCCCGCACAAACACCGTATTACTACTCAACGTATGAAGGAGAGAATGAGAGTATAAAAACGGATAGGGAAAAAGTCGTGATCCTTGGTAGTGGCCCCAATCGTATTGGTCAAGGGATTGAGTTTGATTACTCCTGTGTCCATGCGGTGTTGGCCGCCAAAGAGATGGGCTATGAAGCCATTATGATTAACTGTAATCCTGAAACAGTCTCCACCGATTTTGACGTCGCCGACAAGCTCTATTTTGAGCCAATTTACTGGGAACGGGTCATGGATATTATCGACTTTGAGCAACCCAAGGGGGTGATCCTTCAGGTGGGGGGACAAACAGCGCTCAAGCTCGGAAAACGGTTCAAAGAAGCGGGGATACACATCTTTGGAACGGAGTTTGAGTGGATTGACTTTGCCGAGGATCGTGGGGAATTCACCAAGTTTTTGACCCAACTCGACATCCCATTTCCGAAATATGGAACCGCTCGAACCGTGGATGATGCCCTCGCCATTGCCGATGATATTGGATATCCCGTATTGATCCGCCCAAGTTATGTACTCGGGGGACAGGGGATGCGTATTGCGGTCAAGGAAGATGAGCTTCGCTCGTACGTGGATACCATCTTAAAAACTCATCCCGAAAATGACTTTCTCATAGATCGGTACCTCGAACAAGCGGTGGAAATCGATTTCGATTCCGTCTTTGATGGAGAGTCGCTTCATGAAAGTGGTATAATGCAACATATTGAGCCTGCTGGGGTTCACTCAGGGGATTCAACGGCAGTGATTCCAACCTACACATTGAGTGATGACGTCTTGGCAACGTTGCGCGATTACCAAGAACGGATTGCCAAAGCGATGAATATCGTCGGATTCCTCAATGTGCAGTATGCGGTGAAGGGGGATAATGTCTATGTTCTTGAGGCCAATCCACGCTCCACCCGCACCATCCCATTCCTAGCCAAAGCGCATGACCGTCCAGAGGCGATGGTGGGGGTCAAAGTGATGCTGGGTGCCAAGCTTGAAGAATTTGACCTAGACTCCAAGCTTGTGGGGTGGGCCATCAAAGAGCCTGTATTCCCATTTGAGAAGTTTCCAGAGGTGAAAAAAGAACTCGGGCCGGAAATGAAATCTACTGGTGAAAGCATCTATTTTATGGATAACTTTGACGATGAGCACTTCCGGAAGCCTTATGAGTTTAAGAACCTCTATTTGAGTAAGTAATCAACTCCCTGGAAGTGTTCGGGACGTTTGAAACCCGACACACATGCCCACAAATCCACGTCATAAACTGGTGTTGTTTGGCGCACCCTCACCTGAACACGAGGTCTCAATCCTTACCGGTCTACAGGTAGGTCATGCACTTCGTGAACGACACGCTCACGTCACGCTTGGGTACGTAGACAAGGCTGGGCAACTTTGGACAGGGGATCCGTTATGGCAAGTAAAAAGTTATACGGGAAAGAGGCTTCCATCGGCATGCATTCCATCAAGACTTCGTAAGGACCCAATCAAAGGGGGTGTACTTGTCCAAGAGAAGGCAAAAAAGGGGCTTTTTGGGCGCACTAACGAGGAAATTGACCTCGATGTGGCTGTTTTGGCCTTTCATGGTGGCGATGGGGAAGGAGGTTCGTGGCAAGGGTATCTCGAATCCCTTGGCATCCCCTTTGTGGGTTCTGGCTCGATGAGCGCCGCGCTAGCGCAGGATAAATCGATGGCCCGAGATGTTGTTCTTGGACAAGGGCAGAGCACAATCAACTCACTCCATGAGCACAAATTGCACGTGGCCGATTCGGTAACACTTCGTGAACAAGCATGGATACAAAACCCAGACGTATGGGTGAAAAAGATTGCTAAACTTGGCAAAGAGGTGATGTTGAAACCTGCTCGATTGGGTAGTAGTATTGGAGTAGGGCGAGTGTCCACCCAGCCCGCAGATTTGAAAAACGCCATCGAGCGTGGATATCAATATGATAATAGGCTTGTGTTGGAGAAACTCATCTCCCCTATGATTGAAATCAACTGTTCCGTTCGAAAGCGTGCCGACGGGTCCTACGAAGCCTCAGCTTGTGAACAACCTGTAGCCGCAGAGGGTGCTTTGAGTTTTGAGGATAAGTATATGAACCAAACCCAAGGGAAAACGGGATCTAAGTTTGGGGCAAAAGCCGGCTCTTTGGGGCAGAAAGCGAGCCTTTCGGGTTCTTCACAAGAAGGTGCAAAAATGAATTTAAGTGCCGATTTGGACGGCCAAGGGATGGCCTCTTTGAAGCGTTTGTTGCCCGCACCCATCGGAGATGACTGGACTCAACAGATTCAAGACGCTGCTGTTGCACTTGCAGAAGTGTTTCAAACCTCAGGTGTTGTCCGTTTCGATTTTATGGTGAAAACCTCCAAAGAGGGCGCGCTCAAAAAGCTCTATTTTAATGAGTGCAATACCATACCAGGCTCGTACTCGTTCTATTTGTGGCAAGAGTCTGGGGTACCCTTCCCTGATTTACTGGACGAAGCCATGGACGTCGCAAAACAAGAGATGGCTACACGAATTGGGCGTCAGAAACCCTTTGAATCGAATCTCTTGAAACAATATGTTGGGTCATGAGTCAATCGTTCACCATTACATTATATGCGAAGCAAAGTCGTGCCAACTTTTGTGAGGTACTTCTCACGTTTTTGGAGTGGACCCAGGCGCATGGCGTAAAGGTTCAAACGCATATCCCACTGTCTTCATATTCAGTGCAGGATCCAGCCACAGCAAAGGCACTTACCCAAGCGTATAAGTCGGTTACAATCACCAAGAGTGCTGACGAGGCGTTGAATGGCACGAACATGGTGTGCACGATTGGTGGGGATGGTACCATGTTGATGGCAGCCCATTGGGTGCGAGGGACGGGAATTCCGATCATGGGTATTCATGCCGGCAATCTTGGATTTCTAGCCCACATCCAAGCCAAAGACTTGGACACCGCTCTTCAACAAGTTCTTCAAGGGAAAGCCCATCACGATCGCCGCTATTTTTTGGAAGCATCCTTACCCAATGGGGAGAGCGCATACGCCTTGAATGAATTTTCGTTCACCAAAAAAGACCGGATTCATTTAATCGAAATCTCCGCATCGTATGGAGGCCGTCATGTCAACGATTATTGGGCTGATGGCATCCTGCTTGCATCGCCCACAGGGTCCACAGCCTACAACCTCTCTGCAGGTGGGCCCATTGTCCACCCAGGAACCCCTGTGATGGTTGTGACTCCCATTAATCCTCATACGCTCACAACCCGCCCCTTGGTGTTGCCTTCTGACACTGAGCTGGAGCTTCAAGTCCACGAGGAGCCCCAGGACTTACTATTTTCCTATGATGGAGTACGTGAATCTCGTACTTTTGACTCGTCCATTTTTCGAGTCAAACAGTCCGATCAATGGGTGGAATTTCTCCGATTAGAGGATGACGATTATTTCGAGAATCTTCGGGATAAACTCATGTGGGGGAAAGATCTTCGTAATCGATAAGCTATAACCAAAAAGTCATGAAAGTAACCGTTGTAGGAGCTGGTGGAAATGTTGGATCTACGGCCGCCCTTACGTTAGCACAGCGAGACATCGCCAAAGAGATCGTCTTAGTAGATATTGAGCGAAAAGTGGAAGACAAAGTCTTTGCCCCGTCCAAAGGGCGCGCTCTTGACCAGTGGGAGTCGTCTCCAATCCATTTGTTTGACACCTACACACGTGGCACGACCGATTACGCAGACACCGAAGGGTCGGATGTTTGTGTTATTACCGCTGGGGTTCCTCGCAAGCCAGGCATGAGTCGCGATGATCTGCTCTCCATCAATGCTAAAATTGTGAGCTCAGTGACCAAAGAGCTCGTCCAATACTCCCCAAACACCGTCATTGTTGTGGTGTCCAATCCACTAGACGTCATGACGTATGTCTCCTACGCCAATAGCGGTCTTGACAGCAATCGAGTAGTGGGGATGGCGGGAATTTTGGATACCGCTCGCTACCGTTCGTTCATTGCCGAAGAATTACGTGTATCTCCAAAAGATATTCAGGCTCTCCTGATGGGTGGCCATGGTGATACTATGGTTCCGCTCCCTCGATATACCACGGTTTCTGGTATTCCTGTGACTCAACTTATCGACTCCGGCAAGCTTGATGCCATTGTCGAGCGCACCAAAAAAGGGGGTGGTGAAATCGTAGGGTTAATGGGCACCTCTGCTTGGTATGCTCCTGGGGCAGCAGCAGCACAAATGGTTGAAGCCATTTTACTGGACCAAAATCGAATTTTCCCATGCTGTGCGTTGTTAAAAGGGGAGTATGGAGTGAATGACCTCTATGTCGGTGTTCCTGTGAAGCTTGGACATGGTGGCATCAAAGAAATTCTTGAAGTCGAGCTGAACGACCAAGAAAAAGCCTTGCTAGACGATTCCGTCGAGCATGTGAAGCGCGTGATGAGTGACTTTGAGTCACTGGACACGTCGTCTTAACCGTAAACGTAAAGCTTAGGCCTTACTACTTGCATCTAGACCTCATCCCCCGGGATGGGGTCTTTTTTTATGTCTATTTATTTAAGGCCAAAACGATTTGGCGCAATTTTACAGCCTAATCATTTAGGCTCGATTTCATAACCTAATTTGTCTCCTCTCCCAACTCCATCCTATGGCAAGTAAAAGGGCTGAAACCCCGGTGACAAGTCCAAAACGCCATTGATTCGCCAAATCTTGCAATGGTTGCCCTAGCCAATCTGTTTGCATGGATAACGGCACAAATACACCAAAAGCCAACATCCCTACGCCCAACCACCAGGGTGTGGAAATAGGATAAAGTATGTGACTCCGAATGGATAACACTGTCGCCATTACACCGTAGCTACATACTGTGGCAATCGCCGAGCCCATCATGCCAAGAACAGGAACAAGCAGTGCATTCATCACAAGCGTCACACCGGCGCCCGTCACGGTAATCCATCCCAGGGTTCGGGAGGAGCCATTCAGATAAATGCCCACGGAGCTGTAGATGTACCATCCATACAAGGCGTAGGCGAGTAGTAACCAAGGCACCACATCCAAGGCTGGGAGGTACGCCGCGTCTAAGAGGGAGATCTCTGTGCCTGGGAGTTGAATCATCGCAATGTCTGAGGCAAAGCTTCCCACCCATAAAACGACCAAACTACTGAGAAGCGACAACCCCACAAAGGCACGTGCAAAGAGCCTGGGAGCTTCTTTCTGATCGCCATGTCGCATAAAAAAAGGTTGCCATGCAAGACGAAACATTTGGACCACAAGCAACATAAACACCGATAATTTGTAGACGCCATTGTACAACCCCGCCACAGCTTCAGGGCTCATCCCTGCGCCATAAATCCTCTCCACATCGGCCGGCGACATGTTGGTAAGGAAAAATCGGTCCACCATTTCGTTGAGTATGTGAGCCAAACCTGCTGGAATGAGCGGCCATCCAAACGAAAACGCTTTACGCGCCCACGTCGCATCCCATTCCCCTTGAGAAAAGGTAGCCCATGTGACGACCCAAGCACCGATGGCCATCACGGTTGATGCGATCGCATTACTCACAAAAACAGCCTCGACACCCATGCCTTGGCCCAAAAGGAACCAAATATTTAGACCCACATTGAGCACCACATGGATCATGCGAAGCGAAGCAAACACAAGTGGGCGCTGAGATACACGCAATTCCGCCATAGGGAGTACCACCATGGTGTCCATCCACAATATCATGGCTATGGAAGCGAAGATGATTGATGTAACCCCTTCAGGGATTCTCAACCCTTCCGCGAGCACATTCTGCATTCCAAAGAGCATGACTCCTAAGATTGTGGCCACACCCAGAAGTACCCATTGCCCCGATCGAAACACCTTCACGGCCACGGTGCGATCCTTGGAATACTTGATGTAGGCTGACTCCATCCCCAGGGAGAACACCACTTGGGAAATAGCAATCACAGCATATACTAGCCCAATGGTGATGTACGACTCTGGTGCAAAGACGTTGGTATGGACCGGCACCAACACATAGTTGACAAATCGGGCGAGTACCGCGCCCAAACCATACAGTAAAGAGTCTGAAAGAAGAGACCGTAGCGTGAGGCCAGGTTTCTTCATGGCCTTAGGCATCTGACGCGCCAGAGAGTCCACGCTCCAGCGCAAGAGCAATGGCCGCTTCGACCCCAAGGACATAACTTAGCGCACCAAACCCCGCAATCGAACCATCCATTGCGCCCCCCACAACACTGACATGACGCATCTCCTCACGTTTGGCAAGATTAGACAAATGGACTTCAATTTTTGGGATCCCCACAAGCTCCAGGGCATCATGAATCGCGACAGAGGAATGAGTATATCCACCAAAATTGGCCACAATCGCGTCGACATGTCGAGCCTCGGCGGATTGAATGGCATCGATTAAGGCCCCTTCATGGTTCGACTGCACCCACTCCAGCGTATGATCTGGAAACCGGTGTTTGAGATGCTCCTCGATTTCAGCAAGAGATTGGCCACCATAATGTGACGCCTCTCTCGATTCAAGGAGATTTAGATTGGGCCCGTTGAGTACAATAATGCGCATGGGGTTATGATTGGAGCATTGAGCATTGTGCCGCGACCTCAGCCAACTCATCTTGGCTTGCTGCTGTGCCTAACGAAAGACTCATTGATTGGCCCGCTTGGTAGATCGGAATCAGATGAATGTGTGCATGAGGCACCTCCATTCCTTCAATCACTAAACCCACTCGCATCGGTTTGAGGGTGTGCTCAAGGTGCTGAGCAACAGTTTTGGCAAAAAGGATGGTGTCTGAAAGTACATCTGACGGGAGATCGGTCCATTTGTCAATCTCATGTTTTGGCACGATCAATGTGTGCCCTTTGGCCACAGGACGAATATCCAAAAACGCGATATGAGCGTCATTTTCGGCGATTTTATGGCTAGGAATCTCCCCTTTAATAATACGTGTGAAAATGGATGGCATGCGTGTTAAAGCACAAAGGAGCGTTGAAGTTTCTGCATGATAGTCTGAATTCACCCTAAAAATAAAGCTAATTTCATTTTTAGAGTTTTATGAATTGATTTTCACGAATGAATCAGCGTATTTTTGATGTTTTCCAAGAAATGGACATCCTCGAGAACCGGTAGCTCAGATGGTAGAGCAACTGGCTTTTAACCAGTTGGTCGTGGGTTCGATCCCCACCCGGTTCACGTTTTACGAGTCTCTCTTGATTAACCTCTGTCGCTTGAACACGGCAGGGGTTATTTTTTTTAAGCCCCTTTTCCGTCGTACTTTCATCATGAAAAGACTTCATGAACCAGTAGTTATGGCGGACATCTCCTCTGTTGTGAATCCCCTTCGTTGGAATCTAAAGCGGCTCCTGTGGGTGCTGCTTGCCGGCGCGCTTCTTTGGTTTCTGTTTTTTGATACCTACAGCGTGTGGTCGCGACTACAATATGCTCAAGAGCGTAAGGCACTTGAAGAGGACATTGAGCGTTTATCTATACAATTACAAACATTAGAAGACCAAATTGAGCAACTGGAATCAGATCCAGATCTACTAGAGCGGATTGCCAGAGAAGATTATGGGATGAAAAAACCTGGTGAAGTGATTTATCGCACCGAGAAAGCCCCTCCATCTTCACCAGATAATCCTAATCAAAAGCCCCGTAACCCATGAGGACCCTATGATTGCCATTGGTATTGATTTAGGTGGAACCAACATTAAAGGCGCCCTGGTCAAACAAGATGAAGGGATCCTTGAGCAACTCAGCATCCCAACAGAAGCAGATCAAGGCAGAGATCACATCCTTGATCGAGTCGCGACGTTGGTCCACGAATTATCCCAAACGACAGATCAAAGTGTCGAGTCTGTGGGCATTGGAGTCCCTGGCATGGTCAATCGAGCCGGGGATATCGTAAGTTACCCACCAAATTTTCCTAATTGGGCAGACGAACCCGTTCCTGCACTCCTGCAAGAGCGTATCCATCGCCCCTGTTTTATGGGGAACGACGCAAATTTAGCAGCGCTAGGATGTGCACGTTTTGGTGTGGGGCAACGTTATGATGACTTCATTATGATTACCCTCGGCACAGGAGTTGGAGGGGGTATTATTATGAATCGAGACTTATATGTCGGGCCCCACGGAGCAGCCTCGGAGTTGGGTCATATCATCATCAATTATCACGGACCGCCGTCCAACAGCAATACGCGAGGTGGCATTGAGGCCTATCTTGGGCAACGGTTTTTGAGTCGGTTCGCAGCCGATTTGATTCGCCAACACCCCGAAAACCCGCTACAGAAATATGCGTACAACAATTTTGAGGAGCTTGACCCATTGGCATTGTATGAGGAAGCTGTTCGGGGAAATGTCCTGGCGATTGATATCCTCAAACAAACGGGTGAAAAGCTAGGCTATGCGATTGTGAATTACGTTCATGTACTGGATATTCGCACCGTGATCGTGAGTGGGGGTGTTGCTAAGGCAGGGGATTACTTGTTGGAACCAGCCCGTGAAACCGCACGAAAATACTTCATGCCTCCATTCAGGGAAGGTTTTGAGATTTTATACGAACCGTTAAGCAACGACGCCGCCATGCTTGGAGCAGCGAGCTTAGCTATGGAGTCATGCGATTGAGCAGACGCCTTTTACGATGTATCTCCACACTTGCAGTCCCCTTAACGTTTTGGATGTTGTGTGGGGTTGGCCTCGCACTTGGCCAGCAATTTCAGCGCCCCACCTCAGAGATCACTAGCGGTCAATTTGCTCGCTCGGGAGCCGCAAATCGTGGTGCACCCAATCCACAACTTGGACAGCAACGGAGCACCATTGAAGGGGTAAAGCCGATCTTGAGCTTTGATGCCCGCGATTCACTGATTTTATCGCTTACTGACTCCACCCGGATCGGAACGCTATTTGGCCAAGCCAATGCAAATCATGAAAAAGGGTTGCTCACAGCGGGCCAAGTCTCCCTCTACCTCCACAAGGATGAGTTAGAAGCCACACCCGGCGTAGATTCGACGGTGGAAGCCATTCCCCTGCTGCGCCGCCCCAATGATCAACAAGAGCTCCAAAGTCGTCGCATTCTATTTAATGTGGAGTCGGGAAAAGGGAAATTTGAAGCGGCTGAGATTCAAGTTCAGCAAGGGACGTTACAAGGCGAAGCCATTAAAAATATCAGTGAAAGTGTGGTTTTTATTGAGGACGGCAGCTACTCAACCTGCCCCCCTGATCACATGACCTACTACATCCGAGCTAACCGGCTCAAGGTGGTCGACCAGGAAGAGATTTTTTTTACGAATGCCCGTCTCTACGTCCTGGATATTCCCTACCCACTCCCCATTCCATTTGGCTACATCCCTGCGAGTCCTGAGTCACGACGTTCTGGGTTGCTACAACCCACGTTCGTCGTCCAAAATTCTTCACGCAGGGGTCTAGGCCTTCAACAAGTCGGCTGGTTTCAGGTGTTTAATGAGTATCTGACGGGTCAACTCACGGGGGATATCTATACATCCGGCACCTATTTTTTGCAGGGGCAAGCCCAAGCGGCGGTCACTGATAAATTTAGCAGTAGCCTCACCCTTGGATACTCAAGAGAGCAGGGTATGGAGCCGACAGATCCAGGGTTCGCTGAAAACGTGAGTAAACGGATCTCTCTTAGACATCGACAGACGATTTCGCCCTACGCCAGTGTGAATGCATCCATTAACTTTGCAAGCTCCAACTACTTCCAGCGTAATTCCTACAATATTGACGAACGAGCCTCGACCAACTCCAACTCAAGGCTCGCCTATCAATACCGTGATCCCGATAATCGGTTCAATTTCAACACCAATCTGGCCATTTCGCAACGATTCCAGGATAATGCCACAAGTCTCACAGGGCCCAGTGCCTCATTTTCGCTCCGCTCTTTTGCCCCATTTGCTTCGGAAGGAGGCCAAGGTAGACGTGCAACAGGTGGGCAAGAATCGACCTGGCGGGATCGGTTTTTGGTCACCTACTCCAACACATTCAACAGTCGATTTAGCTATCAACCACTCGACTCTTTATCCTCGCCAGACTCATGGACACAGGCGGTATTTGACCCTGCAACCTATAGAGAAAACACAGGCAAGGAGACCACTCCATGGCAAGTAGGGTTGCGTCAAAACCTCTCCCTTTCCCTTGGTCAATTACTCCCAAGTCAGTTTCTTCAGCTTAACGGGTCGGTCAACCTTACCGAGGTCTGGGTCCCCATGACGGTCCGTAAGTCGTACAATCCAGAAACGGAGTCAATTCAAACCACCGAAGTCCCTGGATTTGCTGCGGGTCACCAGGGAAGTGCAAGCTTATCATTGAATACCACGTTGTACGGACTGGCGGATTGGAACATAGGCTCATTAGAAGGCTTTCGCCATACGTTCAAACCCTCCATTGCGATGTCGATCAGCCCCGATTTCCAAGATGAGTCGTGGGGGATGACCCGAACTGTCGAAACACCCAATGGACCTCAAACCTACTCTATTTTTGAAAACAGCATTTATCCAGTCTATGCGAGTGGAAAACAATGGTCCCTCGCCTACCGCATTCAAAATACGTTCGAAACGAAGCAGGTAAAGCGGGACTCCACAGGGGAAGAGAAAACAAAAATCCTGCGACTGGTTGATCAGCTCTCTCTGACAGGATCCTATAATTTGGCTCTGGATTCCTTGCGTTTGTCCCCTCTGTCCGTCCGCTTGACGAGCCGTGTTGTACCCAACATTAGCTTGCAAGCGTCGGCAAGTTATCGGTTTTATAGTGTGAATGAGGTGGGCCAACCCATCAATGAGTGGGTCTATCGCTCCACCGGCAAGCTCTTGCAACCCACAAGATTTCGACTTAGCGCAAGTACGCGCATTCGCGGAGGCTCTAAAGGGGCCACCGTAGAATCTGCCCCCTATGCACCCTACAACCCTGCCGACCTGAGTTATTTTAACCCCTATGAACCTATTTTGGAGCCTATTACCCCGTATCCACTCAACGCACCTTGGTCGATAAATTTAAGTTTCAGTTACTCTTGGCGATGGCAAAACAATGCCCCAGCTCGCAAAACGGCCATTCTGAATGCACGAAGTATTCAATTTCAGCTGTCTGATCGTTGGAATGTCTCCACGCAGCTCGGGTATGACTTTATCCGCAAAGAACTCACCCCTTCGCAATTCTCTTTGAATCGACGCATGGAGTGCTGGAATCTGTCTATGCAGTTCAACCCGTTTGGAGATTTTACGTACTACTTTTTCCGACTCAATGTGGATGCTGGGCAGTTGCAAAATCTCTTCCAAAAACTCCCCGTCCTCAACAATTTAGAACGGAGTTCATCCCCTTACGGCAGACGTTTTTGAACATGAACGACCGTTTTGGTGATAATATCAAACTCGATATTCACCGTATCTCCCTCTTTGAGTGTCGCAAAACAGGTGTGGTCCCATGTGTAAGGGATAATGGTAATCATAAATCGGGGCCCCTCTACTCGAGCAAGCGTTAAGCTTACACCATCCACGGTAATGCTACCTCGTGGGACCACATAATCGGCCATCTCGTCAGACACCTCAAACCATACATGGCGATTATCTTCCTCAATCTCGATGGCTTGCACCCGTCCCACACCATCGACATGACCCTGGACAAAATGGCCACTTAGGCCTTGATCAAGACGTAATGAGCGCTCTAAATTGAGCGTTTGCCCTTTTGTCCATCCTCCAAGTGTCGTTTTGGACAGCGTCTCGCCGACCACATTAACATCAAACGTCGTATTGGTGCGTGAAACCACGGTTAAACATACCCCTTGCACCGCGATGGACTCATCAACCTCCAAGTCTGGCGCCCAATCTGTGGCAATGCGGAATGTGGTAACGCCATTGGCCTCTTGACGATCTTCAAGGGTGCCCAATGCTTTAATGATGCCTGTAAACATGCTAGACTTTGTAGGTTATAAGGATGTCTTGTCCAAACGTCTGGGTTGTTACCCTGTGGACATTGAGCCGACCGTAGCCACCATCGTCATCGGCTAGATGTAACCCCCAAACGGCGGGATCTACAGCTTTCATTCCTTTTCCAAATAAGATGGGGGCAGTGAATACATCAATTTGATCCACAAGCTTCTCACGGAGGAAGCTAGCCGCCAGTGTGGGGCCTGCTTCAACCATCACTGAGGTGATCTCTTGCTCAGCAAGTGCGCGCAAAACATGGCGCAGAGAACAATGTCCTTGGTCATCTTGCTCGACCTTACGTCGGGTTCCATTGAATGGGTTGCTACTCAGAAGCTCCAACATAGGATCCACTGCGGTTTGTCCTGATGAGGCGGTTTGTGAAGTTTGAGCGGTTATCCAGATGGTTTTCTCACTAAACTCATCTTGAAATACCTGAGCTGTGGAAGGAAGCACACCCTTGGAGTCTAGAATTACACGACGAGGTTGTCGGCCCTCCACATGACGGACCGTTAACCTGGGGTTGTCGGCAAGCACTGTTGAGGATCCCACTAGTACGGCATCGACTTCACTACGCCATTGGTGGACCAGTCGCCGCGATTCCTTCCCAGAAATCCACTGAGAACGCCCTTCATGGTCTGCACTAAATCCATCCAATGTTTGGGCCCATTTGAGCTGTACATAGGGCAACCCTGTCTCAATCCAGTGGAGGAAGGCCCGATTTTGTTCTTCGGCTTCTTCTTTACAGACACCAAGTTGGACGTCAATTCCTTGAGATTGTAGCCAAGCAGCTCCTCCCCCTTCCACATGTGGATTGGGATCTTCAAGAGCGATGACCACCCTTGTGATGCCTGATGAAGCCAGCGCGGTCGCACAGGGGGGCGTTTTGCCATGATGGGTGCAAGGCTCAAGTGTCACGTAGGCCGTAGCACCTTGCAAGGATGCTGGATCTTTAACGGATGCAAGAGCGTTGGCTTCGGCATGGGCTTCTCCATATCGTAGATGGGCCCCTTCGCCTATTACCTCCCCTTCTTGGTCCAGAATCACACAACCCACTAGGGGATTAGGCGATACAAATCCACGACCTTGCTCAGCGAGTCGGAGGGCACGCGTCATCCATTGAGCATCGACCGAGCGATCACTGGATGACGTTGCTGGCATTATCGTAGGACAGCGTCTCGGTAATCTTTCACGGACGCTTCATCTTGGAGTTCTTCAGACAAAATTTGGCTAAACACGTTGCCGCGTGTTTGACGCAGAACTTCTTTGTAGCCTTCTATTTCTTCCATCGGTAAACTCTCAGGTGTTGCAACATCCTTTCGTACCACACGAGCGATGTAGGCAGCGGACTCCCCTTCCAAGACGGGTGTCGTCTCCCCTTGATCCGTAGCAGAGATGGCACCTATCAGAGCAGGTTCACGTCCTACAGACCCGATTGCGACAGAAGAGAAACGTACATTATCACTTTCGATAAATTCGATCATATCATCGTTGGCAAGCCCTTCAAATCCTTTTGCTTGGCTTTCCTCCTCGACCCGTTGCATAGCTAGCTCTTTTTTCTTCTCTAAGCGGACACGAGAGACAACTTGTGGTCGGACCTCTTCAAGGGGTAAGAACCCTTCATCAATTTTACGATCGAGCTGCATCACAATGAACTGATCGTCCAACTCCACAACCTCGCTCAATTCTCCTTCCTTTAACCCTTGAAGTATCGTCGGGATTTGAACAGATTGCCCAATGCCTGGAACTACGCCCGCATTTGGCGTCGCAACGGACGTGCCTACCTCAAGTCCACGTGAGGCTGCTTCTTCATCAAAGTCTGAGTCCAGAGCAAAAAATTGAAAGTCTTCGGCCTCCTCTAGCACATCCACGACTGTTGTGAGCTGATCAGGCTCCACGGTGTAGGTTAACACACCAAACTTCACTTCATCGCCGCGTCGGTCAATCACCTTAAAAACGTATGGATTACCCCGAATTGAGACTACATCTGACACTTCACCGACAGCCAACTCTTTTACAATGTCAAAGTCTTCACGCAAATCATCCTCATCGACATATGCACCTTGGTAGGGGATTTCGGATTGGAAATTGCTCAAAAACGTTGAATCGTCTTCGGTTGTGGCAAATTCTTCAGCCAACAAAGCCACTTCATCAAAAAGTCGTGCCGTATCCTCGGCTGTGGCAGCGATGGGGAAGGAGACATATCGAAATTCAAATGACTCATCACGCTCAAATAGCTCGCGATTGGCATCATACCACTGCTTAACTTCACGATCTGTTGGCTGCGCGTCGGCATCGGAAATCTCTCCATAAGGCAATCTCAAGAGCTCTACATCGGCTGTTGAACGATCCAGAGTAAGTTGACGCCTCGCTTCAGCTGTCGTGGTTCGATTGGATGAGGCCAAGAAGTTGGTCACCTTTTGCTGGCGTCGCTTCTCCTTGAGCTGTTGCTCGATCGAAATCCATACTTGACTATTTTCAGGGGCATCAATGGCAGCTTGTAGCGCTGTACGATCAATGCGTCCGTTATCATCTGCGAACTGTTGACGGATAAACGGATCGGGATTCGGCCCTACAATCATGTTGACCAATTCCTCTTCTGTCACGGTAATGCCCACCTCTTCCATCTTGTTTTGGAAGACCAAGCCCGTCACAATCTCATTCCAGGCTTGTTGCTCGTAATTTGCACGAATTTCAGGCGTCACTTGACTTGTATAGCGCTCATTATGTTGCGTCACTAAAGCACTAACGCGAGCATTGTACTGCTCAAACGTAATCGATTCTCCATCGACTTCTCCAAGCTGACGTGGCCCAGCACTTAACGCATCAAAAACTTGCGTATCTGCGAGCACCCATAGTAACCCAAAAGAGATGATAAGAAGCCACAAAATGGGCCCTGTGCTATTTCTTAATTTTTCCATTACGCCCATGGCGCGTTTCCTCTACTTTATTTAATAGGTTGAATATGACGATTCAAACTTTATTTAGTTGAATATGACGACGAACAAAGATGGTCGAACATTGTCTTTCGAGCGAACAAAGAATATACCAAGTCCGCTAGAACAATCGAAACAGTCTTAAGTGGCGTAAGTAGCGCTTAGGATCTTCATTGATCCCACGTGTAAGGGTTTTAAGCTCTGCTGAGAGGCTATCCATCTCCTGATAAAGCGATGGGTCATTAAGTAGTAACCCCATGGAACCCTCCCCTTCATCCATTTTTACCAAGATCGAATTGAGCGTCACGATCGCCTCATTGAGTTCTTGAGACGTGGTCTCGAGTTCTTGCAATGTCGTTTCAAGCTGAATCATCGTGGTTTCTACTTGGTCCCGATTATCTGTTGCCAGGGTGTCTAACTCAGCCATCAAAGATCGAGCTGAGGTGATAGTAGCATCCACATCTGATTTCTTCCCTTCCAAAATCGCCGCAAGCTCCTCCGTTGACTTCTCCACGTTTTGCATACTAGACTGGAATGAGGCTTGCGTTGTGTCATCCAAGAATCCAGCAATCCCTTCCGACGCGCTTTGGATCCCATCAAATGCACCAGAAGCGCCCTGCGTTAACGACTGTGTATCCTCAGCAGAAATCGACTCCAGCACCGAAATCGCATACACACCTTCAATTCTTCCCCCTGAAGGGACCATCTCCGAGGACGACCCTGCACGAATGTGAATTCCTTTGCTATCCACCAAGCTGGTCGCGGTAATCACACCGACGGATCCCTTTGGAAGCTGACGTTCATTATCGAGCGAAAGCATCACACGAATCGAATCACTCTCGGTGAGGGCAACACTTTTGACCGACCCAATTTTGACCCCTCGCAAATAGACCAAGCTCCCAGCATTGATCCCATCCACACGGTCATACAGCACCTCAACCTCTGTATCAAGGCTCAACAAGGGATTATCCTGCATCAAACGAAATCCAAACCATGTCACAAAAGCGGCAAGAACGACGATCAACCCAATTTTAAATTCATTTGAAAGCGTCATAATCGATGTCTAATCTGGTCTACAAACTTTGGTCTACAATCTTAATATGGTCAAATGGTACGGTCTAACTCCCCGTTTTGGTTATGCTCATTTGGTTATGCCAAGGCGTACTCACTTGCGCGCACAAACTCACGTAAGGGTCCATCTTGGCTTTGTTTCAATTGCCCAACCGTCCCTTGCCAATGTAAGGCTTGGTCGTGAAGAAACGCGACACGGTCGGCAATTTTTAACACACTGTGCATATCATGAGTAATGACAATACTTGTCATATTCAACGTCTCTGATAACGAAAGTATGAGGTCATTAATTTCGTCCGACGTTTGTGGGTCGAGGCCTGACGTCGGTTCATCATACATCAAGACTTCAGGATTAAGGATAATCGCACGAGCCAAGCCCACCCGTTTGCGCATGCCCCCCGATAATTCGGCCGTCGACCGATCCGCCGCATGGGCCAACGAGACCCTTTCTAGTGCTTGCATGACGCGGTCCCGAATCTCTGCTTCAGTCAGGTCCGTAAAAACACGAAGAGGAAAGGCGATATTTTCAAACGTGGTAATGGAATCAAACAGCGCCCCCCCTTGAAACAAAATCCCAAAACGCTGGCGTATTTGTCTCAACGCCACATAATCTAGATCAAAAATATTGACGCCATCCATCAGGACGTCCCCTGTTGTCG
Organism: Balneolaceae bacterium; assembly: GCA_031581145.1. Lineage (GTDB taxonomy): Bacteria > Bacteroidota > Rhodothermia > Balneolales > Balneolaceae > UBA8296. Next base: position 78,742 of record JAVLBP010000007.1, read on the forward strand.
GTTTTAGTAGCGCATTAAAGTGTTTCAGCAAGACCGACTTCCCACAACCTGATCGTCCTATCACAGCCAATGTCTCCCCTTTGTGGATATTCATATTCACATCCTTCCATACAAGAGTTGGCCCAAAAGACTTGCTGAGGCCTCTCACTCTGATCAAAGGCTCCTGTGGGGACGTCTCTGTTGAATGAGACGTTGCAGCAGAAGATGTGGGTGAAGAATGCAATGGGGCTGAGGGGTTAGACATAAGATTACAGCAAAATCGACGCGAGAATGAAGTCGGCAACGAGGATATACATACAACTCAGAACCGTCGCCTGTGTTGTGCTTTGGCCTACACCTTCGGCCCCACCTGTGGCATAATACCCTTTATAGCACGAAATAGAGGTGATAATGAAACCAAAAACAATCGATTTTATCATCCCAAACAACACATCCCACGGAAAAAAGAACAGGCGCGCCCCTTTCATAAACTCAAAGGCAGGGAGT
>JAVLBP010000080.1:0-666 GCA_031581145.1 Balneolaceae bacterium
TTCACTCCCCTCCCGGGGTACTTTTCACCTTTCCCTCACGGTACTTGTCCGCTATCGGTCATCTGGGAGTATTTAGGCTTACCAGGTGGTCCTGGCAGATTCACACGGGATTTCTCGGGCCCCGTGCTACTTGGGATCCTCTCCACGTCCGGTACGCATTTCGACTAAGGGGCTGGCACCCTCTGTGGCTGGCCTTTCAATGCCATTCGTCTATACGTACGCGTATCCGTGTGGTGTTCGGTAGAACACCGTGAGAGTCCCACAACACCGACCGTGCAACGACTACCGTCTATCACACACGACCGGTTTAGCCTGTTCCGCGTTCGCTCGCCACTACTGACGGAATCACTATTGTTTTCTCTTCCTGTGGGTACTGAGATGTTTCACTTCCCCACGTTCCCTCTCCCTGCCCTATGTATTCAGACAGGAGTAACTGGGTCGGACTAGCCGCCCAGCTGGGTTTCCCCATTCGGAAATCCTCGGATTAAAGCCCGCTTATCGGCTCCCCGAGGCTTATCGCAGATTGCTACGTCCTTCTTCGGCTCCAGATGCCTAGGCATCCACCGTTTGCCCTTAGAAACTTGACTACATGAGTATGAATCGCTGTCACAGTGACGCCGAAGCGACGCTGTGGCAGTGACCAATGATTTGATCTATTGCTAGATC
>JAVLBP010000081.1:0-650 GCA_031581145.1 Balneolaceae bacterium
GGGATGACGTCAAATCATCATGCCCCTTATGTCTTGGGCTTCACGCATGCTACAATGGCCGGTACAGAGGGCTGCAATATCGCAAGATGGAGCGAATCCCACAAAGCCGGTCTCAGTTCGGATTGAGGTCTGCAACTCGACCTCATGAAGTTGGAGTCGCTAGTAATCGTGGATCAGCAACGCCACGGTGAATACGTTCCCGGGCCTTGTACACACCGCCCGTCAAGTCATGAAAGTCGGTAACACCCGAAGCCGGTGGCCTAACCTTTTGGAAGGAGCCGTCGAAGGTGGGATCGGTGATTAGGACTAAGTCGTAACAAGGTAGCCGTACCGGAAGGTGCGGCTGGATCACCTCCTTTCTAAGGAGCATCTGGTGTCTTCGGACACCTAGAGCCACGCGAGAGACATACGTTCTCTCGGTGGAAGCTCATGGGTGGAACATTGACTTAGGTGGTAGCAAAACTCAGTGCTGTTAGTACACCCCTCGGGGTCGGAACACAGCTCAGGGGGCCGCTGCCGCCATGCACACTGTTGGGTCCTGAGGGACCGGGTGGATGGGAAACCATCTCCTGGAACCGTCGGACCGTCACGGACGCGGAGCACATGCACGCGGTTCGGTCGGTACCGCCCGTAGGTTGAGAACTACACAG
>JAVLBP010000082.1:0-619 GCA_031581145.1 Balneolaceae bacterium
TTTATGATAACATCTCAATTGGCGATCCTCTTGATGAAAATACCCTGGTAGGTCCTATGATAGATCAGGATGCAGTGGATATGATGCAAAATGCGCTCAAAGAAACTAAAAAGGAAGGGGGGAAAGTAATCTATGGCGGAGAAGTGTTAGACGAAGATGGCTTTTACGTACAGCCGGCTCTTGCCGAAGTTGAAAACCACTATGACATTGTTCAAGAAGAAACTTTTGCTCCGATTTTATATCTCATGAAATACAAAGAGCTTGATGAAGCCATTGAAATGCACAACGGTGTGAAGCAGGGACTCAGTTCTGCCATGTTCACCCTGAATATGCGTGAAGCCGAAACCTTCCTGAGTTCCCGCGGTTCAGACTGTGGTATTGCTAATATCAATATTGGAACAAGCGGTGCCGAAATTGGAGGGGCTTTTGGCGGAGAGAAGGAAACCGGGGGCGGACGCGAATCCGGTTCCGATGCCTGGAAAGCCTACATGCGCCGACAAACGAATACTATGAATTGGGGTGATTCTATGCCGCTGGCTCAGGGTATCGACTTTGATGTTTAGTTAGGTAATTTTAAATGTTTGAATGTTGAGTTTTAAATTACCAACAATCTCTACCT
>JAVLBP010000083.1:0-602 GCA_031581145.1 Balneolaceae bacterium
GTTTGCCATCGGCTTCGCCTTTCGGCTACACCTTAGGTCTCGACTAACCCTGATCCGATTAGCGTTGATCAGGAACCCTTGGGTTTACGGTGGACGGGTTTCTCGCCCGTCTTATCGTTACTCATGCCTACAGTTTCGCTTCCAGGGGCTCCACAGAGTCTCACAACTCCGCTTCTGCGCCCCTGGAATGCTCCCTTACCTCCCCCCGATTGCTCGGGGGAACCACAGCTTCGGCAGTGTGTTTAATGCCCGTGTATTATCGACGCCGGGCCGCTTAACTAGTGAGCTATTACGCACTCTTTAAAGGAATGGCTGCTTCTAAGCCAACCTCCTAGCTGTCTTAGCGTCTCCACATCCTTCACCACTCAGCCATGACTTGGGGACCTTAACTGGCGGTCTGGGTTGTTTCCCTCTCGCGACAGGACGTTATCACCCTGCCACTGACTGCCTGGTGGCTCTGCTCCGGTATTTGGAGTTTGTCTAGGGTTGGTACCCGGTGAAGGGCCCTAGCCTAATCAGTGCTCTACCTCCGGAGAGACAAAACCAGACGCTATACCTAAATATATTTCAGGGAGTACGAGCTATTTCCACGTTTGATTGGC
>JAVLBP010000084.1:0-577 GCA_031581145.1 Balneolaceae bacterium
GCCTTAGGTCCCGACTAACCCTGCTCTGTCTAGCATAGATACAGGAACCCTTAGTCTTCCGGCGATGCGGTTTCTTACCGCATTTATCGTTACTCATGCCTACATTTTCGTTTCCAATCGCTCCAATTACACTCACACGTAACCTTCGACGCCATTGGAATGCTCCCCTACCACTCGCTAAAAGCGAGTTCACTGCTTCGGCAGTATGCTTAATGCCCGATTATTATCCACGCTCAATCGCTCGACTAGTGAGCTGTTACGCACTCTTTAAATGAATGGCTGCTTCCAAGCCAACATCCTAGCTGTCAAAGCAATCGAACCTCGTTTGGTCAACTTAGCATACATTTAGGGGCCTTAGCAGGTGATCTGGGTTGTTTCCCTTTCGGACAAGGACCTTAGCACCCATGCCCTCACTCCCAAGTATATTTAGTAGCATTCGGAGTTTGACAGGATTTGGTAGGCGGTGAAGCCCCCGCATCCAATCAGTAGCTCTACCTCTACAAAACTAAACTTGAGGCTGCACCTAAATGCATTTCGGGGAGTACGAGCTATTTCCCGGTTTGATTAGCCTTTCACC
>JAVLBP010000085.1:0-575 GCA_031581145.1 Balneolaceae bacterium
CTGGCTTGTATTGATCGTGCCGCCTGTCCCGGTCGCCGAGGAGTGAGCCGAAACCCGGCCAGCGACCCCGCCCGTTCGTGAGGCCCGCACATGCTTTCCCCTGTACTCGATCCGTTTGTTGGTCGACTCTTGGGATTTGGTCGCCTCCGATGATTTCGATTTGGTCGTTTTTTCAGCGATGGGTGTAAGGATTGTGTGTGAGGACTGTATGTAAGGATTGTACGTTGAAGTGTTCCTATGTTTGTAACAACGTTGTGTTTCATCACAAAATCAAGGATGGCCTGGAATTATGTGGTAAACAGTTGAAACGTACGGTATAATGACGTACATTTACATGAGCCAAAAAGTAAAATCTTATGCTGGATACGATGCCAATTAAAAACGAACGTATAGAGTTTCGAATTACCTATGAGGATAAAGAGCTTCTGAAAAGGGCTCAGGAGCTTTCAGGTGATACGTCCTTTACCAATTTTCTACTGAGGATTGCCAAGAAAGAGTCAGAAGCGATTGTTTCTGAGCATGAAACGATTCTTAAATCAAATGAAGACAAGGCGCTCTTTTTTAAGATGGTCATG
>JAVLBP010000087.1:0-523 GCA_031581145.1 Balneolaceae bacterium
CAACTCCAGATATTTCTGGAGTTGATGCCAATTGGGTCTGTTAAAGTATAGGGTGATGATTCAATCTCTTTTGATTCAAATATCACTGAAGAGAATGTTGAGTCAGTTGAGAGTTGTACATGGTACGAACTTGAGGAGTCCACACTTTCCCACTTGAACTCTGTTAACGTTCCAACGTTGTCTTGTCCATCAAATGGAATCAGTGGTTCTGAGGGTGGTAGTGGTTTGTCCACAGTAGTGAATGACCACACCTCACTCCAGTCTCCATCACCTAATGAGTTGGTTCCCCTTACTCTCCAACTGTATTTAGTGTAGTAGTCAAGTTCAGAAGTTGTAATAGAGGTATCACTTGTTGTTCCGTTTATCACGAAGGTGGAAAAGTCATCCGTAGAAACCTGTAGAGTGTAAGAATCGGAATTTGGTTCTTGATTCCACACGAAGGTTAATGGTTGAAGTACATTGGTAGACGTATCTGTGGGTGAGGATAATGTGATGGTATTGGGAAGAACAAGTACTGTAAAAG
>JAVLBP010000008.1:0-64897 GCA_031581145.1 Balneolaceae bacterium
ACTCTTGCCGGATGTGAGTCCATTGTCGTGTGCTCTCCACCCCAGCCTAACGGGAAGGTACACCCATGGGTTGAAGCCGTTGCCCATCGATTAGGATTAAGCCAGGTCTTTCCTTTGGGAGGAGCGCAGGCAATTGCCGCCATGACCTTTGGAACAGAGTCTGTCCCAAAAGTAGATAAGATTTTTGGCCCTGGGAATCGCTTTGTCACGGAGGCGAAAGGGCAAGCCCAGCGTCATGGTGTTGCGATTGATATGCCTGCAGGGGCAAGTGAGTTGATGATCCTGGCAGACGGCGAAGCTGATACGGCCTTTGTGGCTGCCGATGCACTGAGCCAAGCCGAGCATGGTCCCGATTCTCAAATCGTCATGGTGACGGATGGCGCCGGCAAAGCCACTGAGATACGAGAAGAGGTGCAGCGTCAGGTGACTACCCTACCACGCCAAGACATCGCTCTCAAGGCGCTAGAGCACAGTAATATTGTGGTTTTGAATCCTTCGGACATCGCTCCGTTTACGAATACATACGCCCCGGAGCATCTCATTATCAACATGGGAGGTGCTGACGATATCGCAGCTAAAATCCAGCATGCTGGGAGTATCTTTTTGGGTCCCTGGAGCCCTGAGAGTGCAGGTGATTATGCCTCAGGAACCAATCATACCTTGCCCACACATGGTCACGCAAGAGCCTACAGTGGTGTCACACTGTCTAGTTTCCAAAAAACTGTGACGATTCAACACTTAACCCAGCAAGGGGTTCAGTCCATAGGACCCGCTGTGGTCAATATGGCACGTGCAGAGGGATTGGATGCCCATGCCCGTGCTATGGAGCACCGACTCAATGCTTTGGAGGATTCGAACGATGGATAATCCCCTGTTTGTGAAAGGTGATAAGGGTGTACGCTTCCCTATCCGGCAGCACTTACTCTCGTTGAAACCATATCGTAATGCTCGCCAGGAGTTTGAAGGGCAAGCCTCAGTATGGTTGGATGCGAATGAAAATGCGTGGGGCGGCGCTCACCAAGGGGCTTACAGTCGCTATCCAGATCCTTTTTCATCTGCCTTACGTCAGCACATTGCCTCGTTAAAAGGGGTGTCACATCAGGCTGTGTTTGTGGGACATGGCTCCGATGAAGTGATCGATCTACTCATTCGACTAACCTGTGAGCCAGGCTCAAGCAAGATTCTATTGAGCTCACCCACTTATGGCATGATGGCTGTGAGTGCGGCCATTCATGGAGTGGAGTGTGTGGATATCCCCTTGTCAACACCCGACTACCAACTTCGTGTCGAAGATCTGGTCGAGGCCATGCGGCATGACCCATCGATTCGTGTCTTGTATGTCTGCTCACCGAACAATCCAACCGGATCCCAATGGTCCCTGCAAGATTGTCGCACGCTTGCTGAGGTAGCGGCAGCGCAAGGGGTTATGATGTTATTGGATGAAGCCTACATCGATTATGCCCCCGGACCTTCAATGGCTCGAGAGTTATTCTGGGAAGAGTTTCCAAACCTGGTGGTGATGCAAACGTTGAGTAAGGCGTGGGGACAAGCTGCGTTACGGGTAGGTTGGGCAATTGGGCATCCAGATTTTCTGACGTGGATGGATAAGATCAAGCCCCCCTATTCTATTGCAGAACCCGTACAAACCTTGGCGTTGGAGGCGCTACAGGATCCATCGATGTTACAAAAAACCGTCGCTGTGACCCTTGCAGAAAAACGTCGCCTGAGGGCGGAGCTCCCCCATATCCAAGGGGTACAGCACGTGTTTGAGTCTGACGCTAATTTCTTGTTGTTTCAACACGAGGTTGCAGGCAAGCTTTATGACTGGCTAGTCCAGCATGGTGTTGTGGTGCGAGACCGTCGTGGTGAAGTACCCGATGCATTACGAGTCACCGTTGGCACACCCGATGAAAACACCACCTTTTTGGATGCATGTAAACGCTTTAACACGTAATTTTCTGTGCACATGAGGTGCACGTAATATTTTGTGCACACGATGTGCACGTAATTTTCTGCGCGCATGACCATCATAACGCACACGAACTAACTCATTAACCTCTCCTACTCCATGGCCAAACCTATCCTTTTTTTAGATCGAGATGGCACCATTATCTCTGAAGTGCCTGATGGCAAAATTAATGCGCTCGATAAATTTATCATTCTCCCAGGAGCCATCTCTGCACTTCGCAGGATTGTACAGGAAGGGGATTTTGACCTCGTCATGGTAAGCAATCAAGATGGATTGGGAACAGAGGAATTCCCAAATGATACGTTCTACCCCTATCACGACAAGCTGATGCAAATTTTGGAGGGTGAAGGCATTACATTTCGTGAGGTATTGATCGACACCACGTATGAACGTGAAGGAAAATCGACCCGAAAGCCTGGCACAGGGCTTGTTACCCATTATATGGATGGCTTGGCTGACATGTCTCGTTCGTTTATGGTTGGCGACCGCGTCAGCGATCTTGAGCTTGCCGAAAACATGGGGTGTCGAGGGATTTTCATCGCACCTAAATCCAAGTCACACCCTAAAGCAGCCCTCACAACCGAAAATTGGCATGAGCTCGCTGATTTTGTGCTTGGACAGCCTCGCAAAGTTGCGATAGAGCGTGAAACCAAAGAGACAAAGATCTCAGGAACGTTGGCTCTGGATGGGACTGGAAAGCATGATATCTCCACAGGGCTCGGTTTTTTGGATCATATGCTGGAGCAATGGTGTGTTCATGGTGGATTCGATATTGAGCTGGCTGTGGATGGAGATCTTCACGTGGATGAACATCATACGATTGAGGATACCGGCTTAGCGCTTGGCAAAGCGTTCAGTGATGCCCTTGGGGAGAAAAAAGGGATCGGGCGCTATGGATTCGTGGCACCCATGGATGAGTCTGAAGCCTCTGTGTCTCTTGATTTTAGCGGTCGCCCCCACCTTGAATGGAACGTCTCCTTTGACCGAGACATGGTAGGCGATGTCCCAACAGAGATGTTTGCCCATTTCTTTCGCTCCTTTGCCGATCAGGCTCGGTGTACCTTGCATATCACAGCAAAGGGTGAAAACAATCACCACATCGCCGAATCGGTGTTTAAGGCAGTAGCCAACGCTCTTCAACAAGCGGTGGCCAACTCGGGCCAAGCAGGCGTTACCCCTTCATCCAAAGGAACCTTGTGATTGCAATAGTTGACTATGATGCAGGCAACACCCGGTCTGTCGTTAATGCGCTCAAACGTCTCGGTGTAGAGGCGACGTTGACCTCGGATGCTGAAGTGTTGTTATCGGCAGATCGAGTACTATTTCCTGGCGTTGGTCATGCACGCTCTGCCATGGAGGCGCTGCAAGCTCAGGGACTTGAAGCCCCTCTTCGCGACATCAAAGCCCCCTTTCTGGGAATCTGTTTGGGAATGCAACTCATGTGTGCCTACACCGAGGAAGGCCATACCACAGGGCTGGGCATTGTGCCGACCAAAGTGGTTCGTTTTGAGGAGGATGCCTCACGGCCTGTCCCCCACATGGGTTGGAACCATGTTGAATCCATTCATCCACGAACTCCCCAGTCTGAAAATCCTCAGTCTAAAAATCCCGTATTCAATAGTCCCCTGTTTCATGGAATCTCTACTGAGGATAATGTCTACTTTGTCCACTCCTATTATGCAAAAGTGGATGAAGCTGCAGAGGTTGTAAGTCACTATGGTGTGGAGTTTGCCGCGGCCATTCGGCATGAAAATTACTTTGGTGTCCAATTTCACCCTGAAAAGTCAGGCGAGGTTGGACTCAAAATTCTTCAAAACTTTTTGGATCTACGCTGATGATTTGCATTCCAGCCATCGATCTACTCGAGGGTAAAGCTGTCCGGTTAACTCAAGGAGAGTACAATTCAGCAAAGGTGTACGCAGAGGACCCTGTAGTGTTGGCCAAAACCTTTGAGGATGCTGGCTGTACCCATCTACACCTAGTAGACTTGGATGGCGCTCGTATGGGTGCTGTTCAACAGTTGGATATGTTGAAAGAGATTGCCCGACAGACCTCGCTGAGCATTGATTTTAGTGGCGGTCTCAGCGAACTCGAGCACATCGAGGACACCATCGAGGCTGGAGCCACGTGGGTTGGAATTGGCTCCAAAGCAGTGACGGCTCCTTCTTGGGTTAAACAAGTAATTGAAACCATTGGAGCCGATCGAGTCCTATTAAGTGCCGATGCACGCGATGGCCATGTCGCGACAAAAGGGTGGACACAAACCTCACCTGTGAGCCTCATCGACCATATTCAAGCGTATTTGGATGCTGGGATAACTCGAATGGTCGTGACTGATATTGGCCGAGATGGGATGTTGCAGGGGCCATCTATTGAATTGTACAAAAGCCTTCTGGCTCAATTTGGGGGTGATGGACTTGACCTTATTGCAAGCGGAGGAATCTCTGGTATGAATGACTTAGAGTCATGTCAAGCGATTGGATGCACAGGAGTGGTGATCGGCAAAGCCTATTACGAAGGGCATCTTTCACTCGAGGAAATTGTCAGTTTCGAGGCACTAGACACCGACAAAAGCTGACAGTATGCTAAAAAAACGGATTATCCCCTGCCTTGATATTAAAGATGGACGCACCGTCAAAGGAATTCGCTTTGTCGATATTCAAGATGCAGGCGATCCTGTGCAACAAGCTGAAGCCTATAGTCTGGCTGGAGCGGATGAGCTCGTCTTTTTGGATATAAGCGCCACGGTGGAGAAGCGAAAGACCTTGGCAGAGTTGGTCGAACGAATCGCCGAGACGATTCAGATTCCTTTTACCGTGGGTGGTGGCATACAAAGTGTGGAGGATGCCAAACGTCTACTAGACGCTGGAGCAGACAAAATCAGTGTGAATTCTGCAGCTGTACGACGGCCAGAGCTGATTTCTGAGCTGGCCGATAAGTTAGGCGGTCAGTGTGTAGTCGTCGCCATGGATGTCAAGCATAATCCCGAAGAGGCTTTTGCTTGGAATATTGTAGTGGATGGGGGGCGAACATGGACCGAAATAGATGCCTTTGAGTGGGCTAGGCAGGCAGAGCGCCGCGGGGCTGGGGAGCTGTTATGCACATCTATGGATCATGATGGCACCAAATCGGGATATGATATCGGTTTTTTGCAATCTCTACGCCAAAAAGTCTCTATTCCAATTATTGCTTCAGGCGGGGCGGGGACCCCAGAGCATTTTGCAGAGGTTTTTGATGAGGGACGAGCCGACGCAGCATTGGCCGCAAGCCTTTTTCATTTTGGTGAGCTCGAAATCCCTACCTTAAAACAGTTCCTCAAAACCAAAGGATTTCCAATTCGATGACACTTGACTTCGACAAAATGGATGGGCTCCTTCCTGTTGTGATACAAGATGATGAGACCCAAAAAGTACTTATGGTGGGGTTTATGAATCAGGAGGCATACGAAAAAACAATGCTCGAGGGGATTGTCACATTCTATTCACGTTCCAAGCAACGTTTATGGACCAAAGGTGAGACCTCTGGGAATCAACTATCCGTGGTGAGTGTGGCACCCGATTGTGATGCGGATTCGTTACTTGTGAGAGTGGTAGCTTCTGGGCCCGTGTGCCACACCGGGAGCGAGAGTTGCTTCGATGTGCATGGCTAGGTTGGCGGAGGGAGAGGGATGAAGCCTCTATTGATCGCAGCCATTATGTTTCCGCCACATCTCCGCATTGTGTCCTTCGGGAACTGTGTCGCAAGGATTTGAGGAAGTCGAGTACCCTCTCACTTCCTGATAACGTTGAATCTGTTCATCGGTCAAGATCTCCATCATGGACAGATGTGCGCTTAAATGCACGCCACGTAACTGTGCTTGGATAGAGGATAGTATTTCTAATTGCGACTTTAGGTTCTCCTCAGAGATCTCCTTCTCTTGGAACATTCGATCAAGCGTTTTTTCTGCCTCTATTAATGCAGTTCCATGGCTAATAGCCTCTTGCTGCATCGACTCAAAAAGGTTTTGAATACGCTCCTCTTGTTCATTAGACAAGTTGAATTGACCTTCTTTGTGAGCGTCAAGTACATGTCTCGGCCCAGGGTAACCATTTAATTCCGCCGATTTTGCAAGCCCACCTAGAGCCATACCAGAGCCAGCTTGTAACAACTCTATATCCTTTGTTGAAAGATATTTGACTGGGTTTGATTCCTCTCCAACATAAGGAGATGTGATCGACGTTTGAGCATACGTCATCGAAGTCACAACGAGGACAAGAAGAGTCGTCAGAATAGATTTCAGCATCTGGAATCGAGGTTTATGAGCGATAAATTAAGAGGTGTAGGATCTAGGGGCTGGATGATTTCTATGTCCATCGCTGAGAGTGGCGGAGGGAGAGGGATTCGAACCCCCGGAGACTTGCGCCTCAACGGTTTTCAAGACCGCCGCATTCGACCACTCTGCCATCCCTCCAAGTCCATACTGGATCGCTGTCGTCAAGCGAATGACAAAGATACGAGATTTTTTTTAGACATTATCAAGTGCTGCCGCACCAGAAACAATCTCTGAAATCTCTGTTGTAATCGCGCTTTGACGCGCTTGATTATACTTTAGCTTGAGCGTACGCTTAAGCTCTTTTGCATTCTCAGTGGCATTGTCCATCGCCGCCATCCGAGCTCCTTGCTCACTAGCATTCGATTCAAGAACAGCCCGCCAAAGCTGGATATTTAAATACTTTGGCAAAAGCCGATCAAAAAGTACTTCTGCACTCGGCTCGATGATAAACTCACGTGTAGCTTGCTCCTCTTCGTCCTCCCCTTCAAAGGCATCGGGTTGAATAGGCAAGACTGCATCCACCACTCGGTTCTGGGTGATAACAGACTTAAACTCATTATAGGCTACATGGACGGCGTCAACCTCACCAGACACAAACCGAGCTGCTTGTTCTTTCATAATGGCAGCTGATTCAGCAAAATCGAGTCGATCAAAGAATCCAGGCACTTCTTGCACCACATGATACCCCCGTTTAGGGAAATATTGACACGCTTTGCGGCCGATACATATGAGCTCTAGATTGCCAGAGGCGTGCAAGTCACTAAATCGCTCTTGGATTTGTTTTTCCACCACCTTAAAAAGGTTGGTGTTGAATCCACCACAAAGGCCACGATCAGATCCCACAACGATGAGTACCGCTTTGTTGACTCCCTCAGGCTGTCGGAAAAGCGGCACGGTAAGCTCCTCATCAAACTCATCTCTTAATGCCTCAGCAACCCTCGCAAGAACTTGCTTCAACATGCGAGAGTATGGGCGATTCTCCAGCATGCGGTTCTGCGCTTTACGCAACTTTGCCGCAGCGACCATCTTCATCGCCTTGGTAATCTGTTGCGTATTATCGATAGAAGATATCCGCGTCCGTATGTCTCTTAAATTAGGCATATGCTGAGTTCAGGACTACGCGTCGAGCGTCATTTGATGGATCAACGTCTTGGCTGTCTCCACGAGTTTGTCACCCAATTTGTCATCTAAGACCCCTGAGGCTGCCAGCGCAGAGAGCTCCTCATCAAATTTTGAGGAGATTGTCTGAAGGTATTCTGCCTCAAAGTCTTGGATTTGCTCCACAGCCAGCTCATCGAGTAATCCTTCATTGTTAATTTTGAGTAATGCAATTTGATGCTCCACGGGCAAAGGTTGGAATTCACCCTGCTTCATGAGTTCCACGGTTCGTTGACCACGTTTTAGCTGTCGCTGTGTGGACGGATCTAAATCCGAGCCAAACTTTGCGAACGCTTCTAACTCACGATACTGCGCAAGGTCAAGCTTCAATGTTCCTGAAAGCTTCTTCATCGATTTCACCTGAGCCGAACCACCCACACGACTCACTGATATCCCCACATCAATCGCTGGGCGTACGCCGGAGTTAAACAAATCTGTGTCTAGGAAGATCTGCCCATCAGTAATGGAAATCACATTGGTCGGGATATACGCCGATACATCACCTGCTTGGGTCTCTATAATCGGAAGTGCAGTCAAGGATCCACCACCCTTCACCATCGGCTTTAATTCCTCAGGAATATTATTCATCTCCTTGGCCACGCTATCATTAGCGTTAATTTTTGCCGCTCGCTCAAGTAAGCGGCTATGGAGGTAGAAGACATCTCCAGGATACGCTTCACGACCAGGTGGACGTTTCAGCAACAACGAAAGTTCACGATAGGCAACCGCTTGCTTACTCAAATCATCATAAATCACGAGCGCGTGACGCCCTGTGTCGCGGAAAAACTCACCAATCGCAGCCCCTGCAAATGGCGCGATAAATCTCATCGGCGCAGTCGCACTGGCTGGGGCACTCACCACTGTGGTGTACTCCATCGCCCCACTCTCTTCGAGGGCATTCACGATGCCGGCAACCGTAGAGCCTTTCTGCCCAACCGCGACATAAATACAGTACACAGGCTTATCGGTCCCTTGGGTATTTTTTTGGTTGATAATCGTATCCAGTGCGACGGCCGTTTTCCCCGTTTGGCGATCCCCAATGATGAGTTCACGTTGCCCTCGGCCAATGGGGATTAACGAGTCAATCGCCTTAAGTCCTGTTTGAAGCGGTTCATTCACAGGTTGACGATAAATCACCCCAGGGGCTTTTCGCTCCAACGGTAATGTGATTTGCTTGCCAGTAATCGCCCCTTTACCATCAATAGGAGTACCCAAAGGGTCAATGACACGACCAAGTACGCCATCGCTCACAGGCATGGACGCGATTTCCGTCGTACGTTTTACGGTGTGTCCCTCCTCTACCGACCTCGAAGAGCCAAACAACACAATCCCAACATTATCCTCTTCCAAGTTCAATACCATGCCTCGCAGGGGTTGCCCATTCTCATCCTTTGATTCAGGAAGCTCCACAAGCTCACCGGCTTGAACATTGGCCAAACCATACACTCGGGCAATACCATCTCCAACTTCTAAAACCGTACCCACCTCGTAGGTTTCGGATGTTTTTTCAAATCCAGAGAGTTGTTTTCTCAGGATTTCGGACACTTCATCGGGTCGTACGTGACTCATAATTCAATGCTTGTTTTTGCCATGATGCTTGTCTTCATAGCATGTTAAACCGTATGGGATAATTGTGATCGCAACGTCTCAAGCTGAGCTTTAAGTGTTCCGTCGATAACTTGATCACCCATTCGAATGCGAACGCCACCAATCAACGATTCGTCAACCTGCAATGTAGGCTCAACACGTTTCGCGGTGACACTTTCTAATGATGACACCATCGAGCGAACTACCTCATCGCTTAGTGGCGTCGATGTATCGATAAAGACATCTAAGATACCTTGTTTATCACGAATCTGTTTTTTGACCGCAAAGCAAACGTCCTGAAGCAATGCTGTCCGATTCTTTTGGACCAAAAGCTCCATCAAACCCATAGTATCAGCTGATACATGGGAGCCAAAAACCTCCTTAAGCACACTCATTTTGACCTTATTCTCATGGATAGGGCTTCCAATAAAGAGGACCAGTTCACGTGACTCTTTGAGTGTTGAGAGTACCGTCTCCACATCCTCGAGCAATACAACGTGCTTGGAAGAGTCCACAGACCCTAACCATGCCTTTGCATACCGTAAAGATGCCGCCGATACCTTCATTAGTTCTTGGAAAGGTCGTTAATGGTTTCGTCGATGAGCTTGCGATTGGTTTCTGAATCAACATTCTTTTGAAGCAATCGAGTTGTCGCTTCAATCGTTAAGTCTGTCACCTCTTTTCTCAGCTCATTGAGTGCTTTTTGCTTCTCTTGATCGATGCTTTGCTTTGCATCCTCAATCAGTTTTTCGGCATCTTCCTTCGCTTTCTCCATCCGTTCAGCACGGAATTCTTCAACTTCCTTTGCCGCCTCCTTACGGATGTTCTGCGCTGTTCTTTCAGCCTCACGAACCACCTCTTCGTTATCCTTGCTAATCTTTTCAGCGTCTTTTAACGCTTTATCAGCGGCATCTAAAGAAGATTGTATCGAGTGCTCGCGCTCCTCAATTCCTTTGATAATGGGTGGAAGCGCAAACTTATACATGATGCCTAAGAAAACGACCAGCGAGATCAGAATCCAAATGGCAAAACCTGTATTGAACGAGAGCAGTGAACTACCTGCAAGAAATAATGACATCATCATGAAGCCAACCGTGTGATTGAGTGAACGATGTAGACACAACGCCTACATCGAGATATTCATCGATACCTAAATTAACCGCCTACGCCAAGAGCAAGAAGGATACAGGTGATTGCTCCAATAAGAGCGACACCTTCAATAAATGCGGCGGTCAAAATCATGGCACCACGGATATCGCCTGAGGCTTCTGGTTGACGCGCGATACTTTCGACAGCCCCTTTACCAATCATTCCAATGCCAATGCCTGCACCGATTGCAATGATTCCTGCGCCAATGCCTGCTGCTAAGAGTCCTAATTCCATAATAAGTTGAGTTTAGTGTTTGGTTTGTGTTTAAAAATTAAGCTTTGATGGGATCCATAACGGTAACGTCGTCATGAACGTCGTCATGTTCTTCATGGTGATGCTCCTCTAAAGCACCCCCTATGAAGACGGCAGAAAGTAGAGTGAAAATGTATGCCTGAAGCAAGGCAACAAATACTTTTAAAGCATATAACACTGCGGTAAGGCTTACCCAAATCACACTACTTCCGACGCCAACAGCAACGCCAAAGAGTTCGGTAAAGATAAAAATCAATCCAAGAATGGAGATGATCATAATCTTGCCGGCCAACATGTTCGCAAAGAGTCGGAAACACAAGGCGAGGGGTTTTGTAAATAAGCCTAAAATCTCAACTGGCGTTAGAATGAATTTGACTGGCAAGGGTACCCCAGGAAAGTTGAAAATATGTCCCCAATACGTTTTTGTCCCGGAAAATTGCGTTACAACAAACGTCACAAGGGCAAGAGTCGCCGTGACGGTCAAATCAGCTGTTGCTGTGGCAGCCCAAGGGAGGAGTCCAAATAGGTTCATGAAGGCAAGTGTCATGAACATAGAAAAAAGGAGCGGAGTATACCGTGAGGCCTTCTCTTTGGGGATATACCCTTTAATGACCTCATCACGGATGAAGAGATAAAGAATCTCATAAATATTATGCAGGACCCCTTTGGGTGCAGATGTACGCCCTATCCCACGCCTATAACGGCTTGCAGCCCATAGACTAAAAATCAAAGCAAAAATGAGACCAAGCCAGACATAGACAAGATGCGACGTAATGGATACGTCAAGTGTGATGGGTGTCCCGTCAGCACGGATGATCGCACCCTCTTTTTCTACAAATTCATTGGAGGCTAACGCTTTTTTGGTGTTGGCAAACGCGTAGAATTGACCGTCGACCCAAAAAAATCTAGGGAGGTAGACTTTACCAAAAGGGCTCTCAATGTAATCGTGATCTGCAACCTTGCCCATCACATCAATGGGGCTGCTAGACTCTTGCGCATCTTCAGAGTCTGCGACTGAAACTGTCGACACACTCGTGGGAAATGCAGAAAGCACTACGCCAGGAAGGCCACACAAAAGCAATAACGTAAATAATGCAACCTTGATTTGACTCAAAGATTGGCTAACAAAAACATGCTGAAACACTAGAGGGTTTGCCAAAGCTACTTTATGTTTAGCCAATCCAAATCGATGGCCGATTCATACTTGCGTTACAATTTTTCAAAATAAGGAGAGTCCAAAGTAAATGGAAACCTAACTTATGAAATAATCCAATTTAGTTAGACTTCTTCTCCTCTTTAGATAAGCGCATCCCAATCCTCAAAAAAAACACGATACCTAGAAGTGCGCCCGCAATAACACCCCAGGGTTCACCACCCCAACGCTGTTGCACCCAATAGCCCAAAAGAATCGGCGCTGAAAATACGGTAGCAATTTCTACCCCAAGACCAACAGCTCGCTCAATGGACTTTGGCTTCATTCGAGGATGCGTTCGCCTCAGATGGTTTTGAACCCACTGCGGTAGAGGCCACCCCAGTAGAAGCAACAGAGCCATTTGATGTTGGCCTCACAGCTTCACCCATGGAAAGGTTCCCATTAAACTGAGCCCCCTCTTCAATCACAATGGTTTTGGTGGATATATCACCGTTCAATTCAGCCCCTTTTCGAATCGTAATTTTCTCGGTCGCGTGAATATCACCATTGTACTGCCCTGAGAGATCGGCCTCTTTGGCACTCATGTTCCCATCTACGCTGGCTGAGCTCGCCACAATCACTTTTCCCTGACTCGACACATCACCGGTGAGTTCCCCAGCAATACGTACATCAGACGTGGTCTCAAGTGAGCCTTTAAGGTGGGCCTCCTCGCTAATCATAGTAATGGAGGGTGTTTGTCCGTTACGATCTTTCATAATGAGTCAATTTTATACGTTAAGGTAGCATTTTTTCTGGGTCGATCGGTTGACCGTTTTTCCAAAGCTCTAGATGCAAATGGGGACCTGTGCTAAGGGTCCCTCGGTCACCCACTCGTCCTAAGGTTTCGCCACGATACACTTTTGCCCCCACGTTTTGAAGCAACTGAGACGCATGTTTATAAATTGAGATATACCCCTCATGGTGTTGCACCATCATTGTGTATCCAAATTCTGGCGTCCATGCGCGATGTGCGACGACACCCTCAGCGACGGCCAAAAAAGGCGTTCCCTCGGGGGCGGCATAATCAAGCCCAAAATGCCCCTCTTGGGGATTAAAGCCTTGGGTTTTCAACCCCTCCACAGGAGTTAGAAGTGTCGTAAGAGGCGTTGATTCTTGCAACGAAGCCAAAGATGGATCCGATGGGGAGAATGGCTCAAACGTCGTTTGTGGAATCCAGTCCGCAAATAACTGCCCCGTGAGAGAGGGCGATTCTGGGGATGGATTATCAGAAGCACCCACGCTGAGTACCGTATCTGTATTTTCAATCAAGACCGATTTGATCATTTGCATTTGAGCATCCCTCGTACGAATGGAGTCTTGAAGCGAATTGAGCTCATTGACAAGTTGCTGAACCTCTTCACGCACGGGCTCCGCCTGGCGATCCTGGTACAGCGAACCCAATGGGGTGAAATAGAAGGCTGCGGTTGTGATACCCCCCGCAACGAGGAAAATACTTACCACCACAAGCACCAGTGTACGTGAAAAAACCTTAAACGATCCCGAAAGATTTGGATTCTCATGGTCAACGAGTACCACGGTCATTTCCGTGTTTTTCCTTGAAAAAAGATGTCTTAAAAGTCCCCACATAAGCCAAAGTTAGGATTCAGGGGCAAGATTCAGAAATATTTGCTCCAAACGGTGCGTCAAGCGCTCTCGATCAAACGATTCAACAAAGGATCTATTGACGGGCGGCAGGCTCTGTTGCAGTCGTTGTTGTTCAAATGCATGAACGGCTTGGGCTATATCCTCTTGTCGTGTGGAGTGAACGATGGATACAGGGCCATATTGACGTAACATCTCAGCTGTGACACCCTCTGGAATCGTGGCAAAAATGGGTTTACCCGTGCCCATGTATTCAAAAAGTTTTCCAGGGGTCACTCGATCGATATGTTGCATCGCCGAAAGATGTAACCAAAGCACATCGGCTTGCATAAGTCCATGCAACGAGGCTTCGTGCGAAAGGTACCCCTTCCATTCAAACCGATCTTGGGCCTGTTGTACCACGCGTCGATACCGCTTGCCATCATCACCTTGAATGACAAATTTAGTACGCGACTCCGGCCTATCGTGAATATACTGCACAAACCCTTTCAAGACGTCACTGGGATTCTGCTGTCTATAAAAAAGGCCGTTATAGACCCATATCGACGGGTCCGTTTCAGAGTGTTGACGTCTAGATTCATCCGCAAGGTCAAATCCATCTTCAGGGTCAAATCCATTGGGTATCACACGCATCCGTTCCGCAAGTGTAGGATGGCGCTTGGCAAGGTTTGCCTTGGTATACTCATTAATCACCGTGATGGCATCTGCTTTGGAGCATACCCGCTGCTCGAGCTCTGCCATTTGCGCCCGACGAGAGGTGGTCGCATACTGGTGAAATTGATTTTCCAGCCAGTCATCGCGCAAATCTAGCACAAGTTTGGCGCCTGTTTCTTCTGCCAGCGTTGTTGCTAGGCTAAAGGAACTAAAAGGGGGCGCTGTGACAAACAGTAATGGAATTTGGTGAGTTGAGATTAACTCCAGGGCTTTATCATGAGCCTCATGCGCCCAACCCACCTTATTATCCGGAAAATAGAGCCATGAGTTAAGACGTGCGGCGAGTTTCCAGGGCAACGCGTAATACATAGACTGAATCCAGCGCCCAAAAATTGAATGTTGAGGGGTTCCTCCTCCTACACGATAAAGGTGTATCCTCTCGCTGTCTAGGTCTTGCGTAAGCCCTTGATCACGATATGGATAGGATCCTTCCTCTGGGCATACCCAATGGACATTCCATCCATTTTTGGCTAGGTATTTAGCAAATTTAACAGGTCGTTGCACACCACTTCCACCCATGGGAGGGGCATAATAGGATAGCCATAGGACCTGTTTTGAACGCTTCATCAAGCGTCAGGAAACTGAGTAGTTCGGAGCCTCTTTGGTAATTTGAACAGAGTGAGGGTGGCTCTCTTTGTAGGATGCTGCAGAGATTTGGACAAATTCTGCTTTTTGAAGATCCTTGATAGAAGGCGCACCAACATACCCCATCGCCGCACGAACTCCACCTTGCATCTGATGAACAACTTCACGGAGTAATCCCTTGTATGGAACTCGTCCCTCAACACCCTCGGGGACAAGTTTTTTGATATCGTCTTCTACATCCTGGAAGTACCGATCTTTGGAGCCTCTTGACATCGCACTAATGGATCCCATCCCGCGATAGGTTTTGTATTTCCGGCTTTCAAAAATGACTGTTTCTCCCGGGCTCTCATCTACTCCCGCAAACATGGAACCCACCATAACAGCGTTTGCGCCTCCGGCAAGCGCTTTAGGTACATCGCCTGTTTGTTTGATTCCTCCATCGGCAATCAGACCAATGCCTTTTTTCTTTGTCAATTCAGAAACCTCCATAATTGCGGAGAGCTGAGGAACACCCACACCCGTGACGACGCGCGTGGTACAAATGCTTCCAGGTCCCACGCCCACCTTAACGATAGACGCACCCGCTTCGATAAGGTCTTCTGCGGCTTGACGCGTTGCGATATTTCCACCTACCAATGGAATCTCTTTATACGTTTTTCGAATCATTCGAACTGTGTCGATCACCCCTTCAGAGTGACCATGAGCCGTATCAACAGTAATCATATCAACACCTGTATCCATAAGAGCTTCAACTCTTTCTAGCGTATCTGCTGATACTCCAACCGCCGCCGCTACTCGCAGACGCCCCAATTCATCCTTGCTTGCATTGGGAAAGTTGACCTTCTTTTCGATGTCTTTGAATGTGATAAGCCCCACAAGCTTACCTTGCTTGTTTGTGATAGGCAGCTTCTCAACTTTCTGTGATTGTAGAATTTGCTCGGCCTTTTTTAGTGTAGTCCCTTCCTCTGCAGTGATCAGTCGTTCATGCGTCATAATTTCACCGAGCGTACGATCATCAGACGTCTCGAAACGAAGATCTCGGTTGGTCACAATCCCAACGAGAAATCCTTTCTTATCAACAATGGGAATCCCTCCAATACGGTGCTTGCCCATGAGATCGCGTGCATCCTTGATGGTGGCCTCTTTGTGCAAGGTCAGAGGATCCACAATCATCCCACTCTCACTACGTTTGACCAAACGCACTTGCTCAGCTTGCTCCTCAATGGTCATATTTTTGTGTAACACAGCGATCCCGCCTTCCCGTGCAAGGGCTATCGCGAGCTTATACTCAGATACGGTGTCCATTGCAGCACTCATGATGGGTGTATTGAGTGTGAGCCCAGGAGCCAATTCACAGGAGATATCGACTTCACGGGGGAGTACACTCGAGGCTGCAGGAACAAGCAGCACATCATCGTAGGTTAATCCCTGTCGTGTGATTCTCTCAAAGGGAGCGTTTGAGTCCATGATGATGCGTCATATTAATTACAGTTTTGCAAAGATACGAAACGCATCCCGATTTTTAGAGGCTTTTCACGTGCAAGGCCTCAATAGCCTCTGCTTCCAGGGATGGATCTTGAAGGACTTGTTCTACCCAAAATGTAACACGCTGGCGACGTAGTGCAACAAATGGGCACGCACTCTTAAACTGCCCCTTAAGTTCCTCTACAAACCCCATAATGTCATCCTGTATGGTCGTGATAAATGCACCAGGCAGTGCATCCCACCCCAGAACATCCAAGACCTCCATCATCTCTTGATGAATTTGATGCGCTGAATGAAGAATGCGTTCTGCTTCTTGAGCCTCCCAGGTATCGATGGAGACGTTGGGTGTTTGAGAAGAGACAACTGTAGACTGAGGCGACTCAGATGGGTGTGATGAAGAAGAAAGTAGAGAATTCATGATCGTAGATTTTGGTGTGTATTGAATGCTTTACACACAACCTACAACCCACGAGTGACAACATAGTGTCACCCCAAACCAACACGTTCAAATATTTTTTCTACATGCTTGGTATGATGCTCCATCGCAAACAACTCATGGATCCCTTCTTCACCCAAAAGCTCGACAAGTGAGGACTCCGCTAACAAGTGATCTTTAAAGGAGGTCCCACTCTCCCACGCTTTCATGGCAAGGGGTTGAACCTTGTCATAGGCCTGCTCACGCGTCCAGCCATGCTCAATACATGCCAACATGACACGCTGAGAAAACACCAACCCATGGGATTGGTCAATATTATCGCGCATATGTTGAGGGAATACCTCAAGTCGCTCCATGATTGTTGCGAAGCGATGAAGCATGTAATCCAAGAGGATCGTTGCATCAGGAAAAATAATCCGCTCGGCAGAAGAATGGGAAATATCACGTTCATGCCACAGTGGAATATTCTCGAACGCCGTCATCATATAGCCACGAATGACGCGAGCACAACCTGCCATATTTTCTGAGCCAATGGGATTGCGCTTATGAGGCATGGCTGAGGAGCCTTTTTGTCCTTGCCCAAAACTCTCCTCCACTTCTCGAACCTCCGTACGTTGTAAATGGCGAATTTCAACCCCCATTTTTTCAATCGTGCTGGCAATCAGTGCCAACGTAGCCATGTAAAACGCATGACGATCCCGCTGTAAGGTCTGCGTAGAGATAGGCGCAGGTGTAAGCCCAAGGTATCCACAGGTTTCTTCCTCTACTTTCGGAGGAATATTGGCAAAGGTCCCCACAGCACCCGATAACTTCCCATACTCAACGTCTTGACGTGCATGGGCAAACCGTTCTTTTTGACGCTTCAACTCGGCCACCCAAAGGGCACATTTCAAACCAAAGGTTGTGGGCTCTGCATGCACGCCATGGGTTCTGCCCATCATTACAGTGTGCTTATGCTCAATGGCTTTTGCCGAAATGACCTCAACCAGCCGATTTAAACCCTCCACCAGGAGCACATTGGCTTTCTTTAATCGGACACCAAAGGCGGTATCTACAACATCAGTCGAGGTTAATCCGTAATGAACCCATTTCCGCTCATCGCCCAACGTTTCGGAAACCGCTCGAGTAAAGGCCACCACATCATGCCGAGTCTCGGCCTCAATTTCATGGATGCGATCCACGTCAAACGTAGCATGCTGCTCAATCTTATTGACATCCTCTTTTGGGATCACGCCAAGATCCGACCACGCCTTGCAAGCCGCAATTTCTACATCTAGCCATGCTTGATACTGCTGGTGCTCAGTCCATATGGATGACATTTCGGGTCGGCTATAACGATCAATCATGAGGGTCCATGCATGGTTTTTAATGTGCCTTAATCAGTCTGCCTTAATTTGTCTGCCTATACTAGTCTACTTCAACTAGACTGCTTTAATATACCGTGATTTCGCCAACCCTCAACCAATGGTGAAAGGCTAAATACATCGCAAAGGTATCCAAAGCGCAATATTGTTTCATTTGTTGAACGAGCTCGGCATGTGATTCCGTTGGATGCATCAGTGAAGCACCCACTACCTCTTGCAATCCCGATTTTTGGGCCATTCGAATCATTAGGTAGGTATGCATGGCCGTCTCACCATCAGACACCGCACTCTTTTCATAGGCACCCTCCAACAACCATTCACCTGGAAACCCCATTTGCGCTTCATTCAACTGTTTAATGGGCTCAATAGCTTCTTGTGAGGTCAATAGTGACCCGATGAGTGGTTTCAGTCCCAATTTACCATGCATCCGAGCATGATGATAACCCTCGCGCACCAACGTAAGACAGTCCACAAAATCTCTCCCCCCTTTTTTGGCCATCCATCTCTGAAGCTGATCGTTTACTTGCTCAAAGCCACTCGGTGGGCCCATCTTGCGCCACCTTTTGGCAATTTTGCGCAGATGTTGTGGCTCAAACGGCGAAAAATGGATAATGGTACCCTCTTGCAGTGCTGGATTGGAGACCAAATGGTCCACTAGTACCGCCTCCGGATCTGAATGACCCTCTTCATCAAGCCAGCTCGTGTGAGACAGAGACACGGAATCAGACGATGCATCGCCATCCCATGTGTGACACGAGTACTGAAACAACATAGGATCATAAATGCGATCTCCTTCCCGCTGTGGTATGGGAAAGCCCACCGCCTCAAAGTCGAGAAAATGGAAAGGTCGAGGTAGCTCCTGGAGTTGTTGTACCGTTTTGGGTAACAGTGCCTCTTCAATGGCGTTTGGATGTTGAGTCTCTTGACGAATCTGTTCTTCACGTCGCCATGGAATCGTAAACGCCGCCGGTAAATCTGCTTTTGGGTCACTCTCTAACTGATCCACAAAAAGCACACCGTCCTGTACAAGAGCTTCGTTTCCATGACCAGGTAACTCAAAAACATGCATTCGATGCAAAGAGCCAGCTGATGTATCACCCCCCTTTTGATGATCTGCCCAGCACCCTTTCTGTCCACCGATATCTCGATATCTACATTGTGCGCAATGTCGTCCAGGCCGAAATGGATACGGTTTTTCCGTTGCATGGCGGTTTGTTGATGAATTCGTGATCCTTTCGCCTGTGTGCAAAGATGTTAGCTCCTCGGCAAGTTCCTCTAACCATTGCCCCCACGTACGGGCACGATAACCCAACGACGAAAGATATTGGCCGAACCATCGTCCACTTGTTTGCAACTCATTCATCGCAGAATCCACAGACACCCGCACAAAGGCTTGTTGTAGTGCTGTCACGTCTGAGTCTATGTCAGCGACAGCATAGTCATCGGTAGCATGGTCATCTGTAGTTTGGTCATCTGTAGTTTGGTCAGCGGTAGCTTGCACAACCTCAGGCCCAAGAGAGGAAATAGCTTGATCAAAGAGTCCATCAGTCTTGGCAAAATACCCACTAC
This sequence comes from Balneolaceae bacterium, assembly GCA_031581145.1. GTDB lineage: Bacteria > Bacteroidota > Rhodothermia > Balneolales > Balneolaceae > UBA8296. Next base: position 19,375 of record JAVLBP010000008.1, read on the forward strand.
TTGGAAACACAAATTCGGCCCGAACAGGAATCCCAGGGTAAGCCTGTTGAAAACATGACACGCGATAGGTCAAGGAAACAACATATTGTTTCATTTTTTGCTTTAACAAATGTGCTTGCCGCAAAACGGGTTGATCCATGGGCCACAATCGCCCTTGAAATTGGGCAATCACCCAGGGTTCATCATCCAGGCGAAACAACATGGGTAATCGTGTGTAGCCTAAAGTTGACTGAATCGGTTGTTGCATCCATCCACCTTTTGCCCCTTGATGGATTTGCTCAGCGGTAATGCTCTCTATTTGAGGGTGTGCACCGTGTGATCGCAAAAAGAGCTCACTCAAAAATGCCCTTTGAATCCGTTTTGGCTCAAAACTGGGCGTAGCTGAGTCTTGGCTTTCTTGATAAGCGTAGGGCAGTCGTAGTGGGCACCGAAACGCCTCACCAATCCAACCATCATTCAACAAGCCACCCTGAGGTTTGTCCGTCATCTGTACAACTCAATCATCCGTCTAACTCCATCATTAATTCACGCCTCCCCATAGACACGCACTTCTTGCTCTAATTCCACCTGAAACGTTTCTCGAACCTTGTCTTGAATTCGAGTGGCTAGTTCAAGGATGTCTGTACCTAATGCCTCACCTTCATGGTATAGTACTAGCGCTTGTTTGGGCCATACCCCCACACGTCCAGTCCATTCACCTTTGAGTCCTACATACTCAATAAGCCAGCCAGCTGGCACTTTAATAGTCCGCTCATCACTGGTCAGCTTATCACTGGTCAGCTTATCACTTGTTTGCTCATTGTCACTGACCTCTACGTCAAACCAAGGCGCATTAGGGAACTGATCTAAAAACCGTTTGGCTTGCTCCTCACGTAATACCGGGTTTTTAAAGAAGGATCCAGCGTTGGGCTGATTGGATGGATGAGGCAATTTAGATCCGCGGATGGCTGCCACGTGATGGCCGATATCCTTGAGTGTTGGGGATGAAATCCCCGCCTCATTCAAGGACGCAACTAGGGATGGATAGGTGGGCTTGATGGTGTAAGAGGAGCCGTGCAATCGCAGTGATATCGATGTAATGATCCAATGTCTCCCCTCAGGCCTTTTAAACATGCTATTTCGGTACGAGAACCCACACTCTTCAGGCCTAAAATCGTGAAATATCCCCCTTTGCGTATCAAAGGCTCGCACGCGGAGTAATACACGATCCAATTCTTGACCATACGCACCAATATTCTGCACAGGTGCTGCGCCACATGTCCCTGGAATACGAATCATGGCCTCGATCCCTCCATATCCTTGCTCAATGGACCACTCTACAAGATCATCCCAATCAACGCCCGCCCCTACCGTGACGTGAAGCTGATCGTCTTGCCGCACCTCATGTTCAAACCCCTTGAGTTGCAACACAAACACTCGTTCTGTCACACGGGGCAAAAACAACGTATTGGTCCCATGTCCAAGTGCAATCCAAGGCTCATTGAATAAACCTAACTCATAGGCTTCCATCAAGTCATCTTCGGAACGAATCAATACCTCTTCCTCCGCAATGGACGCACAACGAAACGAATGAAGCTCTTGAAGGGATGCTTGGGTCTGCCGAATCATACACCTACCCTGAAGCTCGAACCCACACCTTCGCGATTCGTTTTTTGGATAACGATTGCACAGTGCAGACCAAGCCTTTGTACGTGACTTTTTCACCCACATTGGGAATCCGTTCTGTCAGATAATAAATGAGGCCCCCTAAGGACTCAAATTCATCATCATCTGAGGTAATCTCGAGACCAAAAAGATCCTCCACTTCATCAAGATCCATACGGGCATCACACACATAACCACCTTGCCGATGGGGACGATAGCTCTTCTCCTCTTCTTCATCAGATTCATCGGCCATATCGCCAACGATTTCTTCCAAGAGATCGTCCATGGTGATTAAACCTTCTGTTCCGCCATACTCATCGACAACAATGGCCATATGAGTTTTTTCGGTTTGAAAGTCGGTCAACAATTCATCCAGTTTTTTTGTGGGTGGGATAAATAATGCCTTTCGTGCCAGCGTTTTCCACTGGATGGTCGTTTCCTCAGGATTGACATGAAGAAACGGAAGCACATCTTTTGAATACAAAATTCCGTGGATGGTGTCTACATCATTTTCATACAATGGGAGTCTGGAATAGCCTTTCCGCCGAATCAAATCAAGCACCTCATCCAGTGATGAGTCCACCGATATGGCTTCCATATCTACACGTGACGTCATGATCTCTTTTGCTGAAATTGTCCCAAATTCAATCACGTTTTCAATTATCTCCCGTTCATCCTCCTTCAAGCTTCCATCCTCATGCCCTGCTTGAGCCATCAATCGAAGATCATCTGAGGTCACCTTAGACGTACTTTTTGGCACCACTTTTTCCAACGCAATAGCGCTATCGGCCATGAGTCTCGTAAAAGGATGAAATAACCAATATTGTATATAAATGAATCCTGCATACGTTCGAGAGACATTGCGGGGATTGTCCAATGCAATCCACTTTGGCGCGATTTCACTCAAGATGAGGATGGAGAATGAAATCACAACAAACTCAACCACAAAAATGGCGAGCTTTGGAAGTGCAAAAACAGAAATCAGTTGCACCGTGAGCGATGCAGCGACAATGGATACCACAACATTGGAGACTGTATTACCTATTAATATGGTCGCCAACAGACGATTTGGGCGATGTAACAGCCGGTGAATCCAACGATCCTTCGTATCCCCCGAAGCGTAATCTCCAAAGTTGGGTAAGCTATATAGCTTAAAAAACGCAACCTCAGCGGCCGAGTAAATTGCCCCTACATACAAACCAATCAAGACGGCAAGGATTTGCACGATCACCGCGACTACGGTTGGATCCGCGCCCGTCATGGACAGAAGAGAAAGAAGAGTGCCCGAAAAGAGCTCGGTACTCGGAGGTTCGTCTAACGCTTCCAAATACGGTTAAGTTGGTTCATGGTTCCCGCCGGCTCCCATTAGAAGGGTAAGTCGTCATCGACATCAGAAAAGCTTGAGTCAATTTCTGCGGCTTTTGGTGCAACAGGTTTGCTTGCAGCTGCTGGAGCAGAGGCTGTACGTCCCATCGAAGGCCCAGATGACCCCATTCCCCCTTCGCGTGTATCCAACATTTGCATAGAAAGAGCTTTTACTTCGGTTGTGTAGCGCTTTTGACCCTCTTTGTCTTCCCATTCACGGGTTTGGATAGGGCCCTCAAAGTAAATCAACGAACCCTTTTTGACATATTGTTGACAAATCTCTGCCAAACGGCCCCAAGCAACAACCCGGTGCCAATCTGTCCTCTCCTGCATTTCACCGCTACTATCTTTGTAGCGCTCGTTGGTGGCAACATTCATTGTTGCCACAGCCGTGTTGGATTGTGTGAATCTCACTTCGGGGTCAGCACCTAAACGCCCGATAATCATCGCTTTATTTAATGAACTCATAATCTTTTTTTGTTTTAATGAACTTACAAAACAACAGAGCGTTTCGAAAGCAAAACCTTACACACTCTTTTTCATTTTTGTGCTTTTTTTCAGTCCCGATATTCTGAGTATACATTTTCGTATGCCGCACTAGCGCAACGTTTTCTCCAAAGCTAAAGCTGCATCACTACCCTCATCGCGATACTTCACAAGCAGAGGTGTCGACATTGACAATCCTTGATCGGCTCCCCACCCTTCCATCACGGGGCGCGTTCCAGGTACAACTACGGCATTCTCGGGAATATCCGCCCCTGGAGCCATTCGTTTTCCTTGCACAAGGTCAAAGACTGGTACCGCTTTCGATAGAATTAATCCGGGGGCAAGCACTGCCCCTCGGCGCACACGAATCCCTTCTACCACCACGACATTAGCTCCCAAAAAGCAATCATCTTCAACAATCACAGGGGCCATACCAATGGGTTCTAACACCCCTCCTAGTTGTACGCCGGCAGACAAATGAACCCGTTTACCAACTTGAGCACATGAGCCAACCAATACATGGGAGTCCACCATGGAGCCTTCATCAACATACGCTGCGACATTGATATAGGATGGTGGCATCATGATCACACCCTTCGCGACATGGGCGCCCCGCCGAATGGAACTTCCCCCTGGTACTAGGCGTACACCATCTGAGGCCTCCATCATGCGTGGCGGCAGATTGTCTTTGTCGACAAACCCTTCGTAGATCCCTGCGTACTCCGTGTTTTGCCCAGCCTTAAATGCTGCTAAAATGCCTTTTTTCACCTCCTCATGGACCACCCAGTCTCCTTCATGAGGACTTGCCGCCCGCTTTTCTCCACGCTCCAATTCATCAAATAGGCTCATCCAATCTGGTGTTTTACTCATCGTTTTGTCACTCTTTAGAAATTAGGTTATCTGTTGTATTAACTGTCAGTTGTCTCAAAAGTCAATGTTATTTCCAGATCGTTGGGATAAGCTGAGTGATAACTCTGTTGCTAATCGCTCAAGCAATTCAACGTCAAGCCCTTCCAGTGCTTCTTCTTTTATGGATAATGGAGCTCGGGTTGTTGCCGAACTCAACCGCCCCTGAGTTGCCAAAAGAACCTTGGCAGGCACAGGATTACTGGTCACAAACAAGGACTCTGTCAGTCGCCCCCACGTTTGAATCGCAGATTGAGCACCCTCACTTGCCAACTCGTCACCAGACGCACCACAAACCCATTGGGTAAACTGATGTGTCAGTGCTGGCCAAATATTTGCCGCCACAGAAACAACCCCAGCAGCACCTTCCGGAGCAAATGTTGGCAGCAATGGGTCGTCGCCACTATACAGCACCCACTGATTTTGTGCGGCCTCACGGTATGTTCGGTACGACGCCAATGTCCCGCCAGCCTCCTTGATAGCCCAGGCGTGTCGGTGCGTTCCCAGTTGCGACACCACATCCAAATGGAGTGGGGTTGCCGCGCGGCCAGGGATATTGTAGAGCATACATGGGGCTTCGGCCTCATTCATTAACGCTTCAAACCAAGCAACCTGCCCTGCAGCTCCTGGTTTGGCATACAGTGGAGTGACCAACATAAACCCATCTACACCGAGGGCATTTCCTTTTCGAATCCAAGCTCGCTGCGTCTCCAACTGGAATCCACCTACTCCAACAACGACGGGTACTTCACGGTCCATCCACATAATCGCTTTGAGAATGTCAAGCTTCTCGGCTTCATTACAAGCGAGGGCTTCGCCTGTTGACCCTAACACGACCAACCCATTGCCCGCGGCAGATTGTTCGGCAACCAACCGTTCAAGACTAGCGGTATCTACCGAGCCATTCTCCAAAAAAGGAGTCACAATCGCGGTCCATGTTGATATCTCTCGTACATCCATCAGACTCCCCCCACTACATCGTTCATAGAAAATAGTCCTGGCATCCTGTTCGGCTGTAGTACCCACTCAGCCGCTTGGATGGCCCCTTGAGCAAATAATGCCCGATCTAGAGCTTCATGACGAATCGTAAGTCGCTCCATTGGGGTCTCTATGCTCAACTCATGCTGCCCAAGCTCATCCCCTTCGCGTTGACTTTTGACCTGAACTTCACGCGGATCCAACCAATCCACCCACCGCTTTGCTGTCCCACTTGGGGCGTCCCGTTTCTCCTTGTGGTGCACTTCGTTCAAGGACATCGTCGCATCAACAAGCCAGTCAGGATGTTCTGCAATCCAGCGTAATAATTTCTGAATCATTGGCATGGCTGGGCTAAAATTATGGGCGACTACCCACCTACGCTTTCGTTTGAGACATTCATGCTCAAGATTCTCGGGCAGCGCGACACCTGTTGCGCCTGACACCACAGCGATATCAGCAGACAATAGCATAGGAATCATCTCCAAAAAAGCGTCTCCAGGCACAAAAACAATCACAACATCAAATGGATGTAATGCTTCCACAGTGGGAGGGTTTTGGGTATTAAACAGAGCCTTCTCGTCTAACACTAAGGCTTCTTGAACCTTCGAACCCGTCTTTCCATTGCCGATGAGTGCAGCTTTCATTTGAACTAAGAAGATAAAGCGCTAACTTTAAAGTCTGTCAGTAAAATGATGTAACGTTAACCTATTCTTTACAGATGCCAAGCGGAAAGAAAAGAAAAAGAGCAAAGATTGCGAAGCATAAGCGGAGAAAGCGCCTTCGCAAGAATCGCCACAAGAAAAAAGCCTAGGTCGTCTGTGACTTCCATTTACGCCTAAAAGGATTAAAGTCACAAAGGCTTACGTGCTTATGCAGCAACATTTTGCTGTGCCGCTCCCATAACTTTACGGGTTAAAAAGACTAATTGTACCAAGCGACGTTCGATTGTTCGTTGCAGGTGATTGATGGATGTCACCCCCTCCATGTCGAACTCTACGTAGGTCAACAGTCGAGTATCGGTGACCGAGGATTGTTCGGTCTCTCCTTCGATTTCAAGATGCCATCGTGACAGAGCGGTTAAACTCAAAAACAATGGCTTTAAAGACTCATTCATTGAGGCTATCCAAGCCCGAGCCGGGTCAGCTTGGGTGTATGGAGATTGAAACACCCATGAGACCTCAATATCTAGCTGGGGCTTGACCGCATTGGATGCAAGATGGGGCTGCGTCAAGAGCGGATGGTCCTCCATACCTTTCATCTGTTTTGCCATGCACCGTTCACGAAAACTGTCCCAGTCAAAATGAATGTGACACGCTTTTACGTTGGGATCGTTGAGCGGAATTTTAACGTCTAATCCGGAAGCATTGATGGATGGATTTTGCCAGGTGGTCGACTCAATACGCTCAAAAAGACTTTTTTGTGCAGCATCGACTTTAGTCAAAGCGCGCTTTTTGGATGGATTTTTTGTTTGATCGCCTTGGCCGGCACCAAAACCGTGTTCAAAACGTTCTTTTAGTGTGACATCGATAATTTGCACCATCTTTTCAAAGATGGGATTCGAGTACTCCTGTTGCACGTGTTATGTCCTCTATTTCTATTTTACTAGCTCTAAGAATGTCAGGCGTCTTACAAACGGATGTAGCGTTGAACTGCGTTCTCACCACTGAATCGTCTTACTAATGCCTTTTTCAAACTCCAATACGGTTCTTAATGTCCTCGTTCCAGAATTAAAACGCAATCTGGTCGGTGTTAAGTATGTGGAAAGTCGTACTACCGGAAAAAAACAGTGGGAAGGTGATTTTGAGCACCCAAGATTGACGGGCCAAAACAAGATAGATCGTAAAAAGACAGATCAAAACAAGTCAGACCGTAACAAGAGATACCAAACAAATGAGAACGAGGCCATGTTGCAGCGGCTCGTCTTTGTTGCTACCCCTCAGCGCTGTGGCATGATGTTGCGACAAAATCCAGGCTCCACCAAGCGAAAAAATGTCGCGACGTTCTTTGAAGACCTTCATGGAGATACCGTCAAAGACATCACAAAGCCACTTCAGGAACGTGTAATTACGCTTCATTTTGAGTCTGGCAAGCAACTCCTATTCGAGCTGTTTGGTGCTAAAGCGAATGTATGGTTGCTTGATGTAGCCGGTGATGTGGTGGAGGGATTCCGTAAGGGATTACCCACAATTCTACCCAAAAATCTCCCCCCGAGCTCCACTACAAACCTACCCATTGGATCACCTGCAAACTCAGTCACTGCAAACTCAGTCACCGAACATACTGAATCGCAACCCTTTGAATCGGCGGATGCGTGTAAGGCGTGGATCAAATCATCACGCCCTGGATTTCCGCGTGAACATCTCTCCGAACTCATTGGCCATCATTCATTGGATCAAAAAACACCCCCATTGCTAGCACAATGGTGTGATCAAGTCGAGTCTCAGGTCGTGGCTAAGCCCGCCTTTCGTTTGCTGGAGGATGGATCCAAAACACTATTAAGTGAACAGCTACTCCCCTTGCCAACACAACAGCGTTTTGGATCGCTTATGGAGCTCTTGCAAGCAGGACCAGCACCCAAAAAAGGGCCTAGCAAACTCCAAGAGCAAAAATCAAAACGAATCAAGGCTCTACAGACACAGATTAAGCGGAAAAAAGGATCTGTCAAGAATCTTGAATCTGCCGAACAAACCCTCGCTCGGGCCGATCAACAGGAGCAGTTTGGCCACCTGCTGTTAGCCAACGCGCATCGCGAAGGCGAAAGGACGGCAAAGGGCTTGACGTGCATCAACACGTTTGATCAAGGCCAAGAGGTACTGATTCCCCTTAAGTCTTCGGAGTCGATCCTAGAAAATGGGCAGACCTATTATCAAAAGGCCAAAAAATCGAGAGCTCAAGCGGCCATGCATGGAGAGCGCCAAGAGGTTTTGCAACGGGAACTGGAAGTGCTTGAAGAGGCTCTTCACCAACTTGAGGCAACCCATGATGAGAAATCGTGGAAAAAGTGGCTTCAAACCTACGATCAAGAGCTTTTTAAGGAGACTCAATCTCGCCCCTATCGTCCTGTGACGCTTCAGGGCGTTGAGGTATGGATTGGCAAAGGGGCGCGAGAGAATGATGAGTGTTTGAAATTATCGCATAAAGAAGATTGGTGGTTTCATGCCAGAGGTGTCGCTGGGTCCCATGTCTACATTCGACACCATAGTCTTGGGGGGCAACCCAAGCCCTCAGCCACACTCATGGATGCGGCTGCCTCGCTCGCTGCGTGGCATTCCAAAGCCAAAGGATCCCCTGTTGTGCCCGTATCGGTCACCCAACGAAAGTATCTGCAAAAGAAAAAGCAAGCAGCGCCTGGTGAGGTGGTCGTTCGACAGGAGGATGTCCTAGACGCAGAACCCAAGTCTTCCACGGAGATTTTAGCTACTTTTGAATCATGAGTACATGGAATTCACAGGCGTTGGCCGAAGGAAGCATCCAGCGGATTTATCTTTGTGGAATGCCTGCGGTGGGCAAAACTACCTTTGGGAAGAAACTTGCCAGTGCTCTAGGATGGACGTTTGTGGATCTTGACCTGTGGATAGAACAACGCAAGAATGCCACTGTTGCTGAACTTTTTGCATCGGGTGAATCGACCTTTCGTGCGGCTGAGCGCGAAGCCTGCCTGGCGTCATTCACGTTAGATCGCCATGTAATATCATTGGGTGGTGGAGCACTTCAAGACGACTCACTGACCCAACAAATTAAAGACCATGGCCTGTTGGTACACCTTCAAATCCCTAGGGAGGATCTCATTACCCGGTTACTTCGCAACCAACGTCGACCCATGTTCAAGGGATTGTCACGCGCTGAAACCGCCCAGAAAGTGACGGAATTATGGCAGGTTCGAAAGTCAACCTATCGTCAGGCGCACGCCGCATGGAACCCAATCATGGGTGTTCCAGCTGTTGCAGAGTCAGAGCGTTTTGTGCATGGTTCGCTCCGAGACTCGATGTGGCTCCAAAAATGGCTCCCCAGTCCATCGGTGGGACGTTTTGGATGTATTATAGACGAACGTGTGGCTCAAGTGCATAGCGATCTCTTAGGTGAGCTCACCCAACATCCACAATGTTTGGGGGCTTTTACCGTCCCTTCTGGAGAGGCGTCCAAATCGGTGGAGCAATGGCAAAGGCTTTCAAGTGAGCTTTTGGAGGCTGGGTGTCAGCGAAGTGACACACTTCTCATCCTTGGAGGGGGTGTAACGGGTGACGTGGGTGGGTTTGTCGCTTCGACACTCATGCGAGGGGTCCGCACCCTACAAATTCCGACTACACTACTCGCCATGGTCGATAGTGCAATTGGCGGAAAAACCGGGATTAATCACACCAAAGGCAAAAACCTACTTGGAACCTTCTCCAAAGCAGATGCCGTCTTATTTGATATGGACCTTCTCTCCACATTACCCCGTGAAGAGTGGGTGAATGGTACCGGCGAGATTCTCAAGTATGGGTTCATCGCAGATCCTACCCTCTTGGAAGAGCTCTCCTCTAACGCCATGCCTGATCTAGAGCCAAACACACAGCGGCAGATCATCCAACGGTGCGCGGACATCAAAGCCTTGATTGTGGCAAAGGATTATCGCGAATCGGGACAGCGAATGTTCCTCAACTTTGGCCATACGTTTGGCCATGCCCTGGAACATGTTGCTGGCTATGGGGCTCTTGCGCATGGACTCGCTGTGATGGTAGGGATGAAGGCTGCAATTTGGCTATCCAATCAACGAGGAGCCTCGATTCAAGACGACGTGATCGACATGCATCTCCCCGATTCTGTGCAGGAGGTGTTGTCACCTATGCGAGAATCTATGGAGGAGACAGTGGAGGCATTGGTTGCAGCCATGGGTGCTGATAAAAAAGCCACATCCTCTGGGTTGCGGTTGATTCTGTTGGATCAGCTCGCGGAGCCAGTCGTGGTAGAGGATTGTACAAAAGACGAACTCATGAGGGCTTGGACCCATGCCTTGGCGTAACCTTTTGGCACAATTTGGTGGCCTTTTGTTGCGACTGTGGCGATGGGTAAATCGCTCGTTTGGAGGTCTACTTATCGCCATCATTCTATTGGTGTCGGCTGCCTTGCTTGTGCTGCAAATCCCTGCGGTAAAACAAGCCGTCGTGCAGCGGCTCGTGAGCCAATCTCTGGAAGCAACGTCTGTCCGAGCATCCATTGGGACCGTGAATGGTTTTTTTCCTGTCCAGATTACCATGGATGATGTCGAGGCTCATCTTGAGACTGTAGGCTCGGTCTCCATTCAACAAATCGATCTACAACTCCAGCCCTTTCCCCTTCTTTTTGGACGCACTTCCATTTCGTCACTCCGTGTGGACTCACTCACGACTCAAGTGGATATCCCCGCGTGGCAGTCGTGGCAGGCGTCTCAACCTGCTTCAAGTCCTTTTTCGGGGTCATTGTCTGTACCCAATCTTGAGGTTACGAATGGGACTATTAACCTTACCGGTGCTCAGCAAAGTACAGGTCCTCAAAGCTCAACCAGTGCTCAGCAATCATTGTCCATCAGCGATGTGGCCCTTCTCGGACGTATCGAGTCCAATCCCTCGGTTCAACTCATCTCACTTGAGTCGTTACAATTTGTTTTACCTCAGCAATCAGGGAGTCCATTTATTGCCTCAGGACAGTTTACCGCCTCGGGACAGTGGTACCGGGATGAGGAGCGTGCGGAACTCAATCAACTTGACGTCCAGCACCCACAACTCCAGTTCGCGGGTGAGCTCGCAATGGACGCACCTCGAGACGCTTCCCTTAGTGATATTTGGCAAGGGTTTTTGAGCGGTGATATTCCAGGGATGATTCGATGGAATCCTTCTACCCTTGAGACGGATCTCTTCCCTTCAGTTCAATCACCATGGGCAGAAGCATTTTCTTCGCTTACGACACAAGGATTGTTGGAAAAAGAAGAGGGGCAATGGGTGATCCAAGACTTACAACTCTACACTCAAGAGAGTTCGCTATCGGTCACGGGCCGATTTCCTGCGACATGGTTCGACATCTCACCGTTGACTGCCCCAGAACGTATGACCACCTTCCCATGGCAATTGACGGTTGAATCGGCACGCTTAAGCAAGGAAGAACTCCAGTCACAACCTGAGCTTGATGGCCTTGCGTCTGTCTTGGGTAATGTGGCCTTATCAACCCAAATAACCCATCAAAACGGGACCTTCACATGGGATGTGGATCTAAATGAGCCAAACGGAACAAGCACCATTTCCTCATCCGGCGAGCTACAAGGGAGTCCAGGTGGATTGACTCTTACATCCATGGAAGCAGACGTCGCTTTCGATGGCTTCAAACGAGAGCTTTCTTCGATCACGGGGCAAATCCCCCCAATTCCTGGGTTTATCCGCGAAGGCGATGACCAATTTGGGGTGGAATTAACAGGCCAAGGGACCATACAAGTAGACTCCACAGCGCTGTGGGCTCTTCAAAACTCAGGGGTTGTGTGGTTTCCTACGCCCCCAACGCTGGCCACAACCTATCGTGCTACCGATAGCCAGATTGGGCGGTTTCAAACCGATCGGCTCGACGTTTCTGTGTCGTGGTCACCCGACTCACTCTCAGGGCACCAACTAGCCTACAATATCGGTTTGGAAGGTATCGGCCTCGAAGCGCAGTCTGAGGGAACCTTGTCCTACCCAAGGTGGCAACCAACAGACTCGCCCAAATCTACAGCCCCACCAAAACCTACAGACTCACCCAAACCTACAGACTCGCCTTCCGTTTGGACACAAACCACAACATTTTCGCAATGGACGGGCTCAGTTTTAGAGCCGCAACTCTTTGAAACGTCCACCGATTTGGCCTTCACCCTCTCCAGCACCATTGCATCTGACTGGCAAGCCAAAGGGCGTGCAGACGTTGACGTAACCATGCGTGACGGGGTCTTTTTAGGCACTCCTATCGTGCCCTTTGATGCCTCACTTTCAAAATCTGAGGATGCGATTGTTCTTTCTAGCGATGCCTTTGAAGCGGCCCTTCTTGGCGATATCCGTGGGGAGTCCATTATAGACTTGGCGTATTTAATTGGCACTTCCTTAGGTCAACAATTTGCCCATCTCTATCAATTTGAGCCTTTTCAAGGAGCGCAAACGATACCGACGTGGGCCAAAACCACCCCACCTCAGCAATTTACCTTTGATCTTGCGATGAGTAATGGCGCCATTCTAGCACCTTGGGTTGGGCTGGAGCGGCTTGAGAGCCAAGGCTCCATCACGGGCACCATAAAGAAAGATGGACTCAGTCTACACCTCCAAGCAACGGCGCAAGATCCACGAATTGTGCTCCAAAATATCCTCGTGACAGGCCTTGAAAGCGAGCTCGATGCACAATGGCGTCTTGATGAACCCTGGACAAGATCAGGTATCATGGACTGGAGTCTCCAGTCAACCACCCTTCAGTCTCGGCTCGGGAGTCTCACCAATCCCCGCTGGACAGCCTCTATTTATGGTCAAGAAACCAGTCTTTCGTTACGATCAGAGTCTACCAATGAAGGGCTAAAAACCACGCTCCTAGCCTCTGCAGTTCGCAACCCATCCACACAGGGAAATCCATCAACGTTGGAGATTCAACTTGATGCGCTCGAGCTTGGGCGAAGCTCCTACACATGGACGTTGCAAGCACCAAGTTTGTGGACCTATACACAGGACGAATCTTGGCAGTTTTCCCCCACGACGTTCACCTCAGGTGTGCAAGAATTCCGCTTGCAGGGAACCTATTCAAACAACGCTGAGGATGCCTTTACGCTATCTTTTCAAAACACAGACCTTGGGGATGCCTTACAATTTATCGAGTCCCGATTGCAATGGGATGCCACGCTGAATGGATCCTTAACTACAAGGCGACTTGGCACGTCACCAAGCCTCCAAGGCAGACTCGTGGGGGCTGAGGCTACCTTGAATGACCGCTACATCGGTGATTTATTCGTAGAAAGTCGTTTAGACAGTGCATCCAACCGTTTTGTGGTGGAGGCTTCACTCGAGGATTCGTTACAAGAAGCCTTTGATATTCAAGTTCAAGGATCTCTGGCAAACCCTTTAAACCCACGTCCCGATCCCAATCAACTCGATCTTCGAGCAGATATTCAACGGTTGGATGTGTGGATTTTGGAAGAAATTATCCCAAATGTTGTCAGTCAAAGCCAAGGCTATGTTCAAGGAGAGGCACGAGCTCAGCAGATTCAGGGGCAAACCGAATTTACCGGTGCGGTCGAGTTCCAAAACACTCAACTCATCCCCAATTTTTTGAATACCCAACTCTCCCTCGACGGAACCATGCGATATGACCTTTTGGATGGCTTTACACTCGATCGTCTTCAGCTTCAGGACTCACGAGGTGGCTCAGCAATTTTGGACGGAACCCTGGGCGTCACCTCCTTGAATCCCGACGCGACAATCCCATTCAACCTACGTCTGGATGCTACCTCGCTGCATCTTCTGAATAACCCATTCGATCCCGATATTCCGTTTTTCTCCTCGATTACGGGATCGGGGCGTTTGGACCTAACCGGTACCCAGGACGCACCGGTCATTTCGACCCCACAAGCCATTGAGCTTGCTCAAAACTCCGAGATTTCCATCCCAATTTTGGATGTTACCACCGTCGACAACAACACACGCTTTATTCGATTTGTCGATAAAATCCCTGCATTTGGAGAACCTTTGAGTGGTGACCGTGCCCAAAGTACCGCACCCGGCGCTCTAATCCCTATCCAAGGTGATTCTCTGATCGTATCTGAACTCTCCAGACTATCGCCAGCGACAACGTCGTTTCAGGACCTATTCACCTTAGACTTACAATTTCGAGCACCGAATCCCGTCCAAGCTGAGCTCATTTTCGACCAAGTCACCAACGACCAAATTCGTGCGCAGGGAACGGGAGATTTACGCCTCACTCTTGAGGATGGCGACGTCAGTGTCTTTGGCACCATGGATATCGCCTCAGGACAGTATAATTTTGTGAGTGGGGATGTCCTCAGTAGGCAATTTCAGCTCCAAGAAGGTGGGTCGATTTCGTGGGATGGTGATCCATACGACGCTGAGTTGGACGTGAGTGCGGTCTATCGCGCCAGACCTTCGCTTTCATCTTTGGGATCGCCAGCTGGATCCGCCACAGAATCATCTCTCGGCCAACGAATTCCTATTGAGCTGGTTCTCGATATTTTTGGCCCCCTCACAGAGGTTCAAAATGAGTTTTTCTTTCAACTCCCTTCTGAGCTTGGTGGATTTTCTGATCCCACACTCTCCACTCGCATCCAAAGTCTTAATCAAAACGATGAACAAAAACTCGTGCAAGCCTTTAGTCTACTGCTTACGGGGAACTTCATTGCCTCAGGACAAACCACATTTGAGGATGCCTCGGCGTTTCAGGGGATTACGGGGTCTGCTGTGCTTATCAACCCCTTTGTATCGCAACAACTCATCAGTCCATTGCTGTCCAATCAGATTAATGCGCTCTTCAGTGAAAATGTCACCTTCGATGTCGATGTCAATATTGATGCCTACAATGAGGTGGAATTGGGTGTCGCCCTGCGCCTATATAATGACCGAGTTGTATTGCGCCGCGAAGGGCAAATCACAGGGAATCAAAGCTCCATTGGTGACTTAGGCGCTGAATATCGAATCAATCAATTACTCTCCTTGTCTGCATTCCACCGTCAAGACCCAACGTTTGTTCAAGCCACAGGATCCCAGGGTTCTGGAAGCAGTGCCGGGGAGACTCAGGTGATGAATGGAGTGGGTCTGCAAGCGCGCACGGAGTTTCATACGTGGCGAGAACTCTTCGCACGAGTCTCCCGTGGATTTTCTACCTTGAAGTGGTGGGATTAACCACGAATCATGTGGCAAAGACCCCACATAAAGCAATCTTATGAGACGATCCATACAAGAGATAGAACAGGAGATCGAACAACTCCTGCAGGATGCACCCAAAGCGGTGATACCCAAAAAATTATTCGAAAACATCCTTAGCCTAAATACAAAACGGGGGAAGCGGGAGCTTAATCAAGCCTTGCGATCCCTTGAAGTTCAAGGCAAGATTTTGATTCAGCCCGGTAACCTTGTTCAGCTCAAAGGTGCGGGCAAAGGAGGCCATAAAGGCGCAGGTAAGGGAGACAACAAAGGCGCAGCCAGCGCCCCAAGTAACAAGTCTACCAAAGGCGCGGGCAACAACGCAACCAAGACCACGTCAAAATCAGCACAAAACAACAAATCAGCGCCTGCAGCAAAATCAGCACAAAAAACGGCCAAATCCACAGGTCCGCAAGCAGCAACGCGAACCTACAGTGAACACGATCAAGAGACGATCGGCACAATCGACATCAGCGCTCGTGGAGATGGCTATGTGACACTTCCCGGATACGACGAAGATATCCGGATCCCCAAAAAGCATATGGGAACCGCCCTTCAGGGGGATCACGTCATGGTATCGATCAACACTCGAGACAAACGTCAACGTCGCATATCTGGACGAATCGACCATATTGTCAAGCGATCGGGGCATCTCTATGTGGGTGTCCTACGTCATGAGGGAAGTGGCCACGCCATGATCGAGCCCGATCAAAAATCGGCACACACAGATTTTTATGTGGCCCCTGAAGATCTTCATGGCATTGCTTCAGGCCACAAAGTCACCTTCCGACTCAAGGAGTGGACTGCCCCAGGCGGTCTTCCTCAGGCTTGGCAGCTCCAAGACCTAGGCGAGGCGGGCTCCAATGAGGCTGACATTCTTTCCATTCTCGCGGAAAAGCAATTCCAAGCAGAGTTTGACCCAGACGTCGAAGCCTTTGCCGCAGCCATTCCCGAAGATTTTTCAACCGAAGCCGTGGGGCATCGATTGGATTATCGCGACAAAAGAGTCTTTACGATTGACCCAGCCGATGCCAAGGACTTTGATGACGCCATCTCCATCGAACAGCTCGATAATGGCAACCTTTGGCTCGGCGTCCATATTGCCGATGTCACCCATTATATGCCCCCCGGAACCGTGCTTGACGAAGAGGCCTACAGGCGAGCGACAAGTGTGTACCTCGTCGACCGTGTCATCCCAATGCTGCCTGAGCGACTCAGTAATGGTGTTTGTTCGTTGCGACCCAACGAGGATAAGTGCACCTATTCATGCTTTATGGAACTCACCCCGCAAGGGGACTTGGTCTCCTATGATATCCGTGAGACACTCATCCACTCCATGCAACGCTTTGTGTATGATGAAGTCCAAGAGATCTTAGACGGCAACGCCGAGCATGAGCTTAAGCCCGATCTTGAGATGGTCGCTGGATTAGCGCAGACTCTGATGAACCAGCGATTCCAAAAAGGAGCCATCGCATTTGAAACCCCTGAGCCACGATTTGTGCTAGATGAGGAGGGCAAACCAACTGATGTTATCGTTAAAGAGCGACTCTTTGCCCACAAATTGATCGAGGAGTGCATGCTCATGGCCAACAAAACGGTGGCGTTGCATGTCGATAATCTCCGAAAAGTGCTCAAATCGGACGCCAATGCCAAGACCAAGGCCTCCAAACAACCCTTCCCTTACCTCTACCGTATTCATGACAAACCAGACGCTGAAAAGTTTGGTCACGTCCTAGAGAACATCAAGCCGATTGGCATATTCATGGAAAACACAGGACAGGTGACCCCCAAAGAGATTAACACGTTGCTAAAAAAGGTGGAGGGAACCGAAGTGGAGACCATTGTAAATCAGCTTATGCTACGAGCGATGGCCAAAGCGGAGTATGCGCCTGGCAATGTTGGGCACTTTGGTCTGGCTTTTTCACATTATGCACACTTTACGAGCCCTATCCGACGTTATCCTGATGTGATTGTGCACCGTTTGCTCAAAGCCTACCCTTCGTTAGAGGAGCTTTCCGGTGGCGGCGGCAAAGGGGTCAAAACAACAGGGGTCAAAACAACCGTCAAAGGATATACCTATGATGATTTGGTTCAATCCGGTGAGCATTGCAGTGCACAAGAGCGAAGTGCTGCCGAAGCAGAGCGAGATTCGGTCAAACTCAAGCAGGTGGAATACCTCAGTGAACGCATTGGTTCAGAGTATGATGGAGTCATCTCCGGAGTTACCGAAAACGGCATCTTCGTGCAGCTTAAAGAGATCTATTGTGAGGGTATGGTGAGGATTAGCGAACTCAAGGATGATTATTATGTCTATCAGCCTCAGCGTCATGCATTGGTGGCAAGAGGGAAGAAAAAGCAGTATCAACTGGGTCAGCATATCAAAATTCGCGTGATTAGCACCAACCCTGAACGTAGACAAATTGATTTTGCGTTAGCGTGATATGACTTCAAAACACTCTCCTCCAGACATCCATCGTGGACCTCTGACAATCGCACAGTCCTTCATGCTGACCCTATTACTGTCTCTTGTGGTCAGTCTGCTCGTGCTCCCTGCGTGGCAAACCACCCAAGCCCAACAGGTCTTTTTTGGAAAGAATAGAGTGCAGTATGAGGATTTTGACTGGCGTTACATCGAAAGCGAGCATTTCGACATCTATTATTATGACCAAAAGAACTACCATCTAGCCCAATTCACCGCCGAGAGTATTGAAGCGGCGTTGCAACAATTGAGTGAGGACTTTGACCATGAAATCCGTGACCGAATCCCCGTCATTCTGTATGATTCCCACGGAGATTTTTCCCAGACCAATGTTGTACCCTTGCCCGAAAGTGCTCAAGGAATTGGTGGGGTGACCGATAAATACAAGAATCGGATGACCCAGCCCTTCATGGGGGATTACATCGATTTTCGCAGAACACTGCACCATGAGCTCGTGCATGCCTTTATCAATGACATGTATTATGGTGGGTCCTTGCAGTCGATTGTTCAAAATAATATCCAGCTCCAATTCCCCCTTTGGTTTGAAGAGGGGTTAGCAGAGTATCTAGCACTCGGATGGGACACCAACACAGATATGTATATGCGTGAAGCGGTCCTCAACAACTTTTTACCCCCTTTGCAACAGCTTAATGGGTACTATGCCTACCGTGGCGGGCAATCGTTTTGGTTTTTTGTCGAGCAGAGCTACGGTCGACAGAAAGTGACTGAGATCCTTCAAAGCGCTCAGCGTACGCGCAATGTGGAGCGTACACTTGTGCAGACACTGGGGCTCAATATGGAAGAGCTTAGTGATCGTTGGCAAGATTTCCTCAAGCGGCGATATTTCCCTGAGGTAGCTCAACGAGAGCCATTAACCACACTTGCGACACAAATTACCAATCGCGAAGATTTTGGGTCATACAACACGTCTCCCCAAATTTCTCCTCAGGGGGATAAGCTTGCGATGATTTCGAATCGACAGGGATTGTTTGATGTCCTTTGGGTCGATCCAAGAACGGGTGAAAAGGTTAAAACGCTAGTCAGTGGTGAAGACAATCCAATGTTTGAGGAACTCAACATCCTAAATCCCAACCTAAGTTGGTCACCTGATGGGCAAAATATCCTCCTTTCGGCCAAAAGTGGCGGGAATTACTCCCTTGTGATCGTGGATGTGAATACAGGTGAAAAAACCCCTCTAGTCCTTGAAGATCTCGATGCGATTCGATCCGTGTCATGGTCACCAGATGGGGAAAAAATTGCCTTTGATGCCAACCAAGGGCCCTATCAAGACATCTTTGTGCTAGATCTGGAGTCTAGCAAGTTGCGCAATATTACCCGCGATGTCTTTAGCGATATGCAACCTGAGTGGGGTGCCGACTCAGAATCCATCTATTTTGTCTCAGACCGCGGGGATGTCACCGATCCTGGGCGTTTTGGTGCTGGCTCATCCATCTTATCAAATATGAGTGTTTACCAAACCGATCTTTACCAAGTGAGCTTGAATTCATTAGAGATCACACCTATTACCAACACACGTCTAGCGTCTGAGACTCAGCCAACAGTCACCCAGGATGGCGATCTTTATTATATCTCAGATGATAATGGGATCCCCAATGTTTGGGCTCTTCAAGCAGAGGCAGAGGAAGCCAAACCTGTAACCAATGTTGAATCGGGGGTTGCACAAATCAGCATCTCAAAGGATGGATCGCGATTGGCGCTCAACGGGCTCAATGAAGGCATTCTCGATATTTTTGTCCTTCGAAATCCAGCATCGCGTATCCGAACAGAGCCTTTACCTGACAACTTGTGGGCACAAGAACGAGCCTCGATGAGTGCGGATCAACGAGTCGCAGCCCTTGGGTACACGCAAACATTGATCGACTCTCGAACACAAGGAAACGTTATAGAAGCAAACGTTTTAGATAAGATGGCGGAGGAGGCCAATGACAATGCAGATTCAGACTCAGACAAGGCGGAGGATGACTCGTCCATAGACTTTCGTAATTATGTGTTCTCCCCTGTTGTGGCTCAAGACTCAACACTGAACCTCAAAGATGATCCACGCAAATTTGAACCTGAGGACAAAGAGACTGAAGACGGGTATTATCAACCCAAACGGTACCAACTTACGTTTTCACCCGACTTTTCCTTCGCGAATGGAGGGATTAACACGTATTACGGTACGTCTGCTCAGGCGACATTTGCGTTCAGTGATCTTTTTGGGGACCACCGGGTGTCAATCAGTTCCAATCTTGTCCTCGATCTACGTAATAGTACCTACTCAATCCAGTATGGATACTTCAAACAACGGACCAATTATTTCGCCTCCTATTTTCATCAAGCACAAAACTATCAGACGTTTAGTGGAGAGCTTCTCCGCTTCCGCACGTATGGATTTGGCCTTGAAGCGCAATATCCCCTGAACAAATTTCAGCGGGTTGATTATGGTATTACTGCAATTGGGATCTCCAGAGACTTTAGTTCCCTTGGTGGGGTCTCTAATAGTGATCTAACCAGTGAAACCTCCACATTTTTATACCCTCAGGTTGTCTTCACCGGAGACTTTACCGTTCCTGGGTTCATTACCCCTCAAGGTGGCTCTAGGTACACTCTGCGAGCGTCAGCTAGCCCACCATTGGGTTCTGAGACTCCTCAATTTGCCTCACTCCTTGGTGATTACCGCAAATATGTACCCCTAGGTCGTGGGTATACGATTGCCCTACGTGGATCCGGGGCTCTCTCCTTTGGGCGTGATTCTCAAACCTTCTTTATGGGTGGGGTTCTTGGATGGCTCAACCAACAATGGTCTGGTGTGGATATTCCCTATGATAGACTTGCCGATACCTTTTTCACCCAACCCGCGACCCCTGTTAGAGGGCATAAATACAACACCATCTTTGGAAATAAATACTCTCAAATAAACGCAGAGTTTAGATTCCCGTTGTTTGCCGCCATTCTACCAGGCCCTATACCCGTTATTCCCCTGTATAACCTCACAGGTGTGGCCTTTGTCGATGCCGGAGCCGCATGGGGATATGGTGTTGATTATTCCAGATTTTCAAGAGCGGATGGCGAGCCCATTGTCTACTACCGAAATGAGCCCGGTCTAGATTTTGAAGTAGGCAAGGAGCAACAAGTCGCCTTGGATCCATCGACTGGACTTGTGAGACAAGGTGAACCATTAGAATCAGATGTTGTCGCAAACTACTTCGACGGTGACGTCCTGGTAGGTGCCGGAGTTGGCTTAAGAACGATTTTATTGGGACTTCCCGTACGGTATGACATTGGATGGCCTTATGAGCGCAGTGGATTTGGCTCAGACCCTATCCATTATTTCTCTATAGGTATAGATTTTTAGAGGATTTGGAGTACTTTTATCAAATGAGATTCACGCAACGCTATAGCTGGTTCGCATTGCTTACGGCCTTGGTCATTTTCCTAGGGCAGCTACTAGGATCATGGCATGAGGCAACCCATCATGGGGCTTTGGGCACGACCGGATCTCATGCCTCAGAATGCTCGAGTGCAGATTCCCAATTCAAAAACGTTGAGTTGGATATTGACCACTCAACATGCCCCGTTTGTGTATTAAACCAAGGCAACTCATTTGACTCACAGCTTTCTGTGAGTACCACACTTTCTATCAGCGACAATGTTGTAGATGTCGCGTCTGTTTATGCATCTTGGCAAGACATCCTGCCCAGCTCGCCTCGAGCTCCCCCATTTGTGTCATAAATCCGACTCAGTTTATTGCTCAGTTTATTGCCTAGTGGTTAAAAATCGTTCGATCAAAACTGATGACCGAATACCACGAGCTACCATAAAGCGATGGTGAAGTTCCCCAATGAACGCATGATGTGGATTCGTCCACATGCTTGTGTGGATCTTCAATTCATTGTAAACCCAACCTTTTTATTATCACTACCAAAATGAAAAAATCATTCAAAACATCACCTTTTTTCCTCCTAACACTACTTTTCACAACGGTGTTTGTTGCCTCTTGTGGAACTGAAGATGACCATGATCACGAAGAACACTCTGAGCCTGAAGGCTTGGCGTTGTACATTGATGGATCCGAAGTTGCAAAACAAGAGAAAGGCTCCATAACCTATGCCGAAGGTGGACACATCCATGGACATATGGATGAGGCATCATCAGCTGAGGTCTATTTTATCGCCGAAGATGGTGATGAGTTTCAACCAGAAGAAGATCATTATTCATTAGGCGTTGAATCTGATCCTGAAGGGCAAGTCACAGCTTCTACCTCAAGCTCCAACAAATGGGCCTTTGGGATGCAATGCACCTCTGCCGGTACAGCAGACGTGACCTTCAAGCTCATGCATGATGATCATGCCGACTTTGTGTCGATGGGATTTGAAGTCCTTTGTGAAGAGCACGATCACGACGAGTAAATCGTTGCCACACTTAGGGCAATCTTACAGGATCTTAGGGCTGGCAGCTCTCCTTGGGTGGGCTGCTGCCCTATTTTTTATCCCAATCACTGCGCACAGCGCTAGCTCGGTTGAGATTCGACTACGATTTGTGGATCGTCAATCGGGTGAGGGAATCCCCTTTGTTTATATCTATGTGGAGGAATTACGACGCTCCGCAACGACAAATAAGGAGGGTCTTGTCGTCTTTGATCAAATCCCAGACGGCACCTACACCCTCTCTGTTCAGCGTATCGGCTACGGTAATAGTCTAGAAACGATAACGGTAAAGCCCACGCCAAGGTACCAGAGCTTTCTTTTCGTCTTGCAATCCGAGGCTCTTCGTGGGGACGAACTTACGGTTGAAGAATCGATCGATGGACTGAGTAACTTTACTAAGCAAGGGAAACTTCTTGATAATATTCGTGGGGAAGATCTTCGGCAGTCGATTGGTGCAACACTTGCAGAGGTATTATCAACAAGGGCAGGGTTTCAGTTGCAGTCTATGGGTGGGGCCACAGCCCGACCTGTGATTCGAGGACTTTCAGGTGAGCGCGTCAAGATTCTCAAGAATGGATTGTCTTTGGGCGATGTCTCGGGGCAGTCTGGAGATCATGCTGTCTCAGAGTCGATGTTTGGGACAGAACAGGTAGAACTCCTCCAAGGACCCTATGCACTACCTTATTCAGGTGGAAGCCTTCACGGCCTCATC
Source organism: Balneolaceae bacterium (assembly GCA_031581145.1). Classification (GTDB taxonomy): domain Bacteria; phylum Bacteroidota; class Rhodothermia; order Balneolales; family Balneolaceae; genus UBA8296. The sequence goes on from JAVLBP010000008.1 coordinate 42,265, forward strand.
CAAGTCAATCAGCGTGCTGTCCCTGGCCACACCATTACAAACCTTCGGGGACAATCCACAGTGTACGGAAGAACGGCTGCACCAGGGGCATCGGCTCAACTCCAGCTTGATGTACCGCTTGGGGAACGCCTTTCGGGTAGAATCTCCAGCGACCTACACCAGTTCCAGGAAATTGAGGCACCCACGCAAACCATTCGCAACACCCAATCCGAGCGGTGGGTACAAACTGCGGGCATTCGGCTGGCCCACCCATGGGCTACACTGGGAGTAAGTGGCTCATGGTATCAACACGATTATGGCATACCACCAGATCCTGTGGCCGGGCATCCATCGGGTGTATTTATTGAGATGAGCAAGCCTTCTCTGGAATGGAGCTTGGAAAAGCCATTATCTGGCTCATACTTCAAGCAACTTACTGCGCGTGGTGCATGGACCGATTATACCCACAAAGAGATTGAAGCCTCAGGCGCATTAGGCACACAATTTGATCGCACCTCCTTTCAACAACGTGTGGATCTCCCCTTTGAGGTCTCTCTATCGGCCGGGCAGCTGAGCGGGCAGGTGGGAGCCCAAACACAATGGAGCTCTATGTCTGTCTTTGGAGCCTCCATGGTGCCTGCGGACCAATGGCATTCTGCTATATTTGGAGTCCTTGAAAAAGAAACAAAGCAGTGGACAGCATCCTTTGGTATCCGGTGGCAAGTCGCTCAATCCACCCCTGAAGCTGACGACCTTATCTGCTCGATTGGCGTCATTGACCAAAAAACTCACCACGCGCTAAGTGGCGCGGTGACACTGTCTGTTCCCTGGGGCGATAATCTTACAACCACGATTACAGGGGGGCGCTCCGCAAGGCTTCCCACCTCAAACGAACTCTTCTCTGAAGGGCCACATTTAGCATCCTACACATTTGAGGTGGGAAATCCTGACGCTGCGGTGGAAACGGCCTGGATGGGAAATATCGAAGCCCGACTGGAGACATCCACTCTCACCATGACCGCCTCCGCCTACGGATCGTGGTATGATGCGTACCTCGCCTCACAAAACACGGGTGAACGGAGCCTTCGGTATGCCAATCTTTTTGTCTATCAAGTGGGCGATCAACCCGCAAGAATTCAAGGCGTCGACCTTGAGGCATCGTGGCAATTTGCATCCCAATGGAGTCTATCGAGCCAAGCCTCCTGGGTGAGGGGACGATTTGAACAAGAGGGTGGCTCGTGGACGAATCTACCTTTAATGGCACCTTTTAAAACGCAGCATAGTCTATTGTGGAAACAAGGGGCTTGGAGCGCGTCGGCCTCCTTTTTACTCAAAGGCGATCAATATGATACGGGGCCCTTCGAAACCCCAACCAGTGGGTATACGCGTCTAGATGCTCGCGCAGAATACCGCTGGCTCCACCCAAATTCACAACGTTTGTGGATCTTTTCTCTTCGCGGTAAAAATCTCACAAATACAACCTATCGAGACCATTTATCTTTGATCAAAGAGGTCTTTCCAGCGTCGGGAATCGATATTCGGGGGCAGATTCAATTCTTTTTTTAGAGAATTGGTATGTTGGGTGAATCAAGGTAATTCGATTCACAGAAATTCGATTCACAGCATGCCCCCTATTACCCATCGCGACGTCATCGATGCCACGGAGCGCACAGCAGGTGCGTTGGTGCGTACACCTGTGATTGAATCAAGGGAATTGAATGCACGGTTTGCCGATGCTGGCGTCAAGGACGCACGGGTATTGCTGAAATGTGAGAATGTGCAACATACAGGCTCGTTTAAGTACCGAGGAGCCATGAATGCGTGTCTTTGCTTGACCTCGCAGGAACAACAAATGGGCGTTGCCACCCACTCATCGGGTAATCATGGACGAGCCCTTGCCACGGTTGCGCGCTCGTTGGACATCCCTTGCACCGTGGTGGTGCCATCGAATGCTTCACCAACCAAAGTTGATGCCATTCGAGCGACTGGCGCCACGATCATAGAGAGCGGCCCTACATTAGACGCTCGTGAATCCACTCTGGCCGATGTGGTGGCTACCAACCCGATGACCGTGGTCCCACCCTACAATCATCCTCATGTGATGGCTGGACAAGGGACATGCGCTGTCGAATTTGTCGAGCAGTTGCAGGAGTTTGACACCATATTGGACGTGATCACCGCGCCAGTAGGTGGTGGAGGACTTCTTAGTGGTGTGGCTACATGGATGCTCCATGAGAGCCCTTCAACGACAATCCTGGGCTCGGAACCTGCATTGGCTGGGGATGCGGCAGACTCTTTCAACTCAGGTACTTTACAACCACCCATGCCTCCAAAAACTATCGCTGATGGTCTGCGTACGGGGTTGGGGAGCCTCCCTTTTGACGTGATTCAAAAGAGGGTTCACGACATATGTACCACCTCAGAAGAGGCCATTATCCGTGCTATGAGATTGGTTTGGGAGACCGCGCGAATTGTGATTGAGCCTTCTTGCGCGGTGCCCATTGCCGCATTGTTGGAAGGAAGACGGAGTAACGGCTCACCTGTAGACCTTCAAGCCTTTTCTGGGAAGTCCATTGGGGTGATCATCACAGGAGGGAATGTCAATTTGGATAACCTCCCTTGGGAGAGGAAGAGATCATGAACGCTGCGAAAATCTTGGCCTGGGATTGGATCATAGACGCGGTGAAGATCACAGGTGTTATCCTCCTTGGGTTTTGTTGCGTGACACTGGAGGCTATGAGCCAAACCAATGTGACAATTCTTGAGCCGACCGAGCGCATCCTTGCCACCGAAATTGATGGAGAAGCTGTGCGAAAAATCGCAGGAAATGTACGCTTAGAACTCGACGACCGAGTCTTGGCCTGCGATAGCGCCTTTCAATATCTCGACCAGCCACTTGTTCTTGCTTACAACCTTGAGATTACCCGGGATGATGAATCGATTCAAGCTGAGCGACTTTGGTTGAATACCGAGACCGAAGTGGCAACGCTTTCCGGTAGCGTTCAAGTGACCTACCAAAATACCGACGTTCACAGTGATTCGGCGGTGTTTTTCCTTGATACCGATCAGGCCCGTTTTTTTCAGCGGGTCCAGTGGGCTGACTCGACAACCTATGTTGAGGCTGATGAGGCCTTTGTGGATCAAGAAAAAGCTCAAACCCAACTCAAAGGGTCTATTTATGGCGAGACCCTCCAAAAAGACCAGTTTTTTGTTGCCGATTCGATGTTTGGAGATACACTTGGGACTCTGCAGCTGGTGGGTCGTTCCACGGTTTGGAGTTTTGAGGCAGAGCAAGATGGCAAGCCCTCAGCCCCTGACAAGCCCTCAGCCATCAATAAGCCCTCAGACCCTGGCAAGCCCATGGCCACCAACGAGCCTGTAGCCATTGATACCACGATTCTTTTTGCACAACGCATCGATCTCCAAGAAACGGACTCTTCCCAGCGCCTCCAAGCAACGGGGTCCCCACGTCTTTGGTCCCCTGATTTACGTGCTCTTGCCGATACCATTGATGGGGTCGAACCAGATGGAATACTTGATCTATACCCAAATGCGAAGCTATGGGCCGATCAAGCACAACTCACGGCCAATCGATTCACCCTTCGTGAGCAATCCGACTCCACTGCTATCCTCACAGGGCTTCCACGTACGTTTATTACCCTTGAAGACACCGTCATTCAACGATTTCAACAAGTGGTCGGAGACTCTCTTGTTGCAACTTTTATCTCGGAACAACTTCGTCGCTTATCCTTACACCGTAATACTGAAATCTTTTTCTTTCCAGAGCAAGAAAATGAGCAGGGTAATGAGCAGGGTGATCAGCAGGGCAATCAAGCCATTAAGATGCAAAGTGCCCTGGGCGCTGACCTCATACTCCAAAACAATGAGCTCACGGGTATTACCGCGAGATCCGCAGTCCAGGGTGAAATCTATGAGGGTGAAGAGGCGCTGAATGGTTTTCGTCTGGAGGGCTATGATTGGTCGCCGGAGCAAGCATTACCCTTTTTACCCCTTCCGAGGAAGCGATTTGATTCACTTTACCCTATGTTTGACCAGCGACGTACGCAAAACGAGTCCTTGTTCGTTATCCCTGTCGAAGCCTTTGATGCAAGTTCACCACCTTTAAATCCTTAAGTTCCCTCATGGCCTGGCACCTTGAATCTGTTTTATATGCCTTTGCCGCTCTGCCTGTTCTACTGCTGGCACTGTGGGCGTCCCGGCGATTCGCCAAAAAACGACGCGAAGCGTTTGCAAACGAACGCGTGCTTCAAACCCTAAGGCAAGGATTCTCCCCACGGGTCTCGGCATGGCGTACTGCTCTCATCTTGGCAGCGATTACACTACTGACAGTGGGACTGGCAGGCCCGAAGCTAGGAACTGAAGTTCGAGAGATTGAGCAAAAAGGGGTCGACATGATGATTGCGCTGGATTTATCGCGTTCCATGAATGCCGAAGATATCCGACCGACTCGCCTCGACAAAGCCAAATTTGAAATCCTCAAGCTCATTGAGCAGCTCGAGGGCAATCGCATTGGCTTGATTGTTTTCACAGGGGAAGCCTTTCTGCAAAGCCCACTGACGTTGGACCATTCAGCCCTGCGGATGTTCCTTGATATTGCCAGTACCCAACAAATGCCCACCTCGACAACGGATGTGGATGCTGCCTTTCGGATGGCCCAGCAAGCCTTCTCCGAGCAGTCTGGCCCAGATGCCTCCTCAGGACAACGCACAGCACGTCAAGAAGCAAGCCGCGGAGACCAAGCCTCTAAAGTGCTCTTGCTCATATCCGATGGCGAAACCCATGACCAATCCTTTGATAACTCTTTGGAGTCACTCACTCAAAGTGGCGTCCGAGTCTATAGTGTTGGGGTAGGAACTCAACAAGGAGCTCCAATTCCTGTATTTGATGAGTCTTCCGGGCAAGTCCAAGGCTATTATCGAGATGAGCAAGGGGCGATGGTCTCCACTAAACTAGAGCGTAGCGTCCTGCAACAAATTGCCCAACAATCCCAAGGTGAATACTACGAAATCGGGTCTAGCTCGAGTAACCTCCTTCGATTCTCAGGGGAACTTGACAAGCTCCAGCAAGGGACCTTTAGCGCTCAAGAGTTTATCGACTTCAAACATCAGTACCAATGGTTTGTGGGGATAGGATTGCTCCTCTTTTTAGTCGCTTGGGCTATGCCTGATTCCTTCAAGCGATCCTCCACGACCGCTGCGGCATCTAGCATGGCACTCATTCTGTTGAGTGGATGCCAACCCATCGAAACCTCAGCGCAACTAGACCCTTATGTGATGGATTCATTGATTCATTCACGGGTGATTGACCAGCCGGATGTGGAGCTACTGGTCGATAATACGCGCCAAATGCGTCTTCAAAGCTCCAAAGCGATAATGTGGACAGAAAGAGGCGAGTCCAAAGAGGATTACACCGATATGAAAGGGGGTGTCTTCATCGAGGCGTTTGACTCGGCTGGCGCTGTTACAGCCACCGCTACGGCACGAAGGGCGCGCTATGTCCCTGAAGAGCTTCGACTTACACTGTTTGATTCCGTCATTGTAACATCAGGCAATTCGGGCGATTCAGCCGATCTACGAACATTATACGCTCAAGAACTTTATTGGAACGCCGATTCTAACTTCATTTCATCCACACAAGCAGTGACGATCCTCACCCCAACCGATAGCATCACAGGGACCGAATTCCGAAGCTCCACCGACCTAACACGCTACACGATTTTGAGCCCCCGAGGACGCTCAGAGGTCGATTAGGGTCGACAGGAGGCTACAAGGGAGTTACAAGCAGGGTCAATTATACAAGGGGACTACAAGCAGGGTCAATTAAGAGTACTCATAAAACCCTTGGCCCGTTTTGTCCCCAAGGGTCCCTGCGTCAACCATTTTCACCAACAACGGGCAAGGGCGGTACTTGGGATCTTGAAATCCATCATAGAGGACCCGCAGAATATCCAAACAGACATCCAATCCGATAAAATCGGCCAAACGCAAGGGCCCCATTGGATGCGCCATGCCTCGCTTCATCACCTCATCGACATGTTCAGGCGTTGCCACACCTTCATAGACGGCAAAAATGGCCTCATTAATCATCGGCATCAACACACGATTGGACACAAAGCCTGGGGAGTCATTCACGGGTACGGGCACCTTGTCCAAGCCCTGCGACCATCCCATGACCGCGTCCACCACAGCTGGATCGGTTTGATGCCCTTTGACAACCTCCACGAGGCTCATCACAGGCACAGGATTGAAAAAATGCATCCCAATGAAGCGGCTAGAATGCTCAAGTCCACTGGCTAGTTTGGTAATGGAAATCGACGAGGTGTTGGTTGCGATCACAGCGCTGGCATCGACCACTGCTTCAACCTCTTTATAGACATCACGTTTGAGTGAGTACACTTCTGGCACAGCTTCAACAACAAGCCCCGCCTTTTGGCACCCCTCTTGAATGGAGACCGAGGTAGAAAGGCGTGCCAAGGTATCTGTTTTCTCAGCCTCGGTGAGCTTCTCTTTGGTCACCATACGACCAAGATTCTTATCAATCGTCGCGATCGCACGTTCACAGGCTTCCTGAGCCACATCCACGAGGGTAACCTGGTGACCCGATTGAGCAAACACGTGGGCAATCCCATTACCCATGGTACCCCCTCCGATCACAGCGATCTTAGGGTGTGTTTGGGGTGAATTTTCCGCTGCGGGGGTCTTTGTGGAATCTGATGCAGACATGTGACGCTCCAATCTTTTGTGGTTTTTGGCTCAACATCCCGTAACATTCGAATATTGACCTTTTTTTCATGAAAACACTCCTCAAACTACTCCTTTTTTTGGTTGTATTCATCCTTGGCATTACGCTGCTAAGTGTGTACCTGACCTTGAATCGCCCCTTGCCTCAGCTCGATGGTTCGATTGATCTTCCAGGACTGCAACAGGAGGTTGACGTTACAAGGGATGGCCATGGCGTGCCTACGATCGATGCGGCCAGCGAGTTGGATGCCTTCCGAGCGCTTGGGTATGTCCACGCTCAGGACCGATTATGGACCATGACGTTGGCACAACTCGCCGCAGAAGGGCGATTTGCCGAGTTTTTAGGGCCAGATTTGATTCCTTTTGATCAGTACCAGCGAACGCTGGGCATCTGGGAGGTTGCTCAACAAATTGAGGCGACGTTATCGCCCCAAATGCGTCAAAGACTTCAGGCCTATGCCAATGGGGTGAATGCCTACACAGAGGATGAAGCGCGGAACCTCCCTTTGGAATTTGCACTGCTTGACATGAAGCCGATTCAGTGGACCCCCACATACAGCATTGCCATGACTCGCCTTATGGCATGGCAACAAAATGTGAGTTGGTGGAGCGAGGTCACCGCAGGCTGGGTTGCTGGACAACTTCCAAGGGCCCGGGTGAATGAGCTCCTGCCTGACCAACCGGAGCCTCCATTTGCCGATTTAATGCCCATGTTGGATTTAGAGCTGGCTTCACGAGAACGCTTAGGCATTGAGGGCTCATTTGTGGGGTCCAATGCCTGGGCTGTATCGCCATCACTTTCAGCCAGTGGGCAGGCACTGCTGGCTGGAGATCCTCATATGGGGCTCAATATGGCCGGAAACTGGTATGAGGTCACCATATCCTCACCCGAATACTCAGCCACTGGGGCCACCATTCCTGGGGCTCCGTTTATCATTATCGGTCAAAATGGCAACGTTGCGTGGTCTCTGACCAACATGATGGCCGATGATACCGACTTTTTTGTCCTTCCAGAATCGCAGCCAGACGCACTATCAGGCTCAGAAATCATTACACCGCGAAATGAGGTGATTCGCGTCAAGGACGGTGCTGACACCCTCATTCAGGTTCGAGAGACCCCTTATGGACCGATTATTAGTGATATCTACCCGAGTCAGGGGCTCGTTGCCGAGCAAACCATCACCCTAAAATGGGCTGGCCACACGCCAAGTATGGAATTGGACGCCATCTATGGCTTCGGGCAAGCGCAAACCGTGGAGGAGTTTCGGGAAGCTGCCAAGGATTTTCATTCTCCAGCGATGAATGCCATTGTGGCCGACAAACAGGGATCTATAGCCCACATACCGATGGCGCGTTTACCGCTTCGACGTGACGCGCAAGTTGGCTTTCGGGAAGCAAGCCAGGATGGTGTCTTACCGCAAGATTGGCAACAATGGCACTACCCCATTGAGACACTTACTAGGATTAACCCAGAAAAGGGATGGGTGGCCAACTCTAACAATAAAATTGACCCCGTGGGTTATCCCTATTATATCGGGACATTCTGGGATCCAGCCTCTCGGATTACCCGGGTCCAAGAGCTCTTTGCCTCCACCTCACCCCCGTACACCTTGGAAGAGATGGGCCAGTGGCAGGCAGATGTCACCTCGCCGCATGCAAGAGACCTTCTTGAACGACTTTTACCCTCATTGCAAGAGCCGACGTTGACGGAGCCAGCAACAGCCAAGCAACAGCAGGATGTGGAACTCGCGTTGACCTATTTGCTAAACTGGGATTATACCTACAGTACAGAATCGACAGCTGCGTCGATTTTTGATATGATGGTCTTGGAGCTTACTGAGTTAACCCTGCAAGATGACCTCGGTGAAGAGGGATATGAAGCCTTTGTACGACTCGAAACCTTACCTGTTCGATCGCTAAAACGTCTTATCGACCTTCAATCCCCCCTTTTTGATCGCACGACTACACCCAACCGAACAGAAACCCTGGACGATTTGGTCGTCTTGGCGGTGGAGCGTGCCTTGGACAAGCTACGATCCACCTATGGGGCTGAGACGTACCAATGGCGATGGGGGGCGATTCATCAAGTCCATTTTATGCCACCCTTGTTTGGCGAAGCTGCGGCCGATCCCGAGGCACCCCAAGCCTTAAAATTGATCGTAGAGCGGGTACTTAGTCATGGCCCATTTCCATCTACAGGCCATGGAATGACGATCAACAATGGACAATACAACTGGAACGAACCATTTCGACAAACCTTAGGTGCATCCATCCGGCGTCTTGTGGATTTTGCAGAGCCCCTGGATGCGCAGACCATCCTGCCCACGGGCCAGGCGACCAATCCGTTTTCTGAGTATTTTGGCGATCAAACAGACCAATGGTTGACAGGACAAACCAAGTCTATCTCGTTGGACGTAGAGTCCAATCAGGCTGCTGCAACGCACCAAATGACGTTTAAACCCGACTAATGAGTGCCATGTCATGAGTTCTACGAGCCTGTTTGCCTCAACACTGTTTGCCTCAACATGGGATACCTACCTTGAGCGATCCTATGCTCCTTATTCTGAGCATCCTGAAGCGGTCCTTTGTCAAGGGGTCAAAGGACTCTATCCTGGTGTACGCATAGAAAATGCCTCGTATCCATTAACCATTGAAGCTCTGCAAGGAGCCTTTGGGTTGGCAAGCATGTTTCATGATCCAATTCATACCATTTGGGCACCCCCAGGGCAGCGACTTGATCCAGCCCTTTTGCATGCCTTTGGTGCCTCGGCCCAACAAGTACGCTTTAGTGAGACGCCGCCCACCGGCGAAAGCGAGTCCTGGATATGGGTGACAGACTTATTTTTACCTGAGACCTCGCTGGGTGTAGAATCGGTCGAGGCTCAGCGGCACCAGTGGCGACTTCAGCAACTCGATACGACATTACGGTGGTGCCGGCCTACCCATTCCGATTTTCCTGTCTCGGCACTCCTAGAAACGAATCTTGGCATCATTCGAGGAGCGAATACCGAGGCGTCAGTGTGGACATTGGGACTTTGTGCGGAGCGTCATGCAATACACGCAGCCATGGCATTGGGCACCACACCCGGGAACACCATCATGATTCATGCACCGAAGAGCCAGGTGTGTAGCCCATGTGGCGTATGCCGTCAAACCATGCATGAAGCAGGCATAAAACAGGTATATATGGTTCACGGTGATCTATCAACCACGCATTATCCATTGGCGTCGTTGCTTCCCTTTCAGTTTGAACGTGAATTTGGATCAATCAGTTAAAAATCTTCGCATGAGCAATCAGTTAAAAATCTTTGCACAAGCAAAGAAATAATAATCTTCGCATGAGCAAAGAAATAAACCCAAGTTTCGACGCCATTACCACGCTGGAACCTGCCCATCTCGACCACCCAATGTTTATGAAGCAGTTTGCCACCGAAATGAGAACGGGGTTGCAAGGGAAACGTTTGTTGGTGCTTCATGGCGATAGTAGCTTCACCGAAGAGACGATCCAGCAAGGTATCCCTCGAGAAGAAGCCGCAAACCAAACCGCAAGGCAGCTTAATCGAAGACTTGTTGCCTTACTTGCCGATGAAGGGGTCTCTGCCCTCGGGATCACACTGGCGCAGCGAGGCTTCACCACCTATGACGAGACGATGGATCCTCCTTTTTGGGTGAATGAGTCGGCATGGCGTCGATTGCCTGCCATTCCGGTGATCTGTTGTGCAACACTGGTGGCGAAGCCAGCTCAGGATGGCACTAACGTACATGATACCCAATCAGAGCACCCTCGCGCACAAGACACACACTCACCGACCACGTCCCTTTTGTTGGCACCATTCCTATGCCAACGTGTGCTACAACAGGCGCTAGCCATTCCATCGGTTAAGCCGTTGCGCGCCCCAGATGCACCTGCACTTGACCCGGCGTCTGCCACGGTCTTTGCAACGTAAGTTCATTCTCTCTTTCTGTTTCATTTCTCTCTTACGCCTCAGACAACCATTTTTTTACGATGGACGCAAAAAAAACATTGCACCTCGCATCGCTTAGCCTTAATTTGGACTTAATATAAATAAGCATCAAAAACCTACCACAGTCGCCTTAAACCGCTCTGAGTGTCTTAATCTGCGTGTCTCAAGTAGTGTACAGTCAACCATCAGCAATAAACATCCTCATGGGTCGATTCCTCTCCATAGGCATCGTGTTAGTATTCGCCATAACTGTTCCCACCAACGGAGAGGTCGTTTCACAACAAGCGCAAGATCGGGATACCGTTGCCTACACGGCAAAGAACCCCCTCGTTGTTAGCGCAACCCGTAGCGCAAAGCGACTAGAAGATGTATCTGTACCCACAACCGTGTTGGATGCAGCGATGATTACCGAAACAGGTCAACGACGCCTCGATGGAGTATTAACCCAAATTCCAGGGGTCACCTTTTTTCAGGATCATGGTCAAGGGATACAGATGCAAGGATTTTCGCCAGAATATACGCTCATTTTAATCGATGGAGAGCCCGTGATTGGTCGCATGGCGGGCACGCTTGATGTGAGTCGCATCACCTTGCACGGCGTGAAACACATAGAAGTTGTAGAAGGGCCAAGCTCTTCATTATACGGCAGTGAGGCGCTTGCCGGTGTGGTGAATATCATCACAAAAACCCCAGAGGCAGGATTTTCAGGACAACTAAGTACGCAATGGGGTACACACGCCGCCCAAGATCACACGTTTCGACTCGGGTGGAGCGCTGAAGAACTCGACGTACAATGGGTCGTCAACCAATACGCCTCTGATGGCTTCGACCACACACCCAATGAATTTGGAGTTTCTGCCCCTGCTTTTGATGACCTAAGCACTTCGCTTACAACAACATGGCGTTTTGCACCACGCTCTCGCTTCAAAGTCCAGGCACGCGCCTCGTCTCGTGATCTTCAAAGTTCGTTTTCGGTGCGTCAAAGTGCGTCTTCGTCCATCCCATACCTTGATGAGTCTTCTAGACAAGATTTCTCGGTTGCGCCTTCACTTGAGTGGGCTATTGGCTCCCGAGTGATTGGGATTAGCCGGGGGTATTGGGCGACGTATCAAACCGATCAACACCAATTTGAGCAACAAACCCAGCAGACCTTTTATCAAGACCAATTTGACCAGGACTTCCTCAAGCTTGAGCAACAGCTTAATGTGTTATGGTCCAATCAACACCTCTCGATGGCTGGGGTGGGGCTAAACCGTGAGACCTTAGGGGGCGACCGTTATGAATCGACGCTTCAAGTCGATGGAACAACAGGGCAACCCAAAGCACATCAGTGGTTTGCTTTTGTGCAGCATGAGTGGATCCCTTCAGAGCGTTTTGAGCTAAATCTTAGTGGTCGTTACGATCGTCACGAGGACTATGACCCACAACTGAGTCCACGCATCTCGGCACGCTGGCAAGCAAATGACGCTTTGACACTGCGAGCAAGTGTCGGATCTGGGTTCAAAGCTCCTGCGTTTCGTCAGCTTTACCTCGATTTTAATAACTCCAATGTGGGGTACTCCGTCTTTGGGTCGACTAAAATGGGGGAAGGGCTCCAATCCCTCCTAGATCAAGGTGTCCTTTCAAACCTATTTCTTGACCCATCCAACCTTGGTACGATCCAGTCTGAAACTTCCAATGCATTTAACCTTGGAGCAACCTATAGCCCCACCGGATCGTTAAGGCTTCGTGGACACCTTTTCTATAATGATGTGAGTAACCTCATCGAAACCCAGCCTGTCGCCCAAAAATCAAACGGCCAATTTGTCTATGGCTATTTCAATCTTGACCGGATTTACACACGTGGTGCACGATTGGATGTTGACGCGAGTCGTACCGTGGGGCAACGCCACCGACTGAGCTTTCGTGGGGGGTATCAATTCCTTCAGGCTCATGATCGAGAGGTGGTGGATGACCTTCGCGCTGGACGCGTCTTTGGACGTGACATCAACAACCGCGATGTGGAGCTTAGCATGGCCGATTATTCAGGATTATTTGGTCGCTCAACCCATCACGTGAGTGGCACCATGACCTACCAAATGATGGATAGCCAACAGCGGCAATGGGACACAGCGACCTCCTCCCTACAGTCGGCCGTGGCACCAACAAGCGTGAGTATTACCTCGCGCTGGCGAAGCAAGTATGGATATAGAGACCTCGATGGCAATGGCTTTGCCAACCGAGAAGATGAATTTGTGGACGCGCATCTCCTTTTGGATGCGACCGTCACCAAAACGTTCTCCTTGGAGAACACCCGCGGCGCTCAACCGTTGCAACTTACCCTTCAAGGGCATGTTCGTAACCTGACCGCCACCACGTTCCCTGATACCAATCCCTCGTTAGCGGGGCGCCAATGGGCTGTCTCCGTCTCGTTTGAATGGTAGCAGCGGAAACTATGAAGCACCTGACCTACCTATAAAACCTATCACTTATCTATTCAGCATGAAACGATCAACATTACCCATCTTTGTCCTACTCGCAGGATCTCTCCTATTCACAGCATGTGACACCACATCAAGCGATGAATCCGACGACCTTTTTGTGTTACGCGCAGCCGACGTTGAAGCCGATCCAGGCACCCGTGACCCACAAACAGGTCAACTCAATTCCAATAATGCGTTCACCTTATATAGTTTGGCAGACAACGAGATTGTTCTTTCGTCCAGTGAAACGGACCCTGCACAGCGTGAGGCAGACTCTGCAAGCACCTCTTGGGATATTGGTTTCAAAGGGACAACCATCATTTTCAATGGTGGAACAAGTGGCCCAGGAGAAGGCGCTGCACAAATCCTTGAGGCTGCGTTTGGATCCGTTACCGAAGCTCCCACAGCAGGCTACCTTCAAGATGGTCAAAATAGCGAATGCCCAGGCGTTGTAACCCCTGCGGGCACATTCCCAGGCGCACCTTATGCCATTTGCACTGGCGATGAGAACGGGTGGTATGACTACCAAACCAATCTGATCACCCCGATTGCCGGACGCACTATTGTGCTCAAAACCGCCACAGGTGCTTATGCCAAGTTGCGCATTCTAAGTTATTACAAAGGCGCTCCTTCGTCTCCAGACCCACTCAGTGACGAATCTCGTTATTATACCTTTGAGTATGTCTTGCAGGATGACGGAAGCACCGATTTAAGTGCAAATTAATTTTATTAATTTGGGGCTTGAGAGAATCCTCAAGCCTTTTTACATCGTAGAGGTACGAAACAACCTTCGTGCCTCTTTTTTCAACATCAATTAGTGTCAACATGAATCGCTTCTCCACCAAAAAAGCCCTCACAACTGGCGCAACGCTCTTCTTATTTGGGTTTGGTCTAAGTCTACTCAGTACCCTGTCAATCATGGCTCAGGACCGTGGCGAGCGACCGCAAAACCAAGAAGAGCCCACTCAAAGACCCGAGCGACCTGCGCAGCAGACTGAAGGGATGCAACGACCTACCCAGGAGCCTGTTGCACAAGATTTTGAGCCTATCACCATAACCGGACGTGATGGGGTTGAGACCACCATAGATGATGTCTCCCGCATTGTTACCATTGGGGGCTCCGTCACAGAAATCGTGTATGCACTCGGGTTTGGACCCAACGTAGCAGGAACTGATATCACCAGCACCTATCCACGTCAAGTCTTCAGATTGCCTAGGTTGGGCGCTTTGAGGCAGTCAAGTGCGGAATCCATTTTATCGTTGGATCCCTCCGTTGTGATCACCACCTCGGCAATCAATCCACCGGCGGTTGCCCAACAAGTGCGTGATGCTGGCGTACCCGTGCTGATTGTCGATGAGGCAACGTCTGTCGACCTTGCCAAGAGGCGTATCAAAGATGTAGGCGAAGCATTACGCCGTCCTGATAAAGCGACGGACCTTATCACAACCATGGAGACGCAACTCGCTGAGGCTGCGGCCATTCAAGAGGATATGAACGTGAAGCCTAGCGTACTATTTATCTACACTCGTGGCGCGGCGATGGTGAATGTCTCCGGAAAAGGGACAGGTGCCAATGCTATTGTAGAGCTAGCAGGCGGGCAGAATGTCATTACACAGTATGAAGGGTATCGCCCTTTGACCGCGGAGGCTGCTGTATCCTCTCAACCCGACATCATTTTAGCGCCTAGCCATGGCGTAGAAATGCTTGGTGGAATGGAGAATTTTATGGACCAACCTGGACTTAAGCTTACACCAGCGGCCAAAAATGGACATGTTCGCGCGGTCGACACAGGCATGTTGCTTTCGTTTGGGCCACGTCTTGGCGAAGGTGTCTTAGCGTTAACCCGCGATATGCAGCGGATGATGTCAGAATAATCCACCATGAATGGGTCCCCCTCCTCTCTCTCGGCTTTACGTCTGGGGAGGTCACAACCTGCCGCCACGACACAAGAGACCTCTGCAGAGCGTCGTTATCCATTGGGACTCAACGCACCAGGGATCCTTGTTGCACTTGGTCTTTTATTATTAATTGTCTCCGTGTTGGCCTCCGGAGCGGGGGCTTTAGCCATCCCACCAGGTGACGTGCTTGCGATACTTGCCAACAACATAGGCCTTGGCGTAGGTCCTAGCCCCGACAGCCGGGCATTACAATATGAGATGGTGCTCACTGGCATTCGACTCCCCCGAGTTGTGTTGGGGATTATTGCAGGGGCAGGCTTATCGGTCGCAGGGGCGTTAATGCAGGGATTATTTCGCAATCCATTGGCCGACCCAGCGCTCATTGGCGTCTCCAGTGGAGCCTCCTTTGGCGCCTCGCTCATGATTGTGCTAGGTAGCTTGCTCCCAGGCTTCCTCGCCTCCGCCTTTGGATCGTTTTCTATCGCCATTGCGGCTTTTGTTGCAGGGTTAATTGTGACCTGGATTGTCTATCGCATTGCCACCCACGGTGCCCAAACCAGTGTTACAACCATGCTTCTTGCTGGCATTGCCCTTAATGCACTTTGTGGGGCGGGCACAGGCACATTGATTCTTTTTTCGAACGATAATCAACTGCGGGATCTCACTTTTTGGTCACTTGGGAGCTTGGGTGCGGCTACATGGACGACCGTGTTGGTCGTGGCCCCACTCACGATCTTGGCAATTGCTCTGACACCACGGATGGCTCGCGCTTTGAACGCCATGCTCTTGGGCGAATCCGAGGCACAAGCGCTGGGCATTCACACCGAGCGGCTCAAAAAAAGTGTGATTGTGTTGTCAGCACTTGCCGTTGGAGCCACGACGGCAGTGACAGGGCTCATTGGCTTTGTAGGCCTGGTTGTCCCCCACTTAATACGGTTATCGTTTGGACCGGATCATCGTTTGTTGCTGCCAGCGTCCGCCTTGTTGGGAGCAACCTTGTTGGTGGCCGCGGATGTATTGTCTCGCACCTTGATTGCCCCATCAGAAATCCCGATTGGGATCTTGACGGCATTGGCAGGAGCGCCATTCTTTTTGTGGCTATTGTTGCGGAGTCAAGGGGGAGCGTGGGGCGGTGCTCGGGGTGCTGGAGGTGCTGGAGGTGCTGGAGGTGCTCGAAGTGCTGGCGGCGTTCGAGCTGCTCGAGCTGGCTCGCTTGGTACAACAAATGACCCGATGGGCGTTAAGGAGGCTTAAGCGATGCTTGAACTGCGTAATATTTCCTTCCATGTCGGTGATAAAGCCTTGTTGGATCAGGTGTCATTAGAAGTACATCCTGGCGAGGTTTTGGCAATTGTTGGAGCCAATGGGGCGGGTAAAACTACCCTAACCAACATTTTGAGCGGCAAAAAGAGACCTCAAACAGGAGATGTCTTGCTTGATGGCACCTCAATGTACACCCACACACCCAATACACTGGCTCGACGACGTGCTGTGTTGCCACAGTTCTCCAATCTAAGTTTTGCCTTCACCGTGTTTGAAGTGGTTCTACTGGGTCGCACACCCCACCAAACCAGCGCGTCCAACGATGCTGAGATTTGCCTGGACGCGATGCGTGTGACCGGCGTAGAGCATCTTGCGAGTCGTGAATACCCAACGCTATCGGGGGGTGAACAGCAACGCGTCCATTTGGCCCGCGCGTTGGCACAAATTTGGCACCCAAACGGTGACGGAGATCGTTATATTTTCTTGGATGAACCTACTGCGAGCTTAGACCTTGCGCACCAGCATCATGTGCTACAAATTGCTCGTGATTGTGCCAAGCTTGGCCTTGGCGTTTTGGCCGTGTTGCACGACTTGAACCTTGCCGCTGAGCACGCCGACCGAATTGCGATCATGCGTCAGGGGACGATCGCCGCTGTAGGGAGTCCAGATGATGTGTTAACCTCTGATAATATCGAGGCGGCATTTGATATTTCAGTGATGGTAACTCAACATCCTCATGCTGCGTGCCCCTTAGTGGTGGCTGTGCCTGAGGAAGATATTGACCTACGCTTGGCCCGCGAGGAACAAGCCCTAAACGAAACGATACAACAACTACTCAACGAGTAATCTTATGGAGACACCTACTACTACGCCCGACATTCAATCCTATATCGACAAACGAGAAGCGTTCAAAGCGGACAACCCAAAAGCGAGGGCTCGAGGCATAGCCGAGGCGATTGGCTTGAGCGAAGCAGAATATGTCTCCCTGGACCTTGGACATCGCACCCATGAAGACCGCGTTGTGCGCCTTAAGGAGGCCTGGACCGACATCCTTGCCGAGATTGAGAGCTTGGGCGACGTTATGGCCCTCACGCGCAACGAAGCGTGTGTGCATGAAAAAGTGGGTACTTACAAGAACTTTGAAGTCCACCAAGGGGCTCCCATCGCCCTATTTGTAGACGAAAAGATTGATCTACGCATCTTTTTGAACCATTGGTCCCATGGATTTGCCGTGAGCGCACCCAACGCCATGAATGGTAAAACAATGCATAGCCTTCAGTTTTTTAACAAGGCTGGCATGGCCGTACACAAAATCTACATGAGAGAAAGCTCCAATATGGACGCCTTTGAGGCACTTATCGGTAAGTACCGTGCCGAGGAGCAGGTGCCGTTACTTTTCGACGCTCGACCCGAGCCAGCACCCTCTGCCTTAGCCACCGAAAAGCCAGACAGTGAGATTGATGTCGATGGGTTTTTGGCTGAATGGCGAGCGCTGCAAGATACACACGACTTTTTTGGGATGACCAAAAAGTATGGGGTAACGCGCACCCAAGCCTTGCGCCTCGCTGAAGGTGAATATACACGCAAAGTCTCTGTTGGGGCGGCCCGTGATGTGCTTGATAAGGCAGCATCCACTAGCACGCCGCTTATGGTCTTTGTTGGCAACAAAGGATGTATTCAGATTCACAGTGGTGAGGTCACTAAGCTCATGGAGCGTGGACCTTGGTACAATGTGATGGACCCAGAGTTTAACCTTCATCTTAATGAGGAGCACATCACCGAAGCATGGGTGGTTCGTAAGCCTAGTGAAGACGGGGATGTGAACGCACTTGAGGTGTATGATGCCCAAGGCGAACAAATTGTGCAGTTTTTTGGCAAGCGTAAGCCAGGGATTCCTGAATTGGAAAGCTGGCGTGAGATTGTAGCAAGCTTGAGCTGAGTTTAGACAATGGAGGCATGCTGGGCATTGAGAGCAGTCAATTTACACGTTCTTACTGGGCAGTGAGAACAGTCATACGTGGCCCCGAAAGCACTACTTACATGTTCATTTTCATACCCTTAGGTCCAAACCAGTATTATTTGTAGAGGGGAGTCAAATATTACTGGTTTAGACAGAGCACGTTTTAAATCATGTTATCGCGAAATATTCACAGATCTGCGCCATCGCCATCCTCTTATAAATCCCTTTATGCAAATACTAATAACACATAAATCATCCCAAAGCTTCATGTCATTTTGTATCACAAGATCTAAATCCATAGAGCAGTCTGCTCGACGTCTTTGCTTCCCGATACTGGTTACCACGACTGTAATGGTAAGTACACTGGCGGCATCACCTGCACCAACTCCCGCCCAAACTGCCAGTTCCCAACCCCCTGCGCCTGACACGCCAACGGCATCAACAGCCACAGCACCGGACGCCCAAAATGAAGCGCGACTCCTTAGCCGAACACGCCAGCTGATTTTTGAAGGTCGACGTTCTGGCGAAGGGTATTGGAATAGCACAGGCGATAAAATTGTCTTCCAAAGCGAACGAGAAGACGATAACCCGTTCTATCAGATTTATTCCCTCGATTTCAACACTGGTGATATTGACCTAGTGAGCCCAGGGTATGGAAAAACGACGTGCGCCTATTATAACTGGGCAGACGAGTCACAAATCTTGTTTGGGTCCACCCATACAGATCCAGAGGCACGGGCCAAAATGCAAGAAGAGATCGAGTTTCGGGAATCGGGACAGACTCGAAAATATGCCTGGGATTATGATCCCACCATGCACCTGTTTGTGCAAAACACCGAAACAGGGCAAACCACACAGCTCACCGATGCCAAAGGGTATGATGCAGAAGGATCCTTCTCACCCAACGGAGAGTATATTGCCTTCGCATCCACACGCTCAGCGTACGAGGGGGATTTAACTCCAGAAGAGGCCGAAATCCTAGAGCGGGATCCGTCGTATTTTGGCGAGATCTATCTCATGAAAGCCGATGGAAGCGAGCTCAAACGGCTCACCAACACCCCTGGCTACGATGGGGGACCATTTTTCAGCCCTGATGGACAACGTATTATCTGGCGTCGATTTGACGAAAAAGGGCTCACCGCAGAGGTGTTTACCATGAATCTTGATGGGTCGGATCAGCGTCAAATCACCCACTTAGGTGCCATGAGCTGGGCTCCATTCTATCACCCGTCACAAGAATACATCATTTTTGCCACCAATAAGCTTGGTTTTGCCAATTTTGAGCTCTTTATCGTCGACACTGAAGGCAAAAAAGTGCCTCAGCGTGTGACGACCACCGATGGTTTTGATGGCCTTCCTGTGTTTTCGCCACAAGGTGATAGACTCCTGTGGACAAGTACACGCACGAGCGATGAACAATCTCAATTATTCCTCTCACAATGGGATCACGAAGAGGCCTTGGCACTGTTGGCAAATGCACCCAATCGTGAAACATCTCGTGATCTAACCACGGGGCAAACCTCCCCTGCGGCGGCTCTGTCAAGCACCGACGCGTCGAACGGGACCCTTCAATCACTCGAAGCACCTGAGGCTGGGACGCCCAACATCCTCGAAGAAGAGCTCCGAGAAAAAGTGGAATATCTGGCCAATGATGCCCTTCAAGGCCGCATGACGGGAAGCCAAGGGCTGGAGCAAGCCGCCAATCAAACCATCGAGTGGTTCCAATCGCTAGGATTAGAACCACTCTCGACGCTCGATCAACAGTACCGTCACGAGTTCGACTTTGTTCGCTCTATTGAAATTGATTCCGATGGGCTCAACACATTAGAAACGACCTTCAACGGCCGCAACCTCACCTACCCCCTCGGCGAGTCCTACATGCCGTTTGCCTTTAGCGCGAATGGCTCAGGCATGGCCAACGTGGTCTTTGCAGGCTACGGCGTAAAGTCCCCAGACGACTTTGACACCCCCATCAATGATTATGCCGCCGTCGATGTTGAAGGCAAATTTGTGGTGGTGTTTCGTGGACTACCCCCACACTTGACACGCGATCAAGAGCGAGAACTCTCCCGCTTTGCCACCCCTCGATTCAAATCGGTGCAGGCTGCACGCGAAGGAGCCCTGGGCGTTCTCTTCGTGGATGATCAAGCCCATGGAGGCTCTTATGACGATCTTGGGCAAGAATTTAGCACCCAGCAAGCAGGCATTCTCGCCTCACGTATCCAACCAGCCGTCGCTGAAGCATGGTTCAATCGAGCTGAGCTAGGGAGTCTTGAAGAGGTCAAAGCGGAGTATGAAACCTACAATCCACATGCCAGTGCGTCGGCGGATCTAGGATTTGAGATCTCCATGAATGTTGCCCTCGAGAAAGTGGAGGAAACCGACGCGAACATTATTGCGCAGATTCCGGCTCAAAACACAGACAAGACCATACTACTTGGTGCGCACCTCGACCACCTTGGCTTTGGCGAAGTAGGATCCTTGGCAACGGGTCCGGAACGAACGACCATCCACAATGGTGCCGATGATAACGCCTCAGGAACAGCCATGGTCATTGAGCTCGCGGAGTATTTCGCCAATCTAGAAGCCGAGAATCCAGGCACGTTGCAAGCCAATCTTGTCTTTGCCCTTTGGAGTGGCGAAGAGTTGGGACTCATTGGCTCCTCTGCCTTCGTTGAATCCGATGCAATCGATATGGAGCAAGTCAGCGGCTATCTCAATTTTGACATGGTGGGCATGCTCGATGATAATTCACTCATTTTGCAGGGGCTTGGCTCTTCACCTGATTGGACCCCTATGATTGAGCGTAAAAATGTTCTTGCTGGGTTCGATTTGGTCTTACAAGAAGACCCATACGTCCCCACCGATGGGATGGCTGTCTATCAGGCTGATGTACCAATTTTGTGCTTTTTCACTGGGATTCATGACCATTATCATCGCCCATCGGATGATGCCGAGAACCTCAATTATGAGGGGATGACCCGCATTACTGACATGGCCAAAGCGATGGTCTTGGAGATGCATGATGCGGAGCCTTTGACCTTTCAGAGCGTCGAAATGACGGAGTCTCAAATGGGGGCATCACGTGGGTTCTCCGTGACGTTGGGCACCATTCCAGATTATGCAAATCAGGAAGAAGGGGTCAAACTCAGTGGTGTGCGAGAAGGAGCCCCTGCTGAGGCGGCGGGACTACAGGCAGATGACGTGATTGTTGAGCTTGCCGGTAAAGAAATTAACGACTTATACGATTATACCTATATTCTGGGAGACCTCGAGGCGGGCGAAGAGGTGAGTATCGTCGTGATTCGAGCAGGAGAACGGCTCACACTGTCGATTACGCCAGCTGCCAGATAAACAGACTGTTAATTAGACAGGTAATCGAACGCTCAATCTGACAGTCAATCAAACACTCAATCAGACGCTCCACAGAATTACCCGCCCATGGCCAAGGAAACCAAGGATAAACCCTCCTTTTTTGACCGTTTTTTGAATGGTATTGAGGTTGCTGGGAACAAATTACCCGATCCAGCGGTCCTGTTTTTCTATTTAATGTGCATTGTATGGGTGCTTTCTGCGGTGTTGGCACCCATCGATTTTGGCCTGAATCATCCCCTAACTGGCGAGCCACTCAGCGTCAAGAATCAGCTCTCAGGCCCAGCGCTGGCTGAGTTTTTGGGCTCCATGGTCAACACCTTTGTCACCTTTGCCCCCCTGGGTATTGTGTTGGTAGCCATGCTTGGCGTCGGCGTTGCTGAGCACTCCGGGTGGATTGATGCAGGCCTCAAAAAGCTTCTTGCCTTTACCCCAAAGGCGATGCTCACGCCCATGCTGATATTGATTGCCATTGTAAGCCATACTGCAGCCGATGCTGGGTATGTACTAGTGATTCCGCTGGGCGGGGTGATTTTTTATGCAGCGGGCAGGCACCCTTTAGCGGGGATAGCCGCCGCCTTTGCTGGGGTAAGTGGTGGGTTTTCGGCGAATTTTATTCCCTCGGCGATTGACCCGTTAATCATGAGTTTCACCCTGGAAGCTGCGCAAATTCTCGACCCAACGATTGCGTTGAATCCGCTCAATAATTTTTACTTCACCGCTGCCTCGAGTTTACTCATTGTGTCAGTAGGATGGTTTGTGACCGATCGCATCGTCGAGCCAAGACTGGCTGGCGTTGAGGTGGATGCTGACGAGGACGCACTACCCGTCATGGAAGAGGTCACTCCACGAGAAAGTCGAGCCTTTTGGATGGGGCTAGGAGCGATGGTCGCCGGTGTCATTGGGCTGATCGCATGGGCTATTCCTGAATCCTCGGCGTTACGCGGACCCGACATGCTCGATCCGTCGGTC
>JAVLBP010000009.1:0-61281 GCA_031581145.1 Balneolaceae bacterium
TTATGTCGTATCAAGTCACGGCTCGTCAAGCGCTCCAAAATGCGGGACGTTTGATGAAGGAGGCAGGGGCACATGCGGTGAAGTTGGAAGGGGGCACTCCTGTGGCTCCCATTATTCGGCGAATTGTGGATGCGGGCATCCCAGTGATGGCCCATCTTGGGCTCACGCCACAGAGTATTTTTCAATTTGGAACCTACACGGTGCGTGCTAAAGAGGAGGCCGAAGCTGAAAAACTGCTCGCCGACGCACAGGCGGTGCAGGAAGCAGGGGCGTTTTCGGTGGTGTTGGAAAAGATTCCTGCGGGTCTGGCCAAAAAGGTGACCGATTCGCTTGACATCCCCACGATTGGTATTGGCGCCGGGGTTGATTGTGATGGTCAGGTGCTGGTACTGCACGACATGCTGGGCCTCAACAAAGGTTTTGAGCCACGATTTTTGCGCCGATATGCCGAGCTGGGCCAAACCGCGAATGAGGCAATCTCTCAATATGTGGCTGATGTTCGCGCCAAAACTTTCCCTTCCAAAGACGAGTCTTATGAGTGAATCCACGGGCGCCAAAGGGCGTAAACCCCTAATCCTTGTCTGTAATGATGACGGGATATTCTCTCCTGGGATCAAGGCCCTTGCTGAGGTTGCTGATGAATTTGGCGATGTCGAAATCGTAGCGCCCGATCGTCAACAAAGTGCGGTGGGGCATGCGGTGACGATTAACTTGCCGTTGCGAACCCGGGCATTCCAGGTGGATAATCGTTTTCATGGTCAGGCGTGCTCAGGAACTCCTGCCGATTGCATCAAGCTGGCTCACCATGAGCTGCTGCGGCAAAAACCAGACTTGGTGGTGAGTGGCATTAATCACGGGTCGAATGCGGGCATTAATCTGATTTATAGTGGCACGGTATCGGCGGCGACAGAAGGAACCATTATGGGAACCCCTTCAATTGCGGTGAGTTGTCTCGATTTTGATGAGGAAGCCGATTTATCGGGCTCGCAAGATGCCGCACGTAAGGTGATTGGCTACGTGCTTAATCATGGACTTCCGCCAGGGGTGACGCTGAACCTGAACGCTCCCGCAGGCCCACTGAAAGGGGTGAAATGGGCACGGCAGGCTAATTCGCGATATGTTGAGGAATTTGATGGACGGCGTGATCCTGCCAACCGCGATTATTACTGGATGACGGGGCGACTTGAACTGCTCGACCACAGCGAGGACACCGATATTAAAGTGTTGAGCAATGGCTACGCCTCATTAACCCCAATTCAGTACGATCTCACGGCATACCGATTGCTAGAAGACGTCAAAGAGATTGAATTATAAAGCTCACTCTTGTTGGAATAATTAACTCGGGCCGGAATTATTAACTCACGCCAGAAAACTCGCGTTTGAATAAAGACCTGATACAAAAGTCAATCAACGACGTCAACAATAGCGTGAAATGTCTATTTCAGTATTAATGTATGCTTAGGCCTTTTAAGAAAGGCTAAGATTCAACTCCCGTCTAGCGAGAGTAAAATAGTTGTCATTACAAGCCCGCTCAACTTATTGAAAATGCAGGTTTTATTAACAGAATTTTTGACTGTAAAAAAGATATGGAAGCGCTATTTTACTTCTTGTTAAAAAATGATAAAATGTTTTCAGCAGATTTCTTGACACATCCAAGAAAGACATTTTTGCGACCGAAAATATACCTTTAACTAACATAATGTAGAACTATGCATACTCCGCTTAATAAGTTCCTTACACATACGACCAAAGCCTTAGGAGTGCTTTGCTTGTTTCTCTGCGTTGCCTTTAGTGCATCCCCTAGCGCCATGGCTCAAGCCTATGAAATTAGTGGACGAGTCTTAGACGGTGAAACAAATCAACCCATACCTGGCGCTAATGTGGTAGAAGTTGGTACTCAAAACGGTACAATAACAGACGTTGATGGAGATTTCACATTTACAGTCTCCGGATCTGATGCTCAGTTACGGTTCAGCTATGTTGGGTATGAATCACAAACCATTGATATCAATGGTAGAGGTGAAATTACGGTAACGCTGAGTCCTTCACTTGCACAGCTTGAAGATGTAGTTGTGACTGCTTTTGGCATGGAGCGAGATCGTAAAGCTCTCGGTTACTCAGTTACACAAGTTGATGGCGCTGAGCTTGCACAAGCACGTGAAGTCAATCTTGGAGATGCACTTCAAGGGCGCGTTTCGGGTGTGAATGTCAGCAACATCGGTTCAGGTGTGGGCGGATCAAGTCGTGTCATCATTCGTGGAAATGTATCCCTAAGTGGAAATAATGAGCCACTTTATGTCATTGATGGGGTGCCGATGGATAACTCACAACTCGGTTCTGCCGGTACGTGGGGAGGTTCTGACTGGGGTGACGGGTTATCTAGTATTAACCCTGACGATATTGCAGATATTAGTGTATTGAAAGGCGCCTCCGCTGCGGCTCTTTATGGATCGCGAGCTTCCAACGGTGTTGTATTGATAACAACAAAATCGGGTGAGGGAGCCCGTGGCCAAGATGGAATCGGGGTTGAATTCAACACTAATTTTACAGCTGAACAATTTATCAATACGTATGATTTTCAAAGCCAGTATGGACATGGTACTCGCGGTGAAGCTCCACAAACCGAAGCGCAAGGTCTAGAATATGGAGGCAGTGCGTGGGGTGGTAGACTTGATGGTTCAAATGTTTATCAATTTGACGGCGAGCAAAGACCTTACGTGGCACATGAAGACAATCACTCAGAATTTTACCAAACGGGCTTCAACAACACCAACACGATTGCTGTGACAGGTGGTACGTCCAGTCAATTGTTCCGTTTATCCATTGCCGATTTAAGAAATGAAGCCATTGTGCCGAATTCTGGTATGAACCGCCAAACCATCGTCTTGAGCTCTAATGGTGAATGGGCGGACCGACTCCGCATCAATACAAAGGTTCAATATACACGAGAGGATGTCCAAAACCGGGCTAGGCTTTCGGATTCTCCAGGGAATGCAAACTACACGCTATCTGTGCTACCACCCAGTATTGATGTAAGTTCATTAAAAGGATCCACTGAAAAAATGGGTGCGCAGCCAGATGGAACGGAGATGCTTTATGGCAACAATGTCTACAGCCAAAATCCTTATTGGGCCACTCATCAGTTCAAAAATAACAATGTCCGCGATCGTTTTCTTGGATCTGGAACCTTCCGTTTCGAATTTACAGATTGGCTTTATGGTCAAGCAAGGGTAGGTATGGACTGGTATACAAACCGAAGAACCAGTCTTGAGCCTTATGGAACAGGGTATATACCTGAAGGTGCACTCACTGAAATCGAGCAACGTGTCCGCGAAACCAACCTTGAGTATGTTGTTGGCTTTGCGCAAGGGTTTAAAGATTTTGATGTGCGTGGTTTACTCGGTGGTAGCTACATGAGAAGAAGTTTTGAGGATTTAAGTACACGGTCGGCAAACTTCAACATCCCTTTCCTTCATACCCTAGGTAATGGCGCGAGCCAAAGTATTGGCTATGGATTGAGTGAATCAGGGATTAATTCATTGTTTGGTTCTGCGGAAGTATCATGGAAAGACCTTGTTTACCTCACTGTAACTGGAAGGAATGATTGGTTTTCTACTCTACCAGAGAATTCAAATAGCATACTCTATCCGAGTGTTTCCACGAGTTTTGTATTCTCTGACGCGTTTGACTTACCCGATGTAATTACATTTGGCAAGCTTAGAGCTTCTTGGGCACAAGTTGGTGGAGGAACCGATCCATACCAATTGGCTCTCAACTACAGTCTCGTTGGCCAAGGTCACCAAGGAGCGGCCCTCGGTAGAATAAACCAGGGTAGTGTACCTAACAATCAACTCCAACCGCTTACTCTTGAAGAATATGAGATTGGGTTTGATATACGTCTTTTTGACAACCGAGTGGGACTTGATTACGCGTATTACAGCAAGAAAACGTCAGATGACATTCTTCGGGCAGCCATCTCAAGTTCATCTGGCTTCGGTAGTGCGACTGTAAATGTTGGAGAAGTTTCAAATACTGGACATGAATTTTTGCTCACAGTAAACCCAGTACAGAATATCAACTTCAATTGGGATGTGCTGCTCAACTTTTCTTACAACGAAAATGATGTTGAGCAACTATACAAGGACTCAAAAGTATTGCAAGTACAAGAAGCTAGAAACCGTGATGCAAACTCTCAGCATCGAATTGCCTACACAGATGCAGATGGTGAGTATTTTGAAGGTGGTTACAGCATGATTGTTGGACGGGCGCATAAGCTAATTAATGGCGAGAAAGTGTATGACAAAGACGGTCTCCCAGTCTATGATTCAAAACAGCGTGTGCTTGGAAGCGGTATTCATCCGTGGACTGGAGGTGTTCAAAATAATTTCCAGTATAAAGGGTTTAATTTCGGTTTCCTTGTAGACTTTAAGTTTGGCGGTGATCTTTATACAGGTACGAATGCCACTACATATAGCAATGGAATGCACAAAGCGACACTTGAGGGTCGCGAGGATGGATTAACCATTAGTGGAGTTGATGAGGATGGAAATTCACAAACATGGAATATCCTTCCAAACACGCCTGCAAATAAAGATGAAGTTACAGTTCAGGATTACTACAGCAGACTTAGCGAAATCACAGAATACTTTGTTGAAGATGCTAGCTATGTCAAATTGAGAAGTTTAACAATTGGGTACCAAATACCGAGTAGCTTCGTGGAAGGTCTGCCCATTAATGGTGCCTCAGTGTCACTTGTGGGACGCAATCTGTTGTTAATTTACAGCAAGGTTGATAATGTAGATCCAGAATCAACGTACAATACAAGTAATGGTCAGGGATTAGAATTCTTTGGTGCACCCCAAACCAGAAGTATTGGTTTGAACCTCAACCTCAAATTTTAAAAACAATGAAAACATTGAAAAACCTTAATTACGTCAAAGCTATTGTTCTTGCGGCTCTATTGCTACCCCTTACTTCTTGCAACACAGATAGCCTTACAGATTTAAACCAGAATCCAACAGTTGCCGAAGATATTGATCCTGGCTTTATTTTGGCGTATACGCAGTTGCAAACGTCAGGCGAACGATATGAAAACTGGCGGGCTCAACTGATTTACCAGTCAACGATGGTGCAGTTACTTTCATCATTACCAACCTATTGGTCGGGAGATAAGTACTTATACAATAGCGGTTACTCCGCAGCCTTGTGGGATCGAGCATATACCAATTACATCAAGGACTTGGTGAATCTTGTTGAAATCACAGACCCGACCGTTGAAGGGCAGGAAGAGTTTGTTAATTACAATGCAATCGCCCGAATTTGGAAGGTAGTGGCGTTTCAACGCGTTACGGACCTCTATGGCGACATCCCTTATTTTGGTGCTGGAAAAGGGTTTATTGACCAAGATTTCTTCCCTACCTATGATGATCAAGCTGAGATCTATGCTGATATGCTCAATGAGCTCGAAATCGCGGCTGGTCAATTAACCGCTAGTGCTAGCGCACCCGAAGGTCAAGACTTGGTTTATGGAGGTGATATTGAGAAGTGGAAGCGATATGCAAACTCCATGATGCTTCGCCTTGCCCTTCGCATGGTGAAGGTCGACCCTGCATCTGCTCAAGAATGGGCGCAAAAAGCTATATCTGGTGGCGTTATGCAGAGTAACGATGACATCAGCATGATACAGCATACAGATGGTCCAGAAGGTATCAACAGAAACGGTATTGGTGATGTCTTCGCGGTTGATGATAACCCTAGACTTAGTACAACATTTGTGGACTGGATGAAGGAACATGATGATCCTCGTCTCGATAAACTAAGCTTTGTCCAGAGCGGAGGGCCACACCAGGGTATGCCAAACGGATACGACGCAAGTACGATCACGAATTATGACCCAACATACGATGATCATAATGGAGATGAGTACAGCCGTGTCGAGCCATTGTTTGTCACTAGGGACTCACCCATGGTCTTCCAAACCTATGCTGAAGTCGAATTCATGATAGCAGAGGCAATTGAAAGGGGTTGGACTTCTGGAAATGCAGCTGAGCATTACGAAGCGGGTGTACGTGCTGCAATGCAGATGTATTCTGTTTTCGATGAGTCTCTAGAGGTCCCTGCAGGAGAGATCGACGAGTACCTCGCTGCGAATCCTTACAACCCAGCTTCATGGGATAAACAAATTGGTGAGCAATATTGGGCGGCAACATTTTTGAATTTCTACGAAGCCTATGCCAATTGGAGACGAACAGGATTCCCAGAATTAACACCAGTTGATTACCCTGGAAATCGATCAAATGGGACAATCCCAAGAAGACTAATCTACCCAACCGGTGAATCGAGTAACAATCCAGAGGGGTACAATGCCGCAATTAACCGTCAAGGACCAGATGAGTTTACGACGCGGATGTGGTGGGATGTAGCCCAATAGGATACAAGTTTGTATAATTTTTGAATTAAACCCGGTCTATGTGCCGGGTTTTTTTATGCCTTACAGTGTGATATGTACAGAATGAGTAATCATTATGATACCTTAGATTATGCTACAACCAACGATCTATCTTCTCGTACTTACTGCTTTCATATCGTCTCAAAACCCTTCAGAAAAGCCCCCATTATTTCAAGAATTATCCGCCAATGAAACAGGTATTGAGTTCCAAAATACCGTCATAGAGGGTGTTGGGAACAATATTCTTGAATCTGAATTTTTCTACAATGGAGGTGGGGTTGCAGTTGGAGATTTGAATGATGATGGACGTCCCGATATCTATTTTTCGGGCAACCAAGTTGATAATGCTCTTTATCTAAACGAGGGCAATTTTACATTTCGCAATATCACGTCCCTTGCTGGTGTACAAGATAGTGGTGGATGGTCTGCTGGCGTAATGATGGGAGACATCAATGCCGACGGCTTACTTGATATTTATGTGTGCAAAACTGGAATTGTTCCAGAAGACGAAAGGAGAAATAAACTGTTTATCCATCAGGGACTCAACGAGAATGATATCCCTGTATTTGAAGAGCAGTCGCAACGTTTTGGTTTGGATGATCCAGGGTATTGCACCCAATCAAGCCAAATTGATTACAATGGTGACGGGTTACTGGACCTGTTTATTGTGAACTACAATACAAGAGATTTTGCTAGGTTTGATTTGAGCACGATCAGAAATCAGGTTGATACGTTCGCTGGCGACAAACTCTACCGAAATAACGGAGATGGAACATTCACAGACGTGAGTAAAGAGGCAGGTATTCATCAAAATCCGATTGGATTTGGTCTAAGCGCCACAGTTTCTGATTTAAATGGGGATGGGTGGCCTGACATCTACGTCGCGAATGATTTTATGGAGCGTGACTACATGTATCTCAATCAAGCAGATGGCACGTTTACAGACGACATCCTAAGTCGTACCCATGGTACATCGTATTTTTCGATGGGCTCGGATATATCAGATATAGACAACAATGGCTCACCTGATATTATGGTCGTGGACATGCTACCTCCAAACTATGAGCGCCGTAGTGTGTTTAAAACACCGGACTACGATATTTATGATCGTCTGGTAGCCAATGGCTATCACCGCAAAAACATGAGGAATACACTTCAAATCAACAACGGCGAGGGTTTTTTTACTGAAGTAGGTCAACTGGCCGGCATATCTTCAACGGACTGGAGCTGGTCAACACTTTTGGCCGATTTTGATAATGATGGTTTAAAAGACCTTTTTATTACGAATGGGTTTCCTCGTTTTTATACTGATCTGGACTACTTAAATACCGTCCTATGGCAAAATTTCCCAGACTCTGATCTGCCGGATGACCCCGAATTGACATACGAACTCACCCAACAAATGGATCGTGTGGACATGCAGAACTTTGCATTTAAAAATGAAGGACAATATTCCTTTAGCGATGCCAGTCAAGAGTGGGGGTTAGATAAAGATGCGGTTTCTAGTGGAGCTGCTTATGCAGATTTGGATAATGATGGGGATCTTGACCTCGTGGTAAGTCATCTGAATGAACCGCCATCCATTTACAGAAACACCTTAACACAGAAGCAACGTACAAGCTACCTGAAAATCAGGTTACAAGGGGATGACAATAATCGAATGGGGATTGGTGCAAAAGTTAGCCTCAAAGGACCTAAGGGGGAGCGTTTTACCCATGAAGCGTATCAAACGAGGGGGTTTCAATCCTCTGTCGACTTTGAACTGCACTTTGGACTGCGTGATTTGGACGTAGTGGATGTTTCCGTCACTTGGCCAGATGGTAGCCAACAGCTGCTGCGCGACATGGAGGTGAATCAAACCTTGGTTTTAAACAAGGTGGATTCCAAAACCCAGGTTGAGTCGGAGAAAGAATCGGAGCAGGAGTCTAGATTCTTGCAACTTGACCCCGTGTCGCTTGGCCTAGAGGAAGCCCATAAGCCGAACATTCTTCGAGATAGAATATTCAGCCCACTCATGCCCTACACACTCTCAAATTTGGGCCCTGCATCGGCCACAGCTGATATTAACGGTGATGGTCTGCAGGATCTTTTTTTGGGAGGAAGCCAAGGCCAGGCTTCACGTATATATCTTCAACAAGCTGACGGCACATTTTCAGTAACTGAGCAGCCCTATTTGGATATGCATAATCGTTATGATGATGTTGAAGCACTTTTCTTTGATGCGGACGGCAACGGTACGCCTGATCTTTATGTGGTCTCTGGTGGAAATTTCGACCAAATGAACAGCCAAAAATATCAGGACAGGCTCTACATGAATGATGGGTTCGGTAATTTTCGTCATGCAGAAAACGCCTTACCAAAAATGAAAGTAAGTGGCGGGGCTGTCACGGTAGTCGATGTTAATGGAGACAATGCTCCTGATCTCTTTGTAGGGGGCAGAGTTCTAACGGGGCAGTATCCGCTTCCGCCTCGAAGCTATGTGTTGCAAAATGAGGGTGGGACGTTTACAGATGTGACCAAACGTGTTGCTCCCGAATTAGAGCGACCTGGTATGGTGACCGATGCCGTTTGGTTTGATACAAATGCTGATGGTTCGAATGAATTAATTATAGCCGGAGAATGGATGTCTATCCGTGTATTTGACATTCAAAATGGATCTTTTCGTGAAATTTCGACTAATGCGGGCTTTGAAAATACCAAAGGACTTTGGAATACACTGGATGTGGTTGATATAAATGGTGACAAGATTCCAGATTTGTTAGCTGGGAACATGGGACGCAATCACTATTTAGAAGCGTCTGTAGAAAATCCAGCCATCATGTATTATGGAGATTTTACAGGGAATGGATTGCGAGATCCAATTCTTACCTATGTCTATGATGGACAACGTGTACCTTACGCAGGCCGTGATCTATTTGTTGATCAGATATCCGATTTCAAACAAGCCTTCCCAACCTATCAATCATGGGCTGAATCAAGCCTTGAGGACATACTAGGCGAGGGGATCGAACGTGCGTATAAAGCTGAGGCCCAGACGTTTGCCTCAAAACTATTTTTGAATAAGGGTTTTGGAGAGTTTAAAAGTGTTGATTTGCCACAAGAAGCTCAGATGGCACCTGTATATGACTTTTTTGTAGGACGTTTTGATGCTGATGACACCCCTGGAATCTTGGTTGCAGGAAATAATTTTGGCACGCGTCCTGAGATAGGTCCATTAGCGAGTGAAGGTGCGTTCTTGGAGTATGTTGACAATCGTATTATATCAGTACCCTCAAATGTTTCTGGATTTTATACAAATGGAGATGTTCGCAAGATTGAGTATCTGCCAACGGCACTTGGTCCACTTTTTTTACTTTCAACATATGGAGAACTTCCTAAACCATTTTTATATCAACAATTAGACTAAATCATGACTATAAATAGACAACATGTTAAAACCCTGCTTTATGTACCATTATTTCTTCTGACAGTAGTAGAAGATCTTGACGCTTTACAACTCAGCGATGATTCGTATCAATATGCTCCAAAAACATATATCACTCATAAAATTTCTGATGGGCTTGCCATCGATGGGAAATTAAATGAACCAGTATGGCAGCAAGCTCAATGGACGGAAAAGTTCACCGATATCCAAGGTGATGAGCTCCCAACTCCCCGATTTGAAACTAGGGCCAAAATACTATGGGATGATGAGTATCTGTATGTTGCGGCTGAGATGGAAGAGGAGCATTTGTGGGCTACTCTTGAAGAACGAGACGCCGTGATTTTCATGGAAAATAATTTTGAGATATTTATTGATCCAGAAGGTGACACTCACAATTATTATGAACTTGAAATAAATGCCAAAAAAACATTCTGGGACTTGATGTTGACTCAACCATATCGAACCAACGGTAAGCCCATTGATGCTTGGGATATTAAAGGTTTGAAAATTGGAGTTGACTTACAAGGGACCCTAAATGATCCCTCCGATACGGATGAAGGATGGACCCTTGAGGTAGCCATTCCATTTGACGTCTTAAGCGAAACGTCAGACCAAAATCTACCTAGTGATGGCTCACAGTGGAAACTTAATTTTTCCAGGGTTGAATGGAAAACAGACGCAGTAGATGGGGGGTACGTTAAACAAAAAGACCCTCAAACTGGGGAGTCGTTTCCTGAAGACAACTGGGTATGGTCACCTCAGGGAGTGATTGACATGCATCTGCCCGAGCGTTGGGGGATTATTCAATTTTCTACGACCCCACCCGGAAGCGATGTCTCCTTCTCGACCCCCGAAGATTTGTTACACGAATGGGTTTTGAGGCAGCTGTATTACCGGCAAGTAGAGTATCACCAAGAGAACGGAAGCTTTACGGATAATTTGAAGGATCTAGATGCCCAAAACCTTTTTGACGACCACGGTATTCAACCTGAAGTACAAATTAAACTCTTGGGGAATTCGTATTTGATGAGTCTCACAACCGACATGTTAGATAACATATTGTATATTGCTGATGACAGTCGCGCATGGAAAGAGGAGAAATAGAACGGAAAACGTCTAGTAATGAAGCTTTGTGAATAGAAAATCATTTCTAAAGAAAGTTGGCGCTGGAGCGATTGGACTCACTTCCCTGCAGTCCATTCCATTTCAACGTGCGAAAGCGTTTCAGAGCCTAACAGGGGAATCCCAAAATTATGCGTGGGTTTCTAATCATAATGGAACAGATGATGAACTTCGTGTTCGTCTTGAATTGATTAAAAATGCAGGGTTGGACGGCATTCTACCCTCCAGTCAGTATGAAAAATGGGTACAACTGGCCGAGGAATTTGAACTTGATGTTCATGCCTGGTTCATTACCCTTCAGCGGTCAGGTGATGAGCCTTTGATTAGAAAACATCCCGATTGGTTTATGGTGAATCGAAATGGAGAATCTTCCGTTACCTCTCCAGCCTATGTAGATTACTATAAATGGCTATGTCCAACCCGACCAGAGGCTCAAGAATATATCCTCAACAAAGTTGATGAAATCCTGAAGATATCCGAGATAAAGAGCGTTCATCTAGATTACATCCGATATCCAGATGTTATATTACCGATTCAGCTTCAGCCAGGGTACGGCGTTGTTCAGGACAAAGAGTACCCACAGTATGACTATTGTTTCTGCGATGCCTGTCGAAGGAAATACCAAACGTTGTACGGCGATGACCCTATATTACTTGATAATCCAGCCGAAGATGATACATTCAGCCAGTTTCGCTACAACCAGGTCACACACCTCGTGAATCAAGTGGCCATGAGAGTTCACAATCAGGGAGTAAAACTCACAGCTGCAGTTTTTCCAACACCTGAAATCGCACGGTCATTGGTTCGACAAAACTGGCCCGATTGGAATCTGGACGCTGTTTTTCCAATGCAATACAACCATTTTTATCATAAACCTGTTCGTTGGATTGGCAAAGCTGTAGCTGAAGGTCGCAGAGAGTTACCCGCTACTACGGAGATGTTCAGTGGTCTTTATGTACCAGAAATGACCCCCATAGAAGTATCTCAAGCCTATGAATTTGCCATGGAAAATGGTGCAAACGGTATCTGTCTTTTTTCCGACCATAGTATGACGGAGGAACATTGGGCTTACCTAAGCAGAGTGATGCAAAAAGGGTAACCGCTCAATGAATTATCCGGAGATGAGTTGGTCCACATTATTTAACTTGAACCGTTCTTCCTTGTCTTCCTGTTGAACTGAATAAAGCAAGCGTTACAATATCCTCAGGCTCAACCTCAACTGGCTCTTTGTAGAGGGGTGAATTTAGCCCCAATTCTCCATTGATTTCGTAACGAATATCAAGACCTGGAAAGGTGCTATTGGCCTTGAGCGTCCCATTCTCAATGATCGCACCTGGAAGCGGAAGCCTGTACATGAGATTTTCAAATAACCGGTCGAGCCTATGTAGTTCATGGCTGCCCAATCGGTGTGCAAATTCGTTCCATGACTCATCACGTTGACTACGTAGGTCACGAATATTTTCGATCTCACCCCAGCTTGGATTTCCCACCCAAGCTCGTTCAGCTAGCCCCAGTAAACGGGGTAGAACCATGTACTCCCAACGCTGTGATTCATTAACCGTTTCCGACCATAACTGCCCCTGAATACCTATGATATTTGCTCTACTTGTTTCATTCAGTTGTATATCATCAGCGTATTCAGCAGGATCCACAGGATTCCCATAATTGTCAAATTGCGCATTTTTATAGAGATCGTAGGGGATAAAAGAATAGGTGTCTTTTGTCCCAAACATGGATGCCCAGTAAAAACCCGGCTCTTCCCAGGACTTATCATAAGCCATATCGAAATAGAGGTTGGAAGCATTTGAGAGCACAACATCATACCCAGCGTTTGCCAACATGTACGCGTAATCTTCGCGGCCTGATCCCCAAATACTTGACCATACATAAGGAACGACAGAGTCGATGTACACAGAATCCTCTTTCGGTCTTGTGTGATCTTCATTTAGTGCTACCTCTTCCCAGCCCCCCATCTGCAAATCACGATCTTCAAGCATTCCCTCTAAACGGGTGAAAAAATGATTAAAGAGATCTCCAGGCTCTTCAATACCGTTTTGTTCCATATACGTATCACAAATAGGCGATTCTGTCCATACACCTTGAGGTACCTCATCGCCGCCTACATGAATCATATTCAGTGGCACCCCAGCTTCATTATGCATGGCTATCACTTCATCAAACACCTTGTCCATAAAATTATAGGTAGATTCGGTACAAACATTGATCACATTATCTTGATAGAACTGAACAGATGTGTATTCGGATTGATCGTTGGGATCGGCAAGGCGGAACATTTCCGCCTGCTCTGATTGCCCAGTGGTAGAGAGCCTATTAAATCGGCTTTCCATAGCTTTGATGGCTGCACGGGCATGGCCGGGTACATCGATTTCTGGAATCACCTCGATATGTCGCTGGTCAGCATATTGCAGAATCTCGATATACTCTTCTCGTGTATACCATCCACTTCCGAAGGTTTTACCAGGTGAAGGGTCAGGGCCGGAGCCGTAAGAAGGGGACAAAAATTGCTCCTCTGATTCTGTATGGCCACGTCGTCCACCCACCTCTGTAAGCTCCGGAAGGTCTTCAATCTCTAATCGCCACCCTTCATCATCCGTCAGATGAAAATGTAATTTATTGAGTTTGTACATCCCCATAATATCCAACAGCCTGAGAATACTCTCTTTGCCTTGGAAATTACGTGCAACGTCAAAGTGCATCCCACGATAATCAAAGGCTGGTTCATCAGTTATCTCAATCGCAGGTAACGCCAACTCTTCATCCCTCGCATTGGAGAGCAGTGCCCTCAAACTTTGAATAGCATAAAATATTCCTGCTTGGCCAGAAGCGACGATTTCAACCCCAGCCTCTGTAATTTGGAGAGCGTAGGCTTGATGGTTTTGTGAAAAATCTGGGTTCAATTTTAAGATGATTCCCACGCCGTTTTCATTGGCATCCAAGACCTGTAATGAATGTTCAATTCCAAATTCATCTTTTAGTATTCGACTCAGAACATCGGCTTCATCGCGCACATCTTGGGTGTAGCTTATAGTGAGGTCATCTTCAATGTTGTAACTCCCATCGCCACGCTGTGTTGATTTTGGTTCCGGCGTAATGTAACCGACCTGTTTTGCAAGTTGTGGCTGAACCGATTGGTTTTTTTGATAGCGGCTTTTCGCATCTATAATGTCAAGATTGTCCGACGGATTTCGGTTGACTTGTTCGTCACCTATAAAGGGTTCAACAGTTACATTTTCTACGTCTTCGATATGGTTTTCAAAGACAAAATAAAATCCCTGTGGGGCGTCCGTTTTTTTGATAGCATGGAATTGTGCTTTGTACTGTTTTTCAACACTGCTATCAGGTGGTATGGGCTTAAAATCTTCCGTCGGTTTAAGTTTAAAAAAATCACCGCCAAGATGCGTCATCTTGAATTCAGGCAAAAGACTCTGCTCATCCAACACCCTGATGGAATTGAAATAAAGTGTCCAACCATCATTGGTTAGGGGTACATCTCCATTATTCTCAAAAGTGAGGGAAGCAAGATGCTGGTTATCATCCTCAAAGTTTGATAGTAAGTTCCAGGTGATATCAATTTGGGATTGACGGATATCCATCCCAAGTGAATCGTCCGAAGTGCCTGAGAGCTCTTGAGAACCACAGCCGGCAAAAAGGAATAGTGCGTACAGGCTAATGAGTAAATAGAGGCGTTTTGTTGGTGTTTTGGCCATGGAAATCAATTGATTTGCTGTGAACGTATTAGACGAAACTATGTATTTTAAACACATGAAGGAAGAACTCTTTAAATCGTCATAGACGCTTGTGATGTTGCATTAATTACAATGAAGTTTGATGTGATTTATTTTCCAGTTTTATTACATTGATGTTAACACCAAATCAAGCCTCCGGATATGTTGAATTCTCCAAATCGTTCTAAATCCAAGCGCATGTCAGTCAAAACATCTACTTCACAAACAACGTCAAAAAACGGTATATCCCGTCGTGACTTTTTGACAAAATCAGCTGCAGTTGGGGCTGGACTTACTATTCTACCTAGCGCAGTCGTGAGTGGACTTGGCCACAAAATGCCAAGTGATATGCTCAACATCGCCTGTGTGGGTGTTGGCGGGCGCGGATCTGCGCTTCTACAAGAATTGCAATCAGAGAATGTGGTTGCGTTATGTGATGTCGATTGGGCATACGCCGAAAAAACCTTCTCAACCTATCCAGATGCTAAGCGCTTTAAAGACTGGCGCGTGATGTTAGATGAGATGAGTGACGATATTGATGCGGTCGTTGTTGCGACATCGGATCACACGCACGCGGTTGTTGCAGCACATGCGATGACATTGGGCAAGCACGTATACGTTGAAAAACCTCTCACACATACAGTGTATGAATCAAGATTGCTCACAAAGCTTGCTGAGGAGTATGGCATAGCGACCCAGATGGGGAATCAGGGAGCGTCCAAGGAAGGGGTTAACTTGACGACGGAATGGATTAGATCGGGTGAATTAGGAGAGATTCGAAAAGTTGAGGCTTTCACCGATCGCCCGATTTGGCCCCAAGGATTGAACACGCCAGAGGTGGGGATGTGGGTTCCAGATACGATGTCTTGGGATCTATTTGTTGGGCCAGCTAAAATGAGGCCGTACCATGATGTTTACACACCATGGAATTTTAGAGGTTGGTGGGATTTTGGAACAGGCGCATTGGGCGACATGGCATGCCATATAATGGAACCACCTTTTAAAGCTTTGGAGCTTGGATACCCAACGGAATTGGAAGGCAGTTCCTCGCCTTTGCTATTGGATTGTGCTCCTGTATCGCAAAAAGCTCATTTAGTCTATCCAAGACGCCAAACAAGCTTTGGTGAGCAACCAGAAGTGGATGTGTTCTGGTATGATGGAGGGTTGCAGCCTGAGAAGCCAAAAGGGTGGGAAGCAGCGCAAAAATACAGACCCGAAGCGTGGGGTCCAGGTTTGAGCATGAATCATTTGGGTGGTGCTGTAATCTTTCACGGTGAAGACGATACTCTTGTATGCGGATGCTATGGAGAGGATCCATGGCTATTATCAGGACGAGTTCCAACTGTCCCGCAGACCGAACGACGCGTAGAATCCAACAATCACCAGATGGATTGGGTCCGTGCTTGTAAGGAAAGTCCTGAGAACCGAGTAGAAACAAAATCCAATTTTGCAGAATCAGGACCGTTTAACGAGATGGTCTTGATTGGAGTTCTGGCGGTACGCTTGCAAGGGCTCAACAAGACACTCAAATGGGATGGCGAGAATATGGAGTTCACCAATGTGCGACCAGATGAAATGCTCACAATGATTACGAGAATGGATCCAACACCTGGTTCCTTTGATCGTGAGCGGACGGAACCCTTTAGTGCGCTAGAGTTTGCCGAAGGGTTGATTCGTAAGGATTATCGAGAGGGTTGGAGCTTGCCAGATATGCCCGCGTAATTTTGAGTTAATACTGGCTAATGCCCTTAAGTACGTCTACCCAAACCTGATCTACAAGCTTTTTGCGACCGCCCGCGACTTGGATCATGGTTTGCTCGATGTGGCCAATTGGCATGGTGCCATGATGTTGCCCCCATTTGGCAGATTCGACGGATACGAACCCGTCGTTTGGTCCTTCTTGATCATAGATCATCCCATTTTGGATGCTATAAATTGGATTCAGAGGCTCGTTGGTCCCTTTACCCGTCGCCGCTGAGTACGAATAATAAGCCACATCGGGATGATCAGGGATGTTCGGGTTAAACTCCTTTTGAACATACTCTCGGGTCAATTGCTCCACCGCCGCGAGGGAATCACTTTTGGCTTCGGCGTACATCTGCGCCCCCATCCAGTCAAAAAATTGCTTCATGGGTCCGCGAAGAGGCCCAGGGGTCTTAAGAACGAGCTCTGCCATGGTTGTTCCGTGGTGGGGCGAGGCAATGGTGGTCAAGCTGGCAACCGATGATGCGGCGTCCATCTTGGCAATCGCATAGCGCATATCCAGTCCGCCCATTGAGTGCGCAATCACATGAAATTTTTCAAAACCGTATTGCTGCTTCAACGCATGGATCCGGGTCATCCACTCCTCGGCACGGGTTTCGATACTGGCATAGGGGACGATATTTGGAGCAAAGGCTTTCGCACCCCGTGACCGAAATAACATGCATGGCTCATGCAGTGGCGCCTGAGAAATCAACGCGGACACACCCCCTGCATACCCATGACACATTAAAATGGGTAGATCCACATGGATGATATCGGGTTGTGGATAGGGTTTTATGGTCGCAGTAATACTAGGCATGATGTGTACTCAGGGTTTCTGCTTAGGAAGGAATAAGGCGAATCGTAGCGTGAATGGTTCCCACACGCACCATATGAATGTGCATCACCTCATCCGGGAAGTGAACTCGAGCTGGCGATTCGTAGCCCAACGGCTTCACGGTTTGATCCCACTGAATGTGAAACTTCGTGGAGGAAAAACTGTCCGGAACGGCGACTCGAAACTCTGGGCGACGAAACGTGGAATCCACCTCAACCCAACGCGTTCGAACGTCAGTGGAATCGAGTCCTTCTGCACGCAGTTCTGTAATGAGTGTTTGCCGGATTTGACTAGGATTCATCGGTTCTGGGGGCACTGTTGGTGGACGTGCAACAATATGCGCTGCGCCCAAAGCCAGACTCGCTCCAATCAAGAGCCCAAGGCGAATGTGTCGAGGGTTCCAAGAAATCTTCATAATGGTTAGGACCCTTTCTTGGTTGACGACATTCTGGTCGTCGATGGGCTGCCGGAATGAGACTCATTCGATGATGGAACTGCAGACGATGACTCACCAGAATAACGTTCACCAGCTAACGACTTAGTGAATAATGACACGCTAAGCTGATCCACAAGCTGCAAAGCAACGTCAAGTTTAGTCCCTGCAAAGTGAAAGGGAGGATCATGGTGTTTCGCATAATTTTGTGACAGTGATTGATCCTGGTGCTGAGCTTTATCCTGTGATTGCGCTGTTTTCTGGCCCACAAACAATTCCACGTTGTTGGAATCAATCCCAAAGCCCGATTCACCTTCTCTTAGCAAATTCAGGATAATGGCATCCAGATTTTTCGACTCCATTTTGGCACGCGCAGAAGCTTGCGCTGTTTCGGCGTCAGATTCCATGGCAAATCCAATCAAGGTTTGACCCTCTGATTTGTGACCTCCCAACCATGCGAGAATGTCTGGCGTTGAAGCCAGCTGCAAGGACGACTCTTGATCGGTTTTCTTTACCTTTCCATCGATTCGCTTTGCAGGCTTTGCATCCGATACGGCGGCTGCCATGATGACTACATCCGCCTCAGGTCCGTGTTCTTGGACAAGCTCAAACAACTCATCCGCACTCTCAAAATTGTCTATAACATCCATCGCCGGCAAAAGGGACGACTCAATGGGGCCATGAAGTAGAGTTACATGCGCGCCAGCTTGCTTTGCCGCCAGCGCCATGGCAATTCCCATCTTCCCGCTACTAGGATTGCTGATAAAGCGAACATCGTCAATATATTCACGAGTAGGGCCCGTGGTGATCAAAACGCGTTTACCCGCAAAGAGGGAAGGGGTGCCGGTTCCGTGACGCTTCGCCTCATTATTGATGCCGCGCTCTCCATGACTGCGCGTTGCAACATCTCCTTCCTCCGCATTACGCCCACGCTCCACATCCGCGAGCAACCGCTCCACTTCGGCCACAATCTCAGCTTCTTCAGGGAGTCGCCCCTGACCGATTAATCCACTGGCTAGATACCCCTCAGCCGGTTCAAGGATATGGATGCCATCGCCTCGCAACAACTCTACATTACGCTGTGTGGCTGGATGATCCCACATCTCCCCATCCATGGTGGGGCAAATCATCAATGGACAACGCCTTGCTAACACACTTGCGGTAAGCATGTTATCGGAGAAGCCATGCGCAATTTTTGCCATCGTTTGAGCGGTGCAGGGTGCGATGACATAAAGATCCGCCCATTCCCCCCAGTGAATATGACGTGTCCAACTGTCCGCGACCGCGTCTCCCTCTTGATGAAACACGTCCACAGGAACTTCTTCACGCGTTATGGCACGAAGTGTTTCTAGCCCGACAAACGGTTTCACAGAGGGCGTGGCAATAGCACGCACATCAGCCCCATGTTTTTGGAGCGCTCTAATTAAGGAAATAGATTTATACGCTGCAATGCCGCCAGTGATGCCTACGAGTATTCGTGCACCCTGGAGTGTCATTACTCATCCAACGAGGGATATTCGTAGGTTAAATCATCAGAAAGGAGGTCGTCTAACGCTCGACGACCAGGATGAAGGCGGATTTCGTACTCTTTAGAGATACGCTCTTGCTCTTCGTTGAAGGTCATTTCTTCTTCGTCTTCAAACCCTTCGAAATACTTCAGTTTTTCGTCCAATTCGAGCTTTTCACGAGCCGCAATCTGGCGCGCACGTTTCGAAATGACAGCTAAGAGCTCGTAGCGATTGCCAAGCTCATCACCTAAATCTTCAATATTGATTGTCTTAATCGACATAGGATATATCCTTTTGGTTTTAACCTTCTCAAAATTAAACGTTAATAAACGCCCCAACGACCTCGTAGACCTCTTTGTAGGCCTCTTCTAAGTCATCATTAAGGATGGTTGCGTCAAACGTCAAGGCCTCTAACATCTCCTTTTGAGCGCGTTGAAGCCGTTGTTCAATGTCATGCGAGCTTTCAGTGCCACGTTCTAGCAATCGCTCTTTGAGGACCTCCATGCTGGGAGGGCGGAGGTACAAGACCAACGCATCATCTTCAAAAGCCGATTTAAGAGAATGTGCCCCATTCACATCAACATCGAACAAAACAAAATACCCCTTTTGAAGCAACTCATCAACTGAATCACGTAAGGTGCCATATCGAGTCCCTGAAAACACTTGCTCCCATTCCAAAAACTTGCCCTCCTCCAATGCCTCATCAAACTGTGCCTCACTCAAAAAATGGTAATGCTCACCGTCGATTTCTCCGGGTCTTGGCGCTCGTGTTGTCGCTGAGACGGAGAATTTCATGGCAGGAAAATCACTCATGAGCCGGTCCTTCATCGTGCTTTTCCCCCCTCCACTTGGCGAGACCAACACGATAATCTTTCCACGCTTGGATGATGTAGGCTTACTCGGTGATGCCAGATGACTCCCCATGTTCGAGTTACTCAATATTCTGAATTTGTTCGCGTAGCTGCTCAACCTTCTCTTTACCCTGCACCACCATATGGGCAATTTCACTACTGTACGATTTTGAGGAAATTGTATTGAGTTCCCTGTTGAGTTCTTGCGATAAGAAATTTAATTGGCGCCCCATCGGTTCTTCGGCTTGTATCGCCTCCACGACATAATCGATATGTGATTGCAGCCTGACCAACTCCTCGCTAATGTCCATTTTATCGGCTAGAATGGCGATTTCTGTCTGCATTCGCTCCTCATCTACCCCAGCAGTGCCTTCCAACAGCTCTTCCACGCGCTCCCGCAGCTTGGCTTTGGTCTCCACGGCTCGTTCCTCTGCAAGTTGACCAATGCGTTTTGTGAGTGTCGACAACTCTTGAACCATCGTCTCCATCGCGACGCGTAGTTGATCTCCCTCTTTTTGGCGCATGGTTATTGTTGCTGCAATGGCTTCGTCCACAGCCCGCATGAACGCCTCTTCATCCTCGCCTGAGATGGTGTTTCCGATGGGGTTATCTCCATTCAGATCATCGCTATTGGACCCAAGCCCACTACTGAACCCCATTCCACCGCTTCCATCCAAGCCAGAAAATCGGGCGTGCCATGGCAACACATCCTGCAGTGTGAATCGTGAATTATCACCCATGCGCTTTTTCATCTCCGCGACCTGCCTCACGACCTCGTCAAATGCCTCAGGATCAAACAAGGCCCCTTGATCTGCGGAAACAGACGCCCCAAAGTTTACAGTTAGCGTCACTTTTCCTCGATTTAATCCCGTTTGAAGTCGTTGCTTGACGTCTCCTTCAAGATGGGCTAATTCGGCCGGTAATTTGATTGAGGCGTCCAAAAAACGACTGTTAAGTGACCTAATTTCCAGGTCCAGGCTCATCGCCGAAAGCGTCACCTGAGCGCGTCCATAGCCTGTCATGGATCGAATCATACCCCAACCTCCGATAAGACGGTTTCGATCAAAGCATCTGCCTCTGTTGCCGACGGCGCCTCACTATAAAACCGAATAATAGGTTCTGTATTTGAGGTTCGCATGTGGACCCACCCACGCTCAAAATCAACTTTAACACCATCATCAGTATTGGGGGAGAGGTGCCCGTAGGCATTTGCCACCCTATCCAAAAAGCTCTTTGCATCCATACCTAATTCGTCTAGTGCCCGTTTTTGTTTGGACATCACAAACGTTGGATAACTTGCTCGACATTCCGAAGCGCTCATCTCTCGTGTCGCCATTTGATGCAACACGATGGCGACACCCATCAAGGCATCCCGTCCATAATGGAGTTGTGGGTCAATCACTCCACCATTCCCTTCGCCGCCCATGATTGCGTCATGGG
The DNA here is from genome assembly GCA_031581145.1 of Balneolaceae bacterium. Lineage (GTDB taxonomy): Bacteria > Bacteroidota > Rhodothermia > Balneolales > Balneolaceae > UBA8296. The sequence goes on from JAVLBP010000009.1 coordinate 21,554, forward strand.
TCTGCATCGCTTTGACCACATGAATTTCGCCCACGGCGGAGCGGACACAGGTTGCTCCATGTTTTTCCGCCACCCAATCGGCGACCCGGCTACTCGACAAATTGGTGGCAACGTTTAGCGAAGTAGCCTCTTTACGCTCCTTGTCTGCCTGCTCAAGCGCCCAATCGAAAGCTATCGCTTGGGTATATTCTTCGCCAAATAACGCTCCATGCTCATCCACCAATGCCAATCGATCGGCGTCGGGATCGGTGACCACCCCTAGGTTGGCACGATGTTCCTTTACAAAGTCACAAATATCACCAAGATGCTCTGCCAAAGGCTCAGGATTATGGGGGAAATAGCCATCGGGTGTGCAGTGAAGTGCATGCACCTTCACCCCAAGCGAGGTTAGTAGTGCCGGAATCGCCTCGGAGCCAGCCCCATTCACAGCATCAACCGCTACACGTAAACCCGCACGCCGAATGGCCTCACGATCGATCCAGGGATGAGCTAAAATCGCCTCAATATGCCGCTCAACTGCCTCCATGTCGGCGGACAAAACCCCGGTTTGGTCCCATGACGCCCAGGATATACTCGTGCTGTTGTTGTCTGCATCCAATGACGGCTCGCCTGCCCCTTGATTCAACAACGCTAAGACTTCGGCACCTTGGGATGGATCCAAAAACTCACTGCGATGATTGAGTAATTTCAGCGCATTCCACTCTGCAGGATTGTGACTTGCGGAAAGTATGATGCCACCGTTGGCTTGGTGATGGAGTACTGCCATGGCCACAGTAGGGGTGGGGACAATACCGAGGGTGATTACGTTGATACCAAGACTGCGCAGCGTCGCCGTGACGAGATGTTCACAAATCTCACCGGTCACTCGAGAGTCGCGACCTACAATAATGACTGGATTATCGCCGGCTTTGAACGATTCGCCTTGGGTTGAATTGCCTTGAGCTGAATCGCCTTGGTTTACTTCCCCGTCCAGCGACTGCCCCGATTGCTGGCGAATCCACTGCCCGTACGCTGCAGCATAGCTCACTAACGTTTGAGGATCCAGCCCGTCACCAAAGGTGCCACGAATCCCAGAAACCGATGCCATCAAGGCCATTAGGAGGGCCTCCACGGGGTTTCAGGTGCACCCGCCACATGATTAACGTAGCGTGCAGCCACAAAAAAGAAATCAGACAAGCGATTTAGATAGGCAATACAAGCCCCATTTAGAGGATCAGACTGATGGCATTTTACCGCGGCACGTTCTGCGCGTCGACACACCGTTCGAGCTACATGAAGTTTAGCTCCAGACGCACTTCCACCAGGCAGAATAAACGTCTTGAGCTCGGGGAGTTCCTGATCGAGCGTGTCAATCCAGGACTCTACGGTCTCAATATCCTTGGTTGTGATCCGCGTGACTTTCGATTTTGCGACATCGGATGCAGCCTCAGGCGTCGCTAAATCTGCACCCAAGACAAATAAATCGGCTTGAAGTTGCGTGCATATCGCCTCCACATTTGCCGGTAACTCACTCAGGCTCAGCAACTCACCAAGGATAGCATTCAGCTCATCGACTGATCCATAGGCTTCGACCCGTTCAAGATGTTTTGCCACCCGCTGCCCCCCAAATAAGGAGGTCTCCCCCGTGTCGCCATGCTTGGTGTAAATTTTCATAGAAAACAGAGAGTTAGCACGTAGATTTTTGGGGCTAAATCCCCCAAACTTTGGTTGCCTTTAACCCAAAAAGGCACGATTTTTAAGCCTAAATGGAGCCAGTAAAGTAGCCAAAAATTTAGACGTATGCCCTCATTACTCAAAGCGCTTAGTTCACAAGTAGGCCGAAAGCTTCTCACCGGTCTGACGGGTGTCGCCTTGATTGTATTTATCGTTGTACATCTTGTGGGGAATTTGACCCTATTTGGCCCACCCGATGCATTCAATGCTTATGCCTACAAATTACATTCGCTTGGCCCCTTGCTTTGGATTGCTGAGATTGGGCTTGTCGCGGTATTTGCGATCCATTCCTACATTGGTCTGTCCATTTGGTGGAATCGCCGCAAGGCGCGCCCACAAAAATATCATGTTTATAGCTCGAAGGGGGCACCTAGCCGCCAAAGTTTAAGCTCCAAGTCGATGGCCTTTACAGGTGTTGTCATGCTTGTCTTTCTTGTTTTCCATATTCAAGCCTTCAAATATGGTGAAACCTCCATGACCACGATTGAAGGGGTAGACTACCCTGTCAAAGATCTTAAAGCGCTCGTGATTAACTCGTTTTTGGATCCAGTGATGGCGTTTGCCTACACTTTTGTGATGATGCTTCTGGGGGCACACTTAGGGCATGGAATTTGGAGCGCGATGATTTCGCTCACGTTGAGCAATCCACAACGCTCGGCTGCCGTTTATACGGCAGGCACCGTTATCGCAGTGTTGTTGAGCGTAGGGTTCCTGTTTATTCCCCTGTACATCTATTTCACGGGAGGGCAGGGCGCCCTCATTCAGTATTAATCAATCGAATGCATGAAGTTAGATCCTAAAATACCTTCTGGTCCACTCGAAGAAAAATGGTCCAAGCATCTTAATGATGTGAATCTTGTCTCACCCAACAACAAGCGCAACATGCATGTGATTGTGGTAGGGACGGGTCTTGCGGGGGCTTCTGCCTCTGCCTCGCTTGCAGAGCTAGGCTACAAAGTCTCGACGTTTTGTATTCAAGATTCCGGCCGTCGTGCCCACTCTATTGCCGCACAAGGGGGGATTAACGCCGCCAAGAATTACCAAAATGATGGCGATAGTGTGTACAGGCTGTTTTATGACACGATTAAAGGGGGGGATTACCGCTCTCGTGAGGCGAATGTGTACCGCTTGGCTCACCTTTCGAATAACATTATCGATCAAGCCGTTTCCCAGGGCGTCCCTTTTGCTCGTGAATATGGTGGCTATCTAGCCAACCGCTCCTTCGGTGGAGCTCAGGTCTCCAGGACGTTTTATGCACGCGGCCAAACAGGGCAGCAGTTGTTGATGGGGGCGTACCAATCGATGATGAAGATGGTGAATGAGGGCAAAATCAATTATTACACGCGTCACGAAATGATGGATGTGGTGGTGGTTGATGGTGTGGCTCGTGGGATTATCACTCGCGATTTGGTGACGGGTGAGCTTGTGCGTCACAGCGCAGATGCCGTGATTTTGGGCACGGGAGGCTACGGAAACGTCTTTTACCTCTCCACAAACGCCAAAAATTCGAATGTCACGGCCACTTGGAGAGCCCACAAGCGGGGTGCTGCGTTTGCCAATCCAAGTTTTGTCCAGGTGCACCCAACATGCATCCCCGTCTCGGGAGACTACCAGTCCAAACTCACACTTATGAGTGAGTCTCTTCGTAATGATGGTCGAGTATGGGTGCCTCGCTCAGCTGGTGACAATCGCCCTCCAGGAGAGATCCCTGATGAAGAGCGGTATTATTATTTGGAAGAGCGTTATCCATCATTTGGAAACCTCGTGCCTCGCGATGTGGCGTCTCGTAATGCGAAGCAGATGACCGATGAAGGACTCGGTGTTGGAGAGACAGGCCTTGCGGTCTATCTCGATTTCAGGGATGCCATTGCCCGCGATGGGAAGGATGTCATTAGTGCGAAGTATGGCAATTTGTTCGATATGTACGAGAACATCTCAGGCGAAAACCCTTATGAAGTTCCAATGCGGATTTACCCAGCGGTCCATTACACCATGGGTGGCCTGTGGGTAGACTACAATCTCATGACTACGGTGCCCGGATTGTTTGCCATGGGCGAAGCCAATTTCTCTGACCATGGAGCCAACCGGTTGGGAGCCAGTGCGTTAATGCAAGGACTGGCCGATGGGTATTTTGTGATCCCATTCACCATTGGTGATTATCTGGCCGAGGCTGGGGTGTCGACCATTGACACGACGCATGACGCGTTTGCGTCGGTCGAAAACGAGGTTCAGGAGCGGATTGACAAAATCCTGAACGTGAATGGTGATCGTACCGTGGTGGATTTTCACCGCACCCTTGGGCGTATTGTTTGGGACAATATTGGGATTACGCGCAATGAAAAAGACCTCAAGAAGGCCATCACAGACATCCAGGCTCTTCGCGAGGAGTTCTGGCAGAACGTAAAAGTCCCCGGCAAAGCGACCAATTATAACAAGAATCTGGAGTTTGCACACCGCGTGGCCGATTTCTTTGAACTTGCTGAGCTCATGGCCTACGACGCGTTGGATCGTGGGGAGTCTTGCGGATGTCACTTGCGCGAAGAGTATCAAACCCCTGAGGGAGAGGCGATACGTAACGACAAGGATTATGCTTACGTCTCAGCGTGGGAATTCAAAGATTTGAATGGCAAACTCGAGACAGAACTTCACAAAGAGACGCTTGAATTTGAGTTTGTGGAGATGAAACAGCGCAGTTATAAATAAAGCGTAGTTACAAATAAAGTGTAGTTACAAATAAAGCGTAGTTACAAATAATTAGAACGATCGAATAGGGTAGACTTATGAGTCAAATGACCATACACCTAAAAATTTGGAGACAAGATGGCCCCGAGGCCAAAGGGGCTTTCGAGAACCACACACTGGACACGGTGAATGAACATATGTCCTTTTTGGAGATGCTTGATGTGCTCAACGAAGAGCTTATCGTTGCAGGACAAGAACCTTTCGAGTTTGACTATGATTGTCGCGAGGGGATTTGTGGGTCCTGTAATTTGGTGATTAATGGTCGCGCCCACGGACCCAAGCGGCTGACGGCAGCGTGTCAGCTGCACATGCGTAATTTCAAGGATGGCGACTCGATTGTGATTGAGCCTGCGCGTGCGGCGGCATTCCCGGTGATTAAGGATCTTGTTGTCGATCGCAGTTCCTTTGATCGTATTATCGCTGCGGGTGGATATATCACGGTCCGAACCGGATCCGCGCCCGAAGCCAATAGCATTCCCGTGGAGCTTGAAGATTCGACATTTTCGTTTGATTACGCGGCTTGTATTGGCTGTGGAGCGTGTGTCGCGGCATGCCCTAACTCCTCGGCGTCGTTATTTACAGCGGCCAAGCTTAGCCACCTCAACCGATTACCCCAAGGGGAGCCTGAGCGTCAAAAACGGGTCCTTGCCATGGTGGAGCAGATGGAAAAAGAAGGCTTTGGGGATTGCTCCAATTATGGAGAATGTGAAGCCGTATGCCCGAAAGGCATTAGTATTGCTTCCATTGCAGAGATGCGTCGCAACTACGTCAAGGCTACGTTGGCAGGGTAATGCCGTCTCAAGGACGGGCTGAAAAGGCTGTACAGGCTGAGGAATATTCATCGGCTGAGACGTTATTCAGTGAGGCAAAGGCCGTTTTACAATCTATTTGGGGGTACCCCGGATTTCGATCGGGTCAGGAAGAGGCCGTTCGGTCCGTTCTTCTGGGCAAGGACACCTTGGTATTATTTCCTACAGGTGGAGGCAAATCACTCTGTTTTCAGGTGCCAGCAATGGTGTTGGAGGGTGTTACGGTGGTGATTTCACCACTTATTGCCTTGATGCAGGATCAGGTGGAGCACTTGCAGAGTCTTGGGGTGCCGGCCACATTTTTGAATAGCACATTATTGGAAGGGGAAATTGAGCGACGCCTTGAGTCAGTGCGATCAGGTGAGGTCAAACTGGTCTATATCGCCCCAGAACGGCTCGCCTCACGACGGTTTCAAACCCAGATTCAGCAGTGGACGATCTCGTTGGTTGCTGTGGATGAAGCCCATTGTATCTCGGAGTGGGGGCATGATTTTCGACCTTCTTACCGACAAATTCGGACGTCACTTTCTTGGCTGGATGATTCTGTGGGATGGATTGCCCTCACGGGCTCCGCGACGCCAGAGGTGAAACAAGACATGGTGGAGGCTTTAGGATTTGCAAAACCCCATATTATTGAAACGCCTTTTGCTCGTGAAAACCTCACGTGGTGGGTGCGTGAATCGGCGAATCGCACGCGTGATGTGATGGCGGCAGTGGAGCGGGCCGCCTCACTTGGGAGCATGATTCTCTACGCTCCGACGCGTGCGGCATGCGAGCAATGGGCAGCTCGAATTCGTGCGAAGGGGATTGAGGCCAAGGCCTATCACGCGGGGCTGACAGCGGAGCAGCGCCAGGGCATTCAGGGTGACTGGATAGGTGGAGCATTTCCTGTGGTGGTTGCGACGAATGCCTTTGGTATGGGCATTGATAAGCCAGACTGCCGGACGGTCGTTCATTTGAGTCCACCCTCGACGTTGGAGGCGTATTATCAGGAAGCGGGCAGGGCAGGTCGAGACCGAGAGGCTGCCTACGCGCTTTGTTTTGTGCGTTCGAACGACTTTGAGACACTCGAGCGTAATTTGGACCGCTCCTTTCCCGATGCCAAGGTGATTCAGTCTATTTTGCGGGGGCTTGAAAGGGTGCGCGATGGCGGGCATGTTGATGGGTCTGCAGGTGGGCATGTGGCAAATTCAACAGGGGAATACGGCGTTCAGGTGTCTGTAGAATCGTTTTGTCAAGAGTATGACGTCCGCCCGGCGACGCTGAAAACCGCCTTACACCACGCACAACGTCAGGGAGTGCTCGAATGGACAACCGATGGGGAAGATCAATGGGCATTACGATGGCGACTTTCTCAATCGGAGCTCCTGGATCGACTTGATGAGTCCAGTGTTTCAGTCAAGAAACATCAGTTTGTCGATACACTGATTCGTGAGTTCGGCCCAGATGCGTTTGATCGTGATGTGATCAAGCCTGTGAGTCAGCTCACGGAATCCCTGGGTGTGTCCCCTGTGCAGTGTCGTCGGGCGTTGCAGGTATTGTCTCAAACGGATGAATGGTGTTCGGTGCGTTTTATCACGGGTGAGCTTAGGATTCAGTGGTGGGGCGCAGGTGCAACTGGCTCAGGTAGTGGTAGCTCTGGAAGTGGCGGCTCAGGTAGTGGCAGCACAGGAAGTGGCAGCTCAGGTGGAAAAGAATTCAACGCAAAACTTTACACAGCACACAAAGCACGCCTTCGCGAGAAAATGAATCATGTGCGTGCCTACTGCCAGACTACGGGATGTCGAGAGCAGTATCTTCGTATCTATTTTGGGGATCTCAACGCCAAGCCGTGTGGACGGTGTGATCGTTGCCTCTCAAGTCAAAACAAAGTCGTGGAAGATGGGGCACTTGAGGCGCAAATAGTGGCCACTTGCGAAGGGGGCAGGAAATCCCTTAAAGAACTCTATGCGTTACATCCTCGCGTTTCAAACGCCCAAATTGATGCTATGATTCAAGCATTATTAGAGCAAAATAAGCTACGGTTTAACGCTCAGGATCATACTTACGAGTCCGATTTTCAGTAGAAATTGAGTCCATAAGCGCGCGGACTTCTGCGGAGAGGCGCTCCGATCGTTCAGCTTGACGGCTTGGGAACGACTCGTGGTGCTTGTGAGTGGAGTCAAATGCACCCCATGACCATCCTTGTGCCTCAAAAAAGGCAAGTCGCATCGAATCCACCTGCGCTTGCGACATTTCCACGGTAAAATCTTGTTGAAGGATCAATAAATTTATGAGCTGGGTTTCGTACTCTTTTTCGCTCAAGGGTGGGGTAATCTCAGCATAATCCGTTTGCAGGGGTTCTGTGTCCACACATCCAGCCAAGAGAAGCATGCTTATCATGACCAAACAAGCAAACCTGCCCATGCGAGCAAACCTGCCCATTTGTGCAAACCTGCCCATTTGCCCAAAACCTCCATTCACTCTTCGTTCATTTCTCATACCTTTTAAGATACAAAACGCTGCAACTCGTCCCTTCCGAAGACTCGTTGGCGTTTTTCATTAGACTTTTCAACGCATCCCATGCCAACCATTGCACTCCTCGATATTGGCCACACACGCGTAAAACTGGCTATAGCCTCTACGCTGAGCCCTTTTGATGTCGAAAGAGTGCATGAATGGGAAACCAAGGATGTGGATTGGGCTACTATAGCCTCTTGGACCCAAAAAGTTGTCGTTGCAGATGAACTGCGATGTTGTTGCGTCGTTCAAGCCTGGTTGGACGGGGCGAATGATCAAGCACTTGAAGAGATGTTTGGTATGCCTGTTCAAGTTTTGAGTGTTGGAGAGTGGACGGAGTATGATCCATATCAGCTAGGCGTAGATCGATATTTGCTAGCTCGTGGGGCTGTGAGCTATTATCCTGAATCGGCTGTGGTGGTTTCTGCAGGCACGACGATAACGGTGGATGTCGTTGGGATTGCAGATGAGGATGTGGGAGGTGAGGATATTGCAGATGAGGATTTGGGAGATGAGAATATATCAGATGATTCATCAGACGATCATATTTCGCATCTAGGAGGCTGGATCTTGCCAGGTGCCCGCGTCGTAGAAAAAGGGTATAAGAGTATTACACCTCATTTTCCCTCGATGTCGTTGCCAGGCATTCACAACCGGATCACCATTCCCTCAACGACAGCCGATGCGACACAACAAGGTCTCGCATTAATGATCACTTCTATGCTCTCGCGTATCATCGACGAGTTTGGGATTGAGGTGGTGTATTTTACAGGTGGCGATGGGGCGTTACTTCGAGATTTATGGGAAGCCCAAGCCACTGACCCATATGATATTCACGTCGAATTGATCCCTGATTTGCTTTTTTATGGGATGATATCCGATTGAGTTGTGTCCTTTATAAGGTCGCTATGTAGGTATACGCTTACAGGTTTCATGAGTAAGAGTTCTTATAGATAATGAGCTAGGTACCGACGAATCCTGGACTATGATACAGGCACATAGATACTGGCAGATAGATACTGGCACATAGATTCAGGCACATGATGAAAGTACATTACACCTAAACCAGTAATATTTTGCACCTCTCTACAAAAAATACTGGTTTAGAAAGAGGGACTTTGACACTATGTGTGTTATAAACCCATGGTTTGAGCGTGTGTTATAAACCCATGGTCTGAGCGTGCACCATAAACCCATGGTTTGAGCGTGAGTCGCAAGCCCAGTCTACTCCGCTTGCTGGTTAGCCTCTCCTTCTTGCTCAACTTTGGTGTCTCGAATGGCACGAAAAATCGCTGACGCCATAATACTTTGCCCATAATCGCTGCGTAAAAACTTCGCCTCTTGTGCATTGGAAATAAACCCTAGCTCCACTAACAATGCTGGCATGGATGCATGATACAACACCACAAAAGCGGCTTGTTTAACCCCACGGCTTCGACGACGTGCACGCTCGGAAAATTGTTGCTCCATTCGAGCGGCGATTTCTTGGGACGTCTCAATATTGGCAGCATTGGCTAGTTCATAAATCAAGACATCCTCTTCAGAAAGACTTGCGATCTTAGTCGACTCTTCGAGCCGAACGACCGAGTTTTCCCGTTTCATGACCTCAAGGGCTGATTCGGTACGCGTAAGCCCCAAAAAGTACACCTCAGCCCCATAGGCAGAGCGAGATCGTGCAGAATTCGCATGAATCGAGACAAACAAATCACCCTGTGCACGATTCGCAATCACGCCGCGCTCGTGAAGCTCAATAAAACGATCATCCTCACGGGTGTAGACGACCTCAACATCGGGTAGATACTCCTCAATATAACCGCCCACCTTTTTGGTCACCGACAGAACAATATCCTTTTCATAGAGCCCGCCAATACCAATGGTGCCAGGATCGTGACCTCCATGACCCGCATCCAATACCACGACATCAAATTTCAGATTCTCTTTCACACCATTGTATTCGGCATCCTCTTGACGATTGCCTTCTCCGGTAACTCCAGACGCTGCGTTGCCGCCTTCCTCCTCATCATTCCCTCGATCGCGTCGACCAAACAACCCTCGCCTTCGACGCCCATTATCTCCATCATTATCCTGGACTTCTGATTGTGGATCTGACTGCATGCCTGGCCCAACCCCTGAACTCATAGCAGGCCACGTCACAATAGGGATGCCATCGGTTAAAATATCTAAGCTTACCTCATCGGTCTCTGTGAGCGCAATAAGTAAGTCATTACTGCGAGCGTCTCGATACATTTGAGCTTCGTAGGGCTGTGCCTCGCTAAGGGTTACATCAATACCGAGCCCTGCGGCAATGGGGGTGCTTTCCACCAGCTGAAAGGGTAAAAATTCGCCAGACCGAAATTCACGCACCAATTCTTCATCCAGCGATTCAGAAGCACCATACAACAAGATTTGTAACAAACTGTCCGCCGATTGAATCATCACAAATGAATCGACTCTAGCATCCATTTGGAGGCGTCCTACAACGCCGAGTCCATCTGCGCGAGGAGTGGAGAGAAAACCACGCACAGATTGAGCAGAAACGTCAGAAGGGAGGGTGTTTCCAAGCGATAAGCACAACAACAACGTTGTGATGAAACAGGCTGATCGTCGAAAAAATCGTTCTCTCATGAACTCAAATATAATGAATTCAGGAAGCATCGAAGCCCCATTTTGCCTAAACTCCCGTATGAATATTCTAGCAGTTGAACCCTTTTATTTTGGATCTCATAAAGCCTTTCTCAAGGGGATTGAGGAGTATTCTTCTCATACCGTTACCACAGTAAAATTAGACGAAAAGGGGTTCAAATGGCGTATGCAAGGCAAATCTGTGCGTCTTGCGCATGCCGCTCAAACGTTCAATGCCGAGATTGACTTGTTGCTCATTAGCAGTATGACCAATCTCCCAGCGTTTTTGGCACTCACAAGCCCACGGTTTGCTCATACGCCTAAGGTGATGGTGATGCATGAAAACCAGCTTACCCAACCGCTGCCAGAAGGGGAGGAGCGCGATACGACGCTTTGTTATACCAACTATTTATCCATGTTGGCAGCAGATGTCTTGTTGTTTACCTCGCAGTTTCATCTGGAGGATATGTTGGAGGCCTTACCTGGATTTCTGGCCAATCTTCAGGATGACCCCACGTTTGATGCGATGGAGACGATTCGCGCCAAGAGTCGAATTATGACACCCGGCCTGGAACTCAAACATTTTGACGCCATCGCCGACACGCGCGGACAAAACAAACATCCTGTTGTGGTCTGGAATCAGCGGTGGCAATTTGATCGGAATCCCGCCATGTTTTTTCGGGTGATGAATCGCCTTTTTGATATCGATTGCCCTTTTGAGCTCATTCTGGCAGGGGATACGGAGCACGATAAACCAGCCGAATTTGATCAAGCGGTGGATCGCTATGGTGGGATGATCTCTCACATGGGCTTTGTCGATGACCCTCAGCGCTACGGGGAATTACTCCATTCGGGCGATGTCGTTGTGTCGACGGCGACCTACGAATTTTTCTGTGTCTCGATCATGGAAGCGATCTATTGTGGATGTCATCCGATGGTGCCCAATCGGTTGCATTATCCGGAGCTTATCCCCAAAACGCTGCATAAACCACTTTTGCATGCACCTGTGATGTATGAAACGGAGGATGATCTTTTCAGAAACTTGCGCGACTTGCTCACAGGTAAGACGCGCGTACTGCCAAAAAACTCCTTGCAGAGTATTAATCAACACTTAGATTGGTCGAGCATGAGCAAGCGTTATGATGAAATGTTTGCTGAAATTGCTCAGACTCCGTCAAAAAGTGTGTTTGGTGGAGGGTCGTAGGCCAAATAAACATCTAAAACGGTGCATCTGGATTGGGTTCGTCAGACCCACCTGGAGAAAAGGGGGCTGGAGCCCGCCCCGCGCCATTGTTTTGGCTGGCACCTGTACCCGCACCTGGTCCCGCTCCAGAGCCCACACCTGTTCCCGCACCCGTGCCAGGCATCGTACCACCACCAGCTCCTGATGCACCACCCGCGCCAGGCACCCCAAAGCCACTCTGAAACTCCCCTTGTGACAGATTTTCAAACCTGGCATAATCTTTGATAAATCGCATGGCAACCGACCCAGTAGGTCCATTACGCTGCTTGCCAATGATAATCTCTGCGAGACCCGCCGTGGAGGCTCCAGAATCTGTGGTGGTAATGCCATAATACTCAGGGCGGTACAAGAAACATACCACATCGGCGTCCTGCTCAATCGAGCCGGATTCACGCAAATCACTCAACTGAGGACGTTTGTCTGTGCCACGTTGCTCGACCGCACGACTCAACTGAGCTAGCGCAATGACAGGGATGTCGAGATCCTTAGCCAAGGTTTTGAGCCCACGTGAAATCGAGGCGATTTCCTGTTCCCTATTGGATTGTTTGCTCTGCAAATTCACCGTCATCAACTGTAGATAATCCACAATGATCATCCCAATATTATGGTCCGATTTGAGTCGACGAGCTTTGGAGCGCAATTCCATCAACGAAATCGCAGGGGTGTCATCAATAAAGATGGGTGCTTCGTACAGTGTGGATGCGGCATCGATCATCCGCTGAAATTCCTCCTCGGTCATGGTGCCTCGGCGGGCAGATTGTGCGTCGACGCGAGCTTCCATCGTGAGTAAGCGTTGAACCAACGAGCGCTGGGACATTTCCAGACTAAAAATCGCCACTGGTGAACGTGCCTCCTCGCTGGGATGGGTGGCAGCGTTCTTGGCGGCGGTGAGCATAAAGGCCGTTTTTCCCATCGATGGGCGAGCTGCGATAATGATGAGGTCACCTTTTTGCCAACCTGCAGTATACTGATCCACATCCAAGCGAGTTGCCACGCCCGTAACGCCTGAGGATTGACCCCGTAAGTCCTCCAGATAATTCAGCGTGTCTTTGACCACATCCCCCACGCGCTGATATGAGTTGCGAGACTTTACATTGGTCAGATTAAAAATGCTCTGTTCGGCTTCATCCAACACATCCAGGGCGTCACTGCTTTGATCGTAGGAATCGCGGATAATGTCATTACAACTCAGGATTAAATCGCGTTTGAGCGCTTTTTCGGTGAGAATTTGGGCGTGATACCCAATGCTGGCAGATGAGCTGACTGATCGTGTGAGGTCCGTGAGTGCTTGGGCACCCCCAATTTGATCCAGTAACCCCTTGTCCTTCAGTGCCGTTTCGACCGTAAGCAAATCGAGTGGGTTTTCCCGTTCAAATAGCTCTTGAATCGTCTCAAAAATCACTTGATGGCTCTGTTTGTAGAATGATGTCTTGGTGAGCATTTCCAGAGCAATCGTGGCAGCTTCATGCTCCAATAACATCGCGCCAAGAACCGCTTCTTCAACTTCTGTGGCCTGGGGTGGAATGCGCCCCCCTTCATGGGCTATGTTTGATCCGCTTGATGTGGGTTGAAACTCGTCCATAGATTACTCGTCCATAGATTATAAGGATTGCGCGATGGCAGGCTGACACTTTAGCTCAAGATATCGTTTCTGCACAAGTTGTACATCTTCCCATGTGGGTCTTTTCCAGTTTGGGTTGCGCAGGAGTGCAGCAGGGTGATAGGTGACCCAACACTCGGTGTGATGTGCCCCAACGCTCAAGGGGTGCGCTTTGCTGCGTAAGTCACCAAGGGCTGTAGAATTAGCCAAAAGGGTGTTGGCAGAGACTTTGCCAAGACATAACACCATTTTTGGCTGAATCAACTCCAGCTGTTTGTGTAAAAGAGGCAGACTTCGTTGGCGCTCTTCCTCCGAAGGATTACGATTATCGGGTGGGCGATGTTTTAAAATATTGGCAATGTAGACAACAGACCGATCCATTTGAATAGCGCCCAAAATATCAGTGAGTAGTTTTCCGGCACGACCCACAAAGGGGATCCCTTCTTTATCCTCGTTTGCGCCGGGCGCTTCTCCAACGATGACCAAATCAGCCTGTGGATTGCCGTCTCCAAAGACGAGTCGCGTCCCATCCAGATCGGTTTTGAGCTCATCCAATGTTTCGGCAAGTGCTTCTAGCTCCTGGAGTGTCGAGCATGTTTCTATGGATGTCATGGTAGGGGATGAGGAGGTTATGGCAGGGGGTGAGGTGGTCATGCCAGAGGCTGAGGATGATATGTCAGTGTGTGAGGTTGAGGATGACGTCGCCGCAGGTGCATACACATCTCCAAACTCCTCAAGTTCTTGCTCCAAAACCTGAACTGCACGATCAAGATCACTGGAATGTTCGTCTAAGGTGTTGCCGTTATACTCGCTCATGTCGTTATACTCACTCCCTTTATACGCTCATTTTGTCCTCATTTTCGATCAGCAATATAATGTCTCCCGAGGGCAAAGTTGTGTTAAAATCGTACATTTAGTTGTGGATAAATTGAGGCCAATGCAGACGTCACAGTTGAGGGCGCTATGATACCTGAAAGCGCACATGAAATGACAATCATGGGGTTAACCACGACTCCTGGGACATCGGGCGCTTACGCCTTGGTGTTAACCGAAAAATTGGGTTCTCGACGACTGCCCATCGTGATTGGTGGATTTGAAGCGCAAGCGATCGCGCTAGAATTGGAATCAATCCGTCCGCCACGCCCCATGACCCACGATTTAATGAAGGAGATACTTGAGCGTAGCGATGCAGCCGTCCATTCAGTCTACATTCATACCCTAGAAGAGGGGACCTTTTATGCCCAAGTATTTGTCGAGAATGACAAAGGCACCTTGGAATTGGACGCTAGACCTAGTGATGCAATCGCCATCGCCATCCGTTTTGAAGCGCCTATGTACGTAGCAAAGGAGGTTCTCGACGAAGCTGGAGTAGAATCTGAAGATGAGCCAGCAGAGTCGAGCCAGCAGGATTCCACACCCAAAAATAGTCCTAAAACGAAGCTTGAATTACTCGAAGAAGAGCTTCAAATGGCGGTAGATACCGAGAATTATGAGAAAGCTGCCAAGCTCCGTGATCAAATTCAATCCCTAAAAGGATAATCTGTGAAGGTCTCCAAGCATCCGCTTTCGTCTCTTGGGGCATCTTTTTGGCACCAACAAGTGGCTCAAGCGCCTAGTAGCTTGACGGAGCTACTCCATCACGCGGATTGGACCGATGATGCCACATGGAGGAATGCAGCTAAGGATGCCAGCGCGCAACTATCCATTTCTAGAGACTCCTTGGCAGATGCCTTGGCGGACCTTCATACGGCATGGAACCCCTCCAAGAAGACGCTCGCTAATATTGAGTCTTTGCGAGATCCAGCAACCGTTGTCATGGTGACGGGACAGCAATGTAACCTCTTTGGAGGGCCTTCATTAATTGCGCATAAAGCATTAAGTGTCATCCTTCAATCCAAAAAACTTACAAATCGTCTAGGAAGGCAAGTCATCCCAGTATTTTGGTTAGCGGATGAAGATCATGATTTGGCTGAAGTACTCGAAGGCCACGCATGGGGTGCATCGCTAGACGACGTGTTCGATGTGCAGCTAGAGTGGGACTCACTCTCCAAAGAGCAACGTATGGCCTCAACCCGAATGGTTGGATCTTTGGCGTTGCCAGCCTCTGTTCGTCAAGCGACTGAATCTTGGCACGTGTCAGACTCAGTTCGAGAGACGATGTCGAGGGCGTATGAGGAAGGATGCAGTTTACGCGATGGGATGGCTCGGTGGATAAGTGCACTGTTTGGCCATCACGGCTTGGTGCTATTTTCCAGGCAGCATGAAACGTTCCATCAAGCCTCGGCACCCTTACTCTCTAGGGCTGTTTCCGAGGTAGATTCCATTACACAGGCACTCGCGCTTAGTACAGAGGCTGTTCTAGCCTCAGGTGGTCATCAACAAGCGGCTATCGATGGGACGACAGTCTTTCATGTGACCGATTCGGGCGAGAGGCTGAAATGGACACAAGACCAAGGGCAGTGGCGACACGCCGCCATGCCACATGGAGAGACATGGGATGCGGCCACCCTGGCCGATACGATCCACCAACATCCTGAGACGGCATCGCCCAACGTGTTTATGCGTTTGGTGCTCCAATCTGCATTGTTGCCGGTGGTAGGTGCGGCGATGGGCCCATCTGAGCTTGCTTATGCGGGGCAATCTACGAAGATGTTTGAATGGGCAGGGCTCCGCCAACCTGTTTGGATGCCACGCTATTCGCTTACCCTGCTTGATGGGGGGAAACAACCGTGGCTGGATGAGCTTGGCTTGGATTGGACGGCATTCCGGCGGCCACTGCATGAGCTCCAAACCTCGTGGGTGAATGCGCTTCAACCACAAGATATAGAGACGGCTCTCTCGACGTGGGAAACCTCAATCCATGATCAAGCCAAGGACCTTGCCAAGCAAGTTTCGGCCTTGGATGCTACGCTGGAGGCATCTGTGGATGCAGGCCGGGCCAGGATGAATAAGGAACTTGAGCGTGTACGTACCAAAATTCGCCGAGCCATTCGTCGTCGTGAATCTGTACAGATGAATCGGATGGAACGTCTAGCATCACGAGTGATGCCGGCAGGCGCGTTACAGGAACGTACCATTGCGACATGGAGTGTGCTGAGTCATTTTGGGGACCATGTTTTTGATCATCTCATGGAGTCGCTAGAAGGGCAGGAGCCAGATGGGCATTTTCTGGTACAGTTTGAAGGGGTGAGGCCGGTTGAGGTTGAAGGGGTGAAGCCGGTTGAGGTGAAGGCATCCATTCGACAACAAGCCCTGCAAGAGCGTCAATCCATGTCTTCACAAGAGTATGCGTCCCGTTCTTTGAATATCAGTGAGACGCTCATTGCCCAAATTAAAGAGGCAAAGCCTACGAAAATCGCCACATTTTTGCCCAAAATAGACGTACATGAACCCGATATTCGACCTGCCATAGAGGCTGCGTGGGCGTTGGGTATCGAGGTGATGGTCCCCAAATGGTCGCTGTTGAGTCCAGAGATGACATTCGTCTCGATTGCGACGTGGGACGATGTAACCGTGGATGATCAAGGCTACCTCCAACCGCACCGACACGAGGGACGTGCCCCCAGCAAAGGTGAGCCACATACCCATAAGATGGGTGAACCTATGCCTAACACTCCAACCCCCGATAGTCTATTGCCCGAAAGTTCATTGCCCGATATCCTGTGGATTCCTGCTGTAGCCCTTGATACACAAGGGGGGAGAATCGGGTATGGTAAAGGGTACTTTGACCGAGCCATTCACGCAATGACCCTAACGGAAGCGAAAGCTAGCAAGCATGCCAGCCAGCAAGCCAAAAACGGGGCCAGCACACAACCCCAGCGATGGGCCGTCTGTTTCTCATCATGGGTGTACACAGATCCACTACCCCAAGGGCCCCATGACCAAACAATGCATCGAATTATCACAGAAAATGGCATCTTAAACGTATGACATCACAAGGGTTATTGTTTACGTTTGAAGGGATTGATGGGTGTGGCAAATCCACGCAACTAACGTTGTTGGCAGAGTTTCTAAAGTCCAAGAATATTCCTCATGAGTCCTTCCGAGAGCCAGGGGGCAATGTTGTGTCAGAGTCGATTCGGGACCTATTGTTGCATACGGATCATGAAATTACGCCGTCAGCGGAAGTCTTTTTGTTTAGCGCGGCGCGTGCGCAACTTATCGAGCAAGAAATTAAACCCCGTCTTGAAAAAGGGATTACCATTCTGTTGGACCGCTTTTTTGACTCCACAACAGCGTATCAGGGGTATGGACACGGCATGATGGATCCTACTACGCTTCAACGTTTGCATCCTATTGCTACAGGGGGGCTGCTACCACACCGGACATATATCTTTGATTTATCGGTAGAGCAAGCCCGTTCGCGGACGAAGCAACAAGAAAAAGATCGTATAGAACAGCAGTCTGTGGCCTATTTTGAGCGTGTGGCGGAGGGGTATCGACAGATCGCAACCACAGCCAGTCGTTACATGCTTCTTGATGCATCTTGGCCCATTGGGCAGCTCCATGAGGCTATTCGAGAGGATGCCGCCTCATGGATACATGCGTCCCAGGGCGACTGACCCACTTTTTTGGGCTCCTTAGATTGAGTTTAAGTAAGAAATAGCGTACTTTTGTTATTTACGGCTAAAAAGAGCAATTCAATCATGTGCTTTCAACGTCGTCAGTAAGAAACGATAAACTTGTCCTAGCAATCCAATCTCATGGCCCACGATAGAATCGAAGTCAACCTTCCTCTTTCTAAAGTATATGAACTGCTTTCTCAACCTTTACTCTTCCCAAATTTCCTTGAGCGTTTAAATCGTGTTGAGAAAGTTAACTCTCAAACGTTCGATTTTTCTACAAAAATTGGGGAAGAGGAGTACAAGTGGACGACCAATATTATTGACAACCTCCGAAATACCAGGTTTGCCTGGATTACAGTTCGTGGAAATCTAAATCAAACGGGGACGATTCGTTTTACACCACTCGATAATGGTGAGCGTACATTGGTGGACATGTCCATCGACTATCGTACATTTTATGGCGATGCAGAGGGAGAGCTTGCAGAATTTATCGAAATGTGCCAGGCTCAACTCACCAAAGATTTAGAAACGTTTAAATCGATGGCGGAAGCTGATACCCTCAAAGATGACTCTGAGGCGGAAGTGACCCCAAAAGATGAAGTTCCTGCATAAAGGAACCCTGCCAACACATCAACGTTTTCCCGAGTTTCTACGTGATCCTCGCGCGTCCATAGCGCATGCATTGGTTATTGGCGAAGATGTTTCGTATTCATACTCGCCGCGGTTACAGCAGCCCCATTGGAATGGGTTAGGTGATCAGTCGTGTCCATATCTTGCTGTATCTGTTGAAAAATCAGAGGTAGTCGCGTTTAAACAGTGGCTCCGGACCAGTTCGACAGTGGGTTGTAATATTACCCTGCCGTATAAACAAACCATGGTAGATGTTGCCTCTCACTTGAGCCCAGAGGCTGCACGGTTGGGGGTGGTAAATACTCTTAAACGTGAGCCCGATGGTACCTTATCGGGTCATAATACGGATCCTGATGGCGTTCGATACGCGTTGCGATCGGTAGCGGATCATCTACAAGGAGCCAAGGTGGTACTGTTTGGGGCAGGGGGTGCAACCTCGAGTGTTTGTCTTGCACTGGAACAGCTTGGTGTGACGCATCTGTTGATCGTGCGTCGAGATGTGGGTGTTCCATGGGAATTTGAGTCGACTCAATGCACGGTTGAGCAAGTATCTTATGACCAATGGGCTGATTGGGCATCACGCCATCAGCCCGCGCTGTTCGTCAATGCCACGCCGCTAGGCCTCAAAGGGCATTATGAGGGGCAAAGCCCTGTGAAAGATCATGAGGTGACATTACTTGAACAGGCTATTGGGTTTGATCTTGTCTACAACCCCACGCAAACCCCTTTTTTATCTCAAATCCAACATCAAGGCGGTCACCCTGTAGGTGGGTTGGAGATGCTCATTGGTCAAGCAAGTGCTTCATTTGCCCTGTGGACGGGCTCACCCTTTCAAGATCTTGAGCGGGTCGGGCAACGCATGGCGATTCATACGCAATGGGATGTGATTGAGCCTCAATGGAATGGGGTCGCTACCCCAAAAGGGCAGGTCGAAGCACAATTTTTGACCCGCAATCAAGACGCCGATGCACGGCGTTGGCTGGGTGAAGGAGGATGGACAGACCATGCGCCACCCTCAATACGAGCGTTACACCCACAGGTAGCGTGGTGTGAACAAGTCCACGGTCATAATATAGAGCACGTCACGCAAGGGGGTAAATATAGAGCGCCATGTGACGGGCTCTGGACCATGGAGCCCAATCTCACGTTAGCGATTCGGGTTGCTGATTGTGCGGCGATATTGCTCGCCGATCCAAAGACGGGCTGGATGGCGGCGCTCCATGCAGGATGGCGTGGTGCGGTTGCAGGTATATTGCCCCGGGCGTTGGATATCGCTACACACCAGGGGGTCGATCTAGGGACCCTACGCGGCTGGCTCAGTCCATGCATTGGTGCGTCAGCTTTTGAAGTAGGACCTGAGGTCGCCACTCAATTTCCTGAAGAGTTTGTTGTGCATGACGAACCTGATGGAAATCCTCATGTCGATTTAAAATCATTTCTTGTGGACCAGGCTCTTAGCGCCGGGGTTGAGCCGTCCAATATGGATCTGGATTGGGGCGCGTGTACACTCACCGAATCGGAACGATATTGGTCCTACCGAGCTTTGGGTGAGGATGCTGGACGTATGGTAGCATACCTACAAAATCATGAGTCAAATGAGGGTTAGTTACTCCCCCGATTATTACGCACCAATTCCTGAGGATCACGTATTCCCGATGCGAAAATTTGAGGGGTTGTATCAGTGGATTATCGACCAACCTTGGATGCATGCCGATGGGGTCATTAGTCCCTCTATGGCAAGGATGGATCATTTGGAACTTGTCCACACGCCTGCCTATCTCAACGCCGTATGGGATGGGGGACTCAGCGATAAAGAAATTCGACGCATGGGCTTGCCATGGAGCAAAGGCCTAGCCATTCGCTCAAGAACAGCTGTTCAAGGGACCATGAATGCCGCATTCATGGCGCTTCAAGACGGAATTTCTGGGAATTTAGCCGGTGGAACCCACCATGCGATGCCCGAGTGGGCTGAAGGGTTTTGCGTGTTTAATGATGTGGCGGTGGCGGTGAAAGCTCTACGCCAAGCTCAATGGGTGCGAAAGGTTTTGGTGATTGATTGTGATGTACACCAAGGCAATGGAACCGCAGCATGCCTGGCAAACGAGCCAGAGGTTTTTACGTTTTCGATGCATGGGGAAAAAAATTACCCCTTCCGAAAAGTCCCCTCAACTCTGGATGTTGGTCTTGAGGATGGTACCGATGACGAGGAATACATTATGGCACTCGAGGAGGCCCTTGATGAGATTCAGATGCAGTTCACACCCGACCTTGTCTTTTATCTTGCAGGCATTGATGTGTTAGAGTCGGATCGATTTGGTCGATTATCCTTAACTCTGGATGGGTTAATGGAGCGCGATCAAAGGGTACTACGTACCTATGCTGAACAACAAATTCCTGTGGTGGTGCTACTCTCGGGGGGATATGCACCCTCACTTCAAGAGACCGTGACAGCGCATTCAGCGGTTTATCAAGCAGCCCACGATGTCGAATCCCTATATTGAGACGATGAAACCAACGAACTCACCGGATCGAACGTTTACGATATTAGGCGCTACAGGCTCTATTGGTACGCAACTCCTTGAGATTTTGGAGCAAACGCCCTCTTTGGGGAAGGTCCGAGTGCTTACAGCCAATCGACGTGCGCAATGTTTGGCAGAGCTTGCCAATACCCATCGCCCGGAGATTGTGGTGCTATGTGAACCGGCACAGCGCGCCGAGCTAGAAGCGGCGTTAACGTATAAGCCGACGGTCTTGGTTGGAGAGGAGGCCCTTGAGGATGCATCCTTGTATGATTCGGACTTGGTGGTCAACGCCTTGGTAGGGTTTTCGGGATTTATGCCAACGGTTCGTGCCATTCGAGCAGGTAAAACGGTCGCCTTAGCGAACAAAGAGTCTTTAGTTGTAGGGGGGGCATGGCTGTCACAAGAGCTCCAAGGAGATTTTTCACGCGTTCTGCCGGTTGATTCAGAGCACTCGGCCATGTGGCAAGCGTTGCTAGGTGAGTCACGTGAATCAATCCAAAAGATTATCATTACCGCGAGTGGAGGCCCTTTTCGGGAGTGGAGCCACGCTCAAATGGAGTCCATTACCCCGAAAGATGCCCTCAAACACCCAAATTGGAGTATGGGGTCGAAGATTACCATCGATTCTTCTACGTTGATGAACAAGGGGCTTGAGATGATTGAGGCGCACTGGCTTTTTGGGGTGCCAATGGAGCGGATTGAGCCGGTTGTCCATCCACAAAGTATTATTCATAGTGTACTTGAATTTGTAGACGGCTCTTCAAAGGCTCAATTAGGGCCACCCGACATGAAAGTGCCGATTTTGTATGCGTTAACGGCGCCCCATAGAGTTGCCTATCCCAATCCAACCATACAGTGGCAGGAAGCGAGCCAGTGGACATTTGAGCCCGTGGATCATGAGCGTTTTCCGAGCATTGGCCTTGCCATGGCGGCACAACGAACCGGCGGAATGGCACCTGCTGTGCTAAATGCCACCAATGAGGTAGCCGTGGCACGCTTCTTGCAAGAATCGTTGTCATACAAGCAGATTGCACAATGTGTGGAGGCTGCTTTGGACGCGAGTGTGAACGAATTCACGCAAACCAACGTAAACGATGTGACGTCCTACCAGCACGCCGATCAGTGGGCGCGCAGGTATGCGAAATCTTGGAAAGCTTAGTACTTTAATTGCATGGAACTTCTGTCTTTGGGTCAAACGATCCTCATTTTTGTGGCGGCTCTATTTATCCTCGTGTTTGTACACGAGTTGGGCCATTTTTTGGCTGCTAAAGCTTTTGGGATGAGGGTGGAGAAGTTCTCGATCGGATTTCCTCCGAAAATCCTTGGTTTTACACGGGGTGAGACCGAATACAGTATTGGTGCAACGCCTCTAGGTGGTTTTGTTAAAGTGTCGGGTATGCTTGATGAGTCGATGGATTCTGAGGCGCTTGACTCAGAACCTCAACCATGGGAATACCGAAGTCGTCCTGTCTGGCAACGAATGGTGGTAATCACTGCAGGGGTGATTTTTAATATGATTCTTGCGGCGTTGATTTATATAGGCGTGGCGTTTTCCACTGGAGAGACCATGATTCCCGCGGCGTCTGTGGAAGGGATTTATGTAGAAGAAGGGTCTCTAGCGTATGATTTAGGCTTTCGAACCGATGATCGGCTGGTTGCGGTGAATGGGCAAGAGGTGGAGGATTTTCAAGCGTTTTTGTCCCCCTCTGCACTGAGTGCATCTCAGGTGAGTTATGATGTGATTCGAAACGGTGAGCGTATCACACTCGCAATGCCAAGTGACTTCTTGGATGAGCTAAGCGAGCGACCCGAGTTTATTACCGCTGACATGGCTTTGCCGTCTATGATTGGCGCGGTCTCTCCTGGGAGCCCTGCCGATAACGCTGGATTGAGGCCAGGGGACCGAATCGTGGACCTTAATGGGAACCCCGTTACATACTGGGCACAGCTAGTGGAGGAGATTTCGCAGACAGAAGGATCGTTTGAGTTGGTGGTCGAGCGTGAGGGGGATCAAGTGACATTGCAAGGAGCAAAGGAGTCTACTAGTGATCCGCTCGGGATTAACTTGATGGATATGTCCCAAATGTTTGATATCGAACGACGTCAATACAGCGTTGGTGAGGCCGTTGTGGCAGGTGTAGGGTTGACGGGAGAAACCACCACGACCATTTTACAGGGACTGCGCCAACTTTTTACAGGTCAAGTTTCCGTTCGTAATAATTTGGGTGGCCCCATCGCGATTGCCTCAGTAGCCAAACAAGCGACCGATTCTGCAGGCTGGATTGGGTTTTGGAATATCACTGCGTTTTTGAGCATCACGTTGGCGATCATGAATATGCTTCCCATACCTGTTCTGGATGGGGGACATTTTATTTTTCTACTCTACGAGGCCATTACCCGACGCGAGCCGTCACTCACGGTGAAGATGTGGGCACAACAAATCGGGTTCTACATCTTGATTGCAGTCATGATTTTTGCCTTCT
Source organism: Balneolaceae bacterium (assembly GCA_031581145.1). Taxonomy (GTDB): domain Bacteria; phylum Bacteroidota; class Rhodothermia; order Balneolales; family Balneolaceae; genus UBA8296. Next base: position 44,982 of record JAVLBP010000009.1, read on the forward strand.
CCAACGATATCCTTCGCTTGTTGGGGTAATGGGATGGGTGCATCCTCTCTTGCGACCTGTTTATGCCTGAACAGATTTTAGGGATTTGATATGTTTACTTGGCCGATTGGCTGAAAGATCATGCATAGACTGTAAATTCAGCCAATATTCAGGAGAGGTATCGAACGCCTCGGATAGCAGCCAGGCTGTATCCGGAGAAATTCCTCGTTTACCTTTCACAATTTCGTTAACCCGCTGGATCGGTATATCAAGATGATCCGCCAACTCCTTTTGGGTCAAACCCATCTGTTCAAGATACTCTTTAAGCAGGATGGTTCCAGGATGTGTGGATACTCTATTTTTTGGAATCATGAAGTTTGGTCTTGGTCTAAACCTAAAATGGAGCCGAAGTACCGCTAGCACCCGTCTGATGAGCCTCGACGAGCTGTTCTAGCCTTTTGGTCAATGAGGCGATTGCTTCATCTTGAATTTCATGCTCAGCGCGCCCAGATGTACCCCCCTGGTCTTTGGCTACTTCGATTGCCTCTTGAGATTCCCTTTTGAGACTTTCCAGTTCGTGTCGGAGTGTCTGCACTTCAGTTTGAAGTGCTTCAGTTTTGCGCTGCTCGCCAAACAACGTCTCCGCAATGCGCATTGCCCCTAAGATTAAGACCAAGCTCTCGGGTTGATTTTTGGCGGCTTCTGTGAATTCAGAAAGTGTTTCGTCAACAAATTGCCCCACACGCTGAATAGACTCAACTTCATGATCGGCAACTTTTAGCGGGAGGCTGTGGCCTAGGACTTGGATTTTAACGGTCGTGCTCACGGCTGAATCCTCTCGTCAATTTTGGCCATCAAGGCAGAAACACTGTGCTTGAGTTTCATCCGCTCGGTCTCACTGATCGCATCAAAAATATCAGATTGACCTTTTTGCATCTCTTTTAGCTTCGTCTTGAGCCGAGCATTCTCTCGAACTAGCTCTCGATTCTTCGCTTTGAGCTCTCCAATGATCTGCTCAATTCCTTGCAGAGCAGCATCAAACCGTTCTTTTTCTGGCGATGGATTCACAAGTGTGACTCAGAATTAAGTTCTCAATTCCGCTGACGCCTTGTCTTTCAATGAATTAAGAATCAGTTTAATCTCGTCTTCCACCTCATTGAATGTCAACGTTTTGGTAGAATCCAAAAATGTGCATCTAAAAGCAAGACTTTTTGTGTGTTTTGCAATCTGATCTCCCTCATACACATCAAAGCATTGCACGTCGTGAAGGCGATCTGAACCTGCATCTCGTATAATTTGCTCAAGAGTCCCTGCTGTAACATTAGAGGCAACCACCAACGCAAAATCATAGTCAATGGATGGGAATTTCGAGACTTCCGCAGCGCGGGTCGGGGTGGAGTGGCTCCACATCTCAAAACACGTGTCTAAATCAATTTCCACCATAAACGTTGGCGACTCAAGGTCGTAAGAGGAGCGCTCTTTACGCCCAAGCTCGGTAAACGTGCCGATGATCTCATCTTGAGCATGAATCGTGCTAATCAACGGATTTGACTCATCCATCTGGAAGCTGAGTTCATGAACTTGAACAGACGAGCCAAGGGCTACACGCAATACACCCAATAGGTCGCGTTTGAGATGATCAAATCGATAGGTCGACTCCGCTTGTGCCCAGTCGGCGGTTGTAGCCGGTCCCGTGACGCCCATCCAAAGATGCGTCCGTTCTTCAATACCTTGGTGCCATGTGCCTTTCCCTTTGCCTTCTTTATCAGTCCGGCGATACACATGGCCGATTTCAAAACAGCGAGCCGCGTGTACTCCTCGGTTACGATTTCGTTGAAATACATTGAGCCCGCCTATCGCTAGAGTAGGGCGAAGAGACGTGGCTTCTGAAGAGACTGGATTTAATGTGTGAATTACCAACGCAGGATCGATCGCACGTTGCGCGTCTTCTTTTGGAATCAGTGAATTGGCTTGAATCTCCCGGTATCCTAAGCGCATACACGCTGAAGCGCATGCTACGATATACGACTCCCTTTGGGGGATGGGCTGGGGAACAAACGCCTGCTGCACACTAGGTTCAGGCAATCGGTTGTAGTCCCAAAGTCGCCCCACTTCCTCCACGAGATCAATCGGGCGCGTCAAATCGGGACGGAACGACGGTGGATGTACGCTCGCGGAATTATCGACCACACATCCAAGAGATGTTAACGTGTCAAATTGAACGTCATCTTCAATGGTGTGACCAAGAATTCGAGTCGTTAATGCAGTGTCAAACTCGATGGCCTGAGGCTCATATTCCTGGATCCCCGAAACATCGGCTATCTCTGCTGAAACCTCGCCACCAGCCCACGCCTTGATTAATTCGATTACACGATCCGCGGCGAATGTGCATGCTAGAGGATCAGCACCACGCTCAAATCGATAGGAGGCATCACTTTGCAATCCCAAGGCTTTGGAGGTTTTTCTGATGGAAGACGGAGCAAACATCGCGCTTTCCAACAAAATATCCGTCGTTTGATCACTCACCTCAGACTCAAGCCCACCCATAACACCAGCTATAGCCACAGGCTTATCCCCATCGCAAATGAATAGCGTGCCTGCTGGGCATGTTCGCTCCACGTGATCCAACGTCGTAAATAGCACATCGTTATCAAATCGTTGAACCCTAAGCGTTCCGGACTCGAAAGCTCCAGCATCAAACGCATGTGTTGGATGACCCATCTCATGAAGCACCCAATTGGTTGCATCAACCACATTGTTCACACTCCGCAGCCCCAATGATTCCAGACGCTGACGAACAAATAATGGAGAAGGGGCGATGGTTACGCCATGAATCCATCGTGCCACATATCGTGGACAAGCCCCATCCTTGAGCTCGATCGATACGTGTTCTTTGTTGGATGATTGTTGTGCCTTTGGGCGCCATTCATCCTTCGCATCATTACCACCACGAGAAGAAAAGCTCCACGCCGTAGACAAACCCAGCGCTGCACATAAATCCCTTGCCAATCCTTGGTGAGATGCTGCATCTGGACGATTTGGGGTTAAACTTACCTCAATCAGTGTGTCACCCATCAGCCCACAAACCTCAGCAAATGGACGTCCAATATCGGATGCCGTCACCTCATCATTCAATACCATTATGCCATCATGATCCTCGCCCAAGGCGAGCTCATCCATCGCACAGATCATCCCATTGGATTCAACACCGCGTATGTTTGAGACTTTGATCTTGAGTGGTTTGCCCTCTTTGTCGTGGATGGGTAATACAGCCCCAGGTGTAGCGACAGGGACCAATTGACCTGCCGCTACATTTGGCGCACCACAGATAATGGTGGTCGTCTCGCTTTCAGAAATCCGGACAGTACACACCTTGAGGCGATCCGCGTCTGGGTGTTTTTGGGTTTCGAGAACCTCTCCGATGATGACTGAGTCGGGCAGAGTCGACGTAGTACGAATCTCTTCGACCTCATGACCAATACGTGTGAGTGTGTCTGCAATGACCTCAACTTCAGGAAGGGAGGAGGCTTGATCTCCCAATAGCTCCTTGATCCAATTCAGCGAGACAATCATCGTACGCCTCCGATATGCTCAAATTGAGAAAGCATACGTAGATCATTTTCATATAGGGTACGAATGTCGCTAAATCCATACTTCAGCATGCAGATGCGATCAATTCCCATGCCAAACGCAAACCCTGAATAGACATCTGGATCCACATTGACTGCGCGAAGCACATTTGGATCGACCATCCCTGCCCCCAAAATCTCCATCCAGTCAGCATCTGAGGAGGTGCGTACGTCCATTTCAATGCTCGGTTCTGTGAATGGGAAATAGGACGAGCGGACACGATACTCAATGTGATCGCCATACATCATTTTGGCAAAGGTCACCAACGTATGAATCAAATCGGCCATCGTGATAGAGGTGTCCACCACAAGTCCCTCCACTTGAGAGAATTGGAAATACGATTTGTAGGTCACAGCCTCATTTCGAAACACACGACCCGGCATAATGGCACGGATGGGTGGCTGTTGTTCCTTCATCAGACGAATCTGAACAGGGGAGGTGTGTGTCCGCAAGACAAGATCATCGGATCGGTCCTCCGCTTGGTCGCTTCTTCGCACAAAATCCCCTTTTCGCACAAAAAAGGTGTCCTGCATGTCACGAGCAGGGTGGTCTGCGGGAAAATTTAACGCTGTAAAATTGTGAAAATCATCCTCAATCTCCGGACCATCAGCGACGGTAAATCCCATCCGCATAAATAGTTGGGTCATTTCATGACGAACCAACGTAAGTGGATGCATGGACCCCAACGCTGTTGGCTCAACCGGCAGAGTAATATCATCGGTTGCTGTGCGTTGTGCTTCCCTAGCATCCTCTAGGTTTTCTTTGGCCTCGGCATACTTTTGCTCAGCAAAGACCTTGAGCACATTAAGTGGCTTGCCAACCTCTTTCTTTTCAGGTCCTGGTAAGGCCTTAAACTCCTCAAAAAGGGTCGAAAAGAGCCCATTACGAGACAAATAGGTCAACCGAAACGACTCTAGCGCTTCCTCAGAGTCGAGAACAGCTTCTTCAATTTGTTGACGAGCGTCATCGACCTTTTGTTTCATAGCCTTAATGGGAGTACGACCTCTGGCCTAAACCAGAGGAGAAATCGTCGATGATTATTTAGCGACTTTTGCTGCTTTAAGAACAGCTGTGAATGCGTCCTTATCATGGACAGCAATGTCTGCCAACATCTTACGGTTAATTTCAATGTTCTGCTCTTTCAAAGCATGGATGAGCTTTCCGTAGGTGGTACCGTTTTGGCGAGCAGCTGCATTAATCCGTGCAATCCATAGTCTTCGAAACTCACGTTTCCGGACTCGACGGTCGCGGTAAGCATAGAGCCAACCTTTTTCGACCGCATTAATTGCGATGGTATACACATTTTTCCGCTTGCCCCAGTAACCTTTCGCTGCACTTAAAATCTTACGGCGACGGCGACGGGAAGCCACTAAGTTGGATGAACGTGGCATTTTGGATCGTGTTTAGTTATTAGAAATAGTTAGAACTTGCCCGGCAACATGCTCTTCACGCGCGGTGCATCTGCATCCGTGACTATCGCATCTTTACCTAAGTTGTTCTTACGCTTAGTTGTTTTCTTCGTCAAAATGTGGCGCTTGTTCGCTTGCTTACGCTTTATTTTGCCACTTCCAGTGACCTGAAAACGTTTCTTCGCGCTACTTTTGGTTTTCATCTTTGGCATGACACACCTTTCTAAAATTATTAAGCCTTAAAGATACAGAGCTTTGAGTCGAACTCCAATCCGTCAAACCTTGTTTGGCGCCATAATCATGATCATCCGGCGTCCTTCCATAGCGGGCTTGGTTTCGATTTTACCCACATCGCTCAAACTTTCAGCCAGCTTTGCCAACAATTCTTCCCCATTTTCCGTGTACATCATATCACGTCCACGAAACTGAACTGTCGCTTTCACTTTATCCCCACTTGAGAGGAAGTCGCGAGCATGGCGTGTTTTAAACTCTAAATCATGCGCATCGGTGTGAGGGCGAAAGCGAAGTTCTTTCACATTAATCACATGTTGTTTCTTCTTGGCCTCTTTTTCCTTCTTCTTTTTCTCAAAAAGAAACTTCCCAAAGTCCATCACCTTGACGACTGGTGGATTTGCGTCGGGTGAAATCTCCACCAAATCAAGATTATACTGGTCTGCAACCTGAAGGGCTCGATCCAAATTGGTGAGCTCATGATCATTATCAGGCTTGATGAGCCTTACATTGCCCGCGCGTATTTCATTGTTAATGCGTGGGCGATTTTCTTGCTTTTGCTGCCTTGGGGGTACTCGTCTTGCGATAATTCTACCTCGTATCGATTAGTTAGGAATTGTGGGAAGAGCCTTGGTGGTGATTTCCTCGTCTAGCTGCCTTAAGGCCTCTGACTGAGACATCACACCTTGGTCTCCATGCTTATGTTTACGAACAGACACGGTCGACTGTTCCACTTCTCGTTCACCTAAGATGAACATATATGGCGTCTTGGATGTCTCTGCATCTCGAATCTTCGCACCAATTTTTTCGGCTCTTGCATCCACCGTGACTCGCATTCCCTTTGCTTGACACTGTTTTTGCAAAGCATAGGCTGCATCAGTCTGTGCATCAGAAATCGGCAAGATCGCCAGTTGTGTTGGCGCGAGCCATAATGGGAAGTCACCGGCAAAATGTTCAATCAAAATGCTCATGAACCGCTCCATGGATCCAAATGGAGCGCGATGTATAATGACAGGGCGATGTTTTTGGTTATCGGATCCAACGTATGTTAAGTCAAATCGCTCTGGCATCACATAATCGACTTGAACCGTCCCAAGCTGCCAACGGCGTCCAATGGCATCTCGAATAATAAAATCGATCTTAGGTCCATAAAAGCTAGCCTCGCCCGGTGCAATGGTGTAATTCAACCCCATATCATCGGCTACCGCCTGAATGTCGGCTTGGGCACGATCCCAATAGGCTTGCTCCCCACCATATTTCTTATCGTCATCATCACGATAAGACAGACGAATATCGACGGGCATGTCAAACAAGGCAAACACCGTTTGTGTTAACTCTATGGTGTTGCGTATCTCCTCTTGGAGTTGGTCATGCGTGCAATAGATGTGCGCATCATCTTGAGTGAAGCCACGTACGCGGGACAATCCATTGAGTTCACCTGATTGTTCATAACGGTACACCGATCCAAACTCCGCGAGTCGGACAGGCAAGTCCCGGTAAGAGCGCATTTCCGCATCATAAATCCGGTGATGATGGGGGCAGTTCATCGGCTTGAGTAGAACCTGATCGTCATCCACATCAAGTGGAGCAAATTGAGAATCTTTGTAATAAGGATAGTGCCCAGAAGTCTCGTAAAGTTTAATGCGTCCGATATGTGGGGTGATCACCTCTTGATAGCCACGTCGAGTCTGCTCTTCACGAAGATATTGCTCTAGCAAGCGCCGCATGGTTGTTCCATTGGGTAACCATATAGGAAGACCACTTCCTACCATGGAATCCATCATGTAGATCCCAAGCTCTCGTCCTAGTTTTTTGTGATCCCGTTTTTTGGCCTCTTCAACTTGTTCTAGATACTCCTCAAGCATGGAGGCTTTGGGGAAACTAATGCCATAAATACGGGTGAGTTGTGCCTTTTCGGCGTCCCCGCGCCAGTATGCCCCCGCCAAGGTGGTTAATTTGACTGCTTTGACCATTGAGCTCGACGGTACATGAGGTCCCCGACACAAATCTGTGAATTCACCTTGCGAGTAAAATGTAATCGACCCATCGTCCAGGTCTTCGATGAGCTCTACCTTATACTCATTGCCAAGAGATTTATAATAGGAGAGGGCATCCTCTTTTGAGACGTCGCGCCGCTCGAATGTGGAGCCTTTGCGCGCCATCTCCTTCATGGTCTTTTCGATTGCGGCGAGCTGGTCAGGGCCAATGGTTTCGTCCCCAAAATCGATATCGTAGTAGAACCCTTGCTCAATGGCAGGACCAATGGTGAATTTTGCCTCGGGGTACAGGGTTTGGACTGCCTCGGCTAGCAAGTGTGCAGAGGAGTGCCAAAACGTCATTTTTCCGTCGGCACTATCCCAAGTATTGATGGCAATCTTTCCATGTGCAGGGATTTCTCGGTGCAGATCATACACCTCACCATCGAGGGTAAAGCTGTAAGCATTACGTGCAAGTCCCTCAGAGATGTTTTTGGCGAATTCGAACCCAGTGGTACCAGGTGCAACAGATCTAGAGGATCCGTCTGGAAGGGTTAGGTCAATCATGAAAGCGTGGGAGCGAGAATCAAATCAAGTGCTACGATGTTGTTCGACAATTGGGTTTTTGACAATTGGGTTTTAGACAGTGGAAGTGGGTACCTGTTTGTTACCTTTTGATGTGGGTTCTGGCGGATTCGAACCGCCGACCTCTACAATGTCAATGTAGCGCTCTAACCAACTGAGCTAAGAACCCATAAAAACCAAAAATACGAAAAACCATCAATCAAGTCTATGAGCTTGTGGATCCTCTTTGTACCTTGAATCGCTTAACAAGTGGACGCTATGACTAGACGATTTGCACGAGAAAAGGTGGTGCAGGCACTCTATGCCTGGGAGCTGAAGGGTAATACCAAAGACGAGGTGCGTCGTCTACTGGTCGAGCAACCCCTACAGGAAGATCAAAAACTCAAAAACTTTGCGTCCCATTTGTATGACATGGCCGTGGGGCATCGATCCGATATCGACCTCATTATCGAAAAGCATCTTGCGAATTGGGATTTGAAGCGGTTGTCTCTTGTGGATAAGTGTATTCTTCGAAGTTCCATCACCGAGTTTTTGTATTTCAAAGATATCCCACCCAAGGTCACCATTAACGAGGCTATTGAGCTGGCAAAAGCATTTTATGATGAGCAAAGTGGGCAATTTGTCAATGGCTTGTTAGATGCTATCCGTAAAGATTTAACCGCCGAAGGACACTTGGTCAAAGAAGGACGAGGTCTAAAAGAATGAGCGTTTCGTGTGGCATCGTAGGCCTACCTAATGTGGGGAAATCGACGTTATTTAATGCGCTGAGCAGCGCCAAAGCCGAGGCTGCAAATTTCCCTTTTTGTACGATTGATCCCAATGTGGGTTTGGTGAATGTGCCAGATCCTCGACTCGATACCTTGACCAGACTCGTCAACCCGGCTTCTGTAATTCCTGCATCCATTGAATTTGTGGACATCGCCGGCTTGGTCAAAGGTGCCAGTGAGGGGAAAGGAAAAGGGAATGCGTTTTTGAGCAACATCCGAGAGGTAGATTTAATCCTGCATGTGGTTCGTTGTTTTGATGACCCTGATGTGATTCATGTGGAGGGGAATGTTGACCCTCTTCGTGATATTGAGATTATCGAGCAGGAACTCATCCTCAAGGATATCGATGTGATTGATAAACGGGTGAGTACGCTCAAAAAGCAAGCCAAAAGTGGCGATAAGGGCGTTGCCCAGCAAGCTGAGGCGCTAGAAGCGCTGCTTGATAAACTAGGCGAAGGAATCGCGCTCCGAGCCATAGAATGCTCAGAAATTCAGCTTGAGGCGCTAAAAGATACGCACTGTTTGTCGCAAAAGCCGGTATTGTATGCATGCAACGTGGATGAGGATGGATTGCCCAACGGGGACCAGGTGGAGGCAGTGCAGGCTGTACGAGCCAAAGCCGAGGCCCAAGGCGATCACGTAGTCGTGTTCTGCGCCAAAATTGAGTCAGAAATAGCTGAATTGGAGCCAGATGAAACACAGATGTTTTTGGAAGATCTAGGTTTGACTGATGCGGGATTGCCCAAGCTAATCCAAGAGGCGTATCGCTTGCTTGGCCTCATTACCTACTTCACAGCAGGGGAGAAAGAGGTCCGAGCATGGCAAATCCGACAAGGAACCAAGGCACCACAAGCTGCTGGGGTGATCCATACAGACTTTGAGAAGGGGTTCATCCGAGCAGAGACCATTGCGTTTGCCGATTATCAGGCCCTAGGATCTGAGAAAGAGGCTCGTGAGGCTGGAAAAATGCGTCAGGAGGGTAAAGAGTATGTCGTCCAAGATGGCGACGTGTTACTGTTTCGATTCAACGTCTGAGACAGCGGTGGTGTCCGGGTCGGTGATCCACTGCGTTCCCTCAGGGGCAAGACGTTGTGTATCAAGCTCCCCCTGTACGACCCAGGCATCGGGAAATTGCCTACGGATGGTTTCTGCAAAATAGATCGCGACCCTCTGCTCCGTAAAATTACCCACCGATACACGGTAATAGGGTGTTCGAAAATCGAGATACCCTTTTGGGCGGTGCTCCGTAAATAGGGTGTCTGACCACACAAGGTATTCTTGAAGAATGCTGTCAGCTTCCATCACCTGACGCGTACGAGCGATTTGAACCTTGTAGCCATAGCTTGGTTGCTCGGTACGCACCGAATCATCCAAGGTAGGCGACTCAAGATAAGGTGACTCAAATCGACTTGGGGGTGCCCAATCGGTGAGGGAATTGCGGGTCCCGTCGAGTAGAGGGCGGACAAATTGAGCCTCTGTTGTCGATGGAAAGAGGATACCCCCAAGGGCGACGACGACAATCCAGGGTATCCTGCCAGAGCGTGTCATGAGGCGTGTCATGAGGCGTGCCATGAGACGTGCAATTGTGCGGTGATATCGTCAAGCAGTGAGCTTGCTCCAAAACGCATATGCTGTGGATGGCGCCAATCAAAGGGGAGGTGATCTTCCGCAAGGGCAATGTAGGGGCGCGCTTGGTCTACTGTTCGAACCCCTCCAGCAACTTTAATACCTACGGTCTGTCCAGTGGTTTTGTGATGCTCTCCAACAACCTTCATCATCACTTCAACAGCTTCCACTGTAGCCGAAATCGCCACTTTACCTGTCGATGTTTTTAGAAAGTCAGCGCCCCCGGCAATGGCTGCTTTGGATGCAGCCGCGATCATCTCGACTCCTGGTGTGCCATCTGTTGCCGTCGCATCCGTGCCACCAGAACCCATTTCACCCGTTTCGAGAATGACTTTTAACATAGCATCCCCACATACCGATTTATGTGCAGCAACATGGTTTTGGACCGCTTGCCAATCCCCTTGATGGGCAGCCCATTTTGGGATCACGATATCGACCTCATGAGCACCATCATCAAGGACGGTTTGTGTCTCGATGAGTTGGGCAGATAAAGGGCTCATCGCATGAGGAAATCCACCTGAGACCGCACACACACGAACGCCTGTATCTTGGGTCGCTTTGGCCACTGTACTCACTCGCAGAGGGTAGACACAAATCGCGGCAACAGTAGGCAATCCATCCGCAGGACTCATCCCTTTTTGACACAGCGCCTTGATGTCCGTCTCGCTCTCAGTACCCGACAAGGAGGTTAGATCCAAAATACCTGTGAGTGACGCTAGGTCATTCGTCGTCATTTGCAGACTGTTTGATACTGTTTTTGATTCCGTTTTTTATCCCGTTGTCGCATCAATGTATGCTTCAATGTATGCTTCAATGTTCACGTCATTCGTGTCATCTTGAAGCTATACAAGAGGACCGGCAGATGCAATTTCTTCGCCTGCAACCTCTTCGAACTGCTTAAAATTCTCCCGAAACATTCCTGCAAGCTTAACCGCCGTCTGTGTATAATCATCCTTGTTGGGCCAGGTCCGTTTTGGATCAAGGAGCTCGCGTTGTACTCCAGGGACGTCGTCTGGGATTTCTAATCCAAAGATGGGATCGATATGAAATGCCCCTTTATTTAATGAGCCACTTAGCGCCTCAGCAAGCATCGTTCTTGTACTGGATAATTTCATTCGTGAGCCGACTCCATACGATCCACCCGTCCAACCCGTATTGATGAGCCAAACGGTCGCGTTGTGCTTTTTGATCTTTTCTGCCAGCAGGCGAGCGTACTCTGACGGGTGAAGGGGCATGAAAGGGGCCCCAAAACAGGCACTAAATGTGGCTTCAGGCTCTGTAATGCCACGCTCAGTTCCGGCAACCTTGGCCGTGTAGCCGCTCATAAAATGGTACATGGCTTGCGCAGGTGACAGCCTAGAAATAGGAGGTAAGACCCCAAACGCATCCGCGGTTAGGAAGATGATGTTTTTTGGGTGACCAGCTCTGCCGGTTTTGCTTGCATTGGGAATGTAGTCAATGGGGTACGAGCAGCGTGTATTTTGTGTGAGCGATACGTCATCAAAATCTGGACGACGTTTATGATCGAGGATTACATTCTCCAAAATGGTTCCCGGCATCTGTGTCGTCGCGTAGATTTCTGGTTCCTGTTTTGGACTCAGATTAATGGTTTTGGCATAACACCCTCCTTCAAAATTAAAGATGCCTTGGTCACTCCACCCATGCTCGTCGTCGCCAACCAATGTTTTGTCTTGATCTGCGGATAGTGTGGTTTTTCCGGTTCCTGATAACCCAAAAAAGACAGCTGTATTGCCGTTGCTGTCAACATTGGCAGAGCAATGCATCGGCATGACCCCTTTTTGTGGGAGCAGATAATTCATCACGCCAAAAATCCCCTTTTTAACCTCCCCTGAATAGAGTGTTCCCCCAATGAGAATGAGCTTTTTCTCAAAATTCACGAGGATGAAGGTCTTGGATTGGGTCCCATCAGTCTCAGGATCCGCCTCGCAAAAAGGGGCTGCTAAAACGGTAAAATTTGGGGTAAACGATGCTAATTCGTCATCTGACGGTCGAATAAACATGTTATGGGAGAAGAGTCCATGGTAGGCCACCTCACTGACGACTCGTACATTCAAACGGTGCTCAGGATCAGCGCCGGCATACAAATCCTTCACGTATACCGATTTGTCTTTCAAGTACGAGGCCACCTTAGCGTGAAGTTTTTCAAAGACCTCTTTTGAGATTGGTGTATTGAATCCTCCCCAGTCGACCCGCTCTTTGGTTTGTTCGTCTTCGACGATGAATCGATCCTTGGGTGATCGACCTGTGTAGGTACCTGTAACAATTCGTATGGCATGCTTGTCAGTGAGAACCCCCTCATCATTTTTGAGTATGTGCTCATAAAGTTCTGGTGGGGTAAGGTTCCAGTGTTGATACGCTTCAGGTAATTGTAGGTTCAAGGTGTCAAGTGCAACAGCGCTTCGTGGCGCGTTGAATTGACCAGCGCTTCGTGGCGCATTGATTTGACCAGCGCTTTGTGGCGCGTCATGTGTTGTTGTCATGCTCCAATACGTTGATTTAGTCCCGATGATTAATCGATTAGCTCGTATCTTCCAAAAGTAAGGACGCCATGACTGAATGACCACTTAATTTTTCGCAATACACTATGTTTAATCTCTTTACGAGCCCGTGTAGATTGGCGTGTATCCAATGTGCATACCCAGGCTCGATGGCCTTAAGTCTAGACCATCATGCTCAGCTCATTCGAGACGCAGCGAGGGATGGTGCACAAGTCATTATCTTGCAAGAGCTTTTTGCACAGCCCTATGTGGGGGCGCGCATTGACGAGGCACATTTTGCGGAGGCATCGGCTGTGGATGGATCGCTGATACAACAGATGAGCGCACTCTCCAAAGAGCTTTCTGTGTGGTTGGTGGTCCCTTTCTTTGAACAAGCAGGCCCAGGAGTGTACTACAATGCAGCTGTTGTTCTCAATGATCAAGGCGAAAGGGTGCTTCATTACCGAAAGAATCATGTTCCAGAGGATCCAGGTTTCCACGAAAAGTATTATTTCGCCCCTGGAGATCTCGGGTATCCAGTGGTAGACACTCCATGGGGCAAGCTAGGCGTCTTGATCTGTTGGGATCAATGGTTTCCAGAGGCAGCTCGCTTGCTTGCTTTACAAGGGGCCCAGTACATCGTGTATCCAACTGCGATTGGCACGCTAAAAACAGAATCTGAAGCTGAAGGGAAGAAGTTTCATGATGCCTGGAAAACGATTCAGCGATCTCATGCGATTGCTAACGGCGTGTTTGTTGCTGCAGTCAATCGAGTAGGGGTTGAATCTGGGACAACGTTCTGGGGTCGTTCGTTTGTCGCTGGCCCTCTTGGTGAAATTGTAGCAGAAGCAGGGAAGGAAGAGGAGATTTTACACACAACCATGGATGTTTCCGAGGTTGAATCGGTTCGTAGATCTTGGCCCTTTTTCCGCGATCGTCGCATTGATACGTACGAACCCTTGCGCACACGGTGGGTAGATTAAGATTGACCCTAGAAACATTGCTTTCACAAACAGCACCATCACAAATAGCACCTTCAACCTCTAACTTAACGACGCGTTGGCCCGCAGAATGGGAGTCGAAGGATGCTATGCTACTCACCTGGCCCGAAAATCGTGAAACATGGCCTGGAGAGCGACTTCAACGTGTGGAAGGTGTGTATGTGGAGCTCATACGCGCAATGGCTTCGCGTCAACGGGTGCTGTGCCTTGTCTCGTCCGCTGTTGTCAGAGAAGTTGCAGATCGATTGGTCCGGCAATCCCTGGAACCTGGCACAACGCTAGATTTGGAGTGGATAGTTGTGCCTACGAATGATCTTTGGGTGCGTGATTACGGACCCATTGGCGTGTGGCAGGGTGATCAACCCCTATGGTTAGATTGGACGTATAACGCATGGGGAGGCAAATACCCACCATTTGAGTTGGATAATGCCATTCCAACGTCACTTGCAGGGTTGTATGGCGCGAGAGTAACGTCGTTTGAGACTGTGTTGGAAGGTGGAGCCGTCGAAGGCAATGGACAGGGGGTAATGTTAACCACCAAGGCGGTTCTCCAAAACCCTACGCGCAATCCTGGGTTGAGCCAAAAGAGCCTTGAACAGATTCTACAAGAGGCTTTTGGGGTATCGCATATTTGTTGGTTTGATGCAGGGCTCAAAGGTGATGACACTGATGGGCATGTCGATGATTTTGCAAGGTTTGTGCGTGAGGATGTGGTATTAATCGCTCAAGACGCGCCAAATGGCCCAAATGAGGGGGTGCTGCGAGCCAACAAGGAGACACTCAACTCCTTTGCCCAAGAGTTGAGGGCACAGCAAGGGTTTGATCTCGACATTGTGGAGCTTCCGATGCCTCGCTGTGAAATTGAAGGCACAACCGTCGATGGATCGAGCGTCGTCCCTGCGAGTTATGCTAACTTTGTGTTTGGTGACTACACGGTATACCTCCCACTTTATGATCCCAAAACGGATCGTGAGGCTCGCGCCATAATCCAAGAGCTCCTTCCTGAGATGGACATTGTGGGCATTCCATGTCATGATTTGGTGTGGGGGCAGGGATCCATTCATTGCGTGACGCAGAACCTCATTGGATTGAGTGAATGAAGGTGCGTACATTCGAAGCAGATTATGAGTAATTCTACCCCACCATTAACGTCAACCGGCGAGTCTGGTTATAAGACCGGCACTAAGTCTGGCAAGAAGACTAGCACTGTGGCTGAAGCGACGATTGATCACCCCGATTTTGAAGCGGTTATTGGGCTTGAAGTCCACGCGCAGCTCCAAACACAAACCAAAGCGTTTGCACCCGTAGCGAGTGAGTATGGTGAGGCACCCAATACCCAACTCACACCACTTTGCCTAGGCCACCCTGGGACCTTGCCACAAGTGAATGAAGAGCTTATTCATTATACGGTCAAGATGGGTCTTGCAACGGGTTGTGACATAGCGCGTCGATCAATTTTTGCTCGAAAAAACTATTTCTATCCTGATTTGCCAAAGGGGTACCAGATATCTCAATACGAGACGCCCATTTGTTTTGATGGTGCGATTGAGATTACGCTGCCTACCTACAAAAAACGAATTGGGCTCACCAGAATTCATATGGAAGAGGATTCAGGGAAATCTTTGCATGATCAAGATCCATACCACTCGTTGATTGATTTGAATCGTGCGGGATCAAGCCTCATCGAGATTGTTTCTGAGCCTGATATTCGAACTCCTCAAGAGGCGTATGCTTACCTAACACGAATTCGTCAAATTGTGCAATATCTAGATATTTGTGACGGAAACATGGAGGAGGGGAGTCTTCGATGTGATGCGAACGTTTCAGTGCGCCCACGAGGACAAGAGGCATTTGGGACTCGAACGGAGCTCAAGAATATGAACTCCTTTCGAAACGTTGAGAAGGCGATTCAGTATGAAATTGATCGCCAAATCGCGTTGATTCAAGAGGGTGGTGAGGTGATTCAAGAGACACTTTTATGGGATCCTAATGCCATGACCACACGCTCGATGCGCAGCAAGGAGGAAGCGCATGATTACCGCTACTTCCCCGAACCCGATTTGCCTCCCATCGTGCTGGATGAAGCGTGGTTAGAATCTGTTAAGGTAGCTCTTCCTGAATTGCCGGACGTTCGAAGAGCTCGCTTTATGGAGCAGTACTCCCTTGGTCTTGATGATGCGGTGACCCTGACGGATCAACGCGCTTTAGCAGATTATTTTGAAGCGTTAGTTGAGGCAAGTGGTGATGCAAAAGCCTCAAGCGCGATGATTTTATCGAATGTGTTGCGTGTATTGAATGAGCGTGGATGGTCGATTGGGCAATTTCCAGTCGGAGTGGAGCCGCTGGCGCAGTTGATTCAACTCAAACAGGACGCAAAGGTGAATTCCAGTGCTCAAACCACACTATTTATGGAGTTGGTTGATCGTCATGTCAACCATGAAGGTGGCAAAGCGGATGGGGCTTTGCATGGGGCTGAGCGCACGGCTATGCAAACAGATGTCGAAACAATTGCCAAAGAGCTCGATTTGATTCAAGTTTCAGATGATGCTGCGATAGAGACCTTTGTTGACCAGGTCCTAGCCCAACACCCTGAGGAGG